>CAKSOE010000007.1 GCA_934476675.1 uncultured Clostridia bacterium | reverse complement strand
TAAACATTCCAGAATGACTCGCGGGTCAGGTTCTCGACATTTTTGTAATCGTCTTTTGTTTCAAGACGAATGATGATGTTTTTTTCTGACATAGTTTTTCTCCTTTTGCTAATTAATGTTCATTAGTTGTAGTATAATTTTGTTTTTTTATGAATTGTCAAGAGAAACACAAAAATTCGGATATAGTTTCAGAACAAAGAACTTTTGTTTATTACCGGCAGCGGAATATTCTCGATAAAGTCAATGCGGTCATGTACTGCAGGTTTGAAGTAGGCAGATACTGCGACAACGACTTTCTCGTTCGGAGCAACACAGATCATATTACCGCTGTCACCGATTGCGGCATAAGTACAGTTCCTTTTCACTTCAGAGAATGATTCGTGCGATCTCCATCGTCACGATTTTCAGCGCTGCACCGCTCGACATCACATAGAACCAAACCTCGCGCATCTTTT
Source organism: uncultured Clostridia bacterium (assembly GCA_934476675.1). Lineage (GTDB taxonomy): Bacteria > Bacillota > Clostridia > UBA1381 > UBA1381 > UBA4716. Next base: position 122,466 of record CAKSOE010000007.1, on the reverse strand, counting down.
GCGTTTTGGCAATCGGCGTAGCAATGGCGGCAATGATAATCAGCAGTGCACCGACACAGCCGACGATGGTGGGCACACTGACGAGAGGGAACAGCCCCGGTGCGCAGCTTCCGTCGATGGTGTGCTGAATAGTCTTATCCAAACCGTCACGTGCTGCCGCAAAGCAGCAGACCACAAGTCCGAAAACCAGCACTATAACACTTCTGCACCCCCAATACTCAATATTTGCACGGTTAAAGACTGAATAGACGATAAATCCGAGCAGAGCAAGAATCATAAGCGTTGTCGCCGAGGTGACGGCATTTCCAAAATATAGTTTCATAATGATTTTCCCTGCTTTCTGTAATCTGATTCGATTTTCTCAATAAAGCGGTCAATGTGTGCGCAAAGCCGGAGCGCAATGCTTTCTTTATCGGTTGCCCCATCGTAAACGCTATATAGCAGGAACATTGGACCGTAAAATTCGAGCGCCAACTGCATAGCGGCATCATCGGAATCCGTCAGCTTTCGGAAAATTGCCGCCATATACTCGGTAGGTCCGGTCGCCAGATAATCGTGATAAAGCTTAGCAAGCTTTGGATCACGGTATTGCTCTAATGTCAGCATTTTTCGGAAATTTGAGGGAAAATGCTCTTTTGTCCAATGGTCAAACTGCGCCATGCTATAGGCACGGATCTTTTCAATCGGTGTGTGCAAATAAGCTTCTGCAAAACCGTCCGGCTCCGCCTCCGGCATTTCATATTCTTCGGCTCGTTCATAGTCCATTTTGTTCATCCGTTCCACAATGCTGCTAAGTATCTCCTGCTTGCTAGTATAGTGCTTATACAAAGCGCCTTTGGTGATTCCCAGTTCACTCGCAATATCGCTCATAGAAGTTCCCAAATATCCGCTCTGTGCAAACAATTCAAGTGCAGTTTCCAAGATTCGCTCTTTAGTATTTCCCGCCATAATTTCACTCCTTAAATAGTAGTAACCGTTCGGTTACTATAATTATAGCAAACGAACGGTTACTTGTCAAGAGTTTTAGGGAAAATTTTAATGATCATTAAAAAAATTATATCGACACCGTCATATGTACTGCACCAAAAACAGCCATAATAATCACAGCAGGAAGATTGTGTAGCCAAACAGCAGCACATAAAAAGTAAAGCACCGCGAACACCGCAAGCGGCATTGGCACAAAGAGAAATGTGCGGTTCAGCATAGCAATCTTTCGTTCGCCGACAAAATAGCGGCTCCATACGGCATAGTATAACATTAAGAATATGACAGCGTTTTTGTTTTACCAAATTCTACATGATGTGTTTCCTCAATAATGGATTTTGTGCGGCGTACCAATCAGCTTAATAATTGAAAGCCCATAATAACAATGCCGAGAACAACGAGAACTACACCTGTTGCGCGGTTAAGTGTTTTAGGCTGTGCCTTATTGGCAAATACCGAAGCTATCCGAGCCCACAAAAGCGTAAATACAACGCACAATACCCAAGTCAAAACATCAGGCAATCCGCCTATAGCAAAGTGTGACACAGCGCCCGTTAACGCAGTAAAGGTCATAATGAATACGCTTGTACCTACGGCAGTTTTTAATTCATACCCCATTACGCTCGTTAAAATCAACAGCATCATCATACCGCCGCCCGCACCGATAAAGCCACAGATAAAACCAATCATCACACCGCAGATTATGGACTGAATTGCCCGCTTTTTTGCTGAAGTTTTTTCCATGCTTTCCTTGGTTGTCATAACGGGGCGCACGATGAATTTAATTCCAAGCAGGAATGTCATAAACACCGAAAAACCGCCCATCGTCGCTGATGGCACAAGACTTGCTATGTAACTTCCGGCAATTGTAAACACCAGCACACTGACCATCATAATCAAGCCGTTCTTCACATCCAGATTTTTGTTTTTATGATAGGTGTATGCCGAAACCGCACTGGCGAGAACATCGGAAGAAAGTGCAATTCCCACTGCCATATAAGGATCCATTCCCAAAAAGGTTATCAGCATCGGACTGATTACAGCAGCAGCGCTCATTCCCGCAAAGCCTGTGCCGAGACCTGCACCCATACCTGCAAAAAATGTTACCAAAACGGTTAATGCAATACTCATAATTTATTTTACGCCTCCAAAATCTCGTTCAGATTTTTCTCAATAATGTCTGTTGCCTCTGAAAACGCCTTACGCAGATCATCATCCATATTCAAGAACATTCTCTCTGTAAAGGCTTTCTGAAGTTTTCGCCCGCGGTCAATAATCGGCTTTGCTTTATCGGTACATACCAGTCCCGTTTTCCGTCGGTCGCCTACCACCTGTTTTCTGAGAAGATATCCCTCTCTGACAAGCCTTTCAACATTTACCGATACAAGATTGGCCTTAATCCGCCGTATTTCCACTATTTCACCGGCAGTGTTATAGTTCGGGTTGTTGCCGAGAAACATCAGGATGTCAAACGCTGTCTGCGACAGCTCCAGCTCTTTGCACAGCGGCTTGCACATCGCATTGTATGCCTGAGAAATCTTTCTTGAAATTTCTATGCTCAAATTCACAGTCCGTCACCTCATAGTTCACATTTGAATAGTTCATTTTTGAAATATTATATCACGGTTTATATGAATTGTCAAGGGCGCATCGGCAAATAATTATTTTTTTTAATAAAAGTGTCACCCATCGTTGTCAATTGAACAATGTAAAGAGAAAAATTTTTGTACTTGACTATTTACGAGAAAACAACTATAATAAGATTAGATTATTTTAGACTTTATTCGCATCAGCCTGTTGGCTGTATGGCATAAATCTCACAGGGAGGATACAGAATGAGCAGACTTCACATGGGAATAGACGTAGGCTCAACAACTGTAAAGGTTGTAGTTTCGGATGATGCAGGAAAAATGTATTTTGCAGAGTATCTGCGGCATTTTTCGGATATAAAAAATACGGTAGTAAATCTTTTCGGACGCGTAAAAGAAGCAATCGGAGAGGAAAAATTTACGGTAGTTATAACGGGTTCGGGCGGACTGTTATTGTCAAAAATGCTTAAACTGCCGTTTGTGCAGGAGGTTATTGCGAACAAAACCGCAATAAAAAAATATCTGCCCGATACGGACGTAGTTATAGAGCTGGGGGGAGAGGACGCAAAGATCCTCTATCTTACCGGCGGTCTGGAGCAGCGTATGAACGGTACGTGCGCAGGGGGTACGGGGTCGTTTATTGACCAGATGTCTATATTGTTAAAGACGGATGCCGACGGACTTAATGCACTTGCCGAAAAGCACAGAACAATTTATCCTATTGCCGCGCGGTGCGGAGTGTTTGCAAAATCGGACGTTCAGCCGCTGTTAAACGAGGGTGCGGCAAAGGAGGACGTTGCAGCTTCAATTTTGCAGGCGGTTGTTACGCAGACAATCTCCGGATTGGCGCAGGGACGTCCTATAAAAGGAAATATAGTATTTTTGGGAGGCCCGCTGCACTTTTTGCCGCAGCTGCGCCGTCAGTTTGAGGAAACGTTAAAGGAAAACGCAACATCATTTTCAACGCCGGAAAATGCACAGCTGTTTGTGGCAATCGGCGCGGCGATGATGTATACCGATGCGGAAACGGATATAGACAATCTGCTTGATAAGCTTGTAAACGCAAAGGAAACGGAAACGGAAATAACACGTATGCGCCGTCTTTTCGCGGATGACGGTGAAAAGGACGAATTTTTCAAAAGACATTCCGCACACGTTGCAAAAAGAGGCGATATAGAAAAAGCGTCGGGACCGGTATTTTTGGGACTTGATGTCGGTTCGACGACAATCAAGGCGGTTGTTACCGATGAAAACGATGAAATCATCTATTCTTATTACGGAAAAAACGAGGGAAGTCCGATAACACGAGGCATTTCTATTTTAAAAGACTTATATTCAAAATTACCGGAGGGGGCGTTTATTGCGAATGCCTGTACCACCGGCTACGGCGAGCTTTTGCTGAAAAAGGCGTTTCGTATAAATGAGGGTGAAATAGAAACGATTGCGCATTATAAGGCGGCAAATCATTTTTCGCCCAACGTTGATTTTATAATCGACATCGGTGGACAGGACATGAAGTGCATGAAAATCAAAAACGGCGTTATTGAGTCTATAATGCTTAACGAAGCGTGCTCCTCCGGCTGCGGCTCGTTTATACAGACGTTTGCGGAATCACTCGGACTTGACACCGAAAGCTTTTCAAAGGAAGCGCTTAAATCTGAAAATCCTGTTGATTTGGGAACGCGCTGTACGGTGTTTATGAACTCACGCGTAAAACAGGCGCAGAAAGAGGGAGCAACCGTCGGTGATATAAGCGCCGGATTGTCATATTCTGTTGTGAGAAATGCGCTGTATAAGGTCATAAAGCTGCGTGATCCCGAGCTTATGGGTGATAATATTGTAGTTCAGGGCGGAACATTCAACAATAATGCAATTCTGCGCTGCTTTGAGCTGCTTACGGAAAAAAATGTAATACGCCCCGATATTGCGGGACTTATGGGAGCGTTCGGCAGCGCTCTGATTGCAAAAGAACGCTGGGACGGCGGGAAATGTGATATGCTTGCGGAAAATGAACTGGACGATTTTTCGTTTGAAACGTCTTTAACACGCTGTCAGAAATGCTCAAACCACTGTCAGCTTACAATAACGACTTTCGGAGACGGAAGAAATCTCATATCGGGAAACAGATGTGAGCGCGGTGCTGGAATTGAGAACACAAACAAGGATTTGCCTGATTTGTTCGATTATAAATACAAAAGGGTGTTCAGATACCCTGTTTTAAAGGAAAGCGACGCTCCACGAGGTCTTATAGGACTTCCGAGAGTGCTTAATATGTATGAAAACTATCCGCTGTGGGCTGCGTTTTTCACGGAGCTTGGCTTTGCGGTAAGGCTTTCCGGCAGAAGTACGCACGAAATGTACGAAAAAGGCATAGAATCGATACCGTCAGAAAGTGCGTGCTATCCGGCTAAACTTGTGCACGGACACATTCAGGATTTGATTGACAAGGGGATAAAGACGATTTTTTATCCGTGCGTTCCGTATGAGCAGATAGAGTATTCCGATGCCGGAAACCACTTCAACTGTCCTATGGTAACGTCATATCCCGAGGTGATTTACAATAACATGGATGCGGTGCGCGGCGAGGGTATGAATTTTATTTATCCGTTTATAAATCTTGCCGACAGACCGTCATTTAAACGTCAGATGTGCAAAGCAATGAAGCAGTTCGGCGTTACAAAGGAGGAGGTAAGCGCCGCTGCGGATAAAGCGTTTGAGGAATTCAAGAAATTTAAGGATGATATACGCAAAAAAGGCGAAGAAACGGTACAGTGGCTTAAAGACAACAACCGCCGCGGCATAGTGCTTGCCGGCAGACCGTATCATATAGATCCGGAAATAAATCACGGTATTCCTAATATGATTATTTCCCAGGGGTTTGCGGTGCTTACAGAGGACAGCGTTGCGCATATGGGACATTTAAAGCGTGATATACGCGTGGTTGACCAGTGGGCATACCATACAAGACTTTACGAGGCGGCAGCGGAGGTTATAAAAAATCCGCTTCTGGAACTGATACAGTTAAATTCATTCGGCTGCGGACTGGACGCGGTAACAACCGACCAGGTTCAGGAAATCTTGCAGTCGCACGAGAGAATATACACAACGCTTAAAATAGATGAGGTGTCGAGTCTCGGCACGGCGAGAATACGTGTGCGTTCGCTTAAAGCGGCTATCAAAGAACGTGCGGCAAACAAGTTTGTTCCGCATAAAATTGAGGATTACACGATTAACCGTGTCAAATTTACGGAAAAAGAAAAGAAAAATCACACCGTGATTTTTCCGCAGATGTCGCCGACACATTTCGGTATGTTCGAGGCGGTTATGCGCTCATGCGGATACAATGCGGTGGTGCTTCCTCATGCGGACGCGGCAGACGTTGAGGCAGGGCTTAAAAGTGTCAATAACGACGCGTGCTATCCCTCAATCATGGTAACGGGACAGCTTATAAATGCGTTTATAAGCGGCAAATGCGATCCGAACAATACCTCTGTAATGATTACGCAGACGGGCGGCGGCTGCCGTGCGACAAATTACATCGCATTTATACGAAAGGCGCTGAAAGAAGCGGGTTATCCGCAGGTTCCTGTTGTGTCGTTAAACGTTTCGGGACTTGAAGGAAATCCCGGCTTTAAAATCACGCCTAAGCTTGTAAGCGGACTGTTAAAAGCTTGTACTTGGGGCGATTTGATTATGGCGCTTACCATGCGTGTGCGCCCGTATGAAATTAACAAGGGTGAAACAAATGAGGTTTATAACAGATGGCTTAACCGTCTTTATAACGATTTGTGCGCAAATAACAGGAGCAGACTGAAGCTTAAAAAAGTAATAGATGAAATAATTGCCGATTTTGATGCAATTCCGATAGACGATTCGGTAAGAAAGCCGCAGGTAGGCGTGGTGGGTGAAATTCTTGTAAAATTCCATCCCGATGCAAATAATAACATTGTGGACGTTATCGAATCGGAGGGCGGCGAGGCGGTTATGCCGGGATTAGCTGACTTTTTGCTTTACTGCCTGTATAACAATAACTTCAAGCGTGATAATCTGGGCACGAAAGCGTCTGCGGCAAGACTTTGCAATCTTGCGATAACGGGAATAGAAAGCTTCAGAAAACACGCCGAAAAGGTGATGAAAGCAAATCCCAAATTCGCAAAAAGAGCGCCCGGACATATTGCGGAAATTGCCGAGGGAGCAAAAAGTGTGCTTCAGCTTGGTCACTGCACGGGTGAGGGCTGGTTTTTGACGGGCGAAATGATTGAGCTTATAAATTCGGGCGTGCCGAATATTGTGTGCGTTCAGCCGTTCGCGTGTCTGCCGAATCATGTTACCGGAAAGGGCATGATTAAGGAGTTGAGACGTCAGTATCCGCAATCGAATATTGTGGCGGTTGACTATGATCCGGGAGCAAGCGAGGTCAATCAGATTAACCGTATTAAGCTGATGATGGCGGTAGCGTTTGAAAACCTCGAAAAGGACAGGGAATTTGATAAAGTTGTTCCGCAGAAAAAAGCAGTTAAAAGTCCGGAGGATTTACAGCGTCATGCTCTTTAAAACAAGAGCATGACATTAAAATATCGTGAATTTGTTAATATAATAAAAAATCTGTTAAATTATCCGTTTGATATTGAAAAAAAATGCGAAACGTGTTAAAATACAGTAAGATTATATAAAATGAAAGGAAATGTCAAGCCGGTGAAAAATAACAATAAAAATAACCAGCCTTTGAAAAATCCAATTATAATATTTCTTATCGTGTCAATAGCCGCGACTATTTTTCTCAATTATTTCATATCGGAATCCGCTATGGATACGACGCAGGAAATCACATATAATGAGTTTCTGGATATGATTAATGAGGATAAGGTCGATACCGTTGTGATACGCTCCGAGCAGTTCATTATATACGGAAAGCCGAAGGATACCCTGCCGGAGGAAAGCAACTCGATACTGAAATTCATGGGTTCTCTCGGCGTAAATACAAGCGAGGTAAAAAAACAGCTTGCCGATAAAACAAGGGATATATACCGTACGGGATATATCCGTGACGACAGACTGCTGCCGCTGCTTGATGAGCATAAAATAACGTATTATACGAATATTCCGGATAATAATCCGATACTGGGATTTTTCCTGACATATATTTTACCGCTGCTGATAATGTTTGCGATGTTCTCATTTGTGATGCGGATGGTCTCCAAGAAAATGGGGGGCGGCGGCGGAATTATGGGAATAGGTCAGTCGAATGCCAAAATGTATAACGTTGAAAATAAGACGGGAGTTACTTTTAACGATGTTGCCGGACAGGAGGAAGCGAAGGAATCGCTTAACGAAATAGTCGACTTCCTGCACAATCCCGCGAAATATACCGCAATCGGAGCAAAGCAGCCAAAGGGCGCACTGCTTGTAGGCCCTCCGGGAACGGGTAAAACCTTGCTTGCAAAGGCAGTTGCCGGAGAAGCAAACGTACCGTTCTTTTCGCTTTCGGGTTCTGAATTTGTGGAAATGTTTGTCGGTGTCGGCGCATCGCGTGTGAGAGATTTGTTCAAGCAGGCATCGTCAAAAGCGCCGTGTATCATATTTATAGACGAGATTGATGCAATCGGAAAATCGAGAGATAACCAGATAAGTTCAAATGATGAAAGAGAACAGACGCTGAATCAGCTGCTTTCGGAAATGGACGGCTTTGATTCGTCAAAGGGATTGGTTATTCTTGCGGCAACAAACCGTCCGGACGTGCTGGATAAGGCACTGTTGAGGCCGGGACGCTTTGACAGACGCATAATTGTTGAAAAACCGGACCTTAAAGGCCGTGAGGACGTTTTAAAGGTTCATATAAAGAATGTAAAAACCGACCCGTCGGTTGATTTGCACGAAATGGCTCTTGCCACAAGCGGAGCAGTCGGCGCTGATTTGGCAAACATGATAAACGAAGCTGCACTGCGTGCGGTTCGCTGCGGCAGACAGGTAGTGCTCCAGGAGGATTTAATGGAGGCTGTTGAGGTTATCATTGCCGGAAAAGAGAAAAAAGACAGAATTTTGAGCAAAAAAGAAAAGCGCATTGTTTCGTTCCATGAGGTGGGTCATGCGCTTGCAACGGCTTTGCAGAAAAATACGCAGCCTGTTCAGAAAATAACGATTGTTCCGAGAACAATGGGTTCTCTCGGCTATACAATGCAGATGCCGGAGGAAGAAGAACATTATTTGATGTCGAAAGATGAGATTATGGATCAGATAACTGTTTTTCTGGCAGGACGCTGTGCGGAGGAAATTGTGTTTAATACGCAGACAACCGGCGCTTCAAACGATATTGAACGTGCCACATCGCTTGCAAGAAACATGATTACAATGTACGGAATGTCGGATAAATTCGGCATGGCGGCGCTGGAAAGTATGCAGAACAAATATCTTGACGGCAGAAACGTTTCAAATTGCAGTGAAGAAACAAAAACGGATATTGACCGCGAGATAGTTGAGGTTTTGAAACAGTGTCATGATAAGGCTTATAAGCTTTTATCGGAGAACAGAAAAGCTCTTGATGAAATAGCAGAATTCCTTATAAATAAAGAAACAATCAGCGGTGAGGAATTTATGGAAATATTCAACCGCGTGAGAAATTCCGAAAACGAGGAAAAAACAACTACGGAAGAAATGTTGACTGATGGAGGGGATGGAAATGCCTAAGGGCTTTTCAACCAGACTGAGAGTGGCAAGAAAGCATAAAAAATACACTCAGCTTGAATTGGCAGAGATGATAGGGGTATCGCGCACGAGCATTACAAATTGGGAGAAAGGTATACGTACACCGAATTTTATGAAGATAGTGAACCTTTCAAAAGCGCTGGACGTTTCGACAGATTACCTGTTGACGGACTTGGATAAACCCGATTGGGTAAAGAAGCGTGAAGAGACCTTGCGTATGCTGGATTTTGTGTTAAAGTAATATAAACAGGCTGTCATCGACCGGAAAAGGTTGTGACAGCCTGTTTTTTTGGAGGGTTAGAACAAGATGATTTTTTTACAGCTCCTTTGTATATTTTTAACAGCCGCTGCGGAACAGAACATTACTGTCAGCTCCGTAATCGGCATAGCCGGCCGCAGCGATTACGGCTATTCTGCAAAAAAATGCAGATGTCAATAGTCTTTTTAATTTATTTTTGCGTAAGCAGAAATTCTTTCATATCCCTCGGCAAATCGGAGGAAAATTCCATTTTTTTCTCTGTGACCGGATGAATAAGCCTTAGATTGCAGGAATGTAGAGCCTGACGGTCAAACAGTGAGTGATTTTCTTCACCGTAAAGCCAATCGCCGAGCAAAGGGTGGCCTATATGGCTCATATGCACACGTATCTGATGCGTACGTCCTGTTTCAAGAGAAAGCGCAAGTAAGGTATATGTTCCATACCGTTCAATGACCTTATAATGCGTAACGGCACGGCTTGTACCGCCCACGCATCGTTTTATAACGCTGTCGCTGTCACGCATAATCGGCGCGTCCACCGTTCCGTTCTCCGTAACATCTCCCGTGACTATCGCCATATAGCTGCGGCAAAGAGCTTTGCTTTTTATCTCATCGCACAGAACCGCATGCGCATACTTATTCTTCGCAACGCACATAACTCCCGATGTGTCTTTATCCAGTCTGTTCACAGCACGAAAAACGTGTTCCTCGCCGTTTTGCCGCCAGTAATACATAAGAGCATTTGCAAGCGTATTGCTGTAATTACCTGCCGACGGGTGCGTGGGCATATGCGGCGGTTTTTCGACAACTATAATATCCTCGTCCTCATAAAGAATATTAAAATCCCCTTTGACCGGCGTGATATTCTCAGATGCGCTTTCATGTATCGTTACTCTTAAAATATCGTTTTCCCTGAGCGTATCCACAACAAACCGCGGCTTGCCGTCCACAGTAATACCGTCCTTGTATTGTTTCAGCTCCTTTAAAAGCGTTCCTGACATATGACACTTGCGCATAAGAAAATCTTTGATTTTTCTGCCGCTGTATTCATCATCTATTATATACTCAATAATTCTCATAAAAACAAATTCTCCCGATATGGATTGTACCATATCGGGAGAATTTTTGCAATCCCTCTTTCACAATTATTCGACCGATTCAATCAATGCATACCTTCCGTCATTCCTCCTATACACTACATTCATTTCGTTCGTTTCCATATTCTTGAATACGAAGAAGGTATGTCCCAAAAGATTCATCTGAAGGATTGCTTCCTCGGGGCTCATTGGCTTAACCTGGAATCGTTTTACTTTTACAATATCAAACGCGTCGGTTTCCTCACCCCCTGTATAATTTTCGCCGCTTATCAGCTGCGGTTCAAACACCGCCTCCTTTTTTATTTTTTTCGCCAGACGCGTCTTGTTCTTGCGTATCTGACGTTCAATTACATCTACCAGTGTGTCAATCGCCGCTAAAATCTCTTTATCGGATTCCTCGGCTCTGTATATCATGCCTCCCGCGTATATGGTGGCTTCAATATAGTCGTTATCTTTGATTGTTCCGAGAACAACCCTCGCCTCCGATTCATCTTTGAAAAATTTATCGAGCTTTCCGAGCTTTTTCTCCACATACTCCCTTACCTTGTCCGTTAAATCAAACTTCCTTGCAATAATTGTAAACTTCATATAACTCACTCCTTGATGCTCTTTTTGAAAGATTTTATCTTTCATTTAATATATACCACCGTTTTTGGTTTTTCAAACATTTTTTTTAAAAAAATTATAAAGAGATTGTCCGTATTGACAAAATGCTTTTATTGCTATATAATGTAAGCATATAATTTATATAGTAATTAAAGGAAAAAACCAAATGAAAAGTAAAGTTACATTGGCGCAGATTGCGGCGGCGACGGGGGTTTCGGTCAATGCGGTTTCAAGGGCGCTGAATGATAAAAGTGATATATCCGATGCAACAAAAGAAAAAATCAAAAACGCCGCGAGAGAAATGGGGTATATAGCCAACAGCTCCGCACGGTCGCTGAGAAGCGGAAAAACCAACACGATAGGCGTAATTATGGATATGTTTAATCAGTATTATTCCAAGATTGCCAGCGAGGTTGAGCAGTGTGTCGGCGCTTTCGGATATTCTGTTATCATGTTCAACAGTAATAATTCGGCTGAAAAAGAGTATAAGGCGGTTGTAACTGCCATGGAAAGCGGCGTCGATGGTATAATAATATGTCCGGTGGGGGTTGAAACCGAGGGTGTGAAGCTTATATTGAAGTATAAAATTCCGCTGGTACTTATGGAACAATATTCGGCTCTGCCGGAGGTGGGCTGTGTTGTGAGGGATGATACGAGGGGAGGATATATAGCAGCGGAACATTTGATTGAACTGGGGCATACAAAAATTTTGACAATCTTCGGCAATGAGCAGACATACAGCTCGTTGCAAAAGCTTGACGGTATGCGCGGCGCCATGCGTATGTACGGTGTTCAGGAGAATGTAAAGCGCATAGACACGGTTAATAACAAACCTGAAAAGCTGATTCCGCAAATTGAAAAACTGATTGAAAACGAGGTTTTTACTGCTGTAATATGCGGCGATGATGTTTTGGCGCTGAATGTGTCGTATGTGCTGCTGCGCACGGGAAAGAGGATTCCGAAGGATGTGTCGATAGTCGGATTCGGGGATTTTCAGCAAAATATAGTCTGTTATCCTATGCTGACGACAATTACCGTTCCGGTAAACAAGCTTTCGGTTGAAGCGGCGGAAATATTGATTGCAAAGATAAACAATGAGGAAATTGAAGATAAAAGAATATTGCCGGTTGAATTAAAGGTAAGAAGAAGTACGTCGTACGGTCCTAATATGAGATAAAAAACCGACCTCCAATCATAAGATTGGGGCGGTTTTTTTTATATGCCAAAAACACAAAGAATACTTTGTTCGCTGTATTGAAACTGATTTGCTTTATAATAAAGTAAAATTACTTGAACGTTAAAGAAAGCAGTTTGAAATACCCGAAATAAGTTAAAAACAAATAAAATCATTCAAAAACATAAAAAATATTAGTAAAACTGTTGACAAACAACGCTAAAAATGCTATACTGATATAGCAAAACAACAAAACAGTAACGCTCAATGGGGTTACATTAACGTTAAAGGAGAGAAAAAATGAGTAGCAATTTGGAATTACTGAACTTATGCAAAGAAAAGACCGATAGAATGTTAAGCAAGATAGATATTGAAAACGGTCTGCGGGAAACTTTCATGGAGGATAACGGCTCATATACATATAAAATGGTTCCGATGGAGAATAATGTATGGACGCAGTCATTCTTTACGGGAATAGTTGCTTATATGTATTATCATTACAGAGAACAGAAGTATCTTGATTTTTTATACGGACTATTCGGTTATTATGAAAAGAATTTGTACTCGCATCTTGAAGAAATAGACCATGACGCAGGATTTATTCATTCACTTTATGCGGTGGCGGCATATAAAATTACGGGCGATGTAAAATTTCAGAGAATGGCTCTTAAAGCTGCCGATGAGCTTGGCAAAAGGCATCACTACGAATCGGGAGTAATCGCTTCTTTCTGTTCTCTTAAAGACAGCAAAATAAACATGATTGCGGATGACGTTATGAACTTGCAGCTTATAATCTGGGCTCATTCGGAAACAAACCATCCGTTTTATGAAAGAGTATATAAAAAACACGCACAGGCAGTAATAAATTATATTATAAGAGAGGATTATACCGTACGTCATGCATACGGCTTTGACGCAAAAACAGGCGAGCCGCTTACAGAGAAAAACTGGTGCGGATATTCATGCGGCTCGGCGTGGGCGAGAGGTACTGCCTGGACTTTATACGGAATGAATTCTATGATAAAACATACAAGTGATAAATATTTGTATCTGCCGAGCTTAGAGGGTGTGGCAAACGTATTTATAAGAAATATCGAAAAAACGGATATGATACCGGTATGGGATTTCAGATTGCCGGAGCGTGCAAGTCATATGAAGGACTCTTCTGCCGCCATTATAGCGGCGTCTGCGTTCTGGTCGGCTGAGAGGGATATACCGAAAGATGACAGGAACGGAGAACTGAAAAGGTGCGGTGAGGTTTCCGACGCTATTTTTGAAAAGCTTGTTGAAAATTATCTGGCGCCGGCGGAACACGACAACATACTTACAAAAGCACAGTGCGGAAATAAAAATGTTGGTAGCATATGGGGAGACTATTTCTTTGTTGAACTTCTTATGAAGAGAATTTACGGCGACAAGGCGCCGAATTTCTGGATTTGATGTTTGTATTGAGGAAAGGAGAGAAGAAAATGAGAATACGATTAACCGCTGCGCTTCTTGCCGGAATAATGCTTTTGGCGAATATAAGCGCGCTTGCGGCGGAGGACGGAGGGAAAATTTATCTTTCGGAAACGTACAATAATTACGTTACCAATGCAGCGCCGGACAGCGGCGAGTATTCCTCCGAAAAAGCTGCCGTATGTGAGGACGGCGAAAAAAACAAGGCGATGCGTCTTTCGTCGGCAAGACGCGAAATGACAGCGTCTTTTCCGGTAAACTGCGATGCAGAAAGTCTTACCGTATCGTTTGACATTGAATTTTCGGAAAAATCTCCCGACGGAAAAATCATTATAAAAAACGGAAACACCGAATCTGAGATTCTGACGTTTGATTCAAGGTTCGGAGTAAAGCTTTGTGACGGATATAATGTCGGAGGCGTGGGAAAGGATAAGAAAACAAAATTCAAAATAATCCTTGAAAAACAGAGAATGACGCTTGCGATAGACGGAAAAACCGTCGCTTATAAGCGGTATATCCCAAGCGGTTTGCCGACGGCTTACGGAAATCTGAAATTCAAATTCAAACCTACAGATGGTGAAAGCATTGTAAAACTGGATAATATATATGCCTACACGGGAACAATAAAGGATTTTCCGACAGCGTCATATAATCCGGAAACGAAAGAAATTGAACCCGACGTTCCAGATGAGGAAAAGCCGGTAAAGGTAGGAAACAGAGTTTTGCTGGATAAGGATTTCGAAGATGAAGTAACTCAGAAAACGGGATTTTTCCTTTTCAGTCCGAAAAATAATACCATGGGTTTTAAAACGGATAAAAAAACAGGGAACAAATATCTGGAATTTACAAAAAGCGGTACCCAGGACGCACTGTTTGATTTTTCGTTCGGAACACAGCACAGCGATTCAAGATATTTTGTTATGGATTTTGATATGAAAATCACGCAGAATAATCCTGCCATATCATTTAATATGTATGCGACATCGGGACAGATGACGGCAATCAGAATCGAAACAAACGGTGAGGTTACTTCAAACGGCGAACACGTGTATCGGTTTAAATATAACGACGCATGGGTACATTTTGCTATATGTATGGACTATGTGCGGAAGATTAATACAATCTATATAGACGGTCAGAAAATCGGAGAATATGAGTTTGATAATCTTGAAGCGGATTACTGCAAAAGCTTCAGAAGCTATTTTTACAATAACGGCAGAGGGGGAAGCGCTGATTACGATAACATAAGGTTTTATGAGGCAAAAGAGCCGAAAGAAAACATCTATGAATCGGAAACGAATGAAAATGCCGGCGGCGGAACAATGGAGGCGATGCCGGAACAGCTGAATTTTGTCAAGCGTGCAGAAGGGGCGCTGGGCGATAATGCGGCAATTTCGTATTACGCAAACACATATTATGCAAACGGTAAGAAGAAAAAGCTTGAAAACAAGTGCTTTGTAAACAGCGGCGGTTATCTTATGCTTCCGGTTACAGAGCTTGCAGACGCTTTAAACTACAAAGCGGATTGGAACGCTGACTTGGGAAGAATTATAATCAATGATAATGTTAAATGGATGAATGGCGATGCGGCTGTTACAATAGGCGAAAAGACTGTTGCGGACAAAGGTATTCCCGAAATTAAGGACGGTGTGATTTATTTTCCGGCAAGGCTGCTTGCGGAGGATGTTTTAAACAAAACCCTTACTTGGGACGAAAAACAATTTGTAATTATCGGCGGTGTTGTCAGTGACGAGTGCACGACCGATAATCCGGGCAAGTTCGGTGAAGAAGTCTATAAAACAACCTATTGGGAAATAGCGGATATGCTCAACTACGACAATCCCGCCGTATCGGAAATAAAAAAAGCATTTTCGGAAAATTCCGATAATGCACATCCGAGGATACTTGTGAGCGGTAAGGATACGGAGCGTATGAGAGCCGATTATGCCGCAAATGAGATGTACAAGAAGTATGCCGATGAAATTATAGCGCAGGCGGATAAGCTTGTTGAAGATAATCAGCCGACGGGTGATTTGTGGAATGCGGAGGGAAACTACCTTGCAACCGCAAGGCAGATACTTGACAGGGTTCAGAAACTGGGTTTTGCATATTTTATAACAAACGACAGTAAATACGCAGAGCAGGCATGGGCGGAGCTGTACAATGTAGGAAAGTTTGAAACATGGGACAGAAGCCACTGGCTTGATCTGGCGGAATTTCAGGCGGCATATGCCATAGGCTATGACTGGTTTTTCGATTATTGGACAGATGAACGAAAAGAATTTATAAAAAATTCTACTATAAATAAAGCGTTTTCCGTAATGGTAAAAACATACGAGGGCGACGGCGCGGGTGCAGGCGAGCTGACAAGCTTTAATAACAGAACATTGGTGTTCGGTGCCGGAACAAGCATGACAGCTATTGCGTTTTTTGACGATAATCCCGATTATTATGCCGATTTGCTTACCAGAACAATGAGAAACCAGGAAATAGTCGCAAGAATGTGGTATCCCGACGGCGCATGGCCGGAAGGGGCGGCATACTGGGAATATACGATGCAGTATATGATTTACTATATAGCATCTCTTGACGCTGCATTCGGAACGGACTTCAGATTATCTCAGACAATGGCGTTTAATAAGGCTTATAATATGCTTTTGGTTAACAATACCTCGGTAGGAGCGAACAATTACTCCGATGTCGGCGATATGAGCGCAAGAGCATCGGGGATGCTTTCGTGGCTGTCGAGGAAATTCAACGATGATTTCGCCATGCAGTTCAGAGTATGGGCGCAAAGAAACGGAATACAGGCAACGGTAAGTATGTTTGACGTTTTGTACGGAAGATTTGACCTTGATTTTCCCGAAAAGCTCAATGCCGGCAATGACGGATATATCCGCGATCTTGAGCTTGTAACAATGCGCGGTGACTATGCAAGGGAGGCAACGTGTGTTTCGATGCACGGCGGACACGGAGAACGTCCGCACGGACATTGGGATATAGGTACATATGTTGTGGATATGCTCGGCGAGAGATTCGCCTATGATTACGGTGCTGAGGATTACGGTGCCGGTTCAGAGGGTACAAGTATGTACCGGAAAAGAACGGAGGGACATAATTGTCTGGTATTCGATCCTGATTTATCAGTCGGACAGACAGGAACAATATATGATTTTTCTCCTGTTACCGAATTTGTCAGCAAACCGCGCGGCGCATATGCCATTCTCGATATGACGCAGGCGTATGAAAAATACACAACCTCATGCCGCAGAGGCTTTATGCTTGCAAATGACAGGCGCAGCGTTATAGTGCGCGATGAATTTAAACTGAAAAAGAAGGTTCCCGTTTACTGGTTTTTGCAAACCAAGGCGGCTGTTGAGTTAAAGGACAGCAAAACCGCAATTCTCACGGTGAACGGAAAAAGAGTAAAGCTTGAAATGCTCAGCAGCTCGCGTGACGCTAAGTTTGTTATCGGCAGTCCCGAAAGTCTGCCGACATCTCCAAAGACAAATTCCGCTCAAACGGTAAACCGCGGATATACCAAGCTGATGATACAGTTTGAGGGTGACGGCGATGAATATATAGAAGTCAGATACATTCCGTTAAGCGACCCTGCCGCCGATTCGGATATGCTCGATATGCAGCTTTCAGCGTGGAGCATTGAGGACGGCGAAATTGAGGAGCTGCCGAAACTGAAAAGTCTGTACAGCGGCAAAGAGACTGTGGAGAAATTCAGCCCCGATACCAAAAACTATACTGTTACGGTGTATGATACTGATGGTAAAATACCTGAAATAACAGCAGAAGGCGAGGACGGAGCAGAGGTCAGCGTAAAATATGCCGAAGATTTTTCGGGTGTGAGCGAAGTTAAGGTGTCAAAGGGTGAATATGTATATTCGACATATCAGATTTCATATAAAATACTTCCGACAATGCCCGATCTTGACAAAATAGAGGAATTAAAAATCGTAGGCGTTAAAGCAAGTGCGGAACCGCAGGCGGACAATAACAGAAAGTGTGCGATTGACAGAAACCTTGATACCAGATGGTCTGCCCAGGACGAATGCTGGATAGAAGTAGAGCTTGATAAGGTATATGATTTGTCAAGAGTAGGAATGATCACTCTTGAAGGTTCAAAAAGAAGTATGACCTTCAACATTGAGGTTTCTGAGGACGGAAAAACCTATAAGAGGGTTTACAGCAATATGACAAGCGGAATGACCGATGATCAGGAATATTACAATGTATCCGGTGCAAGGGGTAAATATGTACGGATAAATTGTTTCGGAACAACAGTCGGAAACTGGAACTCAATTAAGGAAATTTACGTGTATAAGGACAAATAATTTTCAGGACTGAGTAAAAAAGGAGATTGAGCAATGAAACATATTGCAGCATTTATTACCGCGCTGGCGTTTTTTACGGGAGGCGTAAATCTGTGTTTTGCCAAAGATGTACCGACAGAGATAAACGTTGAGATACCGTATACAAAAAATACGCCGGTAAGCTCCGATTTCGGCATGGACACTCTTTATACGGACGATACATTTACCGAAGCGGCAAAAAATACAGAGGTAAAATACGGTGACAGGGTGTACGCTTCCAACGGAGGAGAAAAATACATAATAAATCCGGTTATAACATATGTAAGCGATGTGGATAAACAGGGATTTTACTTTGACTTTGACGGAAATCTGGAAACGGATACCGAAAAAGGACTTTACAATAAAATCAATATTGAGGGCGACTGCGGAGAACTGAAATTTTTGAATGACGGCACTGTTGATATTACTCCGCAGACGGAGGTTAAAGCCAAAGAAAATTATACGTCATCTGCAAAATACGTATTTGAGCAGCCGTTCTCATTAAAGAGAAACAAGCATTGGCAAATCAGAATGAGATACACCAACAGAAGTAAGATAGGATTAATTCTGTCTGCAAAGGACTTGTGGAGTCTGAAAAGCAATTCTGTGGGGATTTATGAAAACCGTCCGAACTTTATAAGCAATAAGCGTTTGGACGTTATGAAAAGCGAATACACGACAATATGGAACAGCGCCGATGTGCTGATAGAGAACAAGGAGAATGAGGACGGAGAATACAGAACATACCTTGATGTTTCCTCAGACGGCGGAAATACGTGGAAAGGGCAGATAATGTATTATGATGCCGCAGTGCCGTATTGGGAAAAAGACACGGATATAGTGTATGCATTTTCATGGCCCGCCGGCACGAATGCGTTTAACGGAATATTTGATTATTTATATATCATACCGAGCGTCGGCTTTAATGAAGCGATGAATTTCATACAGAGCTATGATGAGCTTCTTTCGGGAGTTACGGAAAATCCGTCCTCCGCGCTGATAGGTGAGGCTGTTGATGCAT
Source organism: uncultured Clostridia bacterium (assembly GCA_934476675.1). Taxonomy (GTDB): domain Bacteria; phylum Bacillota; class Clostridia; order UBA1381; family UBA1381; genus UBA4716. The sequence continues at coordinate 103,213 of CAKSOE010000007.1, read as the reverse complement.
ACGAAAATCTGAGCAATGACGCTAAGTCTGAGCTGACAAGAGGCGAGTATGAGGTTCTGATGAAGCTTGGAAAAAAGCTTGCTTCGGGAGACTGCACCGTTTCGGAGTTCTGCGGAGAAAAGCTTAACGCGGAAAGCGGTGACGGAACAGCCCAAAATCCATACAGGGCGAAGGTTGACGTGGATTATAAAAAGACGGAAATAAGCGCGGCGGATGTTGTTTTAGCTGACAGGTGGGCGGATGCGGAGGTAAATACGAAGCTTAACGGATTTATCAATGAAGTACCGTTAACCGTTAAATCGGGAGAAAATACCGCACATTATATTGTTACGGTATTTCCGCTCAAAGAAAACAGTATATCTGATGCGAATGCCGCAGCGTTTATCTCAGCACGTAAAGATTTGTTCAGAAAGACGGAAGTAACGGCTTCGGATAAGAGAATAATAGAAGAAACATTAAATGAGTTTTTAAATCTTCCTGAATCGGCAAAAGCGGAGCTTAACCGCGGCGAAAAGGAATTTCTTGAAAATCTGTATTTGTCGGTTATATTAGAAAGCATTAATGAAGCTGATACGCCGGAAAAAATGATTGCGGCATCGCAGAACGAACTCGGAATATACACAATCAATGAATGTATGGCGAAATACCTTATAAATGTAAAGCCGACAGGCGGTTTTGCCGATATAGCAAGTCTTGACAGGGCATATAAAAGTGCGTCAATCGTAAATGACATTAACGAAAAGAAAGAAATCGTTACGGTTATTAACGATAATGCAGACTTGCTCAAAGAGAACGGAATCGATATAAAAGCGGATTATGAACTGCTTTCGGACGGCGAAAAAGCCAAGCTTGCGGAAATATTAAACGCAGACGATTTCTTTAAGGGAAAAACGGTTGCAAGGACTTTCCGTGAAAGCATAATAATGGCGGAAGTAAAGTATGCGGACAGCTCGCTGTCGCTTAAAAATGCGGTTTTGGGTACGGATTCTTCGGGAAAGGTGATTAATAACAATTTTGAGCTTATAGGCGCAGATAAGGCGAAATACAATGCTCTTTCAACTCCCGAAAAGGTGTTTAACTATATGTTCCCGAAAGTATCGGGTATAGTGAAATTTGAGGATATAGCCGTTGTATTCAACAATGCCTGCACAAGCGCAAAAGACGCGGAAAAATCCGATAATTTAAAGAAACCGACAGGCGGCGGCAGCGGCGGCGGAAACACAAGCTCCGGCAAAGGCGGAGCGGCGCTTGCAGGGGGGGCGTTACCCGTACCGGAACAGAATAATAACACGGAAAAAAACAATTCCGGCATTAATTTTTCGGATATTGAAAACCATTGGGGAAAAAGATATATTTTATCCCTTGCGGAAAAGGGAATTATATCGGGATATGATGACAATACTTTCAGACCGGATAAGCCGGTTATACGTGCCGAATTTGTAAAGCTTGTGCTTAACGCTTTAAACATTACCGGAAGTTCGGATAAAAAATTCAACGATGTCAGCGAAAACGACTGGTACTTTGAATATATAAGCCGTGCGGTCGGCGCAGGAATAATAACGGGAAGCGATGATAACAATGTTTATCCCGAACGCGAAATATCACGTGAGGACGCGTCTGTTATAATTTACAGAAACATCAAAGACAAGGTTAATTTTCCGAATAAAACGTTTTCGTTTAAGGACGGGGAGGAGATTTCGGATTACTGCATAGAAGCGGTAAACGATATGGCATATGCCGGAATTATTTCGGGTAAGGGAAGTAATAAATTTTATCCCTTAGACACAATGACAAGAGCGGAGGCGGCGGCTTTAATCAGCAATACCATTGATTACATACAGGAGGAAAAATAAATGAAGAAAAGAATTATTTTGTTCATTCTTGCACTTTCTTTTGCAATTCTACCGACTGCTTTGAGCGCATCGGCAGAGAAAACAAAGCCGGAGCATGAAAAAGAACTTGTTGACCTTCTGACGGCGGGGTATGAGCTTGATATTGAGAGCGAGACGGTTTCAAGAAGTGAGTTTCTGACGTTATTGCTTGCATCTGCGGGTATTGATTATTCGGGTGCGTCCGGTCGGGAGACGTTTGAGGACGTTTCAAAGGAAAGCGAGCTTTCCGGCATTGTAAATGCCGCGCTCGAAAAGGGCATGGTTTCACAGGGGGCTAAGTTCTATCCCGATGAAGCGATTACATATGCTCAGGCGGTAAAAATGTCGGTTGCATTTGTGAATTATGCGGTTCAATCGGAAATGTCGGGAGGTTATCCGCAGGGATATGCCAATACAGCGTTCAGACTGGGAATACTTGATAATATAGATTATTCCGACGCAAAACGCTTAAACGGTGCCGACGCATACCGCATGGTATACAATACGGTTCACGTGCTGATGCCGGAAACAAACGAAAAAGGCGAAATTGTATCGTACACCGGAGATAAATGCGAAAGCGTATTAAGCAAATATCATAATATTTATAAGTCAAAAGGCATTGTAACGGCAGACAAAAGAACATCGCTGTATGACGCAGATAAAGCGGTCGGCAGCGGATACATAAAAATAGGAAATACCGAATATCTTTGTGCAAAAGACGGAGACTTTCTGGGATTAAATGTAACGATATATTACAAAGAGGATAAAAGTCTTTATAACAGCGACGAAATTGTGATGATTTATCCGTCTGATAACGAAATATTTTCGATGATGTATGATGATTTCAACTCAACAGACGGCAGATATCTTGAATACTACCGTGATGATAAATCAAAAAGGATAAAGCTTTCGGACGATATAAGGGTTATAAAGAACGGAACGGCAAATTATCCGGACAATATGAACGAGTTTTTCAAAACTCCGAACGGTGTTTTTGAGTTTATCGATAACAACAGCGACGGAGCATATGACGTAGTAAAAGCAAAGGTTTATAAGTACATACACGTTTTGTCGGCAGATGATGTTGACGGATATATTTTTGACAGGAACGAAAGCGGCAACACGCTTGATTTATCCGCCCCGGGCTGCGAATATGAAATATACGAAGAACGCTATAACGGAATGGCAAAAATAGACCTGAACGAAATTGAGAAAAATTCGCTGATAGCATATATGCAGACGGACGATAAAAAATATTGTACCGCAACGGTGCTTAAAGATTCCGAGGGGGGTACGATTTCGTCGGTAAACGATGATGAGGTTGTTATCAACGGTGTTAAGCATACTTTAAACAGTTATGCGAAAAAATACTTTAAATTTAAAGCCGGCGACAGCGGAATGTTTTATTTCGGCATAGACGGTTCGCTTGTTTCATATGTCAGAAGTGAAAACGACATAATGTACGGCTGGGTTGTATCGGCATGGACCGATGAAATCGATAAAGACGCACACTGGGTTAAGCTGTTTGCAGGGGATAACGTAATGCGCCGTGTAAAGCTGGCAAAAAAGCCGATGCTTGACGGAGTGCGGCAGTCAGCGGAAAATGTTTACAAAAGCTTAAAGACTTTGATTGCAGGCAACGATGTTGACAGAATGATAAGATTTAAAATCAACCGGGATAATGAGCTGATTATGGCTGACACGGGAGAAAATGTGACAACTATCGGCGATGGATTTAAAACCGCGGATGAGAATAACAGCCTTAGAATATTTTATCGCGAAAGATCCGGCCTGCAGTACAAAAGAAGCAACGGCGTGTTCGGCAGAAAGGTGAAAATAGACGGTAATACGGCAATATTCGCAATACCGCCGGAGGGCGAAAGAGATACCGACAGCAATTTCGGAATACTGACAACGGATTATTTTTCCGATGATGACAGAACACAGACCATCACAGCGTATGACATAAGCGCGGAAACGGGAGCTACCGGAGCGCTGATGATAAAAGCATCGGCGGTCGGAGCAAATCCGAGTTATTGGCCGGAGGGAATCGGAGTAATCGAAAAGAAAATGCTTGCCGTAAATGAAGATGATGAGTCGTGCTATTTGCTGAGTATATGGAAGTATGACGGGACGTATGATGAGTTTTATACCACAGAATATGTTCAGGAGGAGGCGGCTAAGGCGGGCGCCGGAGATATAATCAGATATGAAGCGGACAGCAAAAAGCAGATTAAATCATTGGCAGTAGACTATGATTTGTCCGAAAATAAGATTTATATTGCAGAAAGTTCGGACTGCGAGTATCAGACGGGATATGTTTATTCATATGATAACGGAACAATAACGCTTATGCAAAATGATATAGACATAAGCAATACCGAGGCTCTTAACAATATAAATATAAGCGATTTATTTATTACGGATGTAAAAAAAGTTTTGGTTGTAAACGTAAACGGGCGTGACGGTAAAATTATAAGCACGCAAGTATTGAATACTCCCGACAGCAGTGTGCGGACGATAAGAGGCGCGGGAGAACAGGCGGATAAAATGGTACTGCGCGGCAGATACTGGTGCGGAGTTGTGGGTGTTATATACAGGTATAACGACTAAAAAGTTCGGAACACATCAGATAAATGATTTATCTGTAAAAGTTATTAAAAAAGGAGAGAAGAATATGAAGAAAAAGTTTTTTTTAGCGGCGCTGTTGACGATTGCGGCATCAATGGCAGTCAGCGGCTGCCAAAAAGCTGCGAAAAATGATGCGGAAGAAGCGGTAAAGGCAACAATCCCGGGAACGTATCCGATAGAGACGGATAAGACGCTTCGCTGGTGGCAGTCAAGCCAGGTCAAGGAGGGAGATCAGTTCGGCAAGTTCCTTGAAGAAGCGACAGGAGTGAAAATTGAGTGGGAATATCCGGCTGATGCAAGCAGCGCCAAAACTGCATTTAATCTTATGGTAGCGTCGGACGATATGCCGGACATTATCACCTCCGGCTGGGCAAATTCAAATGGCGGACCCGACTATAATATAGAAAAAAAGATTATAACGGATTTAACGCCGTATATTGAGGCGGATATAATGCCGAATCTGAAAAAGTATATTGACGAGCATCAGGACCTGAAAAAATATATGACGAGCGGAACGGGAAAATATTATTATTTTCCGCAGATTTTAGGCGATGAACGTCTGGCGAGCTTCAGAACATGGTTTATAAGAGAGGATCTGTTGCAGAAAGCCGGACTGGAAAAGCCGGAAACACTTGAAGAATGGGATAATGTTCTCAAAGCCTTTGCCGGCATGGGAATAAAAACTCCGCTTATGGCAAAATTCACAACATGGCAGTTCAGAGCAGACGCTCCGTTTATGGCGTGCTTCAACACCCCGGGAGATTTCTATCATGACGGAAAAACGGTTAAGTACGGACTGACAGAAGAAGGCTTCGGCGAATGGACAAAGCAAATGGCGGATTGGTATAAGGAGGGTATACTCGACAAAGACTTCCTTAACGAAACGGAGGAACACTGGTCGGCTGAAATTATAAACGGAAATAACGGCGCATTCCTCGGTTCAATCGGAGGAAACCTCGGTACTTATACCGACGCGATAGATCCGGCAAGCGGAATTAAATATGTGCCGTGTACAATACCCACGGCAGTCAAAGGTGAACGCGCTATGTGGTCGTCAAAGGACTTTTTGGTAAAAGCAGTCGGAGCGGCGGTATCGGCAACGAGCAAAAATAAAGAGCTTGCCGTAAGAGTTCTCGACTACGGATATTCCGAAGAGGGACAGCGTTTGTGGAACTTCGGCAAAGAGGGCGTAAGCTATGAAATGAAGGAAAATTCGGAGGGAAAAATGATCCCGACTTATACGGATATTATTATGGATCCTGCAAAACGCGGCGGCAAAACCCAGGGAGAGGTAATGGGACTTTACACAAGAGTGGGTATGCCTATATCAGTGCAGAGTATAGATTATCTGTATCAGAATTATAAACACCAGACGCAGAAGGACGCGATTGACCTTGCGTGCAGCTCAAGAACGGAGGAATATGCGCTTCCGTACGGAATTTGTACCTCTGACGAAGAAAAGCAGATTGCGGATTTGCTTACGCCTATGGACACATACAGAGAGGAAACGATTTGTAAGATTATAGCAGGTAAACTCCCAATCGAAACGCTTGATGAATATTTTGCAAAAATGAAAGAAATGGGAGCCGAAAAAATTATAGAGATTTATCAGAAAGCATACGATAGATTTCTTGAAAAAGAATAATACATGAAAGAAGGATAAGTTATTTATGGCTATTACAGTTACAAAAAAGGAACCGATAGTAGATAAAAATTCTTTTTCATATCGTTTCCGGGCGGACATGAAGAAGAATTACAGCCTGTATTTACTGTTCATTCCTGTGCTTGCGTTCTATATTCTTTTCTGTTACAGACCTATGTACGGACTTATTATGGCGTTTCAGGATTTTGATATACGTCTGGGCGTAAGCGGCAGCGAATGGGTAGGCATGGAGAACTTTAAAAGGTTTTTTGCCGACCCGTATTTTAAAAGAAATATAGTAAATACGGTAAAGATAAGCGTTGCGGATATTATCGTTGGCTTTCCGCTGCCGATTATTTTTGCACTGCTTGTCAATGAGCTGAGCGGCAAATGGTTTGCCAAAACCGTACAGACAATAACGTATCTTCCGCATTTTATTTCATTGGTTGTAATCTGCGGAATGATAAGAACGTTTGTAGGTACGGACGGAATTGTAACTGCATTAGTAAATGTTTTTCTGCCCTCTCCGGCGGAAGAATCGCTTTTGAATCATGCAAAGGCATTTTTACCTATATTCGTTGGCTCGAATGTCTGGCAGCAATTCGGCTGGAACTCGATTATATATCTTGCGGCGCTTGCCGGAGTAGATGAGCAGCTTTACGAAGCGGCAACAATTGACGGAGCGGGACGGTGGAGACAAACATTGAGCGTAACCATTCCGTCAATTCTGCCGACGATAGTGATTATGTTTATTTTAAAGCTCGGCAGCGTGCTGAATGTAGGATATGAAAAGATTATACTGCTCACGAATGCTTTTAATGCGGAATCGTCGGAGGTATTGTCTTACTATATCTATAAAAAAGGTTTAATCAGTGCGGATTATGGTCTTGCCACAGCTGCGGGATTTTTCAATTCGGTTATAAACTTTGCGTTTGTCACTGCTGCAAATGCTATCAGCAAAAAAGCAGGCGACATTTCATTGTGGTAAGGAGAGGTGCGGAATGATAAAGAAAAAAAGTGCGGGACGGATTGTCTTTGAATGTATAAATGTGCTTGTAATGCTGTTTTTAATGTTTATTACGCTTTATCCGCTGTTATATGTGCTGTTTGCTTCTTTTAGCGATGCAAACGAACTGTTAAAAAGCGGCGGAAGTCTGCTCTATAAGCCGCTCGGGTTTACAACAGCGGCTTATAAAATGGCATTTCGTGATAACAGCATTATTATAGGATATAAAAATACATTTATTTTGTTGGCGGTAGGTGTTCCGTTAAGCTTGTATCTGACGGCGGTATGCGCATATGTTCTGTCGCGGAAAAATGTAATGTGGCGCAATCTTATGGCAAAGCTGATTATGTTTACAATGTTTTTCAGCGGCGGAGTAATTCCGTTTTATCTGGCGGTAAAAAGCCTGAAGCTTATTGACACAGTTTGGGCGCTGATACTTCCGTCGGCTCTTAATACATACAATATGATAATTTTGAGAACTTCTTTTGACAGTATTCCGAGAAGCCTTGAAGAAAGCGCCGAAATCGACGGAGCGGGGCACATGATAATTTTATGGAGAATTATTCTTCCGCTTTCTAAGGCGTCTCTGGCGGTTATAGCGCTGTATTACGGCGTGGCAACCTGGAACTCGTGGTTTAATGCTTCGATATTCTTGCAGAAGGGAAGTGATTTATGGCCTTTGCAGCTGGTGTTAAGGCAGATTCTTATAGAAAACAGCACAGACGCCATGTCGGCAGGTACGGGTCTGGGCGACAAGGAAAGAGTGGCGGAAACCATTAAGTACGCCGTAATTATAATTTCCACGTTACCGATTTTGTGTATATATCCGTTTATTCAGAAATATTTCACAAAGGGCGTAATGATAGGTGCGGTAAAGGGTTAACGCATTTTCAAACGAATGTTGTGCAAGCGGTGAACGCCGCTTGCGGCAGTTATAAAATTATATTAAGGAAAGGAATGATTATCTATGCTAAAAAGAAGATTAGTAAGCATATTGACGTCATTAACCGTAATCGGCTCGCTTATAGCGATACCGCAGGTTAATGCGGAAAATGCGGCAGAAACGGCGAAATTTTATCAGTTTGATTTCAATAATCAAAGCTTGGAGGCGACAACTTCCGGCGGCGGTTCGGCAAATTCACTCATAAGAGCGGACAGCAACACCGATTTTATGCAGGAATGGGGAGACGGCACAATTAAATTTGACAAAGCTTTGACGCAACAGCAGTACTATCAGCTTGAAACTCCCGTAACCCTTGCCAAAAATAAGGAATGGCTTGTTGAGTTCAGAACGATTTTTGCGTTCGATACGGCAGGTAACAAACATTCCGCCATTATATCACAGGGGAAAAACAACAGTGAACCGTGGATGTGGTTTAACTACGATAACGGCACATTCAGATTATCGGGGGCGGAATTTTCACCTAATTTAAAAACAGAAACGCGTTCGGGCGAGATGGTAACATATAAGTTAAAAAATGTTCCGAATGAGGACAATCATTTCCACGTATATATAAGTGTTGACGGTGTAAATTGGTATGAATATAACGATGAGGAAACAAAGTTTACAGATGAAGATATGACAGTAAACTATATGTTCGGCCCGGGCTGGGGAGTTGCAACAAACTTCAAGGGTGAAATGGACTATATTAAGCTGTATGAAGACATTGGAAATACAAACATACAGAGTATAGAAGGCTGTAAGCTGAATACGGCCGGCGGCAGCGGCACAGCAGCAGACCCGTATATTGCGAATGTGACGCTTCCGTATTCGCAGGAGTCAATTTCAAAAAGCTCAATAGACAGCATAGCGGCAGTAAATGTAACGCTTTACACGGATAAATTCGCAACAGCGGCAGATACGATAGATACATCATCGTCTGCACAGCAAAAAATTTATCTGTGTGCCGACGGTTCGTATTATGAAATAAATGCGGATTTTAAAGTTGATTTGACAAAGGACAGCGGATTATATAAGTTTGATTTTAACGGCAGTCTTAATACAAGCGCAGGCGGTTTGGAAAACAGCCTTGTTGTAACCGGTGAAGACGATACCCATTCCGTTCAATATATTAACGATAATACGGAAATAAACGTTGCAAACGAGGTTTTGGGAAGTGACGGAACAATAACGGGAAACTTGAACGGTAACACAAATCCTACGGTAATATATTCTTTTGAAAAGCCGTTTACGCTTTCTTCCGAAAAGAACTGGAAAATATCAACAAGACTGAGACCGAGATTTAAAAATAATGTTTTATTGTCAGGAGCAGACTGGACGGACACTATTCAGATATGGGATTGGTATTTGGCGGAATATAACAAAACAACTAAGAGAAGAAATATATCATATAATCTGTCAAATAAGTATCAGATTATTGATATGAAAAACAAATATGACAGTACAGCGAAAAAGAGTACGCTTACGGCAGATGTTGTTACAGAGAATGGCAGTACGAGCCAAATGTCTCTGGATTTGACCGGAATAGATCATGTAATGAAATATATGTTCTCGGCAAATACGCTTTGGGGATTCGGCGGATATGTTGATTATATGTATATAGACGCAGATTGTGATAAAACAGCCGCTATGGAATTTTTGGTAAAGTATGAGGATGTTATTGCAAGCGGCGCTTCAGACAGCGTTATTTCGCTCGCAAATGATTATTCAGCGCTTTCAGCCGAAGCAAAGGCGAATATCACAAGAGGAGAAACAGCTGTAGTAGAAAACATTATTGACAGCAGCACGGGTATTTCGGCGTTTGCGGGAGAAGAGATAAGCATAACGGGATACGGAACGGCTGACAGCCCGTATACTGCAAATGTGAATGTTCCTTACAGCATAGCCTCGATCACGGCGGATATGTTCGATGGAGTATATACAGATTTTAATCTGTATGCGGATTCTTCGTTTACCGCTCCGGCAGATAGTATAGAAACAACAAATGCGAAAAATATCGTATTCTACGCAAAAGCAAATAATAAGTATTATTGCTTTAACGGCACATATGCGGTTAATCTTGCGTATGACAGCGGCGCATATAAATTCGGCTTTAACAACAGCCTTGAAAGCAGCGGTCTTAAAAACAGTCTGGCGCGTGCGGACAGCAACACAGATATTGAGCAGAAATGGGGAGACGGCACAATTAAGTTTGACCAGAACGAAAAGGATCAGTACTATTCACTGGAAAAAACGGCAACGCTGGCACATGAGAAACCGTGGGCGCTTGAATGGAGAGGATTAAGAACCAACGAAAACGGTTTGTCTATACTCTTTTTGCAGGATAACAATGTAAACGTTGCTTTGCATGGGCATGAGCTTAGAATTAATTATAAAGATAAGAACTTTATATCAGCAAAATCAAGCAATATGGACAGCGGACGTTTTGTTACATACAGAATAGAAAACAATCCCGATGCAGACGGAAATGCCGACATTCATGTTTTTGCAGACGGTATTGATGCCGCTGACAGGACATCATGGGTAGGGGATACAACAGATTATTCAAAAACTTCGGATATTGAAATGAAATACTTATTTGGCGGCAGAGGAGTTACTGCATGGAACTATTTGGGAGAAATGGACTATTTTAATATAGACCTTGATCCCGACAAGACAGCGGCAATGGAATTTCTTGCACGCTATGCAAATATTATATCAAACGGTATAGCGGATATGCCGAATACCGCTGTGGCTGCAATGGTAACGGCGTATAATAATCTTTCGCAAGCGTCAAAATCGTATTTTGTAAGAGGCGAAAACGACGCCATAACAAGTATCATAAACGGTCTTGAAGTAACCGTTGAAATGACGGTGGATAATACGGCAAGCAAAGTGATTGTAACCGTTATGGGAGCGGAGGTCAAAGGCGCAAAGCTTTTGATTTGCAGATACGATTCCGATAAAAATCTTGAAAATGTTGAGATAAAGGACGTTGATCTGAACTCTAACAGCAACGGAACATACAGCATAGGCGATTACTCGGCGGCACACAGCGTTAAGGCGATTCTTCTCGAAAATCTTAATACGCTTTATCCGCTGTCAAACTATCTTGATATAAAATAGAATGGAGAATAAAAATGTACAGGAAATCAATCTCAGGCATTATAAGCGCTTTGATGATAATTTCCATATTCTCGCCGTTTGCGTCGGCAGCGTCATCGGCAAGAGCAGACGCAGATGCTGTTACGCTAAGCATAATTGCACAGTATGACAGCGGAAATGATAAAATAACAAGGAGCCTTTATCTTCCGGATAAAGGCTCTGTTAACAATTCGGCGATAACATGGAAATCAAGCGATACGAAGCATATAACAAATTCGGGCAGGGTAATACGCCCCAAATATGATGAAGCCGATGCGGCGGTTACCATGACGGCAGTGATAGCAAACGGTATGGAAAGCATTGAGAAAAATTTTAATCTCACAGTGAAAAAGGACGAACGATTTATTGATCCGCAGCATATGAGCGACGAGGAATTTTTCGGTAACGGCAGCGATAAAGAGGGTAAACTCGACTACAGCATAGATGGACTGAGAAATGTAAAGAACTTTGCATATTCGGGGGATTATGCAAAAGCAAAGGAAGCGCTTCTTACATACTTTAAATCAAGATCTGTTCCGTTTTACAGAGATAAAAATCTCGGAAAAGTAAGAAATGCCGCATGGGCGGAATTTGTGCTTGATGATTTTTATCATATGGGAAGTTCCGAGTATTATAAGGGAGATATTATAATCGGAGCAGCGGAGGACGATTATTCGGCAGAGCTTTCACCGAGTGAGATTAAAAACGGATATATTTCTTTCGGAATACGTGCGCGGTACAACGAATCGAGCAGGGCTGAAATTTTCTCAAAGGATAATGCAAACAGCGCTCTTGCTCCGAGAATGAGAGTGACGGTGAACGGACAGGAAAGAATATATACGGCTGTGAAAGATACGTATGTACGGTTCGGAGAATACAGCAATACGCCTTACGGAAACGAAAATATTCTGAAAGTAAAAACTTTCGGGGATTTTTTGGAGAATGAAACGTATCAGGCAACGGTGACATTTGATTTCAGCGATATTAAAGATACAGACACCGTTACAGGTGCGGCGCTTATTCTTCACGGAGCGGTATATCCGTCATCGGCTGAAAATAAAACTCTCGTTATTGTGAAAGAGGGCAATACAACATATGATGAATCGGCCGCAGCCAGATATACATTCCCGGGAATGATTTACAGCTATAACGGTTTGCCGTCGAAAAATTCATGGCAAAAGGTTACCGGACAGGAGGGCGAGTATTTCTGGCAGTCGTCAAGATTTATGGCGTGGCAGACAATTGCGTTGGAATATGACTGTACCGGGAACGAAGATTACGTCTATGACGCTATGGCTATTGCGGCGGACTACATAAATGACACAGGCGGCAGGAAGTTTATCGGCTCGTCCTATACTCAAAGCGACGACGGATTAAGAGGCGGCTTTCCGCGTACGCTCGACGCGGCGGTAAAGAACAATGCTTTTGAAAAGACCCTGGACTATTTCAAAACAAGCAAATATTTTACGGCGGAGCATTTAAGCGCAATTCTGAAAAATATATGGGATACCGCACATTATCTTAGGGTGTATCATTCACAATCCGAAAACTGGTATCAGCACGAAATGGTAAGTCTGCTTAATACAACGCTGTATATTCCGGAGTTTAAGGACGTAAAAAGCGGAGAACAGTGGCAGAAATATGCGTCTGACGCACTGGAAAATATGCTGTTTCTTAACACTATGAGCGACGGCTCGTATGTGGAATCGTCTACCGGATACAGTATTGCGGCATTTTCGGATTTTGCTTCATTTAAGCAGGAAATGCTCGATTTGGGAATAGACGTATCGGACGAGTACAACAATTTGCTGTTAAAGGCAGCATACTATAACGCAATGCTGTACTATCCGAACGGAAAAGGCCTCAGCTACGGTGATGCGACCAAATCTTCAATTAATGCCGGAACATTTGCAAAGACGTGTTCGTGGTTTAATGCAGAGGATTTAAAATACATTACAACTCTCGGAAAAAGCGGAGTAGAGCCGGAATATACGTCGTATCATTGGGGTGAATCGCGTGTGACGGTTATGCGTGACAGCTGGAATGTTAACAGTCCGTATCTGTTTACGAATGTAAGGGGCGGCGGCGGTCACGGTCATGCAGACGATAATCAGATTGTGCTGTATGCGTACGGACGCGAGCTTTTGCCGGATAGAGGTATGTTTTCATATGCGACCAACTCCGAACTGAAAGAATGGACGGAGTGGGGTAAATCCTCTCTGGCACATAGTACGGTGGTTATAAACGATACGAGCCAAAGCTATAAAGAGGGAATAAAGGGTACTGTCAAGAATGTGGTTCTTGAAGATGATTATAATTATCTGAAACAGAGTACCGCCAATACGGAGGGATATGATCACGAAAGAGCAATTCTGTATCTAAAACCCGATTTATGGATTGTGTCGGATAAAGTAACTCCGCAGGATATGTCGAAAACAAACAATTACAAGCAAAAGTGGTTTACAAATTACGATGCAAATATTTCTTCCGAAAACAGGATATTGCGTTCCAATTATGATACGGGCGCCAACATAGTCATTGCATCGGCTGACGAGGGGACAGAGCTGCACATAGACGATTGCGTATATGACAGAAGCACAAACGAATTGGTTGAAACAAAATACGGATATTATCAAAAAGAGCAGCAGGGTATTTGCAGGTTTGATACGTTGCTTACAGCAACCGAAAATGATCCGGATGCAGCGGTCAAAGCCGAAACACTGCACAAGGACGAAAACTCAGCCGCAATCCGATTCGAGACGACAAGAAACGGAAATACAAAAATTATATATTACAGCCGTTCGGAGGGCGGCGTTACGCAGTTCGGAGATTTTGAAACCGACGGTACTGCGGCGGCAGTGGTATGCGATGCTGACGGAACAATAGAAAATGCCGTAAGAAACGGCGGAAGTTATATAAAAAATGTAAAAACAGGTCAGCTGATAGAGGGAAAAGCTCCCGAGGGAATATTTAATGCCGGTAAAAAGAACAATATCTGCGCAGTTTACGGTACAATGGATAAGTCGTTTGCCGGAAAAATAGTTGTGGGTATGCTTACCCCAAAGGAAACGGAGGATATTGCAAAAGAGGACATTATCTGGACGGACGCGTGCGCGGTAGATGAAAACGGACAGTATTTGTTCCGTTTCACATTGAACGATGATCCCGAAAAATACAGGCTGAAATTAAATATTCAGGGACTGCCGTACATTCAGAACATTACGCAGACCGCTGATGACGGGAAAGTTATTCGTGCGGTGTTTAATGCGCAAAGGTCGGACGAGGTGATAAACGGCGTGCTGAAGCTTGAAAATTTGTATTTGCAGGAAAATATTCCATATACATTTTTCCTTGCGTTCTATGACAAAGGGGGAAAATTAATTAAGGTAAACGCATTGCCGGGGGTACTTGCGGATGATGTGTGCAATGAAATAAAAAGCTCATATCCTGCCGATACGGAAAGCGTAAAGGCATTTATATGGAAAGATATGATTTCCGCTGCGGATATTAAACAGAATATAGGCTTTTGACAGGAGGATAAACCATAATGTACGATGTTTTTTCATTAAAGGATTTTAATATGCCCGAAAATTTTTTGTGGGGTTCGGGATATGCGGGACACCAGGTTGAGGGCAACAACAAAAACAATCAGTTCTGGAAAAACGAGGAGGAGGGCAAAACTCTTCATAAATCGGGTCTGGCTTGTAACAGCTACGAGCTTTTTGAAACAGATATAGCTTTGGCGTCACAGCTGGGACATAAGGCTTTCAGAACATCGGTTGAATGGTGCAGAATAGAGCCGGAGGAGGGTGTGTTCAATGCCGAAGCGGCAGAACATTACGTAAGGCTTTTTTCAGGATTAAAAGAAAAGGGCATAAAGGTTTTTGCAACAATGGTGCATTTTACTTTTCCTCTGTGGTTTTGCGAAAAGGGCAGCTTTGAAAACATTGAAAATTTAAAGTTTTTTGAGCGGTATCTGGAATATATTGTTCCGAAAATAGCGCCGTATGTGGATTTCTGGAATGTAATCAATGAATTTAACCTCGGAAACAGCCCCCAAAGAGTGAATTTTAAGCTGAATGCGGTGCTTTTCCATGCAAGAGGCTATCATATAATAAAAAAATATTCCGACGCTCCGGTAAGCTCGGCTCATGCTCTGCTGCAATATCAGCCGTACCGTCCGTATGATAAATGGGATAAGGCAATGACCGAGTTTCAGGACTTGCGTGATAATGAATTTTTCTTTCATGCCATAAGAACGGGAGAAATTGTCTATCCCGAGCGTGACGCCGTATTCAATAAGGAAATAAAGGACACGGCGGATTTTTGGTCGGTAAATACATATGTACGGGGTATGGTGGACGCAAGAAAGGCGAATCTTGAAGGAAAAAGATACGACCATAAATTGCTTAAAATGATTAAAGCGGATTTTTATCTGGAAGAAATGACCCCCGAATGTATGATAGCAAATCTGGGAAGATTGAGGGACAAGCCGATTTACATAACCGAAAACGGATGCAGCTGCGATGATGACCGTTTCAGAATTGTCTATATAGCGCTTTATTTATCGGCTGTTGCCGAGGCGATAAGCTTAGGCTGTGATGTCAGAGGTTATTTGTATTGGGCAATAATGGATAATTTTGAGTGGGGCAGCTATCTTCCGAGATTCGGTCTTTGCGACTGTGATTTCAAGACCTTTGAAAGAACTCCGAAGCCGAGCGCATATTTTTATAAGGAAATTATAGAAAACAACGGTTTTAATCAGGCGATACTGAGAAAGTATCTGAAAGAGCTGCCATCTTTGGGTATATAATAGGAGATGCTGTGATGAAGATTGATTCGCCTATACTTGAACGAAAAATACTCCAAACAAAGGCTGCACTGATGAAAAAAGGAGAAAAGCCTGCTGATAAACCGGGGGCGTTCTTTTTAGGACAGATTATAACCGAAGCGGACAACAGCGGACTTGATGAACTCAGAGGATATGTCGGTGCGGCATATGAAAATGCGGACATAATATAGTTTGGTTCACCCCATTTGGGAAATCAGTATTTTGAAAGAGTACTTACATATGTAAACGCCTATTCGATGCTTTCTACGAGCGTTGAAGCATTTATAAGAGCGGCAGCGGGAGAAATCAGCTTCGGGAATTTCTCGCCCGTGGAATGGTGAAATTTTAATTTTATATATCAACGAATTTTAAAAAATCATATTTTGTATCTGAGTTTCCCCGAAAACTCAGATACAAAAGTCTTGAAAACAGCATAACAGAGCGAAAAACAGAGAATCCAAATTTAAAAATAATTAAAAAACAATTGATCGTCTTTCACGCAATTTGAATACGTTAAACGAAGCTGAAAAGCTGTTTTAACAATATCCGCACGCAATAAAGTCTAAAATTAACAACAAAAATCTTCTCTGCCAATAAAAAAAGAACAGAGATGTAATTAACGGAGGCAAGCGAATAAACATTATGGGGCTTGCGCATAAATTCAAAGGGAAACACAGCTTAAAATTTCGTAGGAAAAACGGTATTGACACAACAGAAAATATGTTTTATAATTATAGAGTATGTATTTACAAAATTTTAAAAAAAAATTAAAAAAATATATATTAATTTACGGTAAAATATGATATAATAAATGCAGAGATGAATATAAGGAGAAAACGGCTATGTTGAAGAGTATGACGGGTTACGGTCGTCATGAAATGATAAAAGGCGGAAAGAAAATCCTTTTTGAGGTAAAATCGGTAAACCACAGATTTTCCGATTATAACATAAAAGTGCCCAGATACATGAACTTTCTTGAAGACAAAGTAAGAAATCTTGTATCGGAGTACATAACCCGAGGCAAGGTGGATATATACGTAAGCGTGGAAAGCTACGAAAGCGCAGATACGGATATAAGGCTTAATAAGGAGCTGGCAAAAAACTATATAGATGTTTTACATGAACTATGCGAAACATTTAATTTAAAAGATGATATTTCCGTTGCGAGCGTTGCGCGCTGCGGTGATATTTTCAAGACCGAACGCAGAGATGAGGACGAGGACGCGGTATGGCGTCTGGTTGAAGAAGCGGCGCAGAAAGCTATATCGGACTTTGTTTCGATGCGCACAAGAGAGGGCGAGCGGATTGAAGCGGATTTGCGCGAACGCATAGATTATATGAAATCGCTTGCACAGCAGGTAGATGAGCAATCGCCCAAGACCGTTGAGGAATACAAGGAAAAGCTTTATACAAAAATAAAAGAACTTGTTGATGACCGCAATATAGACGAAAGCAGAGTACTTACAGAGGTGGCGATTTTTGCGGATAAGGTTGCGGTAAACGAGGAAACGGTAAGATTATCAAGTCACTTTGATGAGTTTTATCAGATTTTGGATATGGGTGAGCCTGCCGGACGAAAGCTTGATTTTCTTATCCAGGAAATCAACCGCGAGGTTAATACCATAGGTTCAAAAGCACAGGATGTGGAAATTGCTAAAATTGTTGTCACATTAAAGGGCGAAATCGAAAAGCTCAGAGAGCAGATACAGAATATAGAGTAACCGGAAAGGATTTGCTGATACAGTGAAATTAATTAACATAGGCTTCGGAAACATGGTTAATGCAGACAGGATTGTGGCGGTTGTAAGCCCCGAATCCGCACCCATTAAGCGTGTTATACACGATGCGGAGGAAAAGGGTATTCTGGTAAACGCAACATACGGAAGAAGGACGCGCGCCGTTATCATAACCGATTCGGAACACGTGATTCTTACCTCCATACAGCCGGAAACCGTTGCAGGCAGGCTTGTCGGAGGTGAAGAAATTGAGTAGGGGAATGCTTTTTGTAATGTCGGGACCATCGGGTACCGGTAAAGGAACAATATGCGGCGAATTGCTTAAAAGGGAGGATATTTTTCTTTCCGTTTCCAGCACCACGCGCGAAATCAGAAAAGGCGAAACGGACGGCGTAACTTATAACTATACGACCGTTGAGGATTTTAAGCGTATGATTGACAACGGCGAAATGCTTGAATATGCGGTGTATAACGGAAATTATTACGGAACGCCGCAGAAAACCGTCGAGGATATGCTTGACAAGGGCATGAATGTGCTTTTGGAAATCGAGCCGCAGGGCGCATTGCAGGTGAAGAAAATGATAGAGGACGCAAATCTGATTTTTGTTATTCCGCCGTCAATGAAAGAACTGAAAAAGCGTCTTACGGAGCGCGGCAGGGAAACGGAGGAACAGATAAAGGAACGCCTTGACAGTGCAAAGTGGGAATTTGAACAGAGCGGAAAGTACAATTACATAGTTGTGAATGACGATCTTGACCGCTGTGTGGACGAGGTTTGCGAAATCTTGCATGAAAAAGTAAAAAAACACGGACTGGTAGACAGTCTTTTAAGTGAAAAATATTAATAAGCCAAAACAGCCGCGCCGTATTTTGTCCGTATACGGCAGGCATAAAATATATTTTGCGGACGGAAAGGTAACGGAATTTATTATGATGACAGAACCGGGAATTACAAAGCTTGACAAATGCGTTGACAGCCGATATACATTGGCGATAATGACCGCAAAGAGAGCAAGAATGATAGGAAAGGCAATGCACGACGGTCTAACCGATAATGACGGCGAGAAACCCGTTTCGACCGCGGTTAATGAAATTGCGGACGGCAGAGTAGGCTATGTGCGTTCGGAGGAAATAAGAAAGGCAAAGGAATGGGAGGAAGAAAAGTTTGCCGCTATACAGCATCTCAGTGAAGACGCCGAAGCGGAAAGCGCTTCCGAAAACACCAACGGAGGCTTTGAAATTACAGAGGCAGTCGAAGCGGAATAATTAACGGAGGGGAGACCGGGAAGTGATTGCACAGGTAATCGTTGACCATCGTTCCAAGATGGTGGATAAAATTTTTGATTATTTAATACCTGACGAACTGACCGGACTTGTCGGAGTCGGAGCGCGCGTTATAGTCCCGTTTTCGTCGGGCAATGCGGAAAAAGAGGGATTTTGCGTCGGAGTTACCGGAAAAAGCGGAGGAAAGCGTCTTAAATCCATCATTCGTCTTGCCGGAAACGACAGAGCGTTTGACGAAAAAATGCTTGAAACAATCGAATTTATGCGCGAGCGGTATCTGACTTCATATCTTGATTTGATTCATGCCGTTGTTCCCGCCGGAACGGATATTGTTTCGGAGGAATGGATAACGATAAAAGAGCTGGGGCAGGAGCGTTCTCAGATACGAAAAAAAATCATAGAATGTCTTTTGGATAACGGCGGCGGTATGGAATACGGAGCGCTTTCGGCAATGCTTAACAAAGACATAAAGCCGCAGCTGCGCGATATGATAAAAAAAGGCGCTCTGCAAAGGGAATACCGCCATTCGCAGGGCGTGAAAGAAAAAACAATCCGCGCCGTAAGATTGGCGATTGCTCCCGAAAATGCAGTGGCAGAAGCGGTAAAAATGAGTGGAAAAGCGCCCGTTCAATCGAATATGCTGCAAATTCTGGCAGTGAACGAGTTTATTGCGGTATCTGATTTGAAAAAATTTGCCGGCGGCTCATATAATGCGGTAAGCGCATTAGCGGGCAAAGGATTTGTAAAAATCTTTGATTTGGAGATTGAGCGCAATCCGCTTAAAAACAAGACTGTGAAAAAAACAAGAGCCTTTACCATGACAGACGAGCAGTCTGACGCCGTAAAGGCTTTAACAGGTTCTATGGATAATGGCAAGTTTAACGAATTTTTGCTTTACGGCGTTACGGGCAGCGGCAAAACAGAGGTGTTTATGCAGTCAATCGAACACGCCGTAAAAATGGGCAAAACCGCACTTGTGCTCGTTCCGGAAATATCGCTTACACCGCAGATGGTGTCGCGGTTTATGTCGCGGTTCGGCGAACGCATAGCCGTACTGCACAGCAAACTTTCCCTGGGCGAACGATATGACCAGTGGCGGCGCATACGCAGCGGAGGTGCGGATATAGTAATCGGCGCGAGATCGGCAGTGTTTGCTCCGCTTGACAATATCGGTATAATAATTGTTGACGAGGAACACTCGGAAACATATAAATCTGAGATGTCGCCGAGGTACAGCGCAAAGGAGGTTGCCTCATTCCGCGGCAGACAGTACGGTGCGGCGGTGGTTTTTGCATCGGCAACGCCGTCAATGGAAAGCTTTTATAAGGCAAAAAAAGGCGAATATACTTTGCTCACGATGAAAAAACGCTGCAACAACAATAAAATGCCGCCGGTCACAGTGGTGGATATGCGGCGCGAGCTTGACGAGGGCAACAGGAGTATGTTTTCAAGGCTGTTAAGAAATGAACTTGAAGTTAACCTGAAAAAAGGAGAACAGACAATACTGTTTCTTAACAGACGCGGCTTTTCTACCTTTGTTTCGTGCAGAAAATGCGGATATACGGCGGAATGTCCGAATTGCAACATTTCGCTTACATATCATAAGTTTGACAACGTCCTAAAATGCCACTACTGCGGCTATATGCGCCCGAACTATACGCTTTGCCCCAGATGCGGCAGCAAATATATACGCTATTTCGGCGGCGGAACACAGCGCGTTGAGGAGGAAATACACAAGCTCTTTCCCGATGCGTCCGTTCTGAGAATGGACGTTGATACAACGGGCAGAAAGGAATCGCACGAAAAGCTTTTGGAAAGATTTGAAAAAGAAAAAATCGATATTCTCATCGGCACGCAGATGGTGGCAAAGGGACTGGATTTTGAAAATGTTACGCTTGTGGGTGTTGTGAGTGCGGATACAATGCTGCACATAAATGATTACAGAAGTGCGGAAAGAACATTTTCGATGCTTGAACAGGTAACCGGACGTGCCGGCAGAGGTGCAAAAAAAGGACGTGCGATAGTTCAGACCTATTCGCCGGAGGAGGAGGCAATAGCTTTAAGTGCGGTTCATAACTACGTCGGATTTTACGGCAAGGAGATTGAAAAACGCAGAATTATGTGGTATCCGCCGTATTCCGATATGATAAATATTGTGTTTTCGGGTACGTCGGAAGCGATTGTTCCGCAAGCGGCGAAATATTTTTTAAAGCTTATGGGCGATATACGCAGCATGAATCAGCGAATACAGCTTTTAGGACCTGTGCCGTCAGGTATATCCAAGATAAAAAATAAGTACAGATGGCAAATTTTAATTAAATGCGAAAACGCGGACGCTCTAAACGGAGTTTTGAAAAAAGCCTGCGACGGATGTCTGAAAAATAAAAATTACCGGAGTGTTTCGATAATTACTGATAAAAATCCTAATATGATTTATTAGTCCGCCGCAGCACATTTGTGCTGTCGGCACGGAAAGGAAAGAATAAAAATGGCGATAAGAGAAATTCGTACAAAGGGTGACGAGATACTTTACAAAAAATGCAAGGAAGTAAAGAAGTTTGATAAAAAGCTGCACATTCTGCTTGATGATATGTATGAAACTATGCAGAAAAGCGAGGGTGTGGGTCTTGCTGCGCCACAGGTGGGAATTTTGAAAAGAGCGGTTGTGGTGGATACCGGAAACGGAAAAATTGAACTTATAAACCCTGTGATTACCGAGGAAAGCGGTTCGCAGATCGGATCGGAGGGATGTCTCAGCGTACCGAAGGTGTTCGGTGAGGTTGAACGTCCGATGAAGGTTAAGGTTCATGCGCAGGACAGAGACGGAAACTGGTTTGACGTTGAGGGCGAGGAGCTTACCGCAAGGGCATTCTGCCATGAGATAGAACATCTTGACGGCAAGCTGTTCCTTGACAGGGTTATCAGATATTTAGACTGACGGAGGGTTGGAATGAGAATACTTTTTATGGGAACGCCCGATTTTGCGGCGGCGTCGCTTAAAGCGATGCTTTCGGCAGGGCTTGATGTGTGCGGCGCTGTTTCGCAGCCCGACAAGCCGAAGGGCAGAGGACACAAATTACAGCCTACCGATGTAAAGCTTGCGGCGCAGGAGGAAAACATTCCGGTTTTTCAGCCGGAAAAACTGAAAAACGGTGAGCTTTTGCCGACGCTTGAAGAACTTCGTCCCGAGTTGATTGTGGTTGCGGCATACGGAAAAATTTTACCGGAATATATAATAAATTATCCGAAATACGGCTGTATAAACGTCCATGCGTCACTTTTGCCGAAATACCGAGGCGCAGCGCCGATACAGAGAGCCGTTATAAACGGCGACGCAGAAACCGGCGTGACGATTATGCAGATGGATAAAGGACTTGACACGGGAGATATACTTTCCGCCGAAAGCACCGAAATCGGAAAATACGAAACTGCCGGAGAACTGTTTGACCGTTTGGCGGAGCTTGGCGGACGGCTGCTTGTGAAAACGATAGCGGAAATCGAAAACGGAAATATTACGCCCGTACCTCAAAAGCATGAGGAGCATACCTATGCGCCGATGCTTTCAAAGGAAGAGGGAAAAATAGACTGGGCAAAGAGCGCGGAGAAAATTTCAAAGCTGATATGCGGAATGAATCCGTGGCCGGTTGCGTTTACAACGTATATGGGCGAGCCGCTGAAAATTACCGAAGCGGTTGTCGATAGCGGAAAAACCGACGCCGAGCCGGGCAAAATTTTATCCCTGCAAAAGGGAGAGGGTTTGAAAATTGCATCGGGAAACGGAATTTTATGCGTAAAAACGGCGCAGTTTGCAAACAGTAAGAGAATGAACGTTGAGGACTATGCACGCGGACATGAAATAAAAATCGGCGAAATCCTCGGAAAATAACGGAGGGATATATTATGTATCATTACGGAATGTTTTACGACCCGACATATATGCTTGTAATCATAGGTATGATAATAACCTTGATAGCATCGGCAAACGTAAAAGGAACTTTTGCAAAATATGATAAGGTGCTGAGCCGCCGCGGACTTACCGGAGCGGAAGCGGCAAGAAAAATACTTGACGCCAACGGACTTTTTAATGTGCGGATAGAGCATATAAGCGGAAATCTGTCCGACCATTTCGATCCGAGAAATATGGTTATACGTCTGTCCGACGCGACATACAATTCGTCGTCGGTGGCGGCTATCGGAGTGGCGGCGCATGAATGCGGTCATGCGGTGCAGCATCAGGCGGGGTATGTTCCGATAAAGATAAGAAACGGCATTGTTCCGTTTGTAAACGTGTGCAACTATGCGTCAATACCGCTGATTCTTCTGGGACTTATCATGGGGAGCCGCGGATATAACCTTGCAATGCTCGGAGTTATACTTTTCTGTGCGGTGCTGGCATTTCAGATAATTACGCTGCCTACGGAAACAAATGCAAGCGCAAGAGCATTAAAAACGCTTGAAGGCATGAATATGCTTGATACAGACGAACTCCGCGGTGCGAAAAAAGTGCTTACAGCCGCGGCAATGACGTATTTTGCAGGCGTTGCGTCAACTGCATTGCAGGTACTCAGACTATTTCTCATTGTGCAGAATTCCAGAAGGAGAGATTAATGAACGTTCGCGAAGCGGCGCTTAAAACGCTGTACGATATAGAATTTAACGGCACATATTCCAATGCGGCGGTAAAAAATGCGCTTGCATATTATAAGGATATGAGCGCGCAGGATAAGCCGCTCTTTACGGAGCTTGTGTACGGAGTGACCGACAAACGTCTTACTCTCGATTATTATATAAAGAGTATGTCGAAAATAAAAATGAAAAAAATATCACAGTATATACTGATTATTCTGCGTATGGGAATATATCAGCTGCTGTATACGGATAAAATCCCAGAAAGCGCCGCCGTAAATGAAAGCGTAAAGCTTGCAAAGCGTTACGGTCACGGCGCGTCGGCGGGGTTTGTGAACGGGATTTTAAGAAACGTCAAAAAAACGGAAATAAAATATCCCGAGGATAAAACGGAGTATTTGTCCGTAAAATATTCATATCCCGTATGGATATGCGAAAAATGGATTAAAGAATTCGGTTTTGAGTTTGCCGAGGAAATGATGGCGGTATCGGAAAAGGAAAAGAAAATAACGCTTCGTCCGAACAGTTTAAAAACAAACGCCGAGCTTTTAGTAAAGGCTCTTGCGGAGGAAAATGTAACTGCGCATGAGGAAAACGACGCAGTTGTGACGGACGGATTTGACATAAGCCGCAGCAGGCTGTATAATAAAGGGTATTATACGCCGCAGGACACGGCGGCAATGCAGGCGGCGGTTGTTTTAAATCCGCAGCCGGGAGAAACGGTCATTGATATGTGCGCCGCGCCGGGAGGAAAAACAACGCACATGGCGGAACTGATGAAAAACGAGGGCATAATTTATGCCTTTGACAAATATGACCACAAAATAAAGCTTATAGAAAAAAACGCCGAAAGGCTTGACATAAATATAATAAAAGCGTCCGCTGCCGATGTTACTGTACCGAATACGGCATTTAAGGAAACGGCGGATAAAATATTATGTGATGTTCCGTGTTCGGGTTTGGGAATAATAGGAAGAAAACCGGACATAAAATGGAACAGAGAAGAAAATGCCGATTTGACGGCAATACAGAAAAAAATACTTGAAAATGCCGCCGCATATTTAAAGCGCGGCGGTGAGATAGTATATTCCACCTGCACTGTTGAGCGAGAGGAAAACGAGGGAGTGACGGAGGGATTTATAAAGGAACACGGTGAATTTGAAAAGCTGTATGAAAAGACCTTTTATCCGCATATTGACGGAACGGACGGTTTTTACATATGCAAGCTGAAAAAACGGGAAACGGACAATGGTTGATTTAAAGGATTTTGAATATAACGGGCTTGAAGCATTTTTAAAGGAGCATGGCGAACCGAAATTCCGTGCGGAGCAGATTTTTTCGTGGCTGCATAAGGGAGTAACAAGCTATGACGAAATGACGAATTTATCAAAAGCGTCGCGTGAAAAGCTTGGCGCTGTGAGTTATGTTTCAAAGCTTGAAATACGTGAAAAATATGTGTCAAAAAAAGACGGAACGGTGAAATATCTGTTTGAACTGCAAGACGGAAACTGTATCGAAAGCGTGGTTATGCGCTATCATCACGGTCTTACGATATGTATTTCGTCGCAGGTCGGCTGCAATATGGGCTGTCGGTTCTGCGCGTCGACAATCGGCGGAAAATACAGGGATCTGACTGCCGGAGAGATACTTAATCAGGTGATTTTTGCCGAAAAGGATATGGGCGAGAGGATTTCAAATATAGTAATCATGGGAATCGGCGAGCCGCTTGACAATTACGAAAATATTATCACGTTTCTTCATAACGTAAACCACGAAAAGGGGCTTAATATCGGCTATCGCCACATAACGCTGTCAAGCTGCGGCGTTGTGCCGGGGATTTACGCTTTGGCAAAGGAAAACCTGCCGATAACGCTTACCATATCGCTCCATGCGCCGAATGACAAAATACGCGATGAAATTATGCCCGTAAATCATAAATGGAACATAGAAAAGCTTATGGAGGCTTGCGCAGCGTATCTGTCAGCGACAGGCAGGCGCATAAGCTTTGAATATTCGCTGATACACGGCGTGAACGACAGCATTGAAAATGCGGATGAGCTGTCAAAGCTTATCAAAAAGCTTCATGCTCACGTAAACCTCATACCGGTAAACAATGTTGAGGAACGCCCGTACAGCAAGGGAACAAACAGGGAAATCAGAGATTTCTGCGACAGGCTTATAAAAAACGGAATAAACGCTACTGTGCGTCGCGAGCTGGGCAGCGATATATCCGCCTCGTGCGGACAGCTCAGAAAAAAGGCAATGAACGCAGAGCAAAGCAAGGAATAAAACCGGAGGTGATAAGATGCAGTTTGGTGCAGCAACAGATGTGGGAATGTGCCGTAAAATAAATGAAGATAATTATTATGTACTTACCGAGGGCAATTTTCCGTATGCGATAGTTGCGGACGGAATGGGCGGACACAAAGCAGGCGAAATTGCCAGCATGATGGTTGTGGACGTTATAAAAAACCGTCTTGAAAATATGCTCGATTCCGACATGGATTACGTGGAGGCAGGCGAAACCGTGCGCCAGGCGTTTATAAGCGCAAACAGCATAATATACCATTATGCGGAAAATCACTACAAGATAATGGGCATGGGAACAACAACGTCTCTGGCTATGATATATCAGGATAAGATAATTACGGCTCATGTGGGTGATTCGAGAATATACAGAATTACAAAAGACGAAATAAAACAGCTCACAAAGGATCATTCGTATGTGCAGGAGCTTGTGTCGGTAGGCAAGCTGACGCCGGAGGAGGCAAAGCATCATCCGAAAAAGAACTTTATCACGCGCGCCATGGGCGCAGAGGAAACGGTAAAGGTAGACATAAACATAATACCGTATAACGGTGAAAAAATACTTGTATGCTCTGACGGACTTACAAATTTCACAACAGATGAAGAAATAAGGGATATCATGAACGAGCCGCACACATTACAGGAAAATTCAGAAAAGCTCATAGAGCTGGCAAATTCGAGGGGCGGTAAAGATAATATAACTATTGTAGCGCTTGAAAAGGAGAACAGGGATGAACAGTGATAACTTGATTGGGAATACGTTAAACGACAGGTATGACGTTATAGAAAAAATCGGCGCCGGCGGCATGGCTACGGTGTATAAAGCAAAGGACACTCTTTTAAACAGATTTGTCGCAATAAAAATTCTGAGGGATTCGCTTGAGGATGAACAGTCGGTTGTTACGAACTTCATCAAGGAGGCGCAGTCGTCGGCAAGTCTTGTGCATAATAATATAGTGTCAGTTTACGATGTCGGCGAGGACAACGGCGTAAGCTATATGGTTATGGAGCTTGTGGACGGCATTACCCTTAAAGAATACATAAAGGAAAAGGGTGCGCTGCCGTGGCAGGAGGCGTGTGACTATGCTATACAGATATGCCAGGGGCTGGGCGAGGCACATTCAAAAAATATCATACACCGCGACATAAAGCCGCAGAATATTATAATGACCAAGGATAAAACCTTAAAGGTTACGGATTTCGGAATTGCAAGGGCAGTCGCAGCTGAAACGACAATAGTAGGCTCTACTGCACTGGGTTCGGTGCATTATATATCGCCCGAACAGGCGCGCGGCGGTTTTACCGATGCACGGTCGGATATATATTCTCTGGGAATCGTGCTGTACGAAATGCTTACGGGAAGAGTGCCTTTTGACGGCGAAAACGCTGTTTCCGTAGCGCTGATGCACCTTGAAAAAGAGGCTGTAAACGTAAGATGTATAAATATGGATATTCCGATAGATCTTGCATATATAACGATGAAAGCGATTGCCAAGGAGCAGTCGAAAAGGTATCAGAATGTCAACGAAATGTTGAACGATCTTCATGCCGTTCTGGCGGAGGAGGTTTTACCAAGCCGCGAAAAGGACGAGCCGGAGGAATTTGACGAAGCCGTTGAGGAAGAACCGGCTTACGAACCGGAGGAAGATGAAGAAGATTTCAATATAACTCCCGAAGAAGATACGAAAAAATCAAAAAAGAAGAAAAAAGAAAAGAAGAAAAAGAAACCGAAAACCAAGGAAGAAAAGAAAGAGGACAGGCTTGCAACACTGCTCGCAGTTGTGACGGTGGCGGCGCTCGTTCTGATATCGGCAGGCGCATATTTTATAATGAATATGAGCAATGAAAAGCGTGTCCCCGATTTTTATAACATGACAATAGAAGAAGCAAACCTGAAAGCGCAGGAGGCAGGCGTTACAATAGACGATGAAATAGAGTATTCTCTTTCCGATACAGTGGAGGACGGAAAAATTATTTCTCAAACACCGCAGGCAAAAACCATGATTAAAAAGAGCGAAACGGTAAAAATCATCGTTTCGATAGGTTCATCGGGCGGTAATATAGAGGTTCCGAATGTAATCGGCAAGGGATTTGACGATGCTATTTCTGAAATTATGGATAAGGGACTTACCTATGTATTTGTTGAGGAAAGCTCCGATACGGTACCGGTAAATCAGATTATACGTCAGCTGCCCGAACCGGGAACAAAGCTTAATAAATCGGATATAGTTTCGCTGTTTATAAGCAAGGGCAAAAGTGCGGCGCAAGCTACGGCAGTACCCGAAAATTCAAAGATAGTGGTTCCGAATGTTGTCGGCGACAGCCGGGAAATTGCAAACGAAAAGCTGCGTCAGAGCGGACTTAACATGGGAACGGTTACAAGAAAGCCGTCAAATTCGCCCGAGGGTACGATTATTTCGCAAAGTCCGGCGGCGGGTAAATCCGTTGCGGCAGAAAGCTTTGTCACGATTGTAATTTCAAGCGGAAATACAAGCAGCACCGAGACAGTATCGGATAAAAATCAAGCGGAGGAGAATCCCGAGGAGGCTCCGACCGCCGAGCCGCAGCCGACCGCAGCTCCGGCAAAGGACGTTGAAAACGACAACACCGGCAGCAATACCGCAAATAACGGAAATGCGGCAGGTTCGTCACAGGTGTTCACAGTAAAAATCCCCGATGCTGCAAATCAGAAAGTGAATGTGGAAATAGTTGCAAACGGACGCACTGTGCATAATGCCATGCACGATAAAAGCGAGGGGGCCGTTTCGGTGGATATTCCGGGAACGGGTACTGTTGCGGTGCAGGCGTATATAGACGGTGTAAAGGTGCTTGAAAAAACAATGAATTTTTAACCGGGGGATTTGATGAAAGGAATAATAACAAAGGGAATCGGCGGCTTTTACTATGTAAAGGCCGCTGATAATAATGTGTACGAATGTAAGGCGCGCGGCGTATTCAGAAACGAGCACATCATTCCGGTTATAGGCGATGATGTGGAAATTGAAGTGAAAAACGGTAAGGGCGCACTGACAAAAATTTTTCCCCGACGAAACCGTCTGATACGTCCGAGCGTTGCAAATATAGATATTCTGGTTCTGGTGGCCGCTGCGGCGTCTCCCGACCCGAATATGCTTTTGATAGACAAAATGCTTGTCAATGCGCATATTAACGGAATAGAGCCGATTGTGTGCATAAATAAAACCGATCTTTCGGACGGCACGGAAATAGAGGAAATATACAAAAAATCAGGATATGCGACGCTTAAAGTCTGTGCGGAAAAGGCAAGCGGCATAGACGAGCTTAAAGCTGCAATAAACGGCAGGGTATCGGCATTTGCCGGACTTTCCGGTGTGGGAAAGTCAAGCATACTGCGCCTTGTTACCGGAAGCGAGCTTGAAACGGGCAGTGTTTCCGAAAAAATACAGCGCGGAAAACACACCACGCGTCACGTGGAGCTGTTTGAAACGGTCGGCGGCGGATTTGTGCTTGATACTCCGGGATTTTCTTCGCTTGAAGTAAGCGGCATTGATGCAAGGAATTTGCAGGAATATTTTCCGGAAATGAAAGATAAATACGGTATGTGCCGTTTCAGAGGCTGTTCGCATATAAACGAGCCGGACTGCGCTGTCAAGGAAATGCTTGAAAACGGCGAAATGAGTCCGTCAAGATACGAAAGCTATAAGGAATTATATACACAGCTTGAAAAAATTAAGGAATGGGAAAGGAAATAATACAGATGGCTGAAATGATATTGTCGCCGTCCGTGCTTGCGGCGGATTTCGGAAAACTTGCAGAGCAGGTAAAGGAGGCTGAAAAAGCGGGCGCACAGTGGATGCACCTTGACGTAATGGACGGCAGATTTGTTCCCAATATAAGCTTCGGAATACCGGTTATAAGCTCATTGAGAAAATATACGGACATATATTTTGACGTGCACCTAATGATAGTTGAGCCGGAAAAATACATAGATAAATTCATTGATGCCGGTGCGGACGGGGTTTGTTTTCATATCGAAGCGACAAAGGACGCGGATAAATGTATAGACATGATTCATAAGCGCGGAAAAAAGGCGGGTATTGCCGTATCGCCAGATACGCCCGTTTCGGAGATAGACGCATATCTCGATAAGGTGGATATGGCGCTTGTTATGAGCGTTTACCCTGGATACGGCGGTCAGAAATATATTCCCGAGGTGAACGGCAAAATAAGATATTTAAGAGAAAAACTCGGCGATGACTTCAATATTCAGGTGGACGGCGGAGTAAATCTCAAAAATATAGATGAAGCGCTTAATGCCGGTGCAAATGTAATTGTTGCCGGAACAGCGGTTTTTAACGACGATATTGCAGGCTCGGTAAAGAAGATTTTAAGATGAAAGCAATTATTATAGGAAACGGTGAAATAAACGATTATACCGCCCTGAAAAACGAAGTGCGTACGGAGTGTTTTATAATATGTGCCGACGGCGGTTACAGGCACGCAAAAAATGCGGAAATACGACCGGATATTATTATCGGCGACTTTGATTCCTCGTCAATCCCGAAAGAGGATATAGAAAAATGCGTATATCCGTCCAGAAAGGATTTTACCGACGGTGAAATCTGTGTGGAATATGTCTGCTCTCATGGCTTTGACGAGCTTGTTATGTTCGGAATGACAGGAATGCGCATTGACCATACGCTGAGTAATATGCTGCTGCTTTTTAAGCATAAAAACAGCCGTATTATAGATGATAAAAACGAAATTTATCCGCTTACGGATAAATTGTGCATTAAGGGAAAAAAAGGAAAAACAATGTCCGTAATTCCTGTTTTCGGAAATCTGATCGGCGTGGTTGAAAAAGGAACGGATTATCCGCTTGATAACGAGGATTTGATTTTCGGCGAAAGCCGCGGCAACAGCAATGTTATAAAAGAGGATTTGTGCGAAATTACGGTAAAAAGCGGAAAAGGTCTTGTTATAATAAATAACGGAGAATAGGAGTAAGTAATTGATATATCTTGACAATGCGGCTACAACAAAGCCTTCCGAAAGTGCGGTTAAGGCAATGATTAAAGCGGCGGAATGTTTCGGTAATCCGTCATCGCTTTATAAGCTCGGAATTGAAAGCGAAAAAATCATAAATAAAAGCAGAGATATTATTGCGTCAATGCTAAGTGTTGACGCAAAGAATATTTATTTCACCTCCGGCGGTACGGAGGCAAATAATGCGGCGGTTTTCGGCGAGGCATACGGCAGAAGAAAACTCGGAAATCACGTGATTACGAGCAAAATTGAGCATCCGTCGGTTTTGGAATCGTTTAAAAGACTTGAAAAGGACGGCTTTGACGTTACATACGTGGGAGCGGATATTGACGGAAGAATAAATACAGACGAGCTTTTCGGCGCACTTGACAGCGAAACGACGCTTGTGAGCATAATGCACGTAAACAATGAAACGGGCGTTATACAGCCGATTGAGAAAATAAAGGAAGAAATGCGCAGAAAATCACCCAATGCCGTGCTGCACTGCGATTGTGTGCAGTCGTTCGGAAAAATCGGCGTTAAGCCGCTTAAATGGGGTGCGGATTTAATCAGTATAAGTGCACATAAAATACACGGCTTTAAGGGTACGGGTGCGCTTTATGTGAACGATACGAAGTTCCGTCCGCTTATTGTGGGCGGCGAGCAGCAGAAAAGCGTTCGCCCGGGAACGGAGAATGTCGGCGGAATTGCATCATTCGGCGCGGCGGCACAGGAATGTACGTGTGACAATTCAAAGCTTTTAAGACTGCGTTCGCGGATGAAAGAGCTGCTTTTAAAGAACATTGACGGAGTGACGGTAAACGGTTCGGAGGAATTTAATTCGGGAAGTGTTTTAAGCGTTTCGTTTGATAAAATCAAGGCGGAAATTCTTCTTCATGCTCTTGAAGCACACGAAGTGTATGTTTCGACGGGTTCGGCGTGTTCAAGTCACAGACCGCAGCCGAGCCATGTACTTGACGCAATGGGGATTGAAAAAAGCAAAATAGGTACAACCGTGCGCATAAGCTTTGACAATGCGCTGACGGAGGAGGAAATAGAATTTGCCGCATCGGCAATCGGGAAAGAAGTAGAGACAATCCGCAGATATGTACGGTAAGCATAAGGATTATGCCGTCTTTGGCGGCAGAGGGGGATTTTATAATGAAAGAAATAATACTTGCAAAATACGGTGAAATAATATTAAAGGGCGGCAACCGTCCGAGATTTGAAAGCATACTGATTAACAATATAAACAATGCCACAAAAAACGTTGCAAAAGCGCACGTAAGAATTTCACAGGCAACCGTATATGTTGACGTGGAGGATCAGGACAAAATCGACATTATGATAGGGCGTATGTCAAAAATTTTCGGAATTGTATCCATAACGCGTGCCGCAGTATGCCCGAAAGACATCGGACAGATAAAAACAATAGCAAAGGAATACTTAAAGCCATCGCTTGCGGACGGCGTGCGCTTTAAAGTGGAGGCAAAGCGTTCGGACAAGAATTTTCCGTTAAATTCACCGCAGATATGTATGGAGGTCGGGGGTTATCTTGACGATGAATTTCCGAATATCATAGTGGACGTGCATAATCCCGACGCTACTGTAAAGGTGGAAATACGCGAAACGGCGGCATATGTATACTGTGCGGAAAACAAAGTCAAGGGGCAGGGCGGAATGCCGATAGGCACAGGCTCAAAGGCAACGCTGCTTTTGTCGGGAGGAATTGACAGCCCCGTTGCCGGACATATGATTTCCAAGCGCGGAGTTGAGATTGACGCGGTAAACTTTTTCTCATTTCCGTACACAAGCGAAAGGGCAAAGGAAAAGGTCATGGAGCTTGCGTCAATTCTTGCGCAGTATACGTCAAAAATCAATTTATATATTGTACCGTTTACGGAAATTCAGCTGCAAATACGCGACAATTGTCCCGAAGAACATATGACGCTTGTGATGCGGCGGTTTATGATGCGCATTGCGGAAAAAATTGCGCGCAAAAACAAGTCAAAGGCGCTCATAACAGGTGAAAGCGTCGGTCAGGTGGCGAGCCAGACGCTTGCCGCGCTTGACGTTACCAATGCTGTTGTGGATATGCCGGTTTTGCAGCCGCTTATCGGCATGGATAAGATTGAAATTATGGACAGAGCGAGGGAGATAGGCACATTTGAAACCTCGATACTGCCGTATGAGGATTGCTGTACCGTGTTTACGCCTAAGCACCCGACGGTAAATCCGAAGCGTGAAAATATCGAAAAAAGCGAAAGTGTGCTTGACGTTGACGGACTTATCAATGCTGCACTGGACGGCGTTGAAATGACGGAAATTTTCCCGAAAGGCTGAAACGGGGGAGCAAAATGGAAAATCTGAACGAAAAACTGATAAATATTTTAAAAGCAAAAAAACTGAAAATTTCCACAGCGGAAAGCTGTACCGGCGGAATGCTTTCAATGCTAATAACGCAGGTTGCCGGAGCGTCGGACGTGTTTGAAGAAACAATCGTGACATATTCCAATGCGGCAAAAATGCGTGAACTGGGCGTAAAAAAGGAAACGCTTGACAAATTCGGCGCAGTGAGCCGCAATACTGCGCATGAAATGTGCACGGGTATCTGTGCGCATACCGGAGCGGAGGTCGGAATAGGAATAACGGGTATCGCCGGCCCGGGCGGCGGCACTGCCGAAAAACCCGTCGGAACGGTGTATATAGGCGTGTGCGTCAAGGGAAAAGTAATTGTAGAGGGAAACTGCTTTTCGGGCGGCAGAGAGGACGTAAGACGGCAATCATGCGATGCTGCAATGCGTATTGCGGCCGGTATGATTTCAGAGCTTTAAAAAAATATTAAAAAATTTGAAAAAACTCTTGCATTTTGCGTAAGGTTATAGTATAATAAATCACATGAACAAATGTTCGTCAAAAATAAAAAACAACTCTGAAAGGAATGTAAATACATGGCAAAGAATGACAAAACATCAAAACCGCCGGTGGAGATGAAAACCGATGAAGAAAAGCAGAAAGCGCTGAAATCGGTTTTTGATGCGATAGAAAAAGAATACGGAACGGGAAGTATTATGAAGCTGGGTGATACACGCGTATCGTCTGTCGATGCAATCCCGACAGGTTCGCTGACGCTTGATGCGGCTTTGGGAGTGGGCGGTTTGCCGCGCGGCAGAATTATCGAAATTTACGGCCCCGAATCCTCGGGTAAAACAACCGTTGCGCTGCACGTTGTTGCGGAAGCACAGAAAAGAGGCGGCGAAGCGGCATTTATCGATGCGGAACACGCTCTTGACCCTGTTTATGCGGAAAAACTCGGCGTAGATATAGACAATCTTATCGTTGCACAGCCGGATACCGGTGAGCAGGCTCTTGATATATGTGAGGCTCTCGTGCGCAGCGGTGCGCTTGACGTTATAGTAATCGACTCGGTTGCGGCGCTTGTTCCGAAAGCCGAAATCGAAGGCGAAATGGGCGATGCACACGTAGGTCTTTTGGCAAGACTTATGTCGCAGGCGCTGAGAAAGCTTACAGGTATTATATCAAAGTCGGGAACAGTGGTTATTTTCATAAACCAGCTCCGTGAAAAAGTCGGCGTTGTATACGGAAATCCAGAAACCACTCCGGGCGGACGTGCGCTTAAATTCTTCTCATCGGTACGTCTTGACGTAAGACGCCAGGAGGCAATTAAAAACGGTACCGAAATCATAGGCAACAAAACCAAGGTTAAAATTGTAAAGAATAAGGTTGCGCCGCCGTTTAAGGAGGCTGAGTTTGACATTCTCTACGGACAGGGAATTTCCAAGGAGGGAAATATTCTCGACGTTGCGGTTGACAGCGGAATTATTAAAAAATCCGGCGCATGGTTCAGCTATAACGGAGAGAAAATCGGTCAGGGTCGTGACAATGTAAGGAAATATATGGTTGAAAATAAAGAATTCTGTGCGGATATTGAACGTCAGGTCAGAGAATTGCTCAATGCCGGAAGTAAACATGAGGTTGTAGAAATAGCTGAAAATAACGCCGAAAATAAGTCGTTATAAGGCTAAGTTTACTAAAAAATATGAATTTTTTTAAAAATATATTGACGTTTTGTGAATTTTCGAGTATTCTTATATTATTACAGTGATTGCGTTTTGAAATATGGATATTATGAGAATTAATTAAGAGGAATACGAGGGGGCACTATAATGGTTTCAAACGAGGTAACAGTTAAAAATTCAGTAGGTCTTCACGCCAGACCGGCAACATTTTTTATTCAGAGGGCTAATGAATTTAAGTCGAGCGTTTGGGTGGAAAAGGACGAGAGACGCGTAAACGCAAAAAGCTTGCTGGGCGTTCTGTCTCTGGGAATTGTTAAGGGCACAAAAATCTCAATTATCGCCGACGGAAACGACGAAGAAGAAGCAGTAAAAACCTTGATTGAATTAATTGAATCGAATTTTTCTGAATAAGTAACGTCAAAGATGAAGATGGGGGTGTTGCATTGAGCAGCACCCCCGTTTGGCATTAAAGGGATATTTAACGGAGGTGTTTGTATGGCGTTTGACCTTGAAAGTGAGCTTAAAAATCTGCCGGATCAGCCCGGAGTGTATATCATGCACGACAGCGAGGGAACGATAATATATGTCGGTAAGGCGAAAATCTTAAAAAACAGGGTCAGGCAGTATTTCAGAAAAAGTTCAAATCATACGCCGAAGGTGCTTGCAATGGTATCGAACGTGGCATATTTTGAATATATCGTAACCGATACGGAAACGGAAGCGCTTGCGCTTGAATGTAATCTTATCAAAAAACATCGTCCCAAGTACAACATTCTTTTAAAGGACGATAAGCATTATCCGTATCTGAAAGTAACGATTAACGAGCCGTATCCGCGGATTATGAAAGTCAGAAAGGTTCTGCGTGACGGTGCGAAGTATTACGGCCCGTATATGGGCGCGGGAACTCTTAAAAACACAATGGAAATCGTTCAGAAGCTGTTTAAGCCGCCGACTTGCCGCAGACGTTTTCCGCAGGATATAAAAAAAGGCAGACCATGCCTTAATTATCATATAAATACGTGCTTTGCGCCGTGTACCGGACGGGTGAGCAAGGACGAGTACCGTCAGGTGTTTTTTGATATATGCCGTTTTTTGGACGGCGGACACAAGGATATGCTTAAAAATCTTGAAGAGGAAATGCGCACGGCATCGAAGAATCTGGAATTTGAAAGAGCAGCAGCGCTTAGGGATCAGATCCATGCGGTGCGTGAAATAGAGGAACGGCAGAAAGCGATTAATACCGATAAGCTGAACGACAAGGACGTAATCGCCCTTGCCGCAGAGGAAAATCTGGCGTTCTGCGAGACGTTGTTTATCCGCGCCGGAAAAATTACCGGGCATGAAAGCTATAAAATAGACAATGCCGCAAATTCATCGCCGGAGGAAATTGTGAGCGATTTTGTAAAGCAGTTTTATATAAGCGGCATAGATATTCCCGATGAAATTCTTACGCAGTACGAGGTTTCCGACGCGGAGCTTGTTGCGGAGCTTTTAAGGGAGAAAAAAGGCAAAAAGGTAACGATAGCCGTTCCCAAGCGCGGCGAAAAATCGGAGCTTGTAAAAATGGCGGACAAAAACGCACAGACAAGTCTCGGCAATTACCGCATAAAGCTTTTGCAGGAAAAGGAAAAGAATTTTGTTCTGGAGGATATGAAAAATATTCTTGGGCTTGAGAAACTGCCCAAGCGCATAGAAGCGTACGATATATCCAATATCCAGGGACAGGACAACGTGGGCGGAATGGCGGTTTTTGAAAACGGAAAGCCTGCAAAACGGAAATACAGAGTATTTAAAATCAAATCCTTTGAGGGTGCGGACGACTATGCCGCGATGCGTGAGGTCATATACCGGCGGTTCAGGCGTGCGCTTGACGAGGAGGAACAGCTTGCGGCAGGGAAGATAACCGCCAAGGACGCAAGATTTCTGCCGCTGCCGGACGTTATTCTGCTTGACGGCGGAAAGGGACATTTGAGTGCGGTTACGGAGCTTATGGAGGAAATGGATTCGGAAATACCCGTTTTCGGCATGGTTAAGGATGACAAGCACCGCACACGCGCGCTTATATCGGAGCACGGCGAGGCGGCAATACCGCGTACAAGCGCACTGTTTAAGCTTATAACTCATATTCAGGACGAGGTTCACGATACCGCAATTACGTACCACAGAAAACTGCACGGAAAAATTTCATCGGAATTGGATAAAATTCCCGGAATAGGCGAAAAAAGACGAAATACACTATTGACTATGTTCGGAAGTATTGATAAAATAAAAGAAGCGAACATATCGGAACTTAAACAAGCAGACGGTATGGATTGGAAAAGCGCCGAGAGCGTGTATAATTATTTTCATAAGGGAGCGGAAAATGTTTAAGCTGAACAAAAAAGGTAATATTGCGTATTATACAATTTCGTCATTTGAGGAAACAGGTCTGGTAAAGCATGGGTTTTCCACGCGTGAGGGCGGAGTAAGCGCCGGCTGTTATGCATCAATGAATCTGCGTATCGGCTGTGACGATTCCGCCGAAAATATTATGAAAAACTTTTCGCTGATTTCACAAGCTCTCGGAATGGAGTCCGAAAAACTTGTCAAGGCGGAACAGGTGCATGAGGATAAAGTGCGTGCTGTGACGTCTGACGACTGCGGAAACGGAATTGTTTTTGCCGATAAATTCGGCAGCGCCGACGCGCTTGTGACGAATGAGCGCGGCGTACCGCTTGTGACCTCGCACGCCGATTGCGTGCCGCTGTTTTTTCTCGATAAGGAAAATGCGGTTATAGCGCTTGCACACTCCGGCTGGCGCGGTACGGTAAAACGTATCGGACAAAAGGTCGTGATGAAAATGAAAAGCGGCTACGGCTCAAAGGCGGAAAATATTTTAACGGCAATCGGCCCGTCAATACAGCTGTGCCATTTCGAGGTCGGCGACGACGTGGCACAGGAATTTATACGGGAGTTCGGAGAGAACACCGTAAAAAAATACGGTGACAAATATCATGCCGATATGCAGTCGGCAATAAAAATGCAGTTTGCGGAGGAGGGCATTTTGCCCGAAAATATCGACGACTGCGGAATATGCACATACTGTAACAGTGATTTTTTGTTTTCACACCGCGCAACGGCGGGAAAACGCGGAAATATGTGCGCATTTCTTGAATTAAAATAATCGGAGATAAGAATGAAAAGAATAATTTCATTAATAGCGCTGTGTGCGTTTGTGATGTGTACGGCATCGTGCGAAAGCGCAGACAGGCTTATAAGTCTGGTAAAAAACAATATAGAGGACATAAGCGAAAACGTAACCGGAGCGGCGGAGGATGAGGAAAAAACGGAGGTTGAAAACAGTATCGCCGTATGTATGGAGGAAAGCGATATGCTTAACCCCATTTCCGCGGATAAGGAAACGGTGCGAGAGGTAATGGAGCTGGTGTTTGATCCGCTTTTTGAACTTGACAGTCAAATGCACATTACTCCGGTGCTTGCATCGGGGTACAGCATGAGTGCGGACGGCTTGCTGTATGATATTAAAATAAAGCAGGACGTGAAGTGGCACGACGGCAAAATGCTTGACGCATATGACGCGGCATATTCGGTTAATGCGGCAAAGACTTCTGCGGCGTATGCCGAGCGCCTTTCGGAGGTTACGGACTGCCGCGCGGTGAACAACGATACGCTGCGTATTTCTCTGAGCCGCCCCGTGCAGCAGTTTGTTTCGCTTTTAAGCTTTCCGCTGGTAAAGTACGGCGCTGACATGACAAACGCATATAAGCCTGTCGGAACGGGTGCATTCACCTTTGACGGAAAGGTCGGAACGGATAAATACAGGCTGTCGGCTTTTGAGCTGTATCATAACGGCAGGGCAAAGCTTGACAATGTTTATATACAGACCGTTCCGGATCTGGAAAAATACCGTTCGCTGTTTGACGTGAGCGAAACGGATATTGTGAGCGGCAGAATAATAAATCTGACAACGTATATGCCGAAGGGCAAAAGCCGTTTTACGGACTATATAGGGAATACGGCGGTTTATGCCGGATTTAATATGAAAAGCAAACAGCTTACAGATGCGCAGACACGCATAGGCATAGCTGCGGCGATTAATCGTGAGAGCATCGTGAGCAATGCACTGTATTCGCGTGCACAGGCATCGGATACAATGATAAACCCGTCATCATGGCTTTATGGCGGTGGAAATGAGCTGAAAAGCAGCAGGGAAAAGGCTATGGAGCATTTGGGCAATGCCGGCTGGGGGCTTGACAGCAGCGGATATATGGTGCGCAGGGGCAAGGAAAAGCTTTCGGTTGTTCTGCTTGCGGATTCGGAAAATGAAATGCTTTTGACAGCGGCAAAAATGATAAAAAGCGACTTGGAAAAGTGTGGAATAAGAGTAACGCTTGACGAGCAGAAAAACGCGGCATATTTGCAGAAAATAAGCCGTCATGATTTCGATATGTTTGTCGGCGAATACGATTCGGGCATAAACCAGGACTTGGAAAAGCTTATAAAGAACGGCGAAAACAGCTTTTCCTATGACAGCAGCGAGGCGGAGCTGCTTATTTCGCAGATGGGAATGACTACGGACGAGAACGCAATCAGAGAAATAGCACAGCAGCTTGGGAAAAAGCTTGCGGAGGATATGCCGTTTGTGCCGATATGCTACAAAAAGGAGAGCGTTTTATGCTCAAATAAGCTGAAAAGCGGAGTTTCGCCGTCCGTGAGCGGCTGTTACAGAGTATCAAATATGTGGAGCGTTAAGGAATGAAAATAATAGTTATAGGCGCGGGAGCGGCAGGAATGATTGCCGCCGGACGCGCGGCAGAGGACGCCGAAAAGGTTATACTTATCGAAAGAAACGGTTTTTTCGGCAAAAAACTGCGCATTACCGGAAAAGGCAGATGCAACATAACCAATTCGGCGGACATAGAGGATATGATTAATATGTATCCCACAAACCCGAAATTTCTGTACAGTGCGCTGTATACCTTTACAAACGACGATATTGTAAGGCTTTTGGAACAGTACGGAGTTAAGACAAAAATGGAGCGCGGCGGAAGAATTTTTCCCGTAAGCGACAAGGCGGAGGACGTTGTAAAGGCCTTGAGAAAATATGCCTTAAAAGATAATGTTTCCGTTATTACGGCACGCGTAAAGAATATAACAGTTGAGAATGGCGCTGTGAGGGGCGTAAAGCTGGCAGGGAAAAACATTTACGCCGACAGAGTGATTGTATGTACCGGTGGGGTTTCGTACCCTCAGACGGGCTCTGAGGGCGACGGATACGATTTTGCAAAATCGGCGGGGCATACGGTTACGGAAATAAAGCCGTCGCTTGTTCCGATAGTGACGGAGGAAAAATGGGTAAAGGACGTTATGGGACTGTCGCTTAAAAATGCGGCGGTGAGTGTGTTTGACCAAAAGGGCAGAAGGGTGTACGAGGATTTCGGTGAAATGCTTTTTACGCATTTCGGAGTGTCGGGACCCGTTGTGCTGTCTATGTCGGCACATCTGAAAAATATAGGAAAAGAGCATTACCGTCTTGAAATAGATTTAAAACCGGCATTGAGTGAAGAACAGCTTGACATCCGTATTCTGCGCGATTTTGAAAAATACCGCAAAAAGCATCTGATAAATGCTCTTGACGATTTGCTCCCGAAAGCGCTTATACCGGTAATCGTGGAGATGTCGGGGATAGAGCCGCATAAGACGGTGTGTGAAATCACCCGTGCGGAGCGTGCGGTGTTGGCAGAAAAA
Organism: uncultured Clostridia bacterium; assembly: GCA_934476675.1. Lineage (GTDB taxonomy): Bacteria > Bacillota > Clostridia > UBA1381 > UBA1381 > UBA4716. Next base: position 62,403 of record CAKSOE010000007.1, on the reverse strand, counting down.
ATAAAGCGGCTTACTCTTACGCTTGTAAAATTCCGCCCTGTTGCGGAGGCAATTGTTACATCGGGCGGAGTTAAGGTGTCGGAGATAAATCCTTCAACCATGGAATCTAAAAAGGTAAAGGGGCTTTATTTTGCCGGAGAGGTCATAGATGTGGACGGTTATACCGGAGGATTTAATTTGCAGGCGGCGTTTTCAACGGGGTATCTTGCAGGTATGAGCGCTGCGCAAACAGAGAATTACACTCATTGAGTGATATAAAACGGGAGGTTTACATGAACGGAAGTAAGGAAACAAGCAGAGCGGCGGCAAAAATGGCGCTCACAAGCGGACGTGACGAGGAAAACGAGCTTAAAGCTAACTATCTAAAAAACGGAATAAAAACCGTGGCGATTGATTTCGGCAGTGATTTTGCAAATGCAGTGCCGAAAATTCTCGAACGTGCCGTAGTGGCGGCAAAACGCGAAAATCTCATAGGCGAAAGTCATGCCGAGGAGGGTGCAGTCGCCGGAGCGGCACATGAAGCTCTGCAAATGATTGTGGATAAATGCGTGGGACTTAATCTCGGCGGCAAAATAGGCATTGCACGCAGTGAGGGGCATATAAGCGTGTGTCTGTTCTTTGCGATAGGCTTGCTCAATCTTAACGATGTTACTATCGGAATGGGACACAGAGCGGTCTGAATAAACAAACGGAGGTGATGTTAAATGGCTATAAGAGCTGTAAGGGGTGCGACAACCGTACCGAAGAATGATAAAGACGAAATTATTGCGGCATCGCAGGAAATGTTAAGGGAAATAATCGAAAAAAACGATATTGATACCGCCGATATGGTGGATGTTACATTCACCGTGACAAAAGATCTGACAAAGGTATTTCCGGCGGCATCGGTGCGCAGAATGGGTATAACAAATGTTCCGCTTCTGGATATGGCGGCGCCCGATATAGAGGGTGCGCTTGAAAAGTGTATACGTGTGATAGTGCGGTTTAATACCGATAAAACGAATGATGATATATATCCGGTATATCTAAGGGGCGCAAAGGCTTTAAGGCCCGATATAATTGCAAAGCAGAGGGGAGAAACAAAATGAACTACACAGCGGTGGCGGTAGACGGGCCGGCAGGCGCAGGCAAAAGCACTGTTTCAAAGGCGGCGGCACAGGATCTGGGATTTGTGTATATCGATACGGGCGCAATGTACAGAAGCGTTGCGCTGTATGCGATAAGAAACGGCATAGACTGTAAAAGCGAAAAGCTGATTGAAAGGCTTGATGATATAAAGCTTGAGATAAAGCATTTTGACGGCGGACAGCATATTTTCTTAAACGGCGAGGATGTCTCCGAAAAAATCAGAACAGACGAGGTTTCTTTGGGAGCGTCGGATGTTGCGGTGATTCCCGAGGTCAGAAAAAAACTTGTGGAAATGCAGCGCGAAATGGCGAAAAGCAATAATGTAATCATGGACGGCAGAGATATATGCTCGTATGTGCTGCCGAATGCGCAGGTGAAAATTTTTCTTACGGCGTCGGCTGAAGCGCGTGCGGAAAGGCGGTATAAGGAAATGTGCGAAAAAGGCATAGGCTGTGATTTTGAAACAATAAAAAAAGACATAGAATACCGCGACAAAAACGACAGCGAACGCAAAACCGCGCCATTAAGGCAGGCTCCGGACGCGGTGAGAGTCGATACCTCCGATATGACCTTTGAGGAGGCGGTTGAGAAAATAAAAGAGCTTGTATCAAAGGCGGTGAACTGAATGTATAATGTAATTACGGCGATTGTGCGGTTTTTAATGTTTTTTGTGTTTCGTGTAAAAACGGAGGGCAAGGATAACGTTCCGTTGGAGGGCGGGGTGATTTTTGCGGTAAATCACCGTTCGAATTTCGATCCCGTTATTGCGGCGATGACCTGCCCCAGACGTCTGACATTTATGGCAAAGGCGGAGCTGTTTAAAAATCCGGTTTTCGGCTGGTTTTTAAAAACCGTCGGCGCATTTCCGATACATAGGGGGAAGGGCGATATAAGCGCGATAAAGTGTGCGTTTTCGATATTAAAGGACGGAAAAGCCATGCTGATATTTCCGGAGGGAACAAGGGTCAGAAACGGCAAGACTTCAAAGGCACAGCCCGGCGTGGCAATGATTGCTCACAGAACCTCCGCTCCGGTCGTTCCGGTGTGTATAAGCGGTGATTATAAATGGCTGCATAAAATAACGGTTTCCTACGGAAAGCCCATAACCCTTGAAGAATATGCCGGACAAAAGCTTACGGGCGAAGAAACGCAGCAGATTGCGGATAACATTCTCTCGGAAATAAAAAAACTTGCGGCAGAATAAGAAAGGAAGCTTCTGATGATAAAGGTGGCAAAAACGGCAGGCTTCTGCTACGGAGTAAAACGTGCGGTAAACAGCGTTTATGATGAAATCAAAAACGGCACAAAGCTTGCAACACTCGGCGCACTTATCCATAATCCGCAGGTAATCGGCGATTTGGCTGAAAAAGGCGTCATAGCATATGACAATCCCGACGATATTCCAGACGGTTACACAATAGTAATCCGTGCGCATGGGATCGGAAAAGAGACGTATGATAAAATCAGAAACAGACCGCATATTGACCTCACTTGTCCTTTTGTGGAAAAGATACATAAAATTGTGTCTGAGTATCATAATAAAGGGTATGGTATTGTCATTGTCGGCGACAAAAACCACCCCGAGGTTAAAGGCATAAACGGGTGGTGCGGCAACAGTGCATTGGTTATTTATGACATAAACGAGCAAATTGACGAAAAATTTTCTAAAAAACCCGTATGTGTTGTGGCACAAACCACAATAAAACGAGAAATTTTTAGTCAAATCGTACAAAATGTAAAAAAAACTTGCAAAAGTACCCTAATATTTGATACAATATGTAGTGCGACGAAGGATAGGCAGACGGAAACAGCTGCGCTTTCGGAGGAATCGGATTGCATGATTGTAATAGGCGGACGCGAAAGCTCCAACACGAGAAAGCTTTTCGAGATTGCGAAAGAGCGCTGCGGCGAAGCTTATCATATCGAGACATATGAGGAGATTCCTCAAAAAAGTTATAATAAAATAGGTATTACGGCAGGGGCGTCGACGCCGCACCGTATTATCGAGGAGGTAGTAAAGGCTATGAGTGAAAACTTACAGAAGGAAGAGAATTTTGCGGAGCTGTTTGAGCAGTATTCGTCAAAGACTCTTAATAACGGAGACGTTGTTGAAGGAACGGTTGTAGAGGTTCGTAATAATGAAGTCATCGTTGATTTGGGCGGCTTTAAATATAACGGACAGCTTGCGGCTGATCAGCTGACAGACGATCCGTCACTTAAGCCGTCTGATGTTGTAAAAGAAGGCGATACGATCAAGGTTTATGTCGTAGGCGTAAACGATGGTGAGGGAAAAGTAGTTTTATCAAGAAAAAAATTGGTAGCTATGGAAAGCTGGAACAAAATCAAAGCGGCTTATGAATCCGGAGAGGTTCTTGAAGGCAAAATTATCAAGGCTGTAAAAGGAGGAGTAATCGCATTGGCAGACGGTTCGCAGGTATTTATTCCCGCACGTCAGGCATCGGAAAGATTTATACAGGATCTCCAGAGCCTTGTAGGCGAAACGGTTAATTTCAAGATTATTGAAATTGACGAAAGAAGAAAAAGAGTTATCGGTTCGGTAAGAGTTCTTCTTGAAGCGGCAAGAAAAGAAAGAGAAGAAAAATTCTGGGCAGAAGCGGAAGTAGGCAAGAAGTACACAGGTACTGTTAAGTCGCTTACATCGTTCGGTGCATTTGTTGACATCGGCGGCGTGGACGGACTTGTTCACATAAGCGAATTGTCATGGAATAAGATTAAGCATCCGTCGGAAATCGTTAATGTGGGCGATGTTCTGGAGGTTTACATCAAGGATATGAACCCCGAAACTCAGAAGATTTCTTTGGGATATAAAAAGACAGAGGACGATCCGTGGGTAATCGCACAGAATAAGATTCATGTCGGAGACGTTATCAAGGTTAAGATTGTACGTATGATGCCGTTCGGTGCATTTGCGGAAATTCTTCCCAACGTTGACGGTCTTATCCACATTTCGCAGATTGCCGACAGAAGAATCGGCAAGCCCGAGGATGTTCTTACAATAGGCGAAGAGGTTGAGGTAAAGGTTACCGAAACCGATTGGGAAGCTAAGAAAATCAGCCTGAGCATCAGAGCGCTGATTGCTCCGGCAGCTGAAGAAGCAGCTCCCGAGGTTGAAGAAGAGGAAGAACCCGTAAATGAGGGTGAAACTCTTGTATATTCAACAGACCCCGATGTTGAGGTTGACGAAACAATCGAAGTTGAGGGCGAAGAAGACGCTGAATGATTGAAAAATTTGCGCTTTAAAAGCCTTCCCCTTTGAGGGGAAGGCGGCGGCGTTAGCCGTCGGATGAGGTGGAGAATAAATAATATCCATTCGGTCATCTGACGGCGTTTTTTTATGTATTTTTGTTTCGGATTAAGATTTCGGTATAATATTGTTCCAACTCTGGGTATTCGAGCAGAGCCTTTCTTCCGGCTTTGTTTATGGCGTAAACGCCCTTTTTTACATGGTCAAACCAGCCGTATACGTTCATACGCATAATCATTCCGCATTTTTCGTCACCGCCGTAGCCTCGCACCTCTTTCGGCGAAAGCTCTCCGTACATATCCAGTATGCAGGCGATATTTATACACTTTTCCGTGTATGCGGTGGCAATTTTTCTGCCCGTTATGCCGCCTGTGTTGGTGTCTATGCTTCTGCCGTCTATTTCGTTCATAATTTTGCGCATCATAACCTTGTTTTGCTTTACAGGCTTAAACGGCTGCGGCTCATAAATTATCTCCGCATATGAATGAGCGCCTATAAGCGTCACAAAAATCAAACCCAATTCAAGCTTTTTAATCACATACAGTGTGTCGCGGAAGGTTTTCGGCGAATACCGCTTGGGTTTGGGTATTGCGACATATGTCACTGCGCCCGACTTCTGACGTTTAAGTCCCTGCGCCAAAAGCGTCACGGAAAGATTCTTTTTCAGCTCGACAATTATAAGCTCATCACCGTTTACAGCCGTCACATCGCAGTCCTTGACCTCGGCGTTTACCTGATACCCCATGTTCTCAAAAAGCGTTTTTACGGGCGCATAAAGCTCACTTTCACTCACCATAGGCGTCACCGTGCTTTAATGTTACGATAACTATTTCCGGACGGTTAAACAGACGCGGAATAATCATCGGATTTCCTATGCCGCGGCTGACAATCATCTCGGTGTTTTTGTATCTGTAATGACCGCCGAAATATTTTGGGAAAAACATCGGCCCTTTTGCGCCCCAGCCGGATTTCGGCGCAACAACGCCGCGCCCGTCGGGCAGACGAAACTGTCCGCCGTGCATATGTCCCGAAAGTATCAAATCAAAGCCGCGCCCCTTTACGATGTCAAATAGGTTTGCGCGGTGAAAAAGCAGAATGTCATATCCGTCATACGGCGGAATTTCCGAAAGCTCCTTTTTCAGATTTGATACAATATTTGAATTGTCTATTGAAAACGGATCGTCAGCGCCGCAAAGTCCTATTTTATCATTGCCGCGGCAAAGCGTCACACGCTCGTTGTGCAGGCATTTTACACCGGCTTTTGCCAGCTCACTTTCAAATTCGTCGTAATCGCCGCGCCATACGTCATGATTGCCGGATACCGCAAAAACAGGCGCAATGTTAAGCAGCCGTTCGCATAAGCGCACGCCGGGCACATAACTGCCCCGATCATGTACAAGATCGCCCGTCGAAACTATAATATCCGGCGCTTCGCAGCGAATCTCGCCGATAATTCCGGGGACGGTGTCGGAATGATAGTCCGATACATGGGCAATGGTAAAGCCGTCAAAGTTTTTCGGAATTTTAGGTGATTCGAGTATATAATGCGTAATTTCAAGGCGGTTGTCAAGCCCCTTTACGGCGCAAAGTATTCCGCCAGTCAGTGCAAGTGTTTTTATAGCCTTTTTCATGATTTTACGTTCCTTTACTGTTTTGTATACGGATATTATACCACATTTTAAAAATAAAAACAATTAATGATTGAAAAAAATAAAAAAAGGTGATATAATATAAAATATGATAAATTTAAAATAGGAAAGGAATGTCTTTTTATATGATAAAGCATATTGTCGCATGGAGAATAAACGATAGTGCGGACAAGGAAAAAACAGCGGCGCTCATAAAAGAAAAGCTCGAAGCACTGAAAAACGAGATTGACTTTTTGAGAGAAATACGCGTCGGAATAAATTTCAACGAAACAGATGCGGCTTCGGATATTGTGCTTGAAACGGTATTTGATTCCAAAGAGGATCTTAACGCGTATCAGGAACATCCTGCGCACGTTGCGGTCGGCAAAAATTACGTAAGACCGAATGTGTGTGAGCGCAGAGTAATAGACTACGAATTTTGAGGTAAATCATGGCAGTTTCAATAACAGAGGAGCAGATTAAGGAGCAAAAAGGCTATATTATGAAGCTTCGTGAGGACAACGGTAATTTTGCGTCAAAAAATGGCAGGGTACGTCTGGCGCTGACGGAAACATACGGCTGTCAGCAGAATGAAAACGATACCGAGCGCATACGCGGTATGCTCAGCGAAGCGGGATTTGAATTTACGGACGATCCGCATAAGGCGGACGTTGTGATTTACAATACCTGTGCTGTGCGCGAGAATGCGGAACAGCGTGTTTTCGGCAGACTCGGTATTTTAAAACACATAAAAGAAGAAAGACGGGATATGATAATTGCTGTATGCGGCTGTATGGTTCAGCAGGAGCATATCACCGAAAAAATAAAAAAAACGCATGAGCAGGTGGATCTTGTGTTCGGAACTCATGCACTGTATAAAATGCCGGAGCTTTTGTATAAGGCCATGCACCAAAAAAAGACGGTTGTGGATATAGAAAACAGCGACGGCGCCATCGCGGAGGATGTGCCGATTTTGCGCGATACAAACGAAAAAGCATGGGTAAGCGTAATGTACGGCTGTAATAATTTCTGTTCGTATTGTATTGTGCCGTATGTTCGCGGCCGTGAGCGCAGCAGACAGCCGGAAGCAGTTTTAAACGAGGTGCGCGAGCTGGTAAAGAGCGGCTGTACGGAAATTTCGCTTTTGGGGCAGAATGTAAATTCCTATGGCAAGGATTTGGATATTGATGTTGATTTTTCGGATCTTATGCGTATGGTGAACGATATTGACGGCGTGGAGCGTATACGCTTTATGACCTCGCACCCGAAGGATTTGAGCGATAAACTCATCGAAACAATACGTGACTGTGATAAAGTGTGCAAACAGCTGCATTTGCCGTTTCAGGCAGGCTCGGATAAAATTTTAAAGCAGATGAACAGAAAGTATACGAAAGCACAGTATCTGGAAAAAATCGAAAAGGTAAAGCATGAAATTCCGGATATTTCGTTATCGACTGATGTAATCGTGGGTTTTCCTACCGAAACCTGCGAGGATTTCGAGGAAACGCTTGACGTTTTGCGAAAGGTTGAGTTTGATAATATTTTTTCGTTTATTTATTCGCGCCGCGAGGGAACTCCGGCGGCAAAGCTGGATTTTGTCCTGAGCGATGAACAGATACATGAGAATTTCAACAAGCTGCTTGCGGTGCAGAATGAGATTTCAAAGCGTAAAAATGACGCGTACGTCGGCAGAATCGAAAGGGTTCTTGTGGACGGAGTAAGCAAGAATAACAGCGATATGCTTTCCGGCAGATGTGAAAGCTCAAAAATCGTAAATTTCAAAGGCGACCCCTCCATGATTGGAAAATATGTTGATGTAAGGATAACAGAAGCACATACATGGAGTTTAAATGGCGTACTAAACCGAAAATCTGAATAAATTTCCGTATCTTGCACGTTTTTGAGTGAGGCAGTACATTGAGTACGGCACTCGCTCGTCAAACGCCCAACCTACGAAAATTTCTTGCAGATTTTCCCCAAGACAAGCGGAGGGTGAGGAACACGAATAAATCGCAATACTGCCGTATTGAGTACGGTACTCACCACAGCCTATAAAATTTTTGCGGATTAAAAAATTAACTTATTTTGTGTGCAAAGGCACGGAAAGGAACAATAAAATGGATATTTTTGAAAAAACAAGAGAACTCGGAGAAATGATACAGGAATCGGAGCTTATGAAAGCTGCAAAGGAGCTTGAAGCAAAGCAGAACGAGGACGAAGAAGCGTCAGCGCTGATGAAAGAATTTAACCTTAACAGAATAAATCTTGCCCGTGATATGCAAAACGGCAAAATTTCGCGTGAGGACGCAATAAAAAAGAATACGGACGCTTTCAATGATATGTGCGAAAAATCACCGATTATCAAAGAATACGTTCGGGCAAAGCAGGAGTTTGACGCAATGGTACAGCAGGTAAACCAGATACTGAATTACTATATTACAGGCGCAGATCCGAGCTGCACTCATGATTGCAGCTCCTGCGGAGGCTGTCACTGATGAAAGAATAAATTACAGACAAAGGAGAATCCCGTTTAAATGGACAAGCAGCAAGTATCGCCTATGATGCGGCACTATATCAGTACAAAGGAGGAATACCCCGACAGTATTCTTTTCTATCGGTTAGGCGATTTTTACGAAATGTTTTTTGATGATGCGCTGACGGTTTCAAGGGAGCTGGAGCTTACCCTGACAGGAAAGGACTGCGGTTTGGAGGAACGCGCGCCGATGTGCGGCGTACCGTACCATGCGGCGGCACTGTATATTTCAAGGCTTATAAGCAAGGGATATAAGGTTGCGATATGCGAGCAGACAGAGGATCCGAAAACCGCCAAAGGTATGGTAAAGCGCGATGTTATACGTGTCGTAACGCCCGGAACACTTGTAGACGAGGAATTTCTGGACGATAAAACAAACAACTATCTTGCGGTTATATATATGGCGGGAAATACAGCCGGAATTTCGGTGTCGGACGTTTCCACGGGTGAAATTTACACCACCGAGGTTATCGGTAAGGACGAGGTTTTAAACGAGCTTGCAAGGTATTCTCCGAAAGAAATAATCGTCAATGCGGAGGCGGCAAAAAACATTTCGGCAGATATAGAAATGCGACTGCATATAAGCGCCGATGAACGCGGAGATGAATTTTTCGGCGGTGATACAGCAAAAAAAACGCTTGAACAATTCGGCAAAAACAGCCTTGACGAATTGCAGCTTTCGGATAAGCCGTATGCGGTGAATGCGGTGAGCGCAATGCTGAACTATCTTGAATATGCCCAAAAGGCGAGTATTGCGTATATAAATTCGCTCAATGTTTACACTGCGGCGCAGTATATGGAGCTTGATGCGGCAACGCGGCGCAACCTTGAAATCACGGAAACAATGCGTGACAAGACGAAAAAAGGTTCTCTTTTATGGGTACTTGACAGAACAAATACCGCCATGGGTGCGCGTCTTTTAAAGCAATGGGTGGAAAAACCGCTCATAAATCCGATTGAAATAAACAAACGCCTGTATTCGGTGCGCGAGCTTACGGATAACATGATGCTGCGTGATGAGCTTTGCGAGGTTCTGTCGGGAACATACGATATTTCGAGGATTATCAGCCGTCTGTCGCTTTCGAGTGCAACTCCTCGCGATATGGTATCGCTGCGTGAAACACTGATAAAGCTGCCGTCGCTGGAATATACGCTTAAAAGCACAAAATCACCGTTGCTGAGCGGAATGTCAAAGAATTTCGATTTGCTTGAAGATGTGTGCGACCTGTTAAAGCGTGCAATAAAGGACAATCCCCCCGTCAGCCTTAAAGACGGAGATGTGATACGCGAGGGCTTTAACGAAGAAATCGACAGTCTGCGCAAGGCACGTGACAACGGCAAGGAATGGCTTATGGAGGTTGAGAAAAAGGAGCGCGAAAAAACAGGTATTCCTAAACTCAAAATAGGCTATAACAAGGTATTCGGATACTATATAGAGGTCACAAATTCGTTTAAGGAGCAGGTACCGGAGGAATATATAAGAAAACAGACGCTTGCGAACTGCGAGCGTTACATAACCCAGGAACTGAAAGAGCTTGAAAACACAATCCTCGGCGCTGCCGAAAAAATAGTAAATATCGAGGCGTATGTGTTCGAGCAGGTGAGGAGCGCCATAGCCGGAGAGATAGAACGCTTGAAGCATACTGCAAATATAATAGCGGTGTCGGACGTTTTGTGTTCGCTTGCGGAAACGGCGTTTAAAAACCACTTTGCAATGCCCGAAATATCAGACAGCGGAGTTATAGAGATAAAAGACGGCAGGCACCCTGTGGTTGAAAAAATGTCGAAAAATTCAATGTTTGTGCCTAACGACACGCTGTTGGATTGCAATGACAACCGCATGATGATTATTACCGGACCGAATATGGCAGGAAAATCGACGTATATGCGCCAGGTTGCGGTCATAACGCTTATGGCGCAGATAGGCAGCTTTGTTCCGGCAAAAAGCGCCAGAATAGGTGTGGTTGACAGGATTTTTACGAGAGTAGGCGCATCTGACGATATAGCGTCGGGACAGAGTACGTTTATGCTTGAAATGAATGAGGTAAGCTCGATTCTTAAAAACGCAACGAAAAACAGCCTTATAATTCTTGACGAAATCGGCAGAGGAACGAGCACTTTTGACGGACTTTCGATTGCGTGGTCTGTGGCGGAATACATCAGAAACAAGCGCAAAATCGGCGCAAAGACGCTGTTTGCAACGCACTATCATGAGCTTACGGAGCTTGAAGAAAAGCTTGACGGCGTGAAAAATTACCGCGTGGCGGTTAAAAAGCACGGCGATGAAATAACATTTTTAAGAAAAATTGTCCGCGGCGGAACGGACGACAGTTACGGTATAGAGGTTGCCGCACTTGCAGGTTTGCCGTCGGAGGTTATATCGCGTGCAAAAGAGATTTTAAAGAAAATCGAGAACGATGAAATAGATACGGCATTCAAAACCGATAAAAAAGCGGACGAGCAAACCGACCAGATAGGCTTTGCAGACACCACTGCACTTGAAATCACTGCATATTTGAAGGATATAGACGTAACCACGCTTACGCCGATTGAGGCGATGAATACGCTGTATACGCTGGTTCGGAAAGCAAATTTGGAGTAATGAAAGGAAACACGCATATGGGGAAAATTCATGTACTTGATACGGAAACTTCAAACAAAATTGCGGCGGGCGAAGTTGTTGAACGTCCTGCGAGCGTAATAAAGGAGCTGGCTGAAAACAGTATTGATGCAGGCGCAACTGCGGTTACGGTAGAGATAAAGAACGGCGGCGCATCATATATGCGCGTTACCGACAACGGCAGCGGAATGAGCGCGGAGGACGCGCAGATATGCTTTCTGCGCCATGCAACAAGCAAAATCAGCACCGGAAGCGACCTTGAAGCGATTTACACGTTAGGCTTTCGCGGCGAGGCTCTTTCAAGTATAGGCGCAGTTGCACAGGTGAGCCTTTATACCAAAAGAGCCGAGGACGAAACGGGCGTGTGCGTTAATTGCAGCGGCGGCGAAATTGTTTCCTCCGCAGACGCAGGAACTCCCGACGGTACAACGATTGTTGTGGAAAATCTTTTTTACAACACTCCGGCGCGTTTGAAATTTCTGAAAAAAGACGCTGCCGAAACAGGCTACATAACGGACGTTATAACGCGTCTTATATTTGCGCATCCGGAAATTTCGTTCAGGCTTATTGTAAACGGCAAGGAAAAGCTGTTTTCATCGGGAGACAGTAATCTGCAAAATGCGGTGTATACCGTTTACGGCAAGGATTACGCAAAGGGAACGATTCCGGTGGAATTTATAAGCGGCGCAATAAAGCTTACGGGACTTGTCGGCAAGGGAACGGTTTCGACTGCGAAAAGAACGCATCAGTGCTTTTTTGTAAACCATCGCTGCATCAAAAGTCCGCTCATGACACGTGCGTTGGAGGAAGCGTATAAAAATCAGATAATGATAGGAAAATTCCCGTTTGCTGTTTTAAATCTTGAAATCGAGCCGGGAAAAATAGATATAAACGTTCACCCGACAAAGCTGGAAGTGAAATTTTCGGACGAGCAGGAAATATATAAGATAGTATACTACGGCGTAAAGGATGCACTTTATGCACTGCCGAACGTACCTAAGATTGAGAGAACGGAAAGCGCATTTAAGCCGGAGGAGAATAAAGAGCAGCTGACGCTGTCGGATTTGGCAAAAAATCTTCCCAAAAGCTTGAAAAATGACGAGCGTGAGGCATATATTCCGAAAAATATGACAAAACGCCCCGAAACACCTCTCTATAATCCGGAGAAAAATCCGTTTATAAAAGAAGATGTTAAAAAAGAATCACCGCTTGAAGAAAAATACAGAGACTTTTTAAATACCGATATGTCGTCCGTAAAGCTTTCGGATTCCGTGCCGAAAGAAGAACGCAAAAATATGGCTGTCAAAACGGAAGTGACGGAAATGACTGCGGCAGAACCGATAACACAGCCGGAGCCGGCAGCGCCGCCGGCTCCGGAGGAAACAACGGTGTTTGCGGATGAATATTTTGAGATAGTCGGTCAGGTATTCGATACGTATATAATAGCGGAAAAAGGCGATGAAATGATGATAATAGATCAGCACGCCGCACATGAACGCCTTAAATATGAAGAATTAAAGCGTGAGGTTGAATCAAAATCTGCCGTTTCGCAGATACTGATTGAGCCTGTTGTGGTAAATCTCAGCGGCGAAGAATTTTCGGCATATCTTGACAATGAGGAAACATTTACCGAAATGGGCTTTGAATGTGAGGAATTCGGCGACGATTCTATCATTGTAAGGGCTGTTCCGCAGGACGTTGAGTACGGTGAAACCGAACTTTTGCTAAAAGAATTAATTTTTCAGGCAAAAAATTTAAAAAAAGAGTTGATATCTGAGAAAAAAGAGTGTATAATGTATAGTGTAGCATGTAAAACTGCGATAAAAGCAAACCGAAAGCTCAGTACGGAGGAAATGAAGACTCTTGTGCGCAATGTTCTGAGACTTCATAATATAAATACCTGTCCGCACGGACGGCCTATAATTGTTACAATGAGCAAGAAAGAACTCGAAAAGGAATTTAAGCGAATAGTATGAATAAGCTGCCCCTGATAGTTGTGGCGGGACCTACCGCCTCCGGAAAAACATCGCTTGCAATCGGCTTGGCAAAGCTTGTGGGCGGAGAGATAGTTTCGGCTGACAGTATGCAGATTTACAAATACATGGACATCGGCTCGGCAAAGCCGACAGAGCACGAAAGAAAACAGGTAAAGCATCATCTTATAGATTTCGTTGAGCCGGACGAGGAGTTCAGCGTTGCCGATTATACCGAGGCGGCGCATGAGGTAATCCGTGATATTCTGTCACGGCATAAGTTCCCCGTTATGTGCGGCGGAACGGGACTTTATATAAATTCAGTGGTTGATGATGTGACGTTCGGTGAAACCGAAACGGATTATGCGCTTCGTGAGGAATTGGCGGATTATGCAAAAACGCACGGCAACGAAGCGGTGCTTGAAATGTTAAAGGAGATTGACCCGATAAGCGCGGCAAGGCTGCATCCGAATAATCTGCGGCGGATAATACGCGCGATTGAATTTTACAGACTTACGGGAACGACCATTTCAGCGCACCAGGAGATGACAAAACAACATGAGGGACGCTATGACCCGATTATGTTTTGTATAGATTACGACAGACGGATTTTGTACGACAGAATAAACAAAAGAGTTGATATAATGCTTGAGGAGGGACTCCTTGACGAGGTAAAAGGTCTTATGGAAAGGGGTTACACAACTGCATTAAATTCAATGAAAGCAATCGGCTATAAAGAGCTTATTGCATATTTTAGCGGCGGGACAAGTCTTGACGAGGCTGTGGAGCTTATTAAGCAAAGCTCGCGGCGTTACGCAAAGCGTCAGCTGACATGGTTTCGGCGTGACAAACGTATAATTTGGCTCGATGCGGACGGAGACGTACTGCATGAGGCATACGAAAAAGTAAAAAAAATTTATAATTTATAACAAGAAAGGACAAAAGGTTATGAAGAAGATTATTTCTACAATTATGGCTGCGGCATTGCTTTACAACGGCGCTGCGTTTGCAGAAAACATCGTCACAAAGTACGATTATGACAGCTCGTATAAGGTTACCGCAATCAAGGACATCAAGAAGCCGGACGGTGCGGATTTTGTTTACATCGTAAAATACGATGTAAGCGGAAGAATGACAGGCTTTACGAAGTGGAACGGAACAGCTGTTTCGGTAACGGACGCTGCTTCGACAAAGGTTATTGCCGTTAAGGGCAATAAGATTACTCCTGTCGGAAAGAATGACGTTATAACGTCAGACACAAAGGTTAATACATACACGGTAACGGTAAATGCCGATTCAAACGGAACATGTACCCCAAGCAAAGCAATAGCGGCAGAGGGTGAAAAGATTGAACTTACGGTTGCTCCTAATGAGGGCTTTGAGGTTGACGCTGTAAAGCTCGGCGACACCGTATTGACGGCAGCAGGCGGAAAATATACGTTCACAATGCCGGCAAATAACGTAACCGTAACGGTAAGCTTTAAAGCGGTAGTTACACAGGAGACAGCTGTTGAAAAAGCAACAAAGGCTCTTAAAGCGGCAGGATTAAAAGACAGCGACATCAATGTTGTAAAATGGTCGGATTTCAAGGCAATCGGAGAACCGGAAGAAAAGACCTATTCCGTAACGACAGCACCGACTGAAAACGGTACGGTAACGGTAAATCCGTCTTCGGATGTTAAAGAGGGAACGATTGTAACCATAACACCGAATCCGAATGAGGGCTATGAAGTTGATACCGTAATGGAAAGAGATAATGTAGTACCTTTGACAGACGGAAAATATACATTCACAATGCCGGCAAATGATGTAACTGTAAAAGTAACATTTAAGACAAAGGTTGTTGAAAAAACAGCTGTTGAAAAGGCTGTCGAAGCGCTTAAAGCGGGAGAAAACGGAGTTAAAGAAGAAAATATAAAGACAGTTCTGTGGTCAGATTTTAAGGAGTTGGGTGCTCCGGCAGCAGAAACATATAAGGTAACTGTAAATGAAGTTGAACATTGTACGGTTACTGTAACGCCGGAAGATCATTCGGCATTGATAAACGGAACATCTGTAACAGTTAAAGTAACACCGGAGAATGGCTACGAAGCTAAGATAATGGTTAACGGTGTAGAGCAAACGGTAGATTCTAAGGGAGAATTTACATTTGCAATAATGGGTGCAGATGTAAATATTGTAATTACGGTTGTAAAAACTGTTTCGGCACAGGAAAATGCAATTGCAGCTTTGGAGAATGCAAATGTTGACAAAGCTAATATAGCCACAGTTGCATTGACGGGGTTCAGCGAAATTAAATAGTGAATAAAGAGACTGTACGGATTTTGTACAGATTATTCAAAGGCGCGGCGGCTTAATGCGCCTTTGGATTTAAAGCGAAACTCACTGCTCGGAGTACTAAGCGTACGCCGTCGGGTGAGTTTTGCGCATTTAACGTAGGAAATGTGCTATGGCATATGTTTTTTGCAAATACGTACTGTATTAATAATGTGTTTTCTGAAATACACATTTACGGACTATGCCTTGCAGTGAAATGAGATTTATAACAGCACGTTTGATGACGGCTGTATCACAAAAATCTGGAGGAAAAACAATGTCAATTATAAAGAGAGAATTCGGAACGGCAAAAAGCGGCGAAAAGGTTTTTGCTTATAAGCTTGAAAACGGCGAAATAAGTGCAGAAATTCTAAGCTATGGCGGTGTGGTAAGGACACTGTGCGTAAAGGATAGAAACGGCAAGACAGTTGATGTGGTTATGGGTTACGATACCCTGGAAGAATATGAAAACAAAAGAGGCTATTACGGCGCGCTGGTGGGAAGAAATTCCAACAGAATAGCGAACTCGGAATTTGTGCTTAACGGAAAAACGTATAAGCTTGAGCCGAATGACGGCAGAAACAATCTTCACGGAGGTGAGGGCGGTTTCAGTAAGAGAGTGTGGGATGTAATTGCAGAGGACGGTGCAGAACCGTCTCTGGTACTATCCTTAACCTCACCGGACGGCGAGGAGGGTTTTCCGGGAACTATTGATGTTACGGTTACATATACGCTTACCTCAAAAAATGCTCTTATGATTAATTATAAGGCAAAATGCGACGAAGATACAATATGCAACATGACAAACCACAGCTATTTCAATCTTAACGGTCATGACGGAGCTAAGATGACAAATCAGCTGCTTAAATTAAATTCGCAGTTTTATACGCCGAATACGGACGAATGTATACCGAACGGCGAAGTGCTTAAAGTTGACGGAACACCGTTTGATTTTAGGGAGGCAAAGCAGATAGGCGACGATATTGATGCTGATTTTGAGCAGACTGAGATGTTCGGCGGCTATGACCATAATTTTGCCGTTGCGGGCGAGGGTTACAGACTTTGCGCAGTTGCGGAAAATCCGGCAAACGGAATCGTTATGGAAACATATACAAATCAGCCGGGAGTACAGCTTTATACCACTAATATAGACAATGAGAATACAGGCAAAAACGGAGCAAAATATGCAAATCACCACGGCTTCTGCTTAGAGACACAGGCTTTCCCGAATGCGGCGAAATTTACGCACTTCCCGTCTCCGGTACTTAAAAAGAATGCTGTCTACGACCATACCACGGAATACAGATTCAGCGTTAAATAAAGCACATTGAAAAAGGATATTGCGATTTAATCCGCAATATCCTTTTTAGTTGTAAATGTGTGTTAATTTTGGAAATTTTTAAACATTTCCTTTTCTAATTCAAGTCCCTTTTCAACCACATCGGGATTTGAATAATTAAAGTTTTTTTCCTTAAGGAGTTCATTAAATTCTTTTGTTAATTCATCGATGAGCATGAAATTTTTCCTCCAACCATTCATTTTTGTTATATGTATATTCCAAAATTGTAACATTTCATTTAAATGTTCGTTTCTGTACGTTTATTTTACAATAAAACTGTTTTTGTGTCAAGATATTACAAGAAAAAATAAAAAAAATCGTATGCAATAATTCGACATGAATTTACAAAAAAACTATTTGGCAGCTCGGCGTACCGCAATTGCGGCGAGAGAGTCTGCCAGCACAGTCAAATCGGCGGCAAGCATTTCAAGCTCCTCATCGGTAAGGCATTGCGCAAGCTGACAGCTGAGTGCAGCTATCGCGACAACATTCGGGCAGGCTTCCATATAAAATCCCCCGTTTCTACGCCAAAAACGTCACATATAAAAAGCTGCTGCACTTTCGGTTAATGTTCAAAAAAGGCAGCAGCCGTACATATTCTATTATATGAATTTAATCCTTGTTATGTTCTTTTAGCTCTCTTAGCTTTTTAAGATTTTCAAGCCATTCCTTGTAACGGTTATTCCTTAAATTTGGGAACGCACGTACAAGACGTCTGTTAATGCGCCTGTTGTGCTTAAGCAGCGCCGAATACTTCTCAATAAGCTGTTTCCTTTTTTCTTTAAGTTCGGCAATATCGGCAGCGTTCTTTTCAGCAAGCTGTTTTCCTTTTTCTTTAAGCTCGGCAAGCTCCAAAGCGTTTTTCTCTGCAAATTGCCTGCTTTTTTCTTTAAGTTCGGCAATATCGGCAGCATTCTTTTCGGCAATCTGTCTGCTCTTTTCTCTGAACTCCGCAGCGCTTTTCTCCGAGGTTTCTCTAATAGCCTGTACACCGTCAAACAGTCCCTCGCCGATTTCCTCCGAAACAGCGTTTAAAGCGCGTTCAACCTCTTTAAGCTTATCCATGTGCTGTGCAAATTTAAGACTGGCAATAAGCGTAATCAGAAAATCGGTGATGAATACCGCAACGAGCACAATAAGAATAATAATACCTGCTATGCGCGGAAAATGCTCTATAACCGAATTTGTAAACGGATACAGAGTTTTCATAACAAGCAGACAGGCAAGCCCCCACAAAAGCGAAAATTTAAGGCAGATATACCCTTTTATATTAAACGGCATATCCGAATAATCCCACCACTTATCGTGGAACAGCTTTTCCAAAATCCAGCCCGTTATAAATTCAAGCGCAGAGGTAAGTATCACCGAGCAAACGAAAAGCAGCAGTGCGTTATCGGAGACAGGGGAGAGCAGAGTGCCGATAATAAGCATACCAAAGCCGTATATCGGGCATATCGGACCGTTCATAAAGCCGCGGTTTATAAATTTTCCCGAATTGACCGCCGCAAAAACAACCTCCGTACACCAGCCTAAAAAACCGTATATAAGTACAATCCACACACAATTATATAAAGTCATATTAACACCTCCTGAAATTAATCAGCTTGTCCTCTTTGATTTCTATGACGGTATTAAAAAGCTCCGTCATTGCACGGATTAAGTATTCCGTATCCATAGTGCCTGCCGTTTCGTATGCAGAGTGCATGGCAAGTTGTGCAAGACCTATATCAACGGTATTAATTGATACCTGATTGCCCGAAAGATTGCCGAGGGTTGAGCCACCGCGCATATCGCTGCGGTTTGTAAAGGTCTGATACGGAACATCGGCTTTCTCGCATATAAGCTTCATAATCGCCTCGGAAATGCTGTCCGTAGTGTAGCTGCCCTCGGCATTGTACTTGATTACAATGCCCTTGTTCATATAAACACGGTTAGCCGGATCAGATTTATCGGAATGGTTTGGGTGAACGGCATGACCGTTATCTGCCGAAACCATAAATCCGTTTGCTATCGCGCGTCTGTATGAATCCTTGGGGAAAAGCGAAAAAATTCTTTCAAGCGTACCGCGGAGAAAATCCGATTTTGCGCCCTGCCTGGTACTGCTGCCCGTTTCTTCGTTGTCAAAAACGGCTATAATCTGTAATGCGTCCGTCATGCCGGCACGTAAAAATCCCTCGCACAGCGCATACGCACACTGCAAATCATCAATTCTGCCACAGGAAAAATATTCATTGTTTCCGCCCCAGATTGTTCCCGGTGTGCGGTTGTACAAAAATAAGTCGTGACCGCATATTTTATCCTCATCAACGCCGGCGATTTCGGCAACAATCCGCATAAATCCCTTTTCCGAGCCGAAAAGCGGTATCAAATCGCGCTGATGATTATATTCATAGCCTTTGTTGATATTTCTGTTCATATGTATGCACAGATTGGGTATCAGAACCAAATCTCGGTTTATATTCACTGCTTTTGTTTCTATACCGTTTTCTGCTTTAACGGATATTCTGCCCGAAACGGAAAGCGGTCTGTCAAGCCATGACGAATCAATCATTCCGCCGTACCCCTCCGTATTGAGTCTGACATAACCCTCCGACTCCATCTCCGGCGACGGTTTTATTTTAAATGACGGCGAATCACTGTGAGCTGCTGCTGCAATTATGCACGGCGGAACGGAAACGGGGATTTTAAACGCTGTTATTGACGACATATTCCGCATAACAAAATATTTTCCGCCGGGTTGTATATCCCATTTTTCGCTTTCGTAAAGGCGGGTAAAACCGTTATTTTCAAGAGTTTTAGCAATGTTTGCCGCTGCACTGAAACAGTCGGGACTTTTTTCGAGAAAAGCTATAAGCTTTTTTGTTTCATCTGTATGCATTTTATCCTCCTCAGGATTTTTCATGCTTGCCGCCGTTTACCTTCATCACGGACGGGTCAGCTTTGATGATTTTGCCGTATATATCTTTAAGAATGTAATCTATTTTGTATTCGCCGTCCGGCAGCGGACGATTTTTAATCGAAGTGAACAATGCAGTCATTTTTTTCATTTTGTAGTATTCGCCGCTGTCGTACGAACGGCTGAACGGCTCAATACTTTGGTACGGCTTTAATTTTACGGTATTTTTATCAGATATGCCATAAGCGGCGTTGATGCCGCGCCAGAATCCGTAAACCTTAAACCTGCTTCTGTTGTTCCTTGTGATGTATGCGGCGCGTATATTGCCGGAAACACCGTCAACATACGCAGGTATAGAATAAAGCAGATAGTTTTCGCCTTTGTCTATAACATAAGCGGCAACGGGGTGATTATTGAGCGTCAGACAATGCATATTGTCGTCGTCCTTGTAAATCCCTGCGGCGCGGTCAATGGTAAGACCGCTGTCGCTGCCGATGTACATATATTTTCCGGTTGTGTCGTCGTAACGGTATATTCCGAGTCCGACCTCATCAACAATATCCATATTTCCGGTTATGTTAAGCTCATAGCAGTTGTTTTCGATTTTTGAAGCATATTGAAAATATGCCGTTTCGTTTGAGTAAGCTTTCCATGCGGCGGTGGAATCATATTTTAATCCGCCGTCGTTAAGCTCCGTTTTTGCACACGCGCGGCGCAGAAAATCCGAATAATTGTCCGAGGGCGTGATTTCAAAATATTTTTTCAGTTCATCAGCATTTTGTCTTATAGGATAAAATATTCCCAAGCCGCGTGTGTAATTGGTAAGAGTGCCGCTGACATGATGAACAACCGCTTCATTGAGCGTTTCTTCAATGCGTTCGGGAGTGTAGCCGCATACAGCGGAAACCTGTTTTGAAAAATCTGAAAGGTCAAGCATATTGGAGTACCCTTCATCCTCCGATTTTCCGCCCACATAATGCACATTTTTGAATGCGAGCGCATAGTCACGGCAGCGTTCAAGGCTGTCAAAAACAGTTCTCAAACTGTTAGAAAGTCCGTCAAATGCCTGTGTAAGCGCAGATATTTTCGATAAGTCCGTAACGGCTATCGAAACGGAATCCTCCTGTTTCATGTCAACACATTTATTATAGTAGGAATCGCATATTATTTTTCCGATATCGCGTGTCGGAGCTGTCGGATTTTGAACAATGTATTTGAAAATTGATTCATAATCCCAGCCGCACGGCTGATATTCTTCGCTGGCAGTCATATATGAAGCGTAGGGGGCAATTGCCGCCGCCGTTTCGACGGAGGACATCATGCACGCGTCAAATCCGACCATGCTGTAATTAACGCCGCTGCGGCTCAGGGCATAGCCTATCTCACCGGGAGTAAGACTGTCGTAATTATGGCGCGCATCGTATGCCGCACCGCCTGTACAGCCGCCACCCTGACCCCATATTATAAGCGTTCTGTCCTTTGAGGGATAGTTTTCATTTCCCCATTTGAGAAAATCGATAAGCGTTTTTGACGTTCCCATATTATCATCGTCAATACTTTCGATTTTATGTAAGCCGCCTTCGTGAACTTCAAATCTTTCCAGCTTATCAGCCGAAATATTATCGTCATGCCACATATTGCTGCCGCCGGTTTCAACGATAACCCTAACGTTTTCGGTGTATTCAGCCTTTGTCATTTCGCGCAGAGCCTCGGTCGCACTGCCGTAATCGGACTCTGCGTCGCCGCCGCTCATATATATATAAATTGTATGGGTAATGCTGTTTGAGGGCAGAGGAGCTTTGAAATCCTCCGTAACAAGCGCTTTGTCGCAGCCGCATAAAAGCAGGGCGCTAAGCACAGAAATTACCCCAACCGTAATTTTTTTCATAAATCTTCTCCGTTTTCTCAAATAACAAAAATAAAGCGCTGCAAAATAAGTAAGAAAAACTAAGCAGCGCTTTAATTTTTTTTGTAAAAGCCGTTAACGGCTTTTGTAACCGGTACAGCGCCGGTTAAGCTTAATTAGTCCTGTGAGGGAGCGCCTACGGGACAAACACCTGCGCAAGCGCCGCACTCGATGCAAGTATCAGCATCGATTATATATGCGCTGTCGCCTTCGCTGATTGCGCTTACGGGACATTCACCCGCGCAAGCGCCGCAGCTGATGCAAGCATCTGAATCAATAACGTATGCCATTACAGATACACCTCCTTAATCTGCCGTATTATAGCACGGTTCTATACAGTGATTGTACCACATTTTTTTAAATACTTCAATAGTTTTATTGTGGAATATTATGCAATAAGAACCGTAATATTTTGTATAAGATTATTAATCTTTCTTTTCTTTGTGGGATTGCTTGTGTTTTTTTCGCGCTTTGACGGGTTTTATGTCGTCAAAAGTTATGTCGCGAATGGTTTTTTCAGCTTCTGTTTCAAACTTAACCTTTGCAATCCTTCGGAGCAGCGATATTGACTCAACAACACCTTCGCCGTATTCCGTATCCACCGTATCGCCCTGCTTGGGAGCCTCATCAGACAGTTCCTCATACATATCCTGTTCGTATTTAAGACAGCACATCAGTCTGCCGCACGCACCGGAAATTTTTGTGGGATTAAGGGATAACCCCTGTTCTTTTGCCATTTTAATCGATACGGGAACAAATTCGTCAAGAAACTGTGAACAACACAGATTTCTGCCGCACGCGCCTATACTGCCGATTGCCTTGGATTCGTCTCTGACGCCTATCTGACGCAGTTCGATTCTTGTTCTGAATACTGTTGCAAGGTCTTTTACCAGTTCGCGGAAGTCTATTCTTCCGTCGGCGGTGAAGTAGAAAAGCAGTTTACTGCAATCAAAAGTGTATTCTGCGTCAATCAGCTTCATTTCCAGTTTGTGTTCTCTGATTTTTTCAAGACACACTGAAAAAGCATCTTTTTCCTTTTGCTTAACCTCCAAACGGCGCTGCTCGTCCTCTTTCGTAGCAATGCGCAACACGCCTTTTAACGGCTTTGACAGCACATTGGCATCAATCTGCTTTCTGCCGGAAACCACGTTGCCGTATTCCACGCCGCGGCTTGTTTCCACGATTACGTGGTCGCCCTCGTGTATTTCAAATCCCATCGGGTCAAAATAGTACATTTTACCCGACTGCTTAAATTTTACTCCGATTATATCTACCATTACGGTTTACTCCTTATCTGTTTGTGCCCCCTGCATAAGCTCATTGATTTTACGAAACATTTCCCCGGATGGTTCAAATACTATCATTCCGTGTATACTGCCGTGTCGGTACACGATATATCTGCGTTTTTTGCACAAAAAAACACTCGAGCACATCATATATATACAGCGCCGCTTTAAATGCACGTGCGGCTTGTGTTTGTAAATGCTTTCAGCCTCGGACAGTTTTATTTCAAGCTCCTTGTTTCTGCCGCCTATTCTGCGGTTGATTCTGAGATTATAGCCTTTAAGCGTGTATGTAAAAACGGCGGCATACCTTGTGAGTACGAAAAAGCCGAGTATGCAGAAAAGTATGACGGTAAAAATCGCGCCGGCTATTTTGTACGCAGGAAGCATAAAAATGATGTATCTTCCGAAAAACAAAATCAATACCGACCATATGACGGAAAAAATAAATTCCCTCATGCCGCCTGTCCGACATTCCTGCATATGATATACCTCCGAAATACCGCTTATACAACGGCATAATTTATATTATTATATTATATTTCAGCGCAGTTGTCAAGTATCGGATTATATGCAGTTTCTGCAGTTGTCAAAAAAGAACATTTTTGACGTGTGCGGAATGGAAAATTCAGTTTTTCTGATTGATGAAACAAATAAGCTTGTTAATCACCATAAATATAATCTCGAAACCGATAAGGTTGAGGAATGTACAAAGGACAATGTATTCAGAATAGGTACAAAGTATGAAAGCGGCGAAGACGGCTGCGTATCAACGGCGGAGGATTACATAAAATTTCTTGAAGTAATCCGCACATAGTAAGTAATAAAGATGCAGGGGATTATGCCAAAGAGGAAATAATTAAAAAGTATTATCCTAAAAAATATAAAAAACCTGCTGCCACAAAAAAGTAAATGATACGCTGAGGGTGTAACACAAATTACACCCTCGGTTTATTATGCAATATATTCATCTTTTATTCATCGTTCCGACAGGCATTTTTAATGGCAAAAATATAGTCAAAAATTTTTGCTCTGATAGTCAAAATATAGTCAGAAGTGAAATTTTAGGATTTTTACAAAAATAAAAACACCGCTTAAACGTAGTGTTTATGCGGTGTTTCGTGGTACACCTCATGGTTTAATAAACAAACTGAATCACTATTTAATCCTGTTTCTATTTTTGAGAGCAGTTTGTCGGTGATTGTCACTTCTTCATCGCCCGAATTAAATGTTATCGTGACTTTATCATCATACAAGTAGATTTTATTTACCAATACTTTAATAAGCGTTCTGCAATATACTATATCATTTATATTTCCATTTGATAAGGCAGTTAAAAACGCTTCGACCTGTTCGGGAGTTATAATTTTATGGCGACTTTGCTCTTTGGTAAGCTGTAATTTTAAATTTTCCAATTCTTTTGATAGAATTTCTAAATCGCTGAAAATCATGTTACGTACCGAATCAACACTACAAAGTCGAAGCGACTTCATTTGATTTTCTATTTCAGCTTCTTTTGCTTTTACACACATATCCAGTCTTTTCAATTCAGTGGTATCATCATAATTTTTTGATATTTTCGATACTTCCTTTGCTATTTTCTTTATATTTGAGGGTGTAAGAATTTTACGGCATTCATCAATGACAGCGTCCTCTATATAATCTTTCATCACCATTTTCTTATGACACGATTTACTTCTGCCACTGTTTTTGCATTTATAATAATTATATATTATACCATTCTTACTCGTTTTATTTGAACTGTGTCCTATCATCATTTCTTTGCAGTAGCCGCAAAACAGCTTGCCCGTAAGCAAATATTCGGCTTTTGCTCTTGTTCGGGCGGGAGCTAATTTGTTTGCTTTCATTCTTTCTGCAACCTTATTGAATAAATCTTCATCAATTATTTGCGGCATACCACCGGGTTTTTCTATATCCCTAAATATGTATATCCCTAAATACTTTCTGTTTTTTAATATAGCGCTAAATGAATTTTTATTAAATGTAGTTCCGTTTGGCTTTTTAATACCTCTGGCGTTCAAATCGGCGCAAATTTCTTTTATTGTTACACCGTCGGCATATTTTTCAAATATTTCTTTTATAACGGGTGCCATTTGCTTATCTATAACATATTTATGATTTTCTATCTTGTAACCAAGAGGGGTAGTGCCGCCGTTTGAAAGACATTTTTTAGCATTAACATTCATACCCCGATTAACTTTCTCGGCTAATTCGGCACTGTAATATTCTGATAGTCCTTCTATAAGGCTTTCAAGCAATACTCCGCTTGCATTATCGGCAATATTTTCATTTGCCGAATAAACCGTAACCCCATTTCTCTTTAAAATAGTTTTATATTTTGCGCTATCATATCTGTTGCGTGAAAATCTATCAAGCTGATATACAATTATAGCTTGAAAATGTTTTTCTTCACTGTCCTTAATCATCTTTAAAAAATATGGGCGGTCATCTGTCTTTGCACTTTTGGCACGGTCTATATATGTATCAATAATTTCATAACCGTTGCTTTCGGCATATTTACGGCATACTTCCAATTGCCCCTCAATAGATTCTTCACGTTGTTTATCACTGCTGTATCGTGCGTATATTACTGCATACATAGTTGTTACTCCTTACATATCATAGTTTTTATTTCTCACTTGCCGCAAATTTATAAAAAGTATTCGGCTTTAAATTCAAAATCTCCATAGCCTTTACGGCTGTTATTTCTTTGTTTTGCCAGCGTGTATATATTTCGTTCCAGTTGTCGGGCTTAACTGCTCTCGGTCGTCCTGTCGGTCTGCCTGTTTTTGTCGATACCCTTTGACCGTCAACAATCGGCATTACATCAATTCCTTGCCGCTGTCGCTTGCGAATGTTCTCTCTTTCTTTCTCTGCTGTGTAACATAATATCTGTAAAACCAAATCAGCTATAAATCGTCTGTCTATATTTTCAGTAGCTGTGCTTGTATCAAGCAGCGGCATATCTAAAATTTTAATATCTGCTTTTATTGTCTGCGTAATATAGCTCCATTGCTTTTGAATTTCTATATAACTTCTTCCCAGTCTATCCAATGAAGCAATAACAACCAAATCGCCCTCTCTTAATCTGCTAATCATAGCTTTATAGCTATCACGCTCAAAGGTTTTGCCGCTTGCTTTATCTATAAAAATGTTTCTTTCTTCAACTCCTGCATTTTTCAAGTCTTGCAGTTGCCGTTCTTCGTTTTGGTCTGCACTAGAAACACGAACATATCCGAATATTAAATTTTTCATATTGCATACGCTCCCTTTATTTTTTTCTTACACGTATATTATATGATATTTCTTTGTAAAAGTCAACCTGTTTTAAAAAATATTTATAAATTATTTATATATCTTTAAAAACGCAAATATCTTTAAAAATCACCGCCGATTGCAGTATTTATAAAAGTACACTTAAACAAACGCAAAAAAACAGCCGCTTGTCGGGCGGCTGTCTTGGGGAGGATTATCATATACAATTAAAAGCTAAATCATCAATTAAATCGTCTATACCGTTTCTAAAATTGATTAACTTACAAACAAAAATACTTGAATCGTACAAACCGTTTGACTGTTTCATATCCGCTATGCCTGTTTCCAAAGTATTAAGCATTTCTTCTACCTGCTCACTATATGACATTATAGTTTTGCTTTCTCCGCTTTCGTTAAATAATATTTTCATTGTCCCTCACCTCGCTTTTTCCTGAATTAAAAAGTACCTCTTATGTAAAAGGTACTTCTTAATTTATTGTATTAATCTGCGTTTTACAATGTATATAGTATCTTTGTCTTTTAATAATACACACCAATTAAACTTGGATATAATACCTCTTGTAATATTAATTCTACACCGTAATTAATATCAGCAATTATAAATCTTCTAATAAATGTTTCATAGCGTAATTAAGCCAGCATGTTTTTAAATTAACTTACTGATTTATAATTTTTATATAAAAACCTGTGTCATAACTACCATTTTTATCATCTCTTTCATTGTAACCATACTCATATTTGTCTCTTTTTCTTATTTTTGATGAGCAATATACATCATATAATTCGTCCTTGGCTGCATCAATACTTGTCGTACCTGTTACAGCCATATATGCTGCTGTACAATCTGCATACATGTAATGTTGTTTTGCTTCTTTTGTTTGTATCGCATGCCCGAATCTAAAAATCGAAACAAGAACCACATTATCATTTTTATCGACAGCAATATTCACGCTGCTTTTTGCTCTTGTATCATCTGATGAATATAACGTTGTGTCATATATATATTCTTTATATGCGTTAGGTTGCATTTCCAAAGTACTTGCATTAGGCTCACTAGTATAATATTTACAATCAGCAAGAGTATCCGTTAAATATGGATTATCGTCTAATTTGTTATGTAATTCATCATATTTTTTTATAAATTCAGTTCTCGTACAAGTAAAGCGATTATTTTGTACGATACTATTATTATCATCAACCGCATTACTATTATATTCTTGTTTTGGTTCATTGTCTGATACAGTAATTTTTTTGTGGTTAACACATGTAAATATGCCAATTACTGCAATAAAACACACTACACATACCGACAATTTTTTATGCCTATTCCAAAAATACTTTATGCCGCCTTTCTTTATATTTTCACTTTCTGTCTTATAGTCATAGGTCATAATCGTATCTGAAACATCTTTTGCTTTATCGGCATAATTTTTAACTGTTTCAGCAATTTTGTCGGTCTTTTCCTTATAATCATAACTTTTGACCTTATCCATGGTCTCGTTGGCTTTGACTTTTAATTCCTCTGCTTTGCCTTTATAATCATAAGCTTTTATCTTATCAGCAAAATCATTTAAAACAGTTCCGTTAACTCGATTACCGCAACGGGCACAAACCTTTTGACCTGGTTCTAACTTGTTGCCGCATTTAGTACAATAATTATCCATTATTTCAATTCCCCTTACTTTTCTATATTTATATTCATCTTTTTAATAACGTACCAACTAAACTCAAAACATAGTGGTTAGTAATATTAATCTTGCACCGTAGTTATCAGCAATAAAAACCATTAGTTATATCTTGTACATTGATAATCACTACTTTACAATTACCAAATCGCTTCTCTATAATTTTACGTGCGTCGCTTCCCCCGTTAGCCGTTACATATTCTTCGGTTCTTTTGCCGTCAACCATAAATGTTACTTTAAATTCTTTCATTTTCTAAAAACTCCTTTATAATCATGCGCTTAATTTTTGAAATTCAATAAACAATTCAGGGCTAACGTCAAGCGCAAAGCATATTGCTCTCAAATCGTCAGCGTACATAGTTCGCTTGCCGTTTAAAATTGCATTGAATGTCGCTGTTGATATTCCGCATTTTCTTGCTATAACCGTTTGCTTTATACCATGACTTGTTATGTATTCCCGTACCTTTTCATATACGTGCATTCTGTATCACTCCTTTCTAAATTACAGCATAACTGTATTTATAAATATTATATATCAGTTTAACTGTAATGTCAAGACTTTTTTCAATATTTTCTGAATTTTTATTGACGTTTTAAAGTTTTTCTGCTATAATATAAGCAGGGAGTGATGTTAATGAGTTATGAGATTGGTAAGCGCATAAGTAAATTTCGCAAGCAAAACAATATGTCACAAAAAGAGCTTGCTCATAAAATCGGCGTATCTAATTCACGTGTATCAAACTGGGAGCAAGGTCTAAACCGACCCGATGTTGATTTGCTTTCTAATATTTGCAATGCCCTAAACGTATCACCCAGTGAGCTTCTTGACACTCACCTTGATAATAACGAATTAAGCGCTGATGATAAAAGGCTTATACAAGCATATCATGAGCATACTGATTTACAACACGCTGTAAATATATTGTTGGGTCTTGAAAGCAACTAAGCCGTAATACCCAATAGCTTTTGTTTTATCACTTGCTTTGCGTTGTTACAGTATTGCAATACCGTTTTGCTTTTAAGCTTGCGTATAACCTAAAATAACGGCGCATTATGCGTATATAAAAATAAACTGACATACGAATACGCCAGTTTATTTTTTGCTTGTTCGCTCTCATATTCAGCTGTGGTATGCAGCAGGGGGGGTTAGTAAAATGACTGAGTTATATAATAATATATTAAATAGAATGGCTTACCGCTTTTTGTAATGCTCATAATTTACCTTATTCACAACTCTGCCTGTTTCGCTGTCCTTAACAGTCAGCGTACTTGCCGAAACCCTTTTATAGTCTTTTAGAAGCTCGTCCACCTGTCCTCTCTTAGCTTTTACCGTTTTGGGATATACTATATCATTTGACTTTGCAAAAATCCTCGCACGATAAGGGTAGTATTTCCAACGCTCTTGTTTTTTAACGTGCTTGGGCTTTGCCTTTTCGGGTAAAGCTTTATCATCATTACTGTATGTACAAAAGTAATTTGCCAATCCCTTTATATTATGTATCTGCTCTACCTTAACAGAGCCATGTTTCCAAATGTTTTGAACTGTCTCTTGGCTGATATAAAATTTATCTGCCTTTTCAGCGGGTTTTAGCAGCATATGAATATGCCAGTTGCCTTTGTCGGTCGGCTCTATAATTCTTAAATATTTAAGATTATAATGATTGTAATGCTTTTTCAGGCTTTCAAAAAACTTTGTATAATCCTGAACCGCTTGGGTAAAGTCAAACATTTCATCTTTGTAGGTAAGCGTTATAAAAATGCTTTCAAACTCTACAAAATTATTCAGTATCAGCTTACGCAGATTGTTCAAGGATTTCTTAATTGATACAGTATTATCCGTCTTGTTAGCATTCGTATTATACTTGAATACTTCGCCTGTTTCGACTTTTACATACTCGTTCTTTGAAATACGCTTGATACCCGATAATGCTGTTGAACCGCCCGAATTTTTTGCTGTTACGACTTCTGCGCTGTCTGGCAAAAATATAATTTTTGAATTGCTGTCTGTATCAAGCGGCGAATACTCACCGCTTGAAAATTCCAACTTACGTTCTGTCATTTAAAGCACTCCTTTCTGCTAATAATTTATTTATTTCAGCGTTGCGCTTTATACACCACTTCCATAACAGGCTTTCTTTGACGTCACAACTGAAATAACCGTTACTACACCAAAGGGGCTGACGGGCATTACTGCCTGTGTGCATTACAACAAAGCTCTTGCTTTTTTGCAATTTGTCGTTATATTTATTACACCACTTTACAAGCAATGCGTCGTTTTCATCAGTTGACCTATACTTACCGTCTGATATAAGTATCGGCTTGAGTGCAGGCTCTGAACAGCTTTTAGCACGAACTTCTTTATTTTTATTTCTGCACCACTCGCACAATAACTTGTCCGATTTGCTATACGGATAGTATTGCGACAAATGCGTTTGTATTATCGGGTTTATAGGGTGTTCTATAACTTCCTTGCACCTACGAAGTTTGCGGTTGAATTTACCGCACCATTCTCTTAACTCGAAGTCATCGCAGTTAAATGGTATGTATTCACCGTTTGAACGGCGCTGTAACGGAATTTGTTGTAACTCTTTTAACTGCTCCTCAATTTCGCATTTCCTTTTGGCGTTCATTTTTCTTGCCATTTGTACTAAACTCCTCTTATAAAATACTTGCTTCTGTTTTTTCATTTTCAATCTCTCCTTCTTCTGTTATAGTTTTTACAATGATGTCGTACCAATCATAAGCTATTTGTTTTGCTTGCGCGGTACTTAAAATTACCTCTGTACACATTTGTACTACCTCCTTGGGTTAATTATTTTTTAGGGAGAGAAAATCACGTGTATTTACATTGGTGAGTTTTTAACTCCCAGAGGTAATATCTAAATGTTTTTTAGGTGGATTGGTTTTTTTAAAAATTGAATTTGAAATAGGACACGTCTTGACTTTTGATTATATATGAGGTATACTTGCATTGAGGTGATAAAGTCAATGTACAAATACGTAAATTTTGAAGATGAAATATGGGAACAAATCACAAGAGTGTTGCCAGAAGATAACAATAACAAAACCGAAGAAAAACTATTGCTAATAAATGCAGTTTTATATTTATTGCATGAGAAACAAGCATATCATTCACAGCTGCATTGGCGAAAGCTTGAAAATGACGGAATAAAGAATATCTATATTCTGAATAACTCAGAAGATTTTACTGAATGTAATAAAGTTAATATTAATTCTTTACGCCGAAAGTTTAATAGATGGCGCAGTTGCGGAATATGGGAAGCCTTATTGCCTATATTTGATAATTTTGAAAAATATTCATGGATAACTGAAATAGGCAGATATGAAGTTTTTCTGATTTGTTCTAATTTTGCATGTGTTAAACATAAACTCAAAGAAAATAAGTATGTGCATAATAAAGAGGAAAGTGAAACCAAACTACTTACACAAGATAAAAAAATATGCGGACTTCATGAATATGTCGAGCAACAAAATAATTTGCTTGAACAGCGTGATGACAAAATTTATGAGTTAAACAAAACAATCCGTCAACAGAATGACCGCATTAGCCAACAAAATGATTACATTAATCAACAAAATGACCACATTAACCATTTAAAACAAAGTATAAAAAAAGCAAAAAAAAGGATTAGAATATTAAAGGGAGAAGAAACTTCAAAAGAAGAGCCTATCAAAGACAATGAGACAGAAAACAATGCGTACACTTGCAAATATAGTGGCAGTTTAGAGTACGAATACAATCAAATGCTAAAATTAAAGGATAGATATATTAGAAGGTTATTAGATTATGGCTATAATCCAGCATATTCTAAAAGGGAAAACATCGAAGAAATAAATGATTTTCGTGATTATTTAAAAAGACACCCCAAAAACAGGCATAATAAAGAAATTCGTTCCGATGATGAATAGGTCGATTATGTGTTAAAATATATTATTGCTGTCACAATATATAGAGGGATATATTGTGACGAATAAATAAGCGGGCAGCGTGTACGTGATACACAAACTGCTCGCTTTAATGTTTGAATTGCTAAAATAATTAATACCTTTGTAATAAAAATGCAGACAAAGCAAAACCCCCGAGGTAATAAAACACTCGGAGGTTTTGTTTAATATTGTTATGGTACGCCATCGGGGGCTCGAACCCCGGACACCCTGATTAAGAGTCAGGTGCTCTACCAACTGAGCTAATAGCGCATTTATCTCTTGCGCTGAACACAAGAAATATAATACCACAATTTTATATGTTTGTCAATAGTTTTTTTCGAAAAAAATGATTTTTTTTTCGAAAAATTATTTTTCGAGGAGCCGAAAGCTGCTTTTTTTCGTTTCAATCACCTTTTCGCGACACAATTTACTTATCTCCGCCGACATTGCACTTCTCTCAACACATAGAAAATCCGCCAACTCCTGCCGATTGTACGGTATCGTAAAACTGCTGCTCCCATGACTGCTCGCTTCAGAAAATAAATATGTCATGATTTTTTCGCGCGTTGTACGTTTTGACAGCACTTCGATTTTTTTATCAAGCGTTACATTTTTGTTTGCCACAATATTCAAAAGATTGCTTATAACTTTAAATGAACTCCCATCAGTACACACCTTTTCCATTTTGCCGTAATCCAAAAACAAAACCGTACATTTCTCACGCGCCACCGCACTTACGGGGAATTTCTTTTTGCCCGTACAGGCAAAAGCCTCCGCAAAAATCCCGGGCGCCGCTATTACGGAATTAATACTGCAATTACCGTTATAGTCCTCGCGTATAATCTGTATTGTACCGCTGAGCGCTACCCCTATCCTGCCTGCTTTTTCTCCTGCCCGAAAAATAAATTCATTTCTTTTGTAACCTTTTACAACCGCCTCCATACAATCTAACATTTTCAGCAAATCGTCTTCTGCAATTCCCGAAAACAACGGACATTTCTCTATAAAACCAATATATTCTTTCATAATTAATCTCCTTGTTGGATTTCCAACATACTTTTATGTTACAGTATAGTATAATGGCTGTGAAAAGTCAAGAATATACTGTATTTTTTGATAAAGTAACTAAATTTAGGGAAGGAGTTTTATATATGATAAGAAGAATTATAAAAATCGATGAAGAAAAATGCAACGGCTGCGGCGCTTGTGCAAGCGCCTGCCACGAAAACGCCATTATTATGGTTAACGGTAAAGCAAAACTCGGTCGTGAGGACTACTGCGACGGCTTGGGGGATTGTCTGCCTGCCTGTCCTACAAATGCGATTTCATTTGAAGAACGCGAGGCCCCGGCTTATGACGAAGCAGCCGTTTTAAAAAACAAGCTCAAAAACCAAGTAAATCCTCTTCCCTGCGGTTGCCCGGGAACTAATTCAAAATCAATCAAAAGGGATACTGCCGTTCCGACAGCCGCAATATCAAGCCAATTACAGCAATGGCCGGTACAAATTAAGCTTGCGCCCGTAAACGCCCCGTACTATGACGGTGCAAAGCTTCTCATTGCCGCCGATTGTACCGCATACGCATACGGAAATATGCACAACGATTTTATCCGCGGCAGAATAACATTAATCGGCTGCCCAAAGCTCGACAACACAGACTATGCCGAAAAGCTTACACAAATTATAGCCAATAACGATATAAAGAGCGTTACCGTTGTAAGAATGGAGGTTCCTTGCTGCGGAGGTATTGAAGCCGCAGTGAAAAACGCATTGCAGGCAAGCGGAAAATTTCTGCCGTGGAATGTAGTAATTATATCCACCGACGGAAAAATACTTGATAATTAATCGAAAATGGTGTAGAATATAATCAAACCATAAATAAAGGAGATAAACAAAATGGAAATTACAAAAGATATTAAATACATCGGAGTAAACGACCGCGATATTGATTTATTTGAAGGACAATATATTGTCGAAAACGGCATGGCTTACAATTCATACGCCGTTATTGATGAAAAAATTGCCGTTATGGACACAGTAGACGCAAATTTTAAAGAAGAATGGCTTAAAAACCTTGAATCGGCGCTTGACGGACGTACACCGGATTATCTGATTGTACAGCACATGGAACCGGATCACTCTGCCAACATTGCGGAATTTGCCGAAATTTACAAAGATGCAAAAATTGTTGCCTCCGCAAAGGCCTTTACCATGATGATGAATTTCTTCGGTACTGATTTTTCGGACAGGCGCATTGTTGTAGGCGAAAGAGATACTTTGAATCTCGGTAAACATACGCTCACTTTTATCACCGCTCCCATGGTGCACTGGCCCGAGGTTATCGTAACATACGACAATATTGACAAAGTTCTTTTTTCTGCCGACGGATTCGGAAAATTCGGCGCACTTGACGCTGACGAGGACTGGGCGTGTGAGGCACGCCGATATTACTTCGGTATTGTCGGAAAATACGGTGCGCAGGTGCAGACTCTGCTGAAAAAGGCTTCGGCATTGGATATTCAGATAATCTGTCCTCTGCACGGCCCTGTTCTTTGCGAAAACCTCGGCTACTACCTTGGTCTTTACGATACCTGGTCATCATACGGTGTGGAAACAGACGGTGTAATGATTGCATACACCTCAGTTTACGGCAACACAAAAAAAGCCGCCGAACTGCTTGCCGAAAAACTGCGTGAAAAAGGCTGTCCGAAGGTTGCGGTAAACGATCTTGCACGCTGTGATATGGCAGAGGCGGTTGAGGACGCATTCCGTTACGGAAAACTCGTTCTTGCCACAACTACCTACAACGCCGATATTTTCCCGTTTATGAAAGAATTTATAAATCACCTTACGGAACGTAATTTCCGGAACAGAAAAGTCGGATTTATCGAAAACGGAAGCTGGGCGCCGACTGCATCAAAAACCATGCAGAAAATGCTTGAAGGCTGTAAGGATATTACATTTGCAGATACCAATGTCCGCATTATGTCGGCTGTCAATGCAGACAATATCGGTCAGCTTGATGCACTTGCCGCAGAAATGTGCTGATTTCAGACACCCCAAACGCATAAAACGTTTCGGGGTGCCTTATTTTTTTCAAAATTAACAAATGATGTATTGTTTTTTTCGGCAAAACGTGATATAATAATACGATATACAAAGTAAGGAAGATATTAAATATGCTGCATATTATAAAACACTTTCAAACTATAACAAAACACAGGCACAGGGTTATAGAACACTGCTTTAAAGCCGGAATTCCGCTGCAGGGACTGCGGCATGATTTATCCAAATACAGTCTTGCCGAATTTATCGAAGGCGCAAAATACTATCAGGGTTATCGCAGTCCGGCAGAGGCTGCGCGTGCCGAATGCGGCTATTCAAACGCATGGATGCATCACAAAGGCAGAAATAAGCATCATTTTGAATACTGGACAGATTACAATCCGCGCACCAAGCGTATCGAGGCTGTTAAAATGCCATTGAAATACGTAAAAGAAATGTTTTGTGACAGAGTTGCCGCAGGAAAAATATATCTGGGTGTAAACTATACGGACAACAATCCGATAGACTATTTTCGTAACGGCAACGCAAAAAACATCATGCACCCCGAAACTGCCGCATTGCTCGAAAGCTGGTGCGAAATGCTCAGTCAATACGGCGAAGATAAAACCTTTAAACACATAAGAAACGTGAAAGGAGATTATTAATCCATGAAAAGACTTGCAAGACTTATATATTCAAATAAGTTTTTTGCATTTTTAATGCTGATTTTTCAGCTGTTTGTTCTGTCTCTCGGTGCAATATGGCTTAGCGAGTATAATGTATATCTGTTCGGTGCGACTTCTTTGTT
This sequence comes from uncultured Clostridia bacterium, assembly GCA_934476675.1. Lineage (GTDB taxonomy): Bacteria > Bacillota > Clostridia > UBA1381 > UBA1381 > UBA4716. The sequence goes on along the minus strand of CAKSOE010000007.1, from coordinate 26,734 downwards.
GAGCGCAATTCTTATTATTGTCGAGATAAACCGCGGCGACGAACCGACATTTAAGCTGACGTGGACGCTTCTTATTGCGATAATTCCGGTGTTCGGCGCACTTTTGTATATTTATCTTCACACCGATATTATGACCTCCGGACTTGCCACCGCTCAAAAGGCAATCCGCAAAATAACGGCTCCGTACATGAAGCAGGATAAGGATATACTTGATTCAGTTAAAAGCAGCAGCCCTGCCGAAGCCGGACTTATCAATTATCTTTCCGCATACGGCGGTTCTCCGGCATACAAGAACACATCGGTAAAATATTATTCCCTCGGCGATACGATGATTCCGGCAATGATTGAGGAACTGAAAACCGCAAAACAGTTTATTTTTATAGAATTTTTCATTATTAACCGTTCCGGCAGGGTATGGCCGGAAATTCTCAGCATACTCAAAAAAAAGGTAAACGAGGGCGTAGAGGTAAGAGTTTTGTTTGACGGAATGGGCTGTCTTACAACTCTGCCAAAGGGCTATGTAAGCGAATTGAGAAGCTTTGGCATAAAAAGCTGGATATTTTCCCCCATTCAGCCGCTTTTGTCGACTTATCAGAACAACCGCGACCACAGGAAAATAATGGTTATAGACGGAAAAACAGCTTTTACCGGCGGCATCAACCTTGCCGACGAATATGCAAATTACATTGAACGTTTCGGGCACTGGAAAGATGTCGGCGTAAAGGTTACGGGTGATGCTGCTGCCGGATTTACGGCAATGTTCCTTGAAATGTGGAATATGAGCTCCGACACTATGGATTACGACCCCGGAAAATATATATGTGAAGCGTCAAAAAATCCTATGCAGTCGGACGGAATAGTTATTCCGTACGGTGACAGTCCGCTCGACAGCGAATACGTCGGCAAACAGGTATATATTTATATAATAAATTCGGCGGCAAGATACTGTCATATTATGACTCCGTATCTTGCAATAGACAACGAAATGTTTGAAGCGTTAAAATTTGCGGCACAGCGCGGCGTGGACGTAAAAATCATCATGCCACATACTCCCGACAAAAAAACAGCTTTCTGGCTTGCACATTCGTACTATCCCGAACTTATAAAGGCAGGTATAAAAATATACGAATACACACCGGGCTTTAATCATGCCAAGCTATTGGTAAGCGATGACCTCCGCGCAGCAGTGGGAACGGTCAATTTTGATTTCAGAAGTATGTATCTTCATTATGAATGTGCCGCATATATGTATGAAGTTCCCGAAATACTTGAAATAGAAAGCGATTACCAAAATACGCTCGAAGTCTGTACGCCTGTTACAACGGATACATATAAACGCTATCCGATGTATACGAAATTTATCGGAAGAATTTTGCGCCCCGTCGCTCCGCTTATTTAATACTATAAATTTCTACGGTTATTTGTTCTTTTTTTGCCGAATAATAAGAAAAGACATTCGTTATCATAAAAAATGCGGATGCCTTAATGTTCAAAGAGGAGGCAGGACACATGAACACTTTTACAAGCCCCGGATTTTTCAAGGGCGTTGCAACCGGAATGGTTGTGGGCGCTGCCGTAACGATGATGACAGACCCTGTTTCGGACAGGCAGAGAAAAAAGATTGCAAAAAAGACTGAGGGTGTTTTTAAAAGCATCGGCGGCGTTATCGACACGGCAATGGATATGATGCACTAAAATATTACCGATTTCTATAGTCGGCAGTTAAATTGACTGTATCTGTGTGTGAAAATTTAACAAAAATATAAATTTTACTTGCAAATACGGAATATATGTGCTATTATATTACCATAAGCGACAACGGTGTTGCATACTTTATTTGTATGCAATGCCGTTTTTTCTTTAAAAAAATAAGAAAGGTATGAGGAATTATGTTTGATTCAGAGCTTACAAAGCATCTTGCACAGCTTTCTAAAATCAATTTTACAGACGGCGAACTTGACAAAATGACAGCCGCTATGACCGATATTGTTGCCTTGATGGACAAGGTACGCGAATTTAATAATCCCGTCAATCCGTACACCGCAGATGCGGTGGATTACAATAACCTCAGAAATGACGTTCACTCCTCATCGTCTTCGCCCGAGGAAATTACAGGCAATGCAAAGAACGTCAAGAATAACAGCTTTGTTGTTCCAAAGGTTGTATAAATAGATTTAGAAAGGATTGATTTTTGTGGATTTAACACAGATGCGCGGCGCTCTTGACGAAAAGAAAATAAGCGCTGCGGAGCTTACAAAACACTATCTCGACAGAATAGAAAAGACAGACTCAAAAATAAACAGTTATATTACCGTATGTGCCGAAAGCGCCTTAAAAGATGCGGAAGCGGCACAAAAGCTGATTGATGAAAACAAATCGGCGCCCCTTACCGGTATTCCGATGTCGGTAAAGGATAATATCTGCACATACTCTTTGAAAACCACCTGTGCGTCAAAAATGCTTGAGGATTTTATTCCGTCATACGATGCTACGGCGGTTCTTAAATTAAAATCACAGCACGCGGTGATTCTCGGCAAAACCAACATGGACGAATTTGCCATGGGTGGTTCTTCACAGACATCATATTTTGGCGGAGTTAAAAATCCGTATGATACATCAAGAGTTCCCGGAGGTTCATCGGGCGGAGCGGCAGCGTCGGTTGCGGCAGAGCTTTGCGCTGCGGCTCTCGGCAGCGACACCGGCGGTTCGGTTCGTCAGCCGAGCGCATTCTGCGGTGTTACGGGACTTAAACCTACTTACGGCTCGGTATCAAGGTGGGGTCTTATAGCTTTTGCATCGTCTCTCGACCAGATAGGCGTTGTTGCAAAGAGCGCAGCTGACACCGGCTTGGTATTTGATTCAATCTGCGGCTGTGACGCAAACGATGCAACATCATCGCAAAAAGCCGTCGGCGGCAGCACAGCGCTTATAGGCAGCGATATTTCAAAGCTGCGCATAGGTGTTCCGCGAGAATTTCTGGACGGCGTAACCGATGAGGTAAAGAAAGCGGTATTAAAGGCGGCAGATTATTATAAATCACTCGGCTGTGAAATCACCGACTGCTCTCTTCCCTCGCTTGAATATGCTGTTTCGGCTTACTATCTTATATCTTCGGCAGAGGCTGCGTCAAACCTTTCACGCTTTGACGGCATAAAATACGGACACAGAAGCGGTCTGGGGGAGGATTATTCGGAGCTTATTTCGCAATCGAGAAGCGAAGGCTTCGGCGATGAGGTCAAGCGCAGAATAATGCTCGGAAACTATGCGCTTTGTTCGGGCTATTATGACGCTTACTACAATACCGCAAGAAAAATACGCACACAAATCCGCAGTGAATATGCTGAAATATTCAAGACCTGCGATGTAATACTTACGCCTACCGCGCCGACAACGGCATACAAAATAGGCGAACAGGAGGCAGATCCTGTTAAAATGTATCTTTCCGACATCTGCACCGTAACGGTAAACATTGCCGGGCTTCCGGCTATTTCCACCGTATGCGGCTACGGCACTGACGGAATGCCGATAGGCATGAGCCTTACCGGAAAAGCTTTTGACGAAAAAACAATTATTGCGGTCTGCGACCGATTTGAAAAAGATTTCAAACGTAAGGAGGCGGTATTATGAGGTATCAGCCGGTTATAGGACTTGAAATACACTGTGAGCTTCTTACCGATTCAAAGGTATTCTGCTCATGCGCAAACGAATTCGGCGGCGGCGAAAATACGCGTGCATGTCCGAGATGCTCGGGAATGCCCGGAACACTTCCCGTTCTCAACCAAGGCGCTGTAATGCTTGCCGCAAAGGCAGGCTTTGCAACAGACTGTACGGTTCATAAATACAGTGCGTTTGACAGAAAGAATTATTTTTACCCCGATTTGCCGAAAGCCTATCAGATAACACAGTTTTTTGACCCGATATGCACGGACGGTCATATAACCGTATCTGACGGAACAGATATACGCATAAACCGTATACACATAGAAGAAGATGCCGGAAAGCTTGTTCATGACGATTATGAGGGCATTTCCATGGCAGATTACAACAGATGCGGAGTTCCGCTTATCGAAATTGTAACCGAACCGGATTTCCGTACTGTTGAACAGGTTCAGGATTTTGTGCAAAAAATCGCACTGCGCTTAAAATATGCCGGCGTGTGTGATGCACGTATGGATCAGGGTTCTTTGAGAGTTGATGTAAATATTTCACTTATGCCGTACGGCTCTGATACTTTCGGAACAAGAGCCGAGCTGAAAAATATTAACTCAATCAAATCCATCGGCAGAGCGATTGAATACGAAATACAGCGTCAGAGCGAAATTCTTGACAAGGGCGGCGCTGTAAAACAGGAAACACGCCGTTATAACGAAAACCACGATGATACAAAGGCTCTGCGTTCAAAGGAGGAAGCGCACGACTACCGCTACTTCCCGGAACCGGATATTCCTCCGGTTATATTCACCGATGAGGAGCTTTTGAAAATAAAGCAGTCGATGCCCGAAATGCCTAAGGAGCGTATCGAACGCTATACAAAAAGCTACGGACTTCCCTATGAGGATGCAGTTCTTCTGACTGCTGCAAGAGAATTTTCCGATTTTTACGATGACGCCGTGAAAATAAATCCGGATTACAAGCAGATTGCAAACATGATGGTCGGAGAAGTAAGTCATATGCTGAACACAAGTGAAATGTCAATCTCCGACGTACCGTTTACACCCGCCGGCATTGCCGAAACGGTTAAAATGGTTTCGGAAGGCAAAATAAACTTAGGCAGCGCAAAGCAGATTGTACAGCTTATGTTCGAGCGCGGCGGTAAACCCGAAAAGATTGCGGAGGAACGCGGCTTTATAATGAGCAGTGACAGCAGCGCCATTGAGGAAATTGCCGATAAATTCCTTGCCGAAAATGCCGACAGCGTTGCCAAATACAAAGCAGGAAACGATAAGCTGTTCGGATTCTTTATGGGACAGATAATGCGTCTTGCCGGAAAAAGCGCAAACCCAAAGCTTATAAAGGACGTATTGACCGAAAAGCTTAAATAACGAAAGGAAGATTGAACTATGCAAACGATAAGCGGAAAAGATTTAATCGGCACATTCACGTTAGACGAGCTGCAAGAAAAATGCGGCAGTGAAATCACATTCAGCGCCTGTGTTCATAAAATCCGTGATATGGGCGGATTCTCATTTATAATTCTGCGCACGGGAAGATATTTGATACAGTCTACTTATTCAGCTGATTCATGCAGCGGCGATTTTGAAAAGCTGTGTGAGGGAGCATATGTAACTGTTTCCGGTACGGTAAGAGAGGAAAAAAGAGCATTATACGGATATGAAATAACACTTTCTTCATTTGAAATACTTTCAGTTCCGGCTCACGAATACCCCCTGCACGTATCCGACAAGCATCTCGGCTGTACGCTCGAAACAAACATGGAATACAGAAGCGTTGCGCTCCGTCATCCGGATACGCGCGCGGTATTTAAAGTAAGCGAGGGCGTTGTAAGCGGCTTCCGTGAATTTATGCTTTCGCAGGGCTTTACCGAAATTCACACCCCGAAAATCACAAAAATGGGCGCTGAGGGCGGCGCAAACATTTTTAAGCTTAAATATTTCGGTCAGGATGCGACTTTGGCACAGAGTCCGCAGTTTTACAAGCAGACCTGTGTGGCGTTCTTTGACAGAGTGTTTGAGATTGCACCGGTATACCGTGCGGAAAAGCACAACTCCACAAGGCATCTGAACGAGTACATCGGACTGGACTTTGAAATGGCTTATATCAAAAGCATGGCGGATATCATGCAGACCGAAACGGCAATGCTCAGATACGTTACCGATTATCTGCGCAAAAATTACTCGCATGAGATTGCGCTGCTCGGCGCTGAAATACCTGTAATAGAGGATATTCCGTCCGTAACCTTTTTTGAGGCTCTGGACATATGCCAAAAGGAGCATAACCAGTTTGACCTTGATCCGACGGACGAAATACGTCTTTGCGAATATGCAAAGCGCGAATACAACAGCGACTTTATATTTATAACAAAGTTCCCTGCGCTTAAACGTCCGTTCTACGCAAAGAACTCACCCGAGGACGAAAAGCTTGCCGAAAGCTTTGACTTGCTTTTCAGAGGTCTGGAAATAACCACGGGCGGTCAGCGTATACACGACTATGAAGAACAGGTCAAAAAACTTGAACGCTACAACATAAAGCCGGAAGAATTGGGTGCATATCTTGATATTCATAAATACGGTATGCCGCCTCACGGCGGTTTGGGAATCGGTCTTGAAAGACTGGTAATGAAGCTTTTGGGACTCGAAAACATTCGCCAGGCAAGCTTGTTCCCGCGCGATTTGCACCATCTTGACCCGTAATACGACAAAATGTATAAATAAAGTGCGGTTATTTACACAACTTATTTTATAATTTGTATATTGACAAATAAAATATTAGTGGTATAATATCAGTATAGATGATATTAAGTGAACATTAAAACAAGGGCGTTTTATAATGACTATTATAAAATGCCCTTGTTTCAGTTATATATCAAATATGTTAATACGCTTAACGCATATGCTTTAAGCTTAAATTTAGGGAGGTAATACTATGAAAAACGGAAATGTTGCTGAAATCTTTGGAAGCAAGGTGTTTAACCTTGAAACAATGAAGGCACGGCTGCCTAAGGAAACTTACAAATCATTGTTAAAGACTATTAACGACGGTTCTAAGCTTGATATATCCGTCGCAGAGGTAGTTGCAAATGCAATGAAGGACTGGGCTGTTGAAAACGGCTGCACACATTATACGCACTGGTTCCAGCCGATGACAGGATTTACTGCCGAAAAGCACGATTCGTTTATACAGCCGACCGACGACGGCAACGTAATTATGGAATTTTCGGGCAAGGAGCTTGTTGTAGGCGAACCTGACGCTTCATCATTTCCCTCAGGCGGTCTGAGAGCTACATTTGAAGCACGCGGATATACTGCATGGGATCCTACTTCATACGCATTCATTAAAGACAATTCGCTGTGTATTCCGACATCATTCGTATCGTACACGGGCGAAGTTCTCGATAAAAAGACTCCTCTCCTCCGTTCCATGGACGCTGTTAACAGAGAAGCAAAAAAAGTACTTAAATATTTCGGAAAAACTCCGTCAAGAGTTGTATCGTTCGTAGGACCGGAACAGGAGTATTTCCTCGTAGACAAGAAACTCAGAGATAAGAGAAAAGACCTTATGCTTTCGGGCAGAACACTGTTTGGCGCAATGCCGGCAAAGGGTCAGGAAATGGACGACCATTACTTCGGTCAGATTAAGGAAAGAGTATCGGCGTTCATGAAAGAGGTTGACGAGGAATTATGGAGACTCGGTGTTCTCGCAAAAACAAAGCATAACGAGGTTGCCCCGGCACAGCACGAAATTGCACCGATTTTCTCAACCACCAACCTTGCAACCGACCACAACCAGCTTACAATGGAAATCCTCAAAAAGGTTGCCGACCGCCACGGCTTGTACTGCCTGCTGCATGAAAAGCCCTATGACGGAATTAACGGTTCGGGTAAACACAATAACTGGTCATTGGGTACATCAGACGGCGAAAACCTCTTAAAACCCGGTAAAAAGCCTGTTGAGAATGTACAGTTCCTGTTGTTTCTCGCAGCCGTAATAAAGGCTGTTGACGAATACAGCGATATTCTGCGTGTCAGCGTTGCAACCGCCGGAAATGACCACAGACTCGGCGCTAACGAAGCTCCGCCGGCAATTGTTTCAATTTACCTCGGCGATCAGCTTAATTCGGTACTTGAAGAATTAAAGACGGGTAAAATCAGCAGTGGTACTGCCGCTGCCGCTTTCCTTGAAACAGGCGTTGAAGCGCTTCCGGTTATCAAAAAGGACAGCACAGACAGAAACAGAACATCACCGTTTGCCTTTACGGGAAACAGATTTGAGTTCAGAATGCCCGGTTCTTCACAGTCGATTTCGGGAATCAATATTGTTATCAATACAATTGTTGCCGAATCACTGAGCCAGTTTGCAGAAAAACTTGAAGGCTGCAAAACAGAACAGGAAGTACATGATAAAGCGCTTGAAATCGCAATCGACGCATTCAAGAAGCATGACAGAATTATATTCAACGGAAACGGTTACAGCGACGAGTGGGTTGAGGAGGCAGAAAAGAGAGGCTTGCCGAACCTCAAAACGACTCCGGATGCACTCCCGCATTTCAAATCGCAGAAATCGATTGATTTGTTTGCAAAGCACGGTGTATTCACCGAGGTTGAAACAACCACAAGATGCGACATCATGATGGAGGAATATGATAAGACACTGCATATTGAAATGCTTACAATGCTTGAAATGGCAAAACAGGAAATTCTTCCGGCAGCGCTTAAATACACAAAGTTCATCACAGACGATATTTCGTCAAAGACGGCTTTGGGTCTGAGCGTTCCGAAAGAGCTTGAAAAAGCAAAAACTCTTACATCGCTTACCGAAAACCTTATGGACAAGATTGATGTTCTTGCCGCTGCGGCTGATGCCGTTCCTGATACGGACGATGTGTTTGAAATAGGTAACTACTACCGTGACACGGTTATTCCGGCAATGAGCGAATTAAGAGCTGTTGCGGATACTCTTGAAACAATGGTTGCCACGGACTACTGGCCGTTCCCGACATATACGGATTTATTGTACAGAGTATAATTAAATATAACGCACACGGCAAAGTCATACGCCGTGTGCGTTTTTATTGTTTTTATATTCCTTTTTTTACATATTCGGTCGGTGAAATTCCCTCCGTCTTTTTAAACATATTGCTGAAATAATAAATATCCGAAAACCCTACCGCTTCCGCTGTGTGCGTCACCGAAAATCCGTCTTTCAGCAGCTGCTTTGCTTTAAATATGCGCAGTTGTATCAGATATTCAATCGGTGATTTTCCGGTTGAAGCACGAAAAATCGCCGAATAATACGACGTACTCAACCCCACTTCTCCTGCCAAATCACCAAGCGTCAGCTTTCGGGCATAATTCATTGCCATAAACTTTGCCGATTCATTGACAATCTTGCGGTTACTGTAACTTACGCTTTGATTTTTACGGCAGAGCTCCGACAATTCCAAAATTTCGGCAAGAGCGGCACGTTGTTTTATCTTCTGCACGTCCTTTCCGGCTGTATATAAAATGCACAGCCGCTCAAACAGCGCCTCAAATCTTGCACGCACCGCCTCATCTTCTATCGTTTTTACAAATTCAAATAAAAATTCAGCCTGCTCTGCCGACCATTCACCGTCTTTTTCCTGCGGCAGTACCGCGCGAAAATTAGCCGTGTATAATTTCAAAAGATTTTGCGGGTCGGTTTTTAGCCGTCTGTCACATCCGCGCGGCATAAATACAAGGTCTCCCTTTTTTACGCATCTACCGCTGCTGTTACAGCTAAAATATCCTTTTCCCTCATATATGTATATTATATTATGATAGCCGATTTGTTTTTCGTCAAATCCCCATTCGGGAGTAGTCTCCCTTTTGCAGACAAACATCAGCTTTATATATAAATCCTGAATCTGTTCTCCCGTTACAAGCAAATAATCCACCTCGTATTTTATCATAAGATATTATAAATTAATTATATACTACATTGACTCAAAAGTAAAGCTATATTATAATTTATTCGTAAAAATATGATTTTACGGCAAATTTATAATGTAAGGAGATAATAATAATGTATAAACTATGGGCAGAAGAAACAATGCAGAGAATATTAAAAAAGCTTGATACCACAGCTTCCGAAATCGGAGCGCGCTTTCCTCATGTGTGCAAAGAAAATGAATATAACAACGAAGAAGCGCCGTGGTGGACAAACGGATTTTGGCCGGGTATTCTGTGGATGGCATATCAGCAGACAAAAGACGAAAAATTCGCCGAAATTGCCACCGAAACAGAAGAAAAAATGTCACACGTGCTTGATGAATATTATAGGGTGGATCATGACGCAGGATTTTTGTGGCTGCTTTCCGCCGGTGCGGACTATCGTATCACAGGAAATAAAGAATCCTGTCGCCGCTGCATGAAAGCGGCAGCGTTTTTAGCTTCGCGTTTCAATATAAAGGGTAATTTTATTCAGGCGTGGAACGGTCAAAACGGCTGGGCGATTGTTGATTGTACAATGAACCTTGCTTTGCTTTTCTGGGCGAGTAAATTGTCCGGTAATCCGATTTTCAAGCATATAGCCTGCGCTCATGCCGATACGGTTGTAAAATATTTTGTCCGTCCCGACGGCTCGGTAAATCACGTTTTGTCATTTGACCCGGAAACAGGCGATTTTATCGAATCAATAAGCGGACAGGCGGCAAGTCCTGTCTCAGCATGGTCGCGCGGCGCATCCTGGGCAATTTACGGTCTTGCACTTGTCTATCGCTTTACAGGCAACGAAGAATACCTTAACGCTGCCAAAAGAGCCGCCGGATTTTTCATTGCAAATCTGCCGGAGGATCATGTTGCACACTGGGATTTCAGAGTTCAAAAAACTCCCGAAACACCGCGAGATACCTCAGCTGCCGCTTGTGCAGCGTGCGGTCTGCTTGAAATAGCACAGCACGTTCCGGACTGTGAAAAAGCGTTCTATACCGATTCTGCGTATAAAACCATAAAATCTCTGACCGATAATTATTCTAATTTAGATAATGCAAAAGAGTGTATGCTAAACGGAGGAACGGGACATTGTCCTGCTAATCAGAACGTCAATGTCGGTTTAATTTACGGCGACTTTTTCTATATGGAAGCAGTCAGCCGCCTTATGGGCAACACTGATATTCTGTGGTATAATTAATAGCCGTTTAAAACAAGATTTATCTGTCGGGAAATTATGCTTTTAAAGTGACAATTTCCCGACAGATAAAAAATTTAATAAAAATATCAAAAAACACTTGACATATATGCTAAATAGTGTTATAATAGATAAGCGCTTAGAGATAGAGTGTAAATTCAATATATCGCGGGGTAGAGCAGTTCGGTAGCTCGTCGGGCTCATAACCCGAAGGTCGTTGGTTCAAATCCGGCCCCCGCAACCAAAGCAAACAAGGGATTTTCAAGTAATTGAAAGTCCCTTGCTTTTTGTTGTTTCTTTATAATTTTCCTTATAATAGCGATAATATTAAATAATGCGATATAATGCTATTTAAGAATTATTGCTTTTTTGACACTTTATAAATGTTTTCTCGTATAATTTATTTAAAAATTCTTCAATATAGCGAAACAGCTCATATTTTGTATAATCTACCTTATGAGATAATTGGGCGAAACGTTGTATAGTTTGCGCAATCCATCAAATGTAGAAAGTTTCATACCTATTACGTGCTGTCGTGTGTCTTTTTCATATAAATTGCCGCAAAATTAAGAAGCTGCTTTTTTGAGGAAACGCCAAGTTTACTGTAAATATTGCCGTTGTGGTATTTTAGCGTGCTTTCCTTGACTTCTATAATCTGTATAATTTCAGGAACGGTTTTCCCGGCCAGATACAGATCAAATATTTCCCGCTCCTTGGGAGTAAGGCTGCGTATACCTGAGCAGAAATGATCGTAATCGTCCTGTACAATGATATTTTTATGCTCTTTTATCAGGCGCTTATTTTCGTTTCTAATACACTCAATCTCACTTTGTGACTGCTCGTTTTTTTCGGAAAGATCGTCTATCGATTTTTGGTGTTCGATGTCTTTTTGAGAAAGAAAAGCAAACAAATCGTCTATTTCAAAAAGACCGCTTTGGCTTTCTTCGGCCTGCAATTTTCCGGATTGTTTAATTTTGTCAAGCGATTCTTTTATCGGAAAGATAAATCTTTTTGAAAAATACAAGCTCAGGCTTAAAACTGCAAATCCCGAAATAAGAATTATGAGTATCAGCTGCACGGTATTTTTCGTTTCCAGCCTGGAATAATCTGCATACGGCATCATAACCGTAACCGAATAGGGCGTATTCTCGGAATAGAGAACAGTGTTTCTTGTCATGCCAATATATGCCCCGTATTCGTTTTTCAGGGCGACAAGACCCTTTTTCAAAGGCTTAATTTTAAGTGAATCCCTCGGGGAAAGGAAATATCCGCTTTTCGCTCCGCAGCTCAGACTCTCTCTGATGTTGATTTCTGTATCGTCCGAGCGCGAGAAGATACAGGTTATGTGCTGAAGCGTGGACGGCTGTGCGTGTAAATACTTAAAAACACTTTCGTTTACTTCAAATCCACATATTCCGTAAACGCTGCCTTCAGTACCTCTGATCGGAAGCGCAACGAGCATAACACGCTCTGACGTCCCCGGAAGGGTTATAATATTGCAGATGTGAGAGGCTTTTTCAAGCGGCTCAGCGGTATTCGAAAGAATTTCCTCAAAATTCGGAAATCCCGCAGAGTTAAATTCCAAATGCCATTTTCTGTGAGGCATAATACCTTTGTTTATTGCAGCCTTAACATTTCCTCTGTAAAGGAGCATTGTATCTTTGTCCGTTGTTCCGAACAAATCCTGATTAAGATACACACCTGCTTTTGAACCGTTTGTGCCTGTTTGAGACGCATTAAGCAGAATAAACGCACCGGAGCAGTTTGCCTTTAAAAGCTCCTCTTTCAACAAATCAATATAACCTTCCTCCAGAGAGTTAATATGCAAAGAAGAATTTTGAACGCTGCGAAAATCTATCCTTTCCGCATTAAGATACTTCTCCGTAAGCTGTGCGGCTTTTTCGGAAAGCTGTGCGCCGCGCAAGGTAATATCGTTGTAGTAAGATGTCATTTCCCGGTTGAAAAACTCAATCTGAAGGCTTAATATATCCGACATTTTATCTTCAGTTGTCGAAAAGCGTCCGAACAGAAAAAGAAAAGATGCAAACATAAGCAATAAAATAATTGCCAGGATAAACATATATCCAAACAGTTTTTTTTGCATAGATTGTTTTTTCTTAATTAACGATATTTGCATAACAATCCCCTGTCTACTTTTCAAAGAGCTTTTGCCAAAGTCCGTCAGAAAGCGTTTCGGTTGGTGCGTTGCTTAACATAAAACGTTTCTGTTCGTTTCTCAAATAATCATAAAATGCGTAAACTCTGCTGTAATATTCGGGACTTTGCTGTTCCGATAAAACCTCCGAGCTGTCCTTCACTTTTTTCAGTATCGAATAGAGGTTTTTGTAATCGGAATTTTTAAAGCTATAGTTATCTATTTTATCAAACGAACCGTTTGTAACCGGCATATAACCGGTTTGGCATACGAACTCAAGATTTCTCTCCGGTTCGGTAAGCCATTTGGCAAAAATCACTGCCGCCTCTGCTTTTTGACTTGACGACTTATATGCGCAAAGACCGACTCCGGCTTGCGTAATATACGGCTTTTTTTTGTTTTCTACGGGCAGCGGCAGTATCTCCAGATCCATCGGCTCACTCGTTCCGTCCTCATATGTTACGGTATCGTTATAGTAAAGAATTGCGGCGGACGAGCCTATGCCTGCTACAACCTCGCCTGTCATAACCTGTGTGTTTGAATAGAGATTTGAAAGCATAATATGCCCTTTTGCAAACGAATCCGCAAATTTCATGAAGGTTTGCTTAAAAATCACGTTTGACGGGTCATAGAATCCGTTGTCGGCAAAAATATTTCCTGCGCCGCTTTCCGTAGCCGCAAGCTCAATGGCGCGCAGCGGATAATCAAGAGCGCAGAACGGTTTTCCGCCCGACCAGTCATAATATTTCGCGGCAGCATCGAAAAACCCATCCCATGTGGACAGTGCTTCATATGTAACGCCCGTATCGGCTGAAAAGCGTTCAAACTGACCGCCGGCGATAAACAAAAGATGGGTGGATTTGGACACCGGGAACACGGACAGCTTTCCGTCTGCCGTGCCGTCCTCCAAAAACCCCGGAACGTATGCCGAAAGCTCTTTTTCGGAAAAATATTCGTTCCAGTCAAGTAAACAATCCGTTCCAAGCTCCAGCGCATTGCTTTTGTGTGCAAAGAAAAGGTCGGGCATTTCGGCGGAACCGGGAATCTTATTATGTGCGTCAAGCAGTTTTTCGCCTATTTTGGAGGCATTCGACATTGCCGTGACATTGATAATAATGCCTTTTTCCATGCCAACTGTCTCGTTAAATTCGTCAATAAGCCGATTCATCGGCGAATCCGCTTGTTCTCCGTAAACGTGCCACATTGTAAGCGTAACGGGTTTGTTTTTATCAAGTTCCGATTTTTTGCAGCCGGAAAGGCAGCATATTGATATGCTGAAAATGAGTAAAAGCAAAAACAATTTTCTTGCTGATTTCATATTTAGATTCCTCCGTGATATGATTTGATGATTTTTTCCGTTTCTCCTGTTTTATGCCGGTAAGTTGCCAACAGATGTAATCAATCCTATACTTTTTCCCCTACTTTTTCAAAAAAACTTAAATTCTTTTGAAATTCATCCTATACTTTTGGCAAAAAGTATGGGGACAAAAAGATATTTCTATGTATAATGAAAATATGTAAAAACAACAATTTGCAGCACCGGAAAGAATTATCTGCAAAAAAAGATAAAGGGGCGTTCTTTTACGTATGTGTTTCAACCTATTATAAAGTAATCGCAGTTTCTTAAATAAAAAGACGGGTTCCTTTTTAGCAGACATATCCAACACGAGTATATCACATTTTTGGCAATTAGTCAACGGCTTGCGGATAATTTGCGTAGGTTTGTGCAAAAGAAACGGGTTTATAAGTTTTTCAGAGAGGAGGCGAGGCGTATGATAAATGAGAAGCATAAAACGGCTGCATACAAAATTATTCCGTCACAGGGCGGAAACCGTTACAGCTTTTTCTGCGAATTGTCGGGAATGCTTGTCTGTACCACAGGAACGTATTATGCAGACGATTTCGAGGCAGAGCTTTCGGCGGCATGGGAAGCGGAGGGCAAGAAAAATTTTAATTTATGCCACTTGTGCGGCAGATGGGTCGATTCGATTGTATATAATCCGGATATGCTTATGTGCGTGAATTGTGCTCCTCTTGAGGAAGGAGCAAAGTATTGCAAGCACTGCGGCGCAAAAGCAAAAAACGGAGATATAATTTGCTTTGTATGCGGCAAAAAACTATTATATGGAGGAGCTGATGAGAGTGACGAGATATAGACCGTTAAGAAAAGATGTTTTGGAGCATTTCGGTTTTGGCACCAAAAATATGAAAAGGTTTAAAATCTGCCCGTGCTGCGGAAATGCGCAGGCTGCAAAAAACAAGTTTTGCAAAGTTTGTCAGACAAAACTGCCGGAGGAAACAGTTTTTGATATTTACAAAGCAAAGCATCGTTGCTGCACCAAATGCGAAAATGTTCTCCCTAATGATGCGGAGTATTGCCCCATGTGCGGAGCGAAACAAAATAATGAAAGAGAGGCGATTTGATTATGAAGAAATTTTTGTCACTGTGTATGGTATTTATTATGTTGATGACGCTTTTGCCGCTTACGGCGATTGCGGACTATGCCGACGGTCAGAACTGCGGCAGCTGCGGTCACTACCATTGGGACAGCTATTGCTGCGGCAGCTGCGGCCGCTGTACGGAGGACTGCAGAAGCGACTGTTTTGAAATCACTCATTGCCACAGCTGCGGAGAATGTTTTTCAGAAATGAGCGAAAACGAATACTGCACTGAGTGCTGGAATTGTATATCCTGCGGCGAAAACGAACACTGCAAATATTGCGGAGAGTGCGGCAGGGATATCTGCAGCGACTGTCATATATGCGAAGACTGCCGGCAGACGAACGGCGCTATTTGCCCATACTGCGACGCCTGTCTGACTTGCCTTTACGGCGAGGGAGATCTTGAGGAGGAGGATATGTGCAAGACCTGCCGTGCAACTCTCGCGTGCTGTCTGGAAATCGTTTGCCAGGGATGTCTGTCCTCCTGCAACCAATGTAAATCCGACGACGAATTCTGCCTCGACTGCGAAAGGTGCATCAACTGTATTCCGGACGGCGTCATCTGCCTGGAATGCGGCAGGTGTAAGGACTGCTGGTCGTCAGAACACTGTACGGAATGTAACAGCTGTACATATGAATACCACAGTACCTGCGAACTGTGCGACAATTGCGTCGAAAAAGACGATAGACTCTGTGCAAACTGCGCCAGCTGCGGTTTTTGCAGCGACTGGGAGCCGAGCGATATTTGCCCCAACTGCGACGCCTGCCCCGAAGAATACGACAGACGCTGCGAGGACGGGGATCACTGTAATCTTTGCTGGGAGTGGATTTGTGAAAACTGTAATCAGTGCAACTACGAAGGCAACATACTGTGTTCGGATTGCGGAGATTACTGCAGCTCGTGTGAAATTTTCTGCTATGAATGTGAGAAATGCGAGGAATGCTGCCGCAACACCAGCGAAGAAAACGGCTGCTACCACGGTATATGCGTGGAAAGCAGTGACTGGGACGATTATTCTCACCGCTGTCAATCCTGCGAAAACTGCTTTGAGGAAGATGAGATGTGCGACGACTGCGGTCTTTGCACGGGGTGCTGCCTTATTGAAAGTCATGGGAACGGCTGTGAACACGGCATATGCACGGAAAGCGCAGACTGGGATGCGGAGGGTCACCGCTGCAGCGGCTGCGGCGACTGCTTTGAAGAAAACGAATTCTGTCCCGACTGCGGCTATTGTCTGGACTGTTGTCTGAATAATGCCGACTTTGCCGGATGCAACCACGGTGTCTGCGTTGAGAGCGACGAGTGGAGAAACCATTTCTGCGACCTGCACGACGGCTGCGTGGAGGTTTTGTGTGACGTCTGCGGCGGCTGTGCCGGCTGCTGCGATAAAATGCGCGCGCAGGAGAATTGTACGCACACGCACGTTTGCCCGGGCTCCTCGGGATGGAGCAAGCATTTTTGCCAAACGTGCAATAATTGCTTTGCGCCCGGCGAAATGTGCCACTACTGCGGCAAGTGCCTTGCCTGCTGCAAGGCGGCGACGCCCTGCTCCTGCGGTGAAGATATGTGTCCGAGCGACCCGAAATGGATTGACCACTATTGCACATCGCACGAAACCTGTTTCTCGAAATGCGATCACGGCGCACACACGCATACGGCGGGAAACACCTATATAGAGGAGGACGCCAACAGGCATTATCAGACCTGCACCTATTGCGGTATGGCGATGAACCGAAACAGACACAGATTCGGAGAATGGGTTCGTGAAAACTTTTCCGAAGTTTTCGGGAAACCTATCGCAATCGTACATTCCAACTGCCTTGACTGCGGATACTTTTTGAGAAAAACAAACAGCGTTTCGTCCGCCTGCGTAAACGGAACGTGCGAAGGCAGTGAAGTGCTGATTTATGACGCAACGCATCACTGGAGGCAATGCAGCCTTTGCGGCGATGTAAAAGCCGGAACAAAAACAACGCACGATTTCTCGAAGAACCCCTATGCCTGCGGCGCTTTGAACTGTTATTATAAGAAAATTGCCGCACCGGGAATCGATACGGTCGGCGGAAAAGATCTTGAATGGGACTACCTTACTTATGTCAACGGCAAAGAAAAATATTACGCTGCGGACGAATTTACGGCAGTGTTCGGCGAAAAGCTGGTAATTCCGTATACACTGTTATGCGGAGAAAATGTAAAAATGTCGATTATCGACCCCGAAACGGGCATGAAGATAAATCCGCAGCAGAGCACGCCGTATTGGAATATGTATGCCCAGCAGCTGGTAACCTATACAAAAGACAGCGTTATTTTGGATTTACAGGAGCCGGAGTGCCAGCGGCTGTTCAAGCACTTGTACGGTCAGTGCGGCAGATACGAGTTTATCCTGCGTGCGCACAACGAGCTTGGAAATTATGAGGCATATTACAACAGCAACGTGTGGTTCTTTATCAACCTGCCGCACGAAACAGCTGAATGGCAGATGAACGAAACTCAGCACTGGAAGATCTGCTCAAACTCGAATTGCCCCGATGGCGGCAAGCGCGTGAATATCGGCGCACACGACTGGCGTCACGGCGATGCCTGCGTTTCCTGCGGAAGAATCCGTCCCGTGCGCATCACATGGCAGACAACAGACCCGAAGCCGACTTACCGTCACGGACGTGATGACGAAAACTTCGTTAAGCTCTCGGTCAAGGCACGAGGCAATAATCTTACTTATCAGTGGTACCGCGCTTATTACGATTCCAACGGAAATGTTAAGTTATCTAATATCCGTGACATAACGGAAGACCCCGTAAACGGCCATGCGGGCACAAAAACCGATACGCTGACCGTTGGACTGTATGACGCAATGTGCGGCGAGGTTTTGCAATATGAGGATGAATTTATGTTTGCCTGCGTTGTTACCGGCGACGGCGGCACGGTGCAGTCCAAGCCGATTTGCATTACTCCGCAGCACGACACCTCGTCTTATGAGTACAGAAATAGTGTGGCATATACAGGCAGTCGGACAGACAGACATATGGTACTGTGCAAAAACTGTCACGAGGAATTTTATTTGCAGTCGCACACACCGGGTTATTGGAAAACCACCAAGGAGCCTACGGCTGACGCCGAGGGCGAGCAGACCTATTACTGCGCCGACTGCGGTTTAACAAGGCAAAAGCAGAGCATTCCCAAGCTTACCGCACCGCATACACATAACTTCACTGTGGTGGCGCATGACGGCATTGCGCACTGGAATACCTGCTCCGACGAAGCTTGCGGACGCTCCGACAATTCCTATATTCGCCATACCTACGGCGATTGGGTAACTGTTATAGCGCCGACAACATCTGCGCCGGGTTTGAAGAAACGCATCTGCTCGCAAGCCGGCTGCTGGAATGAACAAACCGCACCGATAGCGCCGCTGACGCATGTCTGCTCCTTTGTCAACAGCTCATATGTGCACGACGAAACAAGTCATTGGCTGGAATGCGAGAGCCCGGACTGTTCCGAAAAGCTCCGCGTGATACCGCATCGCTACAATCAGATGGTATTTCCTAAAAAACCCACTCTGACTGAGGACGGAATCGGCCGTCACGTCTGCGACGTATGCCTTTACGAAGAGACGGTAACGATTCCGAAGCTTACCGAAGAACCTGTTTTGCAGCTGTCCGACAAAAAAGGTGAATATCACATTCACGCTTCCAACGGCGGGCTTTCTGCATGGGTTTGGGCAGCAAGCTATAAAAACGGACGGATGATTGACGTAAAAAGAGAAGTTATCCGCAAAATAGATACGCCGGTCCTCGACATTTCCGTCAGCGATTTGGGGCTGAATATTTCGGGTGCGGATGAGATTCGGGCTTTTATGCTCCACTATAATAAAACAATAAAACCGCTATTGCCGGCGTCACGGCTGAAAATAGCCGGCACATAACACATATTATAAGGAGGAAACAGATATAGAATATAAAACAAACAATATCATGTTGCCTTGCTTTTGTTATAGCAATAACATTTTTGCGAAACGGACGATACGCAACATTTCCTTGCGTATGGGAATAACAGTTTGACATATCCATTTTAAAAATGTGGATATAAATAAAAATTTTTTAAGGAGGTTCATTATGAAAGGAAGAAAGTTTTTGAAGGTCACAGGGATTCTGATGATTATCGGCGCAGTATTTGGTATCATCGGAGGGATTATTGCACTGATCGGATCAGGCGCTTTGGCGGCGGTTCTTGAAACAAGCGCCGGCGGACTTATGCTGGCAAGCGCGCTGATTCTGGCAAGCGCAATATTTCAGCTGATTGCCGGAATTATGGGTGTGAAAAACTGCGATAAACCCGAAAAGGCACAAACCTGCCTGGTTATGGGTATCATTGTGGCAATCTTAAGTATAGCCGGCAATGTTACCTCAAATGTGCTTGGCAGCGATTTTAATATTTTTAGCTATGCTACCGGACTGATTATTCCGGTTCTGTACATAATTGGTGCGGCAAAGAATAAAGAGACAGCATAAGTAAAATATCCGGATATTCCCGCCGCAGGGGTTTTGGCGGCGGGAGCGGCCGGGCAAAGAGGAAGTGAAACAATGGATGCGGTACAAAGCTATAAGTGCCCTTGCTGCGGCGCTTCGCTGATTTTTCAGAACGAGTCGCTGCACTGTGATTCTTGCGGTAATGATTTTCAGCTTGACGCGATGCGGCAAATTGATGATGCCGGAACGCAAATGCGGGGAGAGTCAAAATATGACTGGGAACACTACGAACCGAGAAACTATGAAACAGACGGAGAGGTTGAACTCGCAGGCTATACCTGCCCATCTTGCGGCGCAGAGATAACCGGTGACGAAACGATGGGGTCAGTTGTATGCCCCTACTGCGGCGATGCGGCAGTGATCAAGGGACAGTTTGAGGGAACTCTCCGTCCTGATTATATTATTCCGTTTAAAATAGAAAAAAAGGCGGCAATGGCGGCGTTTGAGGCTGATTTCAAAAATGCGCCGTTTTTGCCGGACGAATTTAAGAATAAGAAGAAAACAGAAGAAATGGCAGGCGTTTATGTACCGTTCTGGATGTTCGACTGTGACTGCAACGCGGCAATAACTTACGGTGCACAAAGGGTTACAAGCTGGAGTGATTCCAATTACAATTATACCAAAACAGACTATTACAGACTTTTTAGAAGCGGTAGTGTGGGGTTTGCCAATATTCCGGTTGACGGCTCGAAAAAAGCGGATGACGCATATATGGAGGCGGTAGAACCTTTTCACTATGACGATGCCGTTGAATTTAACGGCGCATATCTTTCGGGGTATATGGCAGATAAATATGATGTTTCAGCGGAGGAAAGTATAGAACGTGCAAACGAGCGCGTGAAAAATTCCACCGTTTCCGTATTCAGGGAAACAGCAAACGGTTATGCTGCGGTGATTCCCGAAAGTATAAAAATCAGCTTTTCCGGCGGCAAAATACGATATTCTCTGCTTCCGGTATGGATGCTTAATATCAAATATATGAACAATATATATCGGTTCGCTATCAACGGACAGACAGGCAAGGTTGTTGGAGAATATCCGGTTGATAAACGAAAAAAATGGCTGTATTTCGGAAAACTTGCGGGGATTTTTTATGCTGCGGCTGCAGTCATAGCATATTTTCTGCTGCGTTAAGGGGGTGCGTATAATGAAAAGAATTATGATCCTGATGATATCCGTTCTTTGCTTTTTGTCTGCGCTTCCCGTCTATGCGAAATTTGAGCAGCCTTCCGTTTCGGATGCAGCAGGATATCTGACAGATGAGCAAAATGCGGAACTGACGGAAAGACTTAATAAAATTCGTGAAGAATACTGCTTTGACGTTGCGTTTGTTTCGGAGAAAAGTATGTCCGCTTACGACGCACAAGCGGCGGCTGACGATATTTACGATTATAACGGCTACGGATACGGCGAAAGTTATGACGGTATTCTGTTTTATATAGCGGATTCCGAAAGAAAATATCATTTTTCCACCTGTGGCAGCGGTGAAACGATATTTAACGAAAACGGTCTTGCCTATCTTGAAAAAAAGATTGTTCCGTATCTGAAGAAAGACAATTATTATGCTGCGGTCAAATCCTACGCAGAACATACCGAAGAGCTTTTGGAGATGGCGGCAGAGGGTAAACCCTTTAACAAAAGACAGCACAGCACGAAGTATATCCTGTGTGTGGTTGCGGGGACGCTTCTTCTTCCGCTTATTCTTGCATATTTTATGATGAATAAAAAACTCTGCGCAATGAAAACAGCGGTCAAAGAGGACAATGCCGGAAATTATATGAAGCCGGATAGTATGAATCTTGATTTTTCAAGGGATATATTCCTCTACAGCGCCGTAACAAAAACGGAAAAACCGAAATCGGATTCCGGCAGCCATACGTCGTCTTCGGGCAGAAGCCACGGCGGAAGGGGCGGAAGCTTTTAAAAACAGATTTTAAGGAGGAAAAAATTATGGGATTCGGTGATTTTTTTAAGAACATTTTCGGCAAGAAAAATTGTGCGTTATGCGGGAAGGAATGCGGCATGATGCACCGCTCAAAGATCAAGAACAAAGAATTTATTTGTTCTGATTGCGGAAATTTATGTTCAAAATATATTCGATTGAGTGAACTCACATTAGATGAAATCAAAGGGCATATAGAGTATATGAAACGGCAGAACAGGCTTTACGAGGAAGTTTACTCAAAAGAGGGTAAAAAAAGCGTCTGCCCGTCAACTCTTAAAGAAATGGGAATTGAGTTCTGTGACGACTTGGGAATGTTCCGGATTGTATACAGAAGCGATACGGGCAGAGGCAAAATGAAAGAACTTTTCCGCTATGATCAGGTGGCGAGCTATGAGGAATACATAGAGGAAACACCCGCAACCGAACAGGGAAAAAATCCCGAATTTAAGGAATGCGGATTAAAAATCAAGCTTTTGGGCGGAAATATGAACAGGGTGAATACAGATAATAAAAAAGGACTTCGTCCTCATCCGTATATTAAGCGGGAAATTAAAGTCTGCTTTAGCAAAAACAATCGATCGGATATGCAGTATGTACTTAATGCAAAGCGCCATTTTGATTATATTTTCGGTGTTAACGATGACGAAAGAGGTTTGTTCGGTTTTGGCAGGAGCAAGGCGGAAAAAAGAGAGGATGCGGCAGCAATCGGAATGGCGGCTGCCTTCGGTACGGCGTTTAAGGCGGCAACAAAGGGAGAGGAATCCATAACTGCCGAGGAAAAGGAAAGACTCAAGGAAGGCATGAATGCGGTAAACGATGCTGCAACAGGCGGCATGGCGGTTTACACAAGACGCGCGGACGATGCGGAAGCCAAAATAAAGTAACGGGAGGTACGAAACGTGAAAAAACTATTGCTATTGCTTACAGCGATGCTGATTTTAAGCAGCACTGTTGTCTGTGCGGAACGGGAAACATTCAAATCGGCAGACGGTATGTATGAATACACAAAGGATGGAGTAATTACCGCTTATTACGGTGATGAATTTGCCTTTTTCCCGGCAGAAATAGACGGAACAAAAATCAATGAAATCGGCGTTATGGCTTGTTTTGACTTAGGAATTGAATACATATCCGTTGCCGAAGGAATTGAATTGATAAACACAAATGCATTTGAAGGCTGCAATGCCGAAAGTGCATATATTCCGTCAAGTGTGAAAAATATCGGTGAGCGCGCTTTTGCCAACTGCGCAAATCTTAATGAGGTTACATTGAATTCAGAGGAAATAACGTTTGATTTTGATGTGTTTGTCGGAACCGGATTTATACAGTTTTATATCCCGTGCACGGCAGATGAGCATGTGATGTACGAAAAAATATCCGATGCAAAGGGTGACGGGAATTTTAGTTTTTCACTTATGCACACTGCGCTTGTTGAGAGTATGACGGAAAAGGATATTTTCGGTGAAAACATGATATACTGCGAGGACTGCGGCTTTAAAGGAAGCAAATATCTGGAGGATACCTCTCTGCCGTTTGCGGACATATCGCCGGACGCATGGTACTATTCTTATGTGCAGACGGCGTACAGCTTCGGCATCATAAACGGGAAAAACAAAAGGGAATTTGACCCGAATGCAGGGCTTACCTGCGCGGAGGCAGCCAAAATTGCCGCGGTAATTCACAATAAAAGCCAATACGAAAGAGAGGAAGTTGAATTCCAAATGACCGGTGAAAACTGGTATGATGTTTATGTGGACTATTGCTATGATAACGGAATAATTGAAGATTATATTATCTTCGATTGGGACAAAAACGCAACGCGTGCACAAATGGCATATCTGTTTTCGCGGTGCGACATCAATCCGTATTTCATAAATGATGTTCCGATAACCGATATTCCCGATGTTTATGATACAACGCCGTTTGCCTATGAAATTTTAGACCTTTACAATAAAGGAATTGCGGTGGGAAGTGATGAATTTATGGCATACTATCCCGATTCGCAGGTTAAACGGAGCGAAGCCGCAGCTTTGATTTCGAGAATCCTTTGCTATGATATGAGGGTTGAATTGCCGAAAGGGTGATTAGGTGAGACTTATGAAAGTATTTGCGATATTTACGGTTATTGCCGGTCTTTTAGGATGCAGGGCGCCCGGAGAAAAGCCTTTTATGCTGGACGGACCGGGCATGGTGTATGTTGACAGAGAACATCGTACAGAATACGCAAACACTCTCCCGTTTGATGAAATTGATGATACTTCCTATTGGGCTGTCGTATATCTCGGAAACGGAGAAAACGGCAAAAATGCAGCGAAGGAATATATAGAAAAACTTTTTTCGGAGCTTTCCCCGGAAAAACGCCGGGCGATCAGTCATTATGATTACGGCGGTGAAAAATGGTATCTTGTTATTCCACGGTACGGAGATGAAAACGAGCTCATTAAAAGCGGAGATGAAAAAAATTTACAAAAAGTATACGATGGCACACCATATACTATAAACTGCGGCAGTAATGTGGAAATTCATATCTACATTCGCGGCGGGCATAAAATCACGCTTGATACGGATGAAAACGGCAGGCTGATATGTACGCCTGATATATGGGATATAACAGAGTATAAAGAATAAAACAATTGAGAGGAGAACAGAATTATGGGACTTTTAAAAGCGGGAGCAGGCGCTCTCGGCGGCGTTCTGGCTGATCAGTGGAGAGAATTTTTCTACTGCGAAAGTTTAGATGCCGACACACTTGTGGCAAAAGGCGAAAAACGGGTCGGAAAAAGAAGCTCCAACAAAAAAGGAGATGACAACATTATATCAAACGGCTCAATCATTTCGATAAATGAAGGTCAGAGCATGATTATCGTGGAGTCGGGCAAAATTGTTGAATTTTGCGCCGAGGCGGGAGAGTTTGTCTATGATACTTCAACAGAGCCGAGCATTTTCTGCGGCAGCCTGGGAGAAACGGTTAAGCAAAGCTTTCAGCAGGTAGGCAAGCGTTTTACTTTCGGCGGCGAACCGGGCAAGGATCAGAGGGTTTATTATTTTAATACAAAGGAAATAACCGGAAATAAATTCGGGACTTCTTCACCGGTGCCTTTCAGGGTGACACTGGATGAGTCTATGAATTATAAGTTGTCGGTGGATTTAAGGTGCAACGGCGTGTATTCCTATAAAATAGCCAACCCCGTTATGTTTTATACCAATGTAAGCGGTAATGTGGAATATATATACAGCCGTTCGGAAATCGACGAAATGTTAAAGAGTGAACTGTTGGATGCCCTCAGACCCGCATTTGCACAAATTTCGGCAATGAAAATAATGTATTCCGAAATACCGGCGCATACAAAGGAGGTTACAAAGGCTCTTTCGGAGGAGCTTAAAGCTGAGTGGAAGGAAAAACGCGGAATTGAGCTTTTTACCGTAAGCATTAACGGCGTATCTATCCCTGAGGATCAGAGAAAGAAGATTACCGAGTGGGAGGAAAACATCATGACAACCAATCCGAACATTGCGGCGGCTCGTATTGTCGGCGGTCAGACAGACGCTATGAGAACGGCTGCGGCAAACGAAGGCGGAATGGGAGCCATGGGTGGATTTTTCGGAATGAATATGGCACAGAATGCAGGAGGTATGAATGCAGGCAATCTTTTTGCAATGGGTCAGCAGCAACAGCCTCAACAGCAGGCACAGCAGCCGCAAGCGGCAGGCTGGAGCTGTGAATGCGGTCAGACGGACAATACAGGAAAATTCTGCATGAATTGCGGAAAGCCTCAGGCGCCGGCAGACGGCTGGACTTGTTCGTGCGGCACAACAAATAAGGGGAAATTCTGCCAGAACTGTGGAAGTCCAAAGCCAGCGGGCGCTCCGCTGTATAAATGCGACAAATGTGGCTGGGAGCCTCAGGATCCGCAAAATCCGCCGAAATTCTGTCCGGAATGCGGCGACATATTTGATGATAATGATAAACAATAAAAAGCGGAGGATTCAAAGATTATGAAAAAGTTATTAGCATTGATTTTGACAATAGGAATGATATTCACACTCGCATCGTGCGGAGGGGACAAGACAGGAGACGGCGGAAAACAAAACGGCGGAGCTAAAAAGATTGACTACGCAAATATGACGGAGGATGATTTGATAAAAGCGTTTATTAAAGATGAGCAGAACATAACCTTGGACGAATTTATAAACCTTGCTTCCACATATTCGTATGCAACAATCAACGATAAGCTTGAGCTTGATGAAAACATAACGGATAAAGCAATTAAAAAACTCAAGGATAATAAAGCGGCGCTCCCTGCGGCAAAGGAGTTTGTTGAACCACTTTTAAAAAGTGATTCGCCGCAGGTAAGGGGCTATGCGTTTTCTAATATGGCGTCGCTTTTGGGTGCAAGCAGTTCGCATATTGCTGCGGCAAAGGAAAATCTGAAAACAGAAAAAGAGCCGTACGTTATTAAATGTGCGGTAAAGGTTCTTGGCAACGAAGGCGGCAAGGATGCAGAAATCGGCAAATTCCTGCTTTCGGCGGCGAAGAGTGAAAACGCAGCTGTAAGAAGACAGGCGGCGGTTGCTCTCGGAAGCACATGGAACAAAACTCTTGACGGTGCAGTGGACGCAGAAATCGAGCTGATGAAGGATTCGGATAACGAGGTTCGGAAAGCGGCATATGAGTATGCCGGTCACCTCGGTGATGACAGGGTGGTTGCGCCTATCACGGAAATGCTGAAAAACGAAGCCGACGCAGACCTTCATTCAAGCGGCGTAAGAGGACTTGTTTGGCTGTGGTACGATTATCCGTCGCACGAAAACACAAGCGAAGCGGCATACAGGGCTACGAT
>CAKSOE010000006.1 GCA_934476675.1 uncultured Clostridia bacterium | reverse complement strand
ACATAGTTGTTTGCCTGTTGTCCTAAAATGTTGATTTTATGCGATTTTGAAAAGTATCGTTATCTAACTTCATTATTAAACAGACCGTCATAGCCCTCAATCACCCATAAATGAAAATATTCCGATGTATTTACCATGTTGTCCTCATAGCCGAGTTCTATTTTTTCGTCCTTGGGATAGCCTGTGTTAATTCTGTCTACCAAAGTGTTGCAGAAAATGTTTTCTTTTTCAACCCAATCCGCAAAATCCTCACCCAAATTCCACAGTTCGGCATACCGCAATACACATTTTTTTAGATTATCACCGTTGCGGTCAATCAGCTCGCACGGTAAAAATACAAATCCATTCAAATCCAAATCAAAACGCTTTTTAAGCAGCTGCGTAAGCTTTGCAGGAAAAGTGTCTGCCGGTCTGCCGCTTATTTTATCGTCCTCCGAAAAGCATATTCCCGCCTCGGTTGTGTTGGAAATAATAAATCTGAAATCGGGATTTTCGGCAAGTTTTATGTATTCGTCAAAGCTGTCATACGGCTTTACACACCTTGATATTACGTTAATCTTTTTAACGTCAACGCCCTCCATACCGCGGCAGATATGTGTATATTCGCAATTCTGCGCCGTAAGCATATCGCACATACCGTTTTTTATCGGCTGAACAACAACGGCTTTTCCGTCAAAATCGGTTTTTTCATTTACAATTTGCAGCATCCAATCCGCAAATCCGCGGAGAAATCCGCCCTCGCCAAACTGTATTACCTTTTCTTTCACTTTGCACCCAACACCTTTCTTAAAGTCTTTATCACATTATATAGCAAAAATCCTTTAAATGCTACCGCTTTTTTGTGTTTTTTCAATTAAAAATTACAGATTTTTTGCCATTTAAATATGGCAAAAAAAAGACTGAGACAAACTTAATCCGTTTGTCTCAGCCTTTTTATGCATAATTTAGTCTACAAGTGACAAAATTGCCATTTCAGCAGCATCGCCGCGGCGCGGACCGAGCTGATGAATTCTTGTATAACCGCCGTTTCTTTCTGCATATTTCGGAGCGATTTCGTCAAAAAGCTTTTTAACTACGTCTTCTTCGTTGATATATGCAAGAGCCTGACGGCGTGAAGCAAGAGTATTTTTCTTACCGAGAGTGATCATCTTTTCAGCCATACTCTGTGTTTCTTTTGCTCTTGTTACAGTTGTTTCTATCTTACCATATTTGAGAAAATTAGTGACTAAACCTCTTAAAAGAGCTTTTCTCTGGTCGGTAGGAAGATTTAACTTTCTTGTTCCGGGCATTATCGGTACCTCCTATTAATCTTCTTCTTTTTTAAGGAACAAACCTAAGCCGTTCAGCTTGTTAATAACCTCTTCAAGCGATTTTCTTCCGAGATTTCTCACCTTCATCATGTCCTCCTCGGACTTGTTGGTAAGATCCTCTACCGTATTTATTCCGGCACGCTTCAAGCAGTTGTACGAACGAACAGATAAATCCAGCTCCTCAATGGTCATTTCAAGAACCTTTTCTTTCTTATTTTCTTCCTTTTCCACAATTATTTCTGTGTTCTTGGCTTCATCAGAAAGATCAACAAACAATCTCAATAAATCGTTCATTATTTTTGCCGCAAGCGATACTGCTTCGTCCGGCTTAATTGTTCCGTTTGTCCACAATTCAACCGTTAACTCCTCGCGGTCTGTATACTGACCTACACGGGTGTTTTCAACAGTATAGTTAACCTTTGTTACAGGCGTATATATTGAGTCAACCGGTATCACACCGATAAGCGACTGCATATCCTGTTTATTCTTTTCCGCACTTACATAACCTCTGCCCTTTGAAAGGGTAATTTCAACGTACAGTCTTGCATCGTCGTTAAGAGTTGCAATATGAAGGTCGGGGTTAAATATTTCCACGTCACTGTCACGTTTAATATCTCCCGCGGTAACCTCCTGCGCACCCTTTGCTTCAATGTAAACGGTTTTGGGGCCGTCACCGTGGATTTTGATTGCCATTTTCTTGATATTCAAGATAATTTCCGCAACGTCCTCCGTAACTCCGGGTACTGTTGAAAATTCGTGCTGAACACCGTCAATCTTGATTGACGTTGCCGCCGCACCGGGTAATGATGAAAGTAATATTCTGCGTAAAGAATTTCCGAGAGTTGTGCCGTAGCCGCGTTCGAGCGGAGATACGACGAATTTGCCGTATCTTTCGTCTTCGCTTAATTCCACGCACTCAATATTCGGCTTTTCCATTTCTATCATTTCAGAACCCTCCTTCTAAAATCGAGCCGGCCGCGCTTTTTTCTCTGACTATGCGGCCGCTGCTGCAAACATGTATATATATCCACTTACCGAGGGCAGCACCGGATTATTTCGAGTACAACTCGACAATCAAATGCTCCTGAACATCATAATCGATGTCTTCTCTTTCTGAAAGCTTTAATACCTTACCTGTCAAGGTGTCTCTGTTCATTTCAAGCCATGCCGGAATTACTCTCTTGGCATTGGTTTCAACGATTTCCTTAATTCTTACCGAATTTTTGCTCTTTTCTCTTACTGCGATAACATCACCCGGCTTTACAAGATATGACGGAATGTCTACCTTTGAACCGTTTACGGTAATGTGACCGTGGTTTACGATCTGTCTTGCTTCACGTCTTGTATTTGCAAGTCCGAGTCTGTAAACAACGTTGTCCAGTCTTGATTCAAGAAGCTGGAGCAGCATTTCACCTGTTACACCGCTCTTCTTTGCAGCTAATTCATAATAGTGCTTGAACTGCTTTTCAAGTAAGCCGTAAATGAACTTAACCTTCTGCTTTTCATTTAACTGCAAACCATATTCGGACTGCTTTTTTCTTGATTGTTTCGGGTTTTTGTTTGAACTCTTGTCAATACCCATAACTCCCGGTTCTATACCCAAAGTTCTGCATCTTTTAAGTACCGGCTGTATATTTCTTGCCATGCTCGTTTTCCTCCTTTACAAATAATCACAAATCAGACTCTTCTTCTCTTAGGAGGTCTGCATCCGTTATGAGGAATAGGCGTTACATCCTTAATCATTGTAACGTCCAGACCTGTTGCCTGTAAAGCTCTGATTGCTGCTTCACGTCCGGCACCCGGGCCTTTTACATAAACCTCAACTGTTTTCATACCGTGTTCCATAGCAGCTTTTGCAGCTGTTTCTGCTGCTGACTGAGCTGCGAACGGAGTGCTTTTTCTTGAGCCTCTGAAGCCTAAGCCCCCGGCGCTTGCCCATGAAATAGCATTTCCGGCTGTATCTGTAATTGTAACTATCGTATTGTTAAAGGTTGAGCGGATATGAGCTGCGCCTTTTTCTACATTTTTTCTGTCACGACGACGTGTACGTGTAGTCTTCTTTGCTACCTTAGCCATTAGCTTAGTCCCTCCTCATTATTTCTTCTTTCCTGCAATTGTTCTTGCAGGACCCTTGCGGGTTCTTGCATTGTTCTTGGTGTTCTGTCCTCTTACCGGAAGACCCTTTCTGTGTCTGATACCTCTGTAACATCCGATTTCCATTAATCTCTTGATGTCAAGCGCTATCTGACGTCTCAAATCACCCTCAACTGTGTACTCAGCGTCAATTGTTTCCCTGAGCTTATTAACCTCAGCTTCGGAAAGATCCTTTACTCTTGTGTCGGGATTAATTCCGTTCTTTTCGAGAATTTTCTGCGAACTTTTAAGACCAATACCATAAATATAGGTAAGACCAACTTCGACTCTCTTTTCTTTTGGTAAGTCAACACCTGCTATTCTTGCCATACTTTTCTACACCTCCGTTAAAGATATCATCAAAAATTTTTTTAGTGTGTTGATATTATAAACCTGTGTTTTACAGGCTATAAACAAACAGATTAATTTTGCAAAGCGCTTAACCCTGCTTCTGCTTATGCTTGGGGTTTTCGCAAATTACCATTACTTTGCCTTTTCTTTTTATGATTTTGCACTTTTCGCAAATCGGTTTTACTGACGGACGTACTTTCATTTGTATTACCTCCTCATCCTTACTTAGATCTCCATGTAATTCTTCCTCTTGAAAGATCATACGGACTCATTTCCATAGTTACCTTATCTCCCGGAAGAATTTTTATGAAGTTCATTCTCAGTTTGCCTGAAATATGTGCCAATACCTGGTGCCCATTTTCAAGCTCTACTTTAAACATTGCGTTTGGCAGAGTTTCAACAACTGTACCCTCTACTTCCAAAACATCATCCTTAGCCATTATTTCCTCCTAAATTCAAGCCGCAAAGCCTGTTTTTACCTAAGAACCATTTCCGCTAATGCTTTTCGCAATTCGGCGTTTGTTACCTTCTGACCGTTTTCAAGCTTATTTTTTACAAACTCGGAAACGTTTCCCGACGCCTGAATATGCTTGAGCTTTTTCTTTTTGGGAGAATCCGTTTTTCTCAAATCCCCGTCCGCAAGATATGCGTAGCCGTCATCAACGGCAAGGACTATGAACAAGCCTCCCTTATCGCGCCCTGCAATCGAGCGCACTGCCGACCCTGCTTTTACTTCCATATCTACCTCTTTTAAAGCGTCAATATTTCAAGACCGTCTTTTGTTATAACTACGGTATTTTCGTAATGGGCCGCTAAACTTCCATCATCCGTAACCACAGTCCAGTCATCATCAAGCACTGCTACATGATAATCGCCTGCCGTTACCATAGGCTCAATTGCCAGCACCATCCCTGCTGCCAGCTTAACGCCGTGACCCGCTTTTCCGAAATTCGGAACGCTCGGATCCTCGTGCATCTCTCTGCCTATTCCGTGACCTACAAGATCGCGGACAACTCCGAAATCGTGTCCTTCGACATATTTCTGAATTGCCGATGAAACATCACCTAACTTGGCACCATGCTTTAAATATTTAATTCCCTCAAAAAAGCTTTGACGTGTGACATCAATAAGTTTTTGTGCCTCACTGCTTATTTTTCCGACGCCGAATGTTCTCGCCGCATCGGAATGCCAGCCGTCCAGAATACAGCCGAGGTCGATACTTATTATATCTCCCTCTTTGAGTATTCTGTGCTTGCTCGGTATTCCGTGCACAACCTCATCGTTTACCGATGCGCATATTGTGGCCGGATAACCGTTATAATTAAGGAAATTGGGCGTTGCACCCTTTGATTTGTAAAAATCATATGCAAGCTTATCAAGCTGCTTTGTCGTAACTCCCGGGTGAATATGTTCCTCCAGAAGCTCCAGACATTCCTTGGTAAGCTTACAGGATTTTCTTATCTTCTCCACCTGCTGAGCCGATTTAATAGTAATCATTAAAACCTACTCCTCAAGTCCCAGAGCCTTCATAACGTTTCGGGTTGTATCCTCAAGCTCATTCTTGCCTTCTGCTTTTACCAGAAGTCCGAGTTTTTCGTAATAGCCCTTTATAGGCTCTGTTTGTTCGTGATAAACATCCAGACGATTTTTAATCGTATCGGGATTATCATCGGCACGCTGAATTAAATCACCGCCGCATTTATCACATTTTCCTTCCGTTTTGGGCGTATTGAAAATCGTGCTGTACGGAGCGCCGCACTTTGAACACTCACGTCTTGACGATAAACGCTTTACAATCATATCGTCGTCAACTTCAAGTGAAAGCACCTTATCAATTTTTACACCCGATTCGGTAAGCGCCTCTGCCTGTGCCGTTGTGCGGGGGAATCCGTCAAGGATAAATCCCTTTTCACAGTCCGGCTGACTCAAACGCTCTTTTACTATTGAAACTATAACATCGTCCGGTACAAGCTTTCCGTCATTTATATACTGCTCAGCAAGCTTTCCGACTTCTGTCTGTTCCTTGATGGCGGTTCTGAGCATCAAGCCTGTTGATATAGTGTCTATACCGAGCTTTTCTGCCAGGATTTCGCCCTGAGTACCTTTTCCCGCACCCGGTGGGCCGATTAAAATTAAATTCATATTCTGATGCCGCCTTTCTCGATGTCTGATTACTTATTCAAGGAATCCGTGATAATGTCTCATTACCATCTGTGATTCAATCTGTCTTACAGTTTCAAGAGCAACGCCCTCCATGATGAGCAGTGAAGTACCGCCCAGCTGAAGACCCGGCATATTGAATACTGCGCCGAACACTACCGGCATTATAGCAATAACACCCAGGAAAACAGCGCCTACAAGGTTCAGTCTTGATGTTGTTTTTGCTATATAATCGCTTGTCGACTTACCCGGTCTGATACCCGGAATAAACCCGCCGCTCTTCTTTATATTATTCGATATTTCAATCGGATTGAACTGAATTGTCGAATAGAAATATGTGAAGAATATGATGAGCAGGAAGTATAATACCGAATATACAACACTTGTCCATGCGGGTCCGTATCCTGCTGAAAGACAGCTCAGGATAAGTCCGCCGACTGTGCTGGTGTCCGGCATATTTCCGCCGCTTACCAATCTTACGATTGTTGCCGGAAACGCCATGATACTCGATGCGAAGATGATCGGCATAACACCGCCGGCTGCAATCTTTATAGGAATATTTGTTGACTGACCGCCATACATTTTTCTTCCTACAACACGCTTTGCATACTGAACCGGAATTCTTCTTTCAGCGTCTGAGAACCATACTACAAATGTAATCGCAGCTATTGCTACCACGATAATCGCCGCAACGATTACAAGACCCTTAACGGTAACGCCCGTTGCAAGGAACTGCTTGTAAATGTTTACGCCGGCAGTAGGTATTCTTGATACGATACCGGCAAAGATTATCAGTGAAACACCGTTTCCGAGACCTTTTTCCGTAATCAGTTCGCCCAGCCAGATAATGAATGCAGTACCTGCCGTAAAGGTCAGTACGATTACGAAGAATGTCAGTACACTCGGATTGATGATTGCGTCTATCTGATTTGTTACGCTCATGTTATATAATGTAACATAAAGACCTGCGCCCTGAATAAATGCAAGAACAATACCGAGGTATCTTGTGATTTTATTAATCTTCTTTCTGCCCTCTAAGCCTTCCTTCGCCAAACGTTCAAGCGAAGGAATAGCGACAGTCAGAAGCTGTATAATAATCGAAGCGTTGATGTACGGTGAAACACCCATTGCCATAACCGTGGCATTTGAGAAAGCTCCGCCTGTAAATACATCGAACAGCGAGAACAAGTCTGTTCCGCCCGCTCCCAAAAACGCTTTCATTGCGTCCGCACTCAGATACGGCACAGGAATATGTGCGCCGAATCTGAAAACGATAAGCATCATAACCGTGAAAAGAATTCTGCGGCGTAAGTCGGGGATTTTCCATGCATTCTTAAATGTATCCAACATGTTACATCACCTCTGCCTTTCCGCCTGCCTTTTCTATCTTTTCTTTTGCAGAAGCGCTGTACTTGGCAACCTTAACGTTAACCTTTTTAGTAACCTCACCTCTGCCCAATATTTTAACTCCGTCAAGAGCTTTGCTGATAATGCCCTTATCCATGAGAGCTTCAGCAGTAACCTCTGCACCGTCATCAAACTTGTTAAGCTCCTCAACGTTGATTGAAACATACTGCTTTGCGAATATATTCTTGAAACCGCGTTTCGGCAAACGTCTGTATAACGGCATCTGGCCGCCTTCAAAGCCCGGTCTTACACCGCCGCCGCTGCGCGCATTCTGTCCCTTATGACCTTTACCCGAGGTTTTGCCTGTGCCTGAACCGATACCGCGGCCTACAATCTTTGCACGATGCTTTGAACCCTCAGCAGGTTTAAGTTCCTCCAATCTCATTGCTGCACCTCCTTATCTTGTTTATTAGTTTTCAGTAACTTCAACAAGATGACTTACCTTGTTGATCATACCTCTGATCTGCGGTGTGTCTTCGTGTTCAACAACAGATCTGATTTTTTTAAGTCCCAAAGCTTCAACCGTTGCAATCTGGTCTTTCTTTCTGCCGATTGTGCTTCTTACTAATGTTATTTTAAGCTTAGCCATTTATTTGTGCCTCCTTAACCTACAATCTGGTCAACGGTCTTGCCGCGAAGCTTTGCAACAGCGTCTGCCTGCTTTAATTCTGACAAGCCCTGGATAGTAGCACTTACTACATTTCTCTTATTGTTTGAACGCAAACATTTTGTTCTGATATCTTTGATACCTGCAAGCTCAAGCACCGCACGTGCAGCGCCGCCTGCGATAACGCCGGTACCTTCCTTAGCCGGCTTTAACAATACCTTACCCGCACCGTGAATTCCGATGATTTCGTGAGGAATTGTTGTGCCTACTAACGGAACTTCTATCATATTCTTCTTTGCTGCTTCGATACCCTTTCTTATAGCGTCGGGTATTTCAGCTGCTTTACCCTGACCGCAGCCGACATGACCGTTCTTGTCACCAACTACAACCAGCGCACTGAATCTCATTGTTCTGCCGCCTTTAACGGTCTTAGCAACTCTGTTGATAGTTACTACGTTTTCTTCCAGCTCGCCTAATGCTGCTGCGTCTATTCTTTCAGCCACTTAACTCGTCCTCCTTCTCTTAGAATTCTAAGCCGCCTTCTCTTGCGCCTTCTGCAAGAGCAGCAACTCTGCCGTGGTATAAATATCCGCCTCTGTCAAATACTACTGACTTGATTCCTGCTGCAACAGCCTTTTCGGCAACTGCCTTGCCTACTGCCTTTGCAGCCTCAACGTTGCCGCCGTAGCTTTCAAACTCTTTATCAAGGCTTGAAGCTGATACCAGCGTAACGCCCTTAACGTCGTCAATAATCTGCGCATATATATTGTTAAGACTTCTGAAAACGTTCAGACGAGGTCTCTCCGCCGTTCCGGAGATGTTCTTTCTAACTCTCTGATGACGCTTTAATCTTGCAGCATTTCTATCTTTTCTGTTTACCATTTAAGAACACTCCTTTCATTATTTCTTCTTAGCGCCTGTCTTACCTTCTTTACGTCTGATATGTTCTTCAACATACTTGATACCCTTGCCCTTGTAAGGTTCGGGAGCTCTGAAGGTTCTGATCTTTGCGGCTGTTGCGCCTACGCGCTCTTTGCTTGCACCCTTTACGATAATTTTGTTGGGAGCAGGCATTTCAACTGTGATGCCTTCTTCGGGAGTAAATTCAACCGGATGTGAATATCCGAGTGAAAGTACCATTGTCTTACCCTGCATCTGACCTCTGTAACCAACACCGTTGATTTCGAGTTCACGGGTGAAGCCCTCTGTAACACCTACAACCATATTATTAACGAGTGTTCTTGTAAGACCGTGTAACGATCTGTGTTCTTTATCATCTGACGGTCTTTCAACTGTTATAACTCCGCCCTCGTTTTTGATAATCATATCGGGGTGAAGCTTTCTTGTTAAAGTACCGTTCTTACCTTTTACGGTAATTTCGTTGTCGGCTGTGATTTTAACTTCAACGCCGGCAGGAACCGTAATAGGCATTCTTCCTATTCTTGACATAGGTTTATTTCCTCCTTAACTTAAATTCTCTCTGCCGAAACCGGCAGGTTTTCAGTTATTTTTTTGCACAGGCTGTATCTTACCAGATAAATGCGAGAACCTCGCCGCCTATATGTTCTTCTCTTGCCTTTTTGTCTGTCATGATACCCTTTGAGGTTGAGATGACAGCGATTCCGAGACCCTTTAAAACTCTCGGCAGCTCGTCAGCGCCGGCATAAATTCTCAGACCGGGCTTTGAAACTCTTTTAAGACCGCTGATAACCTTTTCGTTCTTGGGTCCGTATTTTAAACTAATTCTGATTACGCCCTGCTTACCGTCTTCGATGAGCTGGTAGCTTTTGATATAGCCTTCATCGTTTAAAATCTCAACAATGGCTTTTTTGACGTTAGAAGCCGGAACATCAACGGATTCATGCTTTGATGTATTGGCATTTCTGATTCTTGTAAGCAAGTCTGCGATAGGATCAGTGATTTGCATTAATTTTACCTCCTTCCGATTCTGTAAAGAAATCGTAAATACTTTAAATCGGTTAATATTACCAGGAAGCCTTTCTTACTCCCGGAATCTGACCTTTGTAAGCTAATTCTCTGAAGCATATACGGCAAATACCAAACTTTCTCAGATAAGCATGAGGTCTGCCGCAGATTTTACATCTTGTATACGCCTGTGTCGAATGCTTAGGTGTTCTCTGCTGTTTAACAACCATAGATCTTTTTGCCATGATCTTCTCCTCCCTTATGAATGAAACGGAGCGCCGAGAAGCTTTAACAGCTCGCGTGCTTCTTCGTCTGTCTGTGCGGTAGTGACAAAGTTGATGTCCATACCTCTGATTTTGTCAATCTTATCATAATCAATTTCAGGGAAAATCAGCTGTTCCTTGATACCCAAGGAATAGTTGCCTCTGCCGTCGAAACCGTTAGGATTAATACCTCTGAAATCTCGTACACGCGGCAGTGCAACATTGAACAGTCTGTCCACAAACTCGTACATTCTGTCAGCTCTCAATGTAACCTTACAGCCGATGTTCATGCCTTCTCTTAATTTGAAGTTTGCTACTGACTTTCTTGCTTTTGTAACGATAGGCTTCTGACCTGTAATCTGTGCCAAATCACCGCAAGCAGCGTCTACTGCCTTAGGATTGTCCTTAGCTTCACCTAAACCGATATTAATTACGACTTTTACGAGCTTCGGTATCTGCATTGTGCTTTTATAAGAGTATTTCTCCATAAGAGCCGGAGCAACTTCATTGTTATATTTTACTTGCATTCTACTCATTGTTAGAATTTACCTCCTCTCGAAAAATTAATCGTTAAATGTTTCTTTGCACTTCTTGCAGTATCTTACCTTTGAACCGTCTGCAAGTACTGTAACGCCTGTTCTGGCGGGTTTGCCGCACTTTGAACAAATTCTCATAACATTTGAAGCATCGATAGGCGTTTCCATATGGATTATACCGCTTTCCTGACCCTGAACTCTTGCTTTCTGGTGTTTCTTTGCGATTGCAATACCCTCAACAATTACCTTGCCCTTTTCAGGAATAGCCGTAACGATTTTGCCTTCTTTGCCCTTATCCTTACCGGCAATAACCTTAACGGTATCGCCGCGCTTAACATGCATTTTTTTCATTGCAATATCCTCCTTAAATTAAAGAACTTCCGGAGCCAATGAAAGTATCTTCATGTACTCTTTATCTCTGAGTTCTCTTGCTACGGGCCCAAAGATACGGGTACCTCTCGGGTTTTTGTCATCTCTTACGATGACAGCTGCGTTCTCGTCAAATCTGATATATGAACCGTCTGCACGCTTTGAAGCTTTTACTGTTCTTACCACAACAGCTTTTACCACGTCGCCTTTTTTAACAACGCCGCCCGGTGTTGCCTTTTTAACGCTGCAAACTATTTCGTCACCGACAGCTGCATATCTCTTTCTTGAGCCGCCCATAACTCTGATACACATAAGTTCCTTAGCGCCTGTATTATCAGCCACTTTCAAAAGTGTTTGTTGCTGTATCATTAGAACTTCCTCCTTCCGGGATTTCGTTATATTACTTAACTTTTTCTACTATTTCAACCAATCTCCATCTCTTGTCCTTTGAGAGAGGTCTTGTTTCCATTACCTTAACCTTATCGCCGATTGAGCAAACATTCTCTTCATCGTGCGCTTTAAGCTTATAGGTACGTTTTACTATTTTTCCGTAAAGCGGGTGCTTCACGTTATATTCGATAGCAACTACGATAGTCTTATCCATCTTGTTGCTTACAACTTTACCGATTTTTACCTTACGGCTGTTTCTTTCTTCCACAGATAAGTCCTCCTTTCAGACAGTTTATCACTATCTGCTCAATTACATTGCAGAACCTGTAAGTTCTCTCTCGCGAATGATGGTTAAAATACGAGCGATAGTCTTTTTAACGTCACCGATTTTCATTGGATTGTCCAGCTGATTGATAGCGTTCTGAAATCTCAGGTTGAATAATTCCTGCTTGCATTCTGCGAGCTTTTCTTCCAATTCAGCCGTTGATAATTCTCTAAGCTCATTTATTTTCATTCTTACTCACCATCCTCTGTTGTTTCACGCTTTACAAACTTACATTTGATAGGAAGTTTGTGCATTGCAAGACGCATTGCTTCTCTTGCGCTTTCCTCAGGAATTCCGGACATTTCAAACATAATTCTGCCCGGCTTAACTACTGCTACCCAGTATTCCGGTGAACCCTTACCTGAACCCATTCGAGTTTCGGCAGGCTTTCTTGTAACCGGCTTATCGGGGAATATTTTAATCCAGACCTTACCGCCACGCTTTGTATATCTTGTCATAGCGATACGGGCTGCCTCAATCTGTCTTGATGTTATCCAAGCGGGCTCCAATGCCTGAAGGCCATACTCGCCGTTTGATACAACGTTGCCGCGTGTTGCCTTACCCTTCATACGGCCGCGCATAACACGTCTGTATTTTACTCTCTTAGGTAATAACATTACTGTTTGCCCCCTCTCGGTTTTCTTTCGCCTCTGTCAGATCTTCTTCTGTCCTTCTTATCACGGGCAGCGGCGTTTGCAGCAGCTTCCTTCTGTCTGCCTTCTGCAACGTTTAAGATTTCACCCTTGTAAATCCAAACCTTAACGCCCAAGATACCGTAGGTTGTTGATGCCTCAGCAAAACCGTAATCGATATCCGCTCTTAATGTCTGAAGAGGAATTGTACCCTCGTGGTACTGTTCTGTTCTTGCAATTTCAGCGCCGCCGACACGGCCTGCAACTGCTGTTTTGATACCTTTAACGCCCATTCTCATAGCTCTGCCCATAACCTGCTTCATAGCACGTCTGAACGAGATACGCTTTTCGAGCTGAGCTGCGATGTTTTCGGCAACAAGCTGTGCGTTTGTATCGGGATTTTTAACCTCCATGATATTAACGTTTACGCTTCTGCCTGTCATCTTTTCGATTTCTGACTTAAGCTTGTCGATTTCTGCGCCGCCTTTTCCGATGATGATACCCGGCTTAGCTGCATGAATTGTGATGAACACTTTCTTCTGCTTTCTTTCTATGCCGATTTTTGCAATGCCTGCGTCGAAGCAAGCCTTCTTAACGAACTTTCTGATATTGTAATCTTCAACCAGCTGGTCTCCGAATTCTTTTTTACCTGCGAACCACTTAGAATCCCAGTCTTTTATAACGCCGACTCTAAGTCCATGCGGATTAACTTTCTGTCCCATGAGTTAACCTCCTTTTCTAATTAGTCTTCCATTTCCTTTAATACCAAAGTGATATGGCTGGTTCTCTTTAAGATTTTGAACGCTCTGCCCTGTGCATGAGGCTGAATTCTCTTTAAAGTAGGACCCTGTGATGCATAACATTCTGCAACATATAATTTGCTCTTATCCATATCATTGTTATTTTCTGCGTTTGCGATTGCCGACGCAAGAAGCTTTATAAGCAGCTCGCTTGCCGATTTTGGAGTATTCTTCAAAATACCCATGGCAACATTAGCCGGCTTATTTCTTATTAAGTCAAGCACAATCTTCACCTTTCTCGGTGAAATACGTGCGTATTTTAATACTGCGCGTGCTTCCATTTGGAAAATCCTCCTTCCGATAGATGATTAAAAATTAATCTTAAATATCATATTAACGGTGCGTAAGCTTTATCAGCCTGTTGTCTTTGCACCTGCATGTCCTTTAAATGTTCTTGTAGGAGCAAACTCGCCGAGCTTATGACCTACCATGTCTTCACTGATGAAAACCGGAACATGCTTTCTGCCGTCGTGAACGGCAATTGTATGACCTACCATTTCAGGGAATATTGTGGAAGATCTTGACCAGGTCTTTACAACCTTCTTTTCATTTGCTTCGTTCATTTTGTCAATTCTCGACATAAGTCTTTCCTCGACAAAAGGTCCCTTTTTAAGTGATCTACTCATTAACTGTTCCTCCCTTCAACGATTATTTATCGTTTCTTCTCTTAACGATAAACTTATTAGTTCTGTTCTTGTGCTTTCTGGTTTTAAGACCGAGAGCAGGCTTACCCCACGGAGTAACAGGCGCCGGACGTCCGATAGGCGACTTACCTTCACCACCGCCGTGCGGATGGTCGTTCGGGTTCATTACAACGCCTCGAACAGTCGGTCTCCAGCCCATGTGACGTTTTCTTCCGGCTTTACCGATCGAAATGTTCTCATGCTGCTGATTTCCGATGATTCCGATTGTAGCCTTGCAGTCAAGACGAATCATTCTTACCTCGCCGCTTGGGAGTCTTACCTGTGCGTAGCCGTTCTCCTTAGCCATAAGCTGTGCGGAAGAACCTGCGCTTCTTACGAGCTGTGCGCCCTTGCCGGGATACAGTTCAATATTATGAATCAGTGTACCTACCGGAATATCCTTGATGAACAGTGCGTTACCCGGCTTAATGTCGGCGCCTGTACCTGATACGACAACGTCACCGTCTTTTAATCCCAAAGGAGCGATGATGTATGCTTTTACGCCGTCCTCGTACTGAATAAGTGCGATATTGGCTGATCTGTTCGGATCGTACTCGATGCCGATTACAGTTGCATTCATGCCGTCTTTATTTCTCTTAAAGTCAATAATTCTGTACTTTCTTCTGTTGCCGCCGCCTCTGTGACGAACGGTAATTCTGCCGTATGAGTTTCTGCCGGAATGTTTATCCTTTTTAGCAAGCAATGAACGCTCCGGTGATTTCTTTGTGATTTCAGCAAAATCCGAAACCGTCATAAATCTTCTGGCAGGCGAAGTAGGATTATACTTTTTAATAGCCATTATCCTTTACTCTCCTTTATCTATATTTGATTACATATCGAAGAATTCGATTGTCTTGCTGTTCGGAGCCAGCGTTACGATAGCCTTCTTGAATGAAGGACGTCTGCCCTCATAGCGGCCCATTCTCTTAACCTTGCCAAGCATTTTTATTGTATTTACCTTAGCAACCTTTACGCCGAAAACTTCTTCCACAGCCTTTTTAACCTCAATCTTGTTAACCGTTACGGGAACCTTGAAGGTATACTTGTGAATTTCGTTGCCCTGTCTGTCGAAGCACTTTTCCATGCTGCGTTCGGTTATAACAGGTTCTCTTAAAATATCGTATGAATTCATTATCCAAGCACCTCCTCAATTTTTGCAACCGCATCTTTTGAAAGGATTATAACGTTGTTGTTTAATACGTCGTAGCTGTTGAGTGTTCCTACGTGAGTAGGTGTAACACCCTTTATGTTTCTTGCCGACTTATAAACCTTTTCGTCTGCCTCGGCAGTTACGATAAGAGCCTTCTTGTCGATTTCAAGACCTTTCAGTAAAGCAGCGATTTTAGCTGTTTTGATTTCATCAACCGTAAGATCCTCGATTACATATACTTCATAAGCTGCATATTTTGCCGATAAAGCCGACTTCATAGCGAGCTTTTTCATTTTTCTGTTAATGCTGAAACGGTAGCTTCTCGGCTTGGGGCCCAAAGCTACGCCTCCGCCAACCCACTGCGGAGCACGGATACTGCCCTGTCTTGCACGGCCCGTACCCTTCTGTCTCCAGGGCTTAATTCCGCCGCCGCGTACTTCCGTACGTGTCTTTGTACTCTGTGTACCCTGTCTCTGGTTTGCAAGATAGTTAACAACTACCTGGTGCAATACCGCTTCATTCACTTCAGCTGCGAAGATAGCGTCCGATGCTTCCATTGAACCTGTCTTTGCACCCTCCATGTTATATAAAGCTAATGTAGCCATTATATATTTCCTCCTTTCCAATAACCTCGATTATGCCTTGACTGCGTTTCTGACTGTTACAAGACCGCCCTTGCTTCCCGGAACCGCGCCTTTAACAAGAATCAGATTCTGTTCTGCGTCAACCTTTACAACCTCTAAGTTCTGGATGGTTACTTTTTCAACACCCATGTGTCCCGGAAGAACTTTACCCTTTAAAACTCGTCCCGGATTTGAACACATACCTAATGAACCGGATACTCTCTGTGACTTTGAACCGTGAGTCATAGGTCCTCTGTGCAAGCCGTGCTTCATCGGGCCTGCAAAGCCTTTACCTTTTGAAATTCCGCTCACGTCAATCTTTTCTCCGGCTGCGAAAATGTCAGCCTTGATTTCGTCGCCAACGTTAAGTGACGCGCAATCAGCGAGTCTGAACTCTCTGACATACTTTTTGTTTGCAGTGTTTGCTTTTTTGAAGTGACCCAGCTGCGGTTTGTTCAACTGCTTGTCCTTAACTTCACCGTAGCCAACCTGTACAGCTTCGTATCCGTCTGTTTCAACAGTCTTTTTCTGTGTTACGACACAGGGGCCTGCCAATATAACAGTTACCGGAATAACCTTGCCGTTTTCGTCAAAAATCTGGGTCATGCCGATTTTTGTACCTAAAATTGCTTTCTCCATGAGAAATCCTCCTTGTATCAGTTATTGGTTTCCTTTTACGGAAACATGACCTGCATCATAGCCTTAAAGGCTACTGCACTTACTTTTGGATAACGTCAATCTCAACGCCCGCCGGAAGATCTATTTTAACAAGAGCTTCCATTGTCTTTGCGCCCGGAACAACGATATCAATCAATCTTTTGTGAGTTCTTCTTTCGAACTGCTCACGAGAATCCTTGTACTTATGAACCGCTCTGAGGATTGTGATAATTTCTTTGTCTGTCGGAAGCGGAATAGGTCCCGAAACCTTCGCACCTGTTCTCTTCGCAATCTCTACAATCTTTTCAGCGCTCTGATCCAATACGATATGATCATAAGCCTTTAACTTGATTCTGATTTTCTGGTTTGCTGCCATACTTTTCCCTCCTTATAAAAAATTGTGTTGTAATCTGCACGACAGCGCCATTAGAGAAAATTGCACACACCGCCGGGTGTTTCGCACCACCCTTAAAATAAAACCCGAAAATCACTTTTCGGGCTGTAATAGTCAATTTTCGCCGCATTCTTCCTCTGAGCCAAACCGTATGAATCCGACGCATCTTAATTCAGACCATACCTCGCCCAACCCGCCGCAATGCCGCGGTTAAGCGTTTGACGTTTACCCTTTTCACACAGGAGAAAAGAGCAGAAAAACAGTGTAGCGTGACTGTCGCCCGGTTTCTTGAATCGGACATTCTCCACGGAAAAACCGGCTTCTTTGAGCCGCAACCTCCCGCTTCATCGTTTGTCAAGTGTCACAACGTTAATATTATACAGGATTTTTCTGCATTTTTCAAGTGTTTTTACGAAAAAAATTGATTTATTTTTCTACAAAATTGCAGATTTTTTTATTAAATTTTTGTGCATTTTTACAAGGTATTTTTTTCTTGCTTTCAGGGAATAATTTACGGTTAATGTAAACAAATTATATAAACCGCATAAAGTTCCCTGTCACTTTATGCGGTTTATGAATTTTTATACCTTATTTAACTACAATATTTACAAGCTTACCCGGAACGGCAATCGTTTTAACGATAGTTTTTCCGTCCGTAAGCGACTTGATTTTTTCGCTTTCCATAGCGGCATTTAAGGTTCCGTCCTTGTCCAGTCCCGCCGCAATCATCATCTTATCCTTTATTTTTCCGTTAATCTGGATTACGATTTCAACCTCATCATCAACGGTTTTTTCATCGTCATACGACGGCCACGGGTGCATTGACAAAAATCCGCCGTTGCCGTATTTTTCCCAAAGCTCCTCCGTCATGTGCGGCGCAACGGGATTTAAGAGCGTTATGAGCGTCATGTATTCGCCCTTTGTAACCGAACCTTTTTTGGTAAATTCGTTTACAAGGCTCATCATAGCGGCAATAGCCGTGTTGAACTTCATTCGCTCAAAATCTTCTCCGACTTTTTTAACCGTCTTGTGTACCGCCTTTTCGAGGTCACTGCTGAGACCTTCTTCGTCCGTCATGATATTCTGTAAATTCCATACACGCTCAATAAACTTGTAGCAGCCTTTAAGTCCCTGCTGCGACCACGGCGTTGCCTGGTCAAACGCACCGATGAACATTTCGTATGTTCTGAATGCGTCAGCACCGAATTCGTCAACAACCTCATCCGGATTTATAACGTTTCCTCTGGACTTTGACATTTTTTCATTGTTCTCGCCCAGAATCATTCCGTGCGATGTACGCTTCATGTACGGCTCTTTTGTAGGCACAACGCCGATGTCATACAGGAATTTATGCCAGAACCGCGAATACAGCAGATGCAGCGTCGTATGCTCCATGCCGCCGTTGTACCAGTCAACCTGATTCCAGTATTCAAGCGCCTCCTTAGACGCAAGCGCATCATTATTATGCGGATCCATAT
The DNA here is from genome assembly GCA_934476675.1 of uncultured Clostridia bacterium. GTDB lineage: Bacteria > Bacillota > Clostridia > UBA1381 > UBA1381 > UBA4716. The sequence continues at coordinate 112,052 of CAKSOE010000006.1, read as the reverse complement.
ATCTTAAAAAGTACCAGCTTGACCCTGCCCACTGCGGCATTGTATCTGTTTCGCGCACAGCCTTGCCGCCGCAGCACGGACAGGTCGTATTAATCCAATCATATGCCTTTGCAAGCGGCGATTCGCCGTTTTCGCCCGGTTCAAACGTTTCTATTTCGGGCAGTTCGAGCGGCAGTTCGCTTTCCGGAATCGCTACCCAGCCGCACTTGTCACAATGTACCAGCGGAATAGGTTCGCCCCAGTAACGCTGACGTGAAAATACCCAGTCGCGCAGCTTGAAGTTTACTTTTCTCGTACCGAGTCCCTGTTTTTCAAGCCAGTCAATCATCGCCGGAATTGCCTCTTTGACGCTCATGCCGTCAAGAAATCCCGAATTAACCATATTACCGCTGTAAACATCGGTATATGCTTCCTCCTGAACATTTTCGCCGCCGGAAACAACTTCTATAATAGGCAAATCGAACTTCTTTGCAAATTCCCAGTCACGCGTATCGTGCGCCGGAACAGCCATAATCGCACCCGTTCCATAGGTTACGAGTACGTAATCCGAAATAAACACCGGAAGCTCCTTGCCGTTCGCCGGATTTATCGCATAAACGCCCTCGAGCTTTACTCCGGTTTTCTCTTTTGCAAGCTCGGTTCTTTCAAACTCCGACTTTGTAGCCGCTTCTTTTCTGTAAGCTTCGACAGTGTCCCAGTTCGTGATACTGTCCTTCATTTTGTCAATCAGCTTGTGCTCCGGCGACATAACGGTATATGTCGCTCCGAAAAGCGTATCGCATCTTGTGGTATAAACCACCATTTCGTCGCCCGTGCTTAGCTTGAATTTAACCTCCGCACCCTCGGAGCGTCCTATCCAGTTCTTCTGCTGAGTTTTTATTTTTTCGAGGTAATTAACATCGTCAAGGTCATCAATAAGTCTCTGTGCATACTCCGTAATTTTGAGCATCCACTGACTTTTTCTTTTCTGTACAACCTGGCTGCCGCAGCGTTCGCACACACCGTTTACAACTTCCTCGTTTGAAAGTCCGACCTTACAGCCCGTACACCAGTTTATCGGCATTTCCTGCTTGTATGCCAGTCCGTGTTTGAAAAGCTGCATGAATATCCACTGCGTCCACTTATAATACTGCGGATCGGTAGTATTTATTTCTCTCGACCAGTCAAACGAAAAACCGAGCATTTTAAGCTGACGTGTAAAGTTCGCCACATTGGCCGCCGTCACCTTTTTGGGGTGAATTTTATTTTTTATCGCATAGTTTTCCGTCGGAAGTCCGAATGCGTCCCAGCCTATCGGATAAAGAACATTCTGTCCTTCCATTCTGCGTTTTCTTGCAATAATATCCATAGCGGTATAACTTCTCGGATGTCCTACGTGAAGTCCCTGTCCGGACGGATAAGGAAATTCAACCAGTCCGAAAAACTTCGGCTTTTCGGATTTGTTTGACGCATGGAATATTCCGGCTTCTTCCCATCTGTCCTGCCACTTTTTCTCAATATTTTTGTAGTTGTACGTTTCCATTGACTTAGCTCCTTCGTAAATTATTCCTCATTAACGGTTTCTTCCGTCCATAAACGTTCTATATCATAAAACTCGCGCATTTCCTGCTGCATAACGTGTACGATAATATCGCCGTAATCCATTAAAATCCAGTTTCCGCCGCGGTAGCCCTCCGTGTGACGAACTTCCTCGCCGGCTTCCTGCATTTTTTCCTCAATCTCGTCAACGCAGGCACGAACCTGAACGGTTGACTGACAGGAGGCAATCACAAAATAATCGCCCAAAGAGGTTTGCTGCGACACATTAATCACTTCTATATCGTGTGCTTTTTTATCCTCAAGCGCATTTTTTACAATTTCAAGCTTTTCTCTTACGTCCATATCAAGCTCCTTTCCTGCCGTTTTCCGGCTGACATTTTTTTATTAAATCGTTCCATAAATAAATTATATTCGGGTGTATCGCACCGCGTCTTTCCGACTGCAAACGCAGCTGCTGACCTATGCTTTTGATAATTGCTTCGTCCAGATTTTCACCGACCGCTTTTCTCAGCTCGTCCACACCCGGAAAATCACGGTTGACCTCCGTCATATCCGCAATATATATGATTTTTTCCAACACTCTCATACCGGCCCTGCCGACGGTATGATATTCAATCGCATCAAGAATTTCCGTATCGGAAATTCCGTATTCGGTTTTTGCTATCGCTCTGCCGAGGAATCCGTGAATTACCGCCGGGCACTGCAGTGTTTCGGCATCAAGCTTTACATCAAGCTCACCGCACAGTTCTATCTGACGTTCAATCGTATACCCCTTTGCGCAGTCGTGCAAAAGTCCTGCCGTATATGCCTTTTCCGCATCTGCGCCGTAAAGCGCGGCAAGCCTTTTTGCCTCCTCCGCAACACCCAGACTGTGAATATAGCGTTTTTCCGGCAGTGTTTTTTTCAGTCTGTCAATGATTTTACTTTTCATAAAGCCTGTTTTCCTTAATATATTCTATCACCGCATCAGGCACCATATATCTGACGCTCTTACCCTGCTCAATCCGTTTTCTTACGGCAGTTGAGGATATTTGAATCACCGGCGAAGCTATCGGAAGAATTGTTTTTCCGAATTTTTTATTCATATCCGAAATCGCAGCTTCAAGCGACTTTACCGATGTTCTTGGGAACACCAGGAGCGTACACATTTCAAGCAGTTTTTCCGGCATATACCACGACGGCAAATCCCTAAGAGAATCTTCACCGATTATAAAAAACAGCTCATAATCCGGATATTTCTTTTTCAGATACTCCAGCATATGCACCGAGTACGATTTTTCCGTTTTTTTTACCTCAAAATTATCATCTTCAAAATATTCATTGCCGCTTATAGCAAGATGGGTCATGTAAAAGCGTTTTTCGGCGGAAATATCGCTGTGTTTGTGCGGCGGATTTCCGTCCGTAACAAAAATCACGCGTTCAAGCCCGTACTGCTCACGTGCCGTTTCCGCAATCAGCAAATGCGCATTATGCACCGGATTGAACGTACCGCCCATTATTCCGAGCTTCTTCATTTTCTCGGCAGCTCAATTCTGCGTTTCTTTACGTCCTCCGCCCGACGATAAAGTATAAACTTATTTCCTATCGCCTGCACAGGTTCCGCGCCAAGCTGCTGCGCCATATAATTGCACGTTTCCTTTGTATCGAGAAGTGCGCTTTCAAGAATATGCACCTTTAATATTTCGCGTTTTTCAAGCGCTTCATCAACGCCTTTTATAAGCGTGTCTGTAACACCGTCCTTGCCGATTTGGAAAATCGGTTCAAGCTCATGCGATATTTTTCTGAGATATGCTCTCTGTTTACTTGTTATCATATAAACCTCATTCTTTATCTTCGTTTGTTATTTCGGGACTTGCTGACGGCTCGGGAGTTTCCTCCAAAGGCGGCAGAACGCCAATTTCACGGTAATAATACGCCGCACCCGGGTGAATTTCAACCGACAGTCCGCTTGCCGCATATTTTGCGTCAAGCTCCGCACCGAACGGATTATTCTGCGAAATCTCCTTTTTGCTTTCAAACAGCGCCTTTGTTATATCATAAACATCATTTACCTTCATTTTATCCGACGCTATTATAACCGACTTTACCGATACCGTCGGCACAGCCTCATCAATTCCGCTGTATCTACCCTGCGGAATCGTGTTTGCGCTGTAATACGGGTACTTGTTTACAAGCATTTCCGTATGTGCGGCATCTATAGGAAGAAGATTTATACGCCCCTCCGATGCCGGTACTTCTATTGCCTCCGAGCCTATTCCGGCAGTGCAGAAAAACGCATCTATTCTGCCCTCTCTTAAAGCGTTTATGCTGTCCTCAAAGGACAATGTATTCACATTCACATCGTCAAAGGTTATTCCGTACGCATCGAGAATCTGACGTGCGTTAAAGCACGTTCCCGATTCCCAGCTTCCGACTGAAATATTTTTGCCTTTAAGCTCCTCAATCGAATTTATACCTTTGACCGCCGCAATGTGGCACATACTGTCATAGCACGCTCCGATTGCCGAAAAATTGCTCATTGCCCCGTCCTCCGCAAAGAAGTCCGTTCCGTTCAGTGCGTAGTACATAACATCGTTCTGGGCAAATCCTATATCCGCATTTCCGTCCTCGATAAGCTTTATATTCGCCTTTGACGCCTCCGTCTGGCTGATGTTGAACGGTATTCCGAGTTTCGACGACAAAACCTTTCCTATTGCCTTTCCGTAAGAATAATAAACGCCTGCAATACCGCCCGTACCGAATCTCACTACCGGCCCCGGAGTCGGGGTCGGAGTCGGCACAGGGGTAGGTGACGCAGTCGGTTCGGCTGTCGGGGTTTCCGTCGGCTGCGGCGTCACGCTGCACCCGGAAATCATACATACAGCAGTCAGAGCCGCCGTTAATATTATCTTTATCTTCATAGCTGATATTTTACATCATTTCTCCCAGGCATTCGTCAAGGCTTGCCGATATGGCTTTTTTATCGAGATGTCTGCCGATAAATACAAGCTTTATCATTCTGTCGCCTGCCTGTTCGTCCCAATCGTTCATAAGATCCGGATTCTGCTTTAAGAACTGCTTTAACTGCGCTTTCGTTGCGGAAGCATACCAGCGTCCGTTCTCATACATCTGCACCTGTCTGCCTGCCTGTTCAAGCACATAAGACATATCGTTATCGTCCTGAGCCCAGATTATGCCCTTGCAGCGGATAATTTCTTTCGGGAAATTATTAAGCCACGCTTCAAGCTTATCCATATCAAACGGCTTTCTTCTGCTGTAAACAAAAGAACCTATTCCGTATTCCTCCGCTTCGCCCTCGTCCTCATTATGAACATGGTCATGGTGGTGATGATGGTGTTCATGTCCGTGATGATGCTCATGATCGTGGTCGTCGTCATGGTGATGTTCATGGTCGTCGTGATCATGATGATGCTCATGTTCATCATGTTCATGGTCATGGTCATCGTCATCATCGTTGTCCTCTTTTTCAAATTCCTGAATCCAGCCCGCCGAGGAAATCGCCTTGTCAAAGTCAAATTCTTTCGTATCAAGCACATCGCTCATACTTACCTTTGAATAGTTTGTTTCTACTATCTTTGCTTTCGGCTGCAATGTTTTTATAACTGCCTTAACTTTTTTGAGTTCTTCCTCCGTTACCTCGTCAACCTTATTAATTACGATTTTTGTACAAAATTCAATTTGCTGTATAAGAAGATTTTCTATATCCTCCTCATCAAGGTTTTTCTCCAAAAGCTTGTCACCGCCGGCAAATTCATCAACCAGACGGCACGCATCAACAACCGTAACAACACAGTCAAGACGGCATACAGTAGGTAAATTCGCTTCGGGAGAAGAACCGTCGAGCATGGTTATGGTCTGAACTATCGGCATAGGCTCGCATATTCCGCTTGCTTCAATCAGGAGATAATCAAACTTTCCCGTCTGCGCCAGCTCCACAATCTGTTTCATTAAATCCACTTTAAGAGTACAGCAGATGCAGCCGTTTGTAAGCGGAACAAGGCTGTCATCCTGTTCCTTAACCACGCCGCCGTTCTGTATCAATGAAGCGTCTATATTTACTTCGCCTATATCGTTTACGATAACGGCAACCTTATAACCCTCCTGATTTGCCAGAATATGGTTTAAAAGTGTTGTTTTTCCCGCACCGAGATAACCTGTTAAAAGTGTTACCGGTAAAATTTTGTTTTTCATTCCGATCACTCCTTAATTTTTCAGACTTTGCAGCGGCGCAGGTATTCTGCCGCCTCTGTTTATAAATTCTTCACTTGAATATTGTTTTACGGGCATTACGGGGCCGGTTCCGAGCAGTCCGCCGAATTCCACAACATCTCCCTCTTTTGCACCCGGAGCCGGAATTATACGCACTGCCGTTGTTTTTGAATTAACCATTCCGATAGCGGCTTCATCTGCAATAATCGCCGAAATCGTTGACGCTGCCGTATCGCCGGGAATAACTATCATATCCAGTCCTACCGAGCAGACGCAGGTCATTGCTTCAAGCTTTTCGATTGTTAGCACGCCGGATTTTGCCGCCGCAATCATACCTGCATCCTCACTTACCGGAATAAACGCACCCGAAAGTCCGCCCACATATCCCGACGCCATAACTCCGCCTTTTTTAACGGCATCATTCAACAGCGCCAAAGCCGCCGTTGTGCCGTGCGTACCGCACTGTTCAAGACCCATTTCCTCCAGAATGTACGCCACGCTGTCACCGACAGCCGGAGTAGGCGCAAGCGACAAATCAACTATACCGAACGGCACATTAAGGCGTTTTGACGCCTCACGCGCAACAAGCTGACCCATTCTCGTAATTTTAAATGCCGTTTTCTTTACGGTTTCGGCAACAATACCAAAATCCTCACCCTTTACTTTTTCAAGCGCACACTTTACAACACCCGGGCCGGATACGCCGACATTTATAACACATTCGCCCTCGCCCTCGCCGAGAAATGCGCCTGCCATAAACGGATTATCCTCCACCGCATTGCAGAACACCACAAGCTTGGCACAGGCAAAGCCTTGTGTTTCTCGGGTAAGCAGCGCCGCGCGCTTTACAATTTCGCCCATTTGCTTTACGGCATCCATGTTGATTCCGGCTCTTGTCGTGCCGACATTTACGCTTGAGCATACAAGCTCGGTTGAAGCAAGTGCTTCGGGGATTGATTCTATAAGTATTCTTTCACCGTTTGTATATCCCTTATGCACCATCGCCGTATAACCGCCGATAAAGTTTACACCGCATTTTTTTGCGGCTTTATCAAGCGTTTTTGCTATTCTTACGCATTTTTCCGTATTCGGTTCTTCCAGTGCGTCAACGAGCGATGCAATCGGCGTTACCGATATACGCTTATTAATTATCGGGATTCCGAATTGGTTTTCTATATCCTCGCCCGTTTTTACCAGGTTCTGCGCATATGTTACAATTTTATTATATACCTTTTCGCATACCGTGTCTATATCCGGCCCTGCGCAGCTTTTTAAGGAAATACCCATAGTAATTGTTCTTATATCAAGGTTTTCCTTGTCAATCATATCGATTGTTTCTCTTATTTCAAAAGGATTTATCACTTTTGCATACCTCCCTTATATACGGTGCATGGAGGTGAATATCTCCTCACGCTGAACATGAATGGACATTCCCATTTCATCAGCAACTTCATTAAGCTTATTTGTTATATCCTGAATTGACACCTCTGCCGAACGGAATTCCACAAGCATAATCATTGTGAACATATCCTGCATAATTGTCTGTGAAATATCCTCTATATTAACGTTATTTTCATACAATGCGGCGCTTACCTTTGCAATAATTCCCGTTTTGTCCTTGCCTACTACTGTTACAATCGCTTTCATATCTGATTCCTTTCTATTTATCCCCGCTGCCTTAACGCTTCGTACATAACCACGCCTGCGGCAACTGAAGCATTTAATGAATTGATTTCACCGCGCATCGGAATACTTACGATAAAATCGCATTTTTCCTTTACGAGTCTGCTTACGCCCTCACCCTCGCTGCCGATTACAATTCCCAATGCGCCCTTTAAGTCAACCTCATACATAGGCTGACCGTCCATATCCGCAGCGGCAATCCAAAGCCCTTCTTTTTTAAGCTTTTCTATCGTGTCGGAAATATTTGTAACCTTTGCAACGCCCGTATACTCCACTGCGCCGGCGGAGGTTTTTACCGCCGCGCTGTTAAGTCCTGCGCTGCCGCGTTTGGGAATGATTACCCCATGCGCGCCTACGCAGTTCGCCGTTCTTATTATTGCACCGAGATTATGCGGGTCGGTTATTTTATCGCAGATTATTACAAACGGCGCTTCTCCCTTTTCTCTCGCCTTGTTCAGAATATCCTCCGCCGATACGTATTCATACGCGCTGACATACGCAATCACGCCCTGGTGATTTCCGCCCTCTGCAACGGCGTCAAGCTTTGACCGCTCCGTTTCCTGAATAATAATTCCGGCTTCCTTTGCTTTTTTTACAACAGGAATTATACTTCCTTCGTATTTTCCTTTTTTAATGAGTATTTTGTCTATGGACCGCCCTGCTTTTATAGCTTCAAGCACCGGGTTTCTGCCTATAATTTTATCCTCCATTACCGCTCCTTATATGCTACAAAAACCACAAGAGCAATTACTCCTGTGGTTAATGCCTGTTTTTTAATTACTTGCCGAGAAATTTGTCATGTATTGCTACGACTGCCGCTTCCGCATCTTTTCTTGCGACAAGAACCGAAATCTTGATTTCGGAGGTTGCAATCATATTTATATTGATGTGAGCGTCATAAAGAGCCTCAAACATCGTTGCGGCAACGCCCGTATTATTCATCATGCCGGCGCCCACTATCGAAACCTTTGAAACATCAGATGAATACTTAACCTCGCGTGCTTTTACAATTTCTTTATTATCGTCTAAAAGCTCCAAAGCCTTTGTCAGATCCTCCTCGGTAACGGTAAAGCTTATATCCTTTGTCTTTCCGTCGCCTATTGACTGAATGATAAGGTCAATGCCTATTCCTTTCTGAGCCAGCATTCTGAATATCTGGAATGCCTTTCCGGGAGTATTCTCCACGCCGCAAAGCGATATTCTTGCAACATCATTATCTCTTGTTACACCTCTGACAATCATCTTTTCCACTTTTTCTACCTCCTTGACGTATGTGCCCTCGTTATCGTTAAGGCTTGACTTTACAGCCAGCTTTACATTGTATTTCTTTGCCATTTCAACACTTCTGTTATGAAGCACGTTTGCACCCAGTGACGCAAGCTCAAGCATTTCATCGTAGGATATTGATTCGAGCTTGAACGCATTGTCGGCTATTCTCGGGTCTGCCGTATAAACTCCGTCCACATCGGTGTATATTTCGCATACATCTGCGTGCAGCGCCGCCGCAAGAGCCACTGCCGAAGTGTCCGAACCTCCCCTGCCGAGAGTGGTTATATCATCGTACTTATTAAGTCCCTGAAATCCGGCAACAATCACGATACGTTTTTTGTCAAGCTCCGACTTTATTCTTTCCGTATCTATTCTTTTAATTCTCGCAACACCGTAATTCGTATCGGTTACAACGCCTGCCTGCCAGCCTGTAAGCGATATCACCGGATAACCGAGTTTTTCGATTGCCATAGCAAGCAATGAAATGGAAATCTGTTCTCCCGTTGCAAGAAGCATATCCATCTCTCTTTTTGACGCATTGGGGTTGATTTCCTTGCCCTTTGCTATAAGATCGTCAGTTGTATCACCCTGCGCCGAAACGGCAACAACAACGTTATTGCCCTCCTTGTAGGCGTTCGTTACACGTCTTGCCACATTCATTACACGTTCGGCGTCCTTAACGGACGTTCCGCCGTATTTCTGCACAATAAGTCCCATTTTTATAACCTCCATATAATATAAACAATTAACGTCTGACCTCCGACACCACCGCGCCGACGTTATCCACAGATAAAATCATACAATTCCATTTGTGCGAATTCTCTCTGAAATATTCTTTCATTTCGGAATTAAATTTCGCATATCCTCCGTCAAGTATCGAAATTATTGTCGGTCCCGAGCCGCTCAGATATGTCGCTCTCGAACCCGCTTCATATGTTTTTTCAAAAATTTCGTCAAAGCTGTCAATATATGCTTTTCTGTACTGCTGATGCAGTCTGTCCTTTACCGCTTCTTTCAAAAGCTCCGAATCACCGTTTACGAGCGCCGCCTGAAACAGCGATGCGTGCGCAATATTAAACGACGCATCTCGCAAAGGCACGTTTTCCGGCAATACTCCCCTTGATTTTTTTGTCGCCACAAAATAATCGGGAATCATAACCGCAAATCTGTATTTGGGGTTAAGCTTTATACTTTTCGTAAACACCGTCTCACCGTCGAAAAACGATGTGCAAAAGCCACCGTAAAGCGCCGGAGCCGCATTATCCGGATGTCCCTCCATCTGTGATGCAAGGTTCAGAATTTCAGCGTACGAAAGCGTTCTGCCGGACAAAACGTTTGCCGCCAGCATTCCGCCGATTATACACGCACTGCTGCTGCCCAGCCCTCTTGTCATGGGTATGCCGCTTTCCTGAGTTATTTTTATTCCCTCCGGCCTATAACCCACACACTTAAAAAACATAGACATAGCCTTGTAGATAAGGTTTGTTTCGTCCTTCGGCACAAAGCCTGCGGCATTTAATGTATTAATTTCCAGTCCGCCCGTGGTTTCCTCCACCTCCAAGCGGCTGTACAAGTTAAGCGCCACACCCAAAGCGTCAAAGCCTGCGCCCATATTTGCGCTTGACGCCGGAATTTTCACCTTTACCATCAGTCCATAACACGAATGCACGAAACTGCATTCGCAAGCTCGGAGAGCTTCTCCTCTTTTTCGCTTCCCAAAAGCTCCGGTGTTATAAATGCGATCTCACCGTCTATTCCGCCGTCAATGTATTCACATTCACCGAATATCTCGGCTGCTTTACTCTTTTCATCACTGCATCTTACAAGATATCTGAATGCCTTGTCGTCGTTTGACGCCGAGATGCTTTGTGCAGGTTTTTCCCAGTATATCTGCTTGCTGCGTTCTCTGTGCTTTACGCCGTCTACAATGTCCGCAACCACTGCCGATGCCGTAGGCAGCTTTCCTGCGCCTCTGCCGTAGAACATAACGTCGCCTACACAGTCGCCCGTTACCATAATCGCATTGAATACTCCGTTTACGTTTGAAAGCGGACCGCCTTTTTTAACAAGCATCGGGCATACAGACGCATAAACCTTGCCGTTATCAAGCTTTTCGGCATATCCGATAAGCTTTATAACTCTGCCCGCCAGACCGGCATATTTTACGTCTTCAAGCGTAATATCCGTTATTCCGATTGTTTCTATATCATTGTAGTCAATTTCTTCTCTCCACGCAAGCGACGCAAGGATAGCGATTTTTCTGCACGCGTCATAACCCTCAACGTCAGCCGCCGGATTCTTCTCCGCATAACCTTTTGCCTGCGCTTCTTTAAGCGCCGTTTCAAACGTTTCACCGTTTGCAATCATCTGATTTAAGATATAATTTGTTGTTCCGTTCAATATACCGGCTATTTTAATAATATTATTAGCCGTCAGGCACTGGTGCATCGGGCGTATAATTGGGATACCGCCGCCGACACTTGCCTCAAAGAAATAATTCACATTTTTGCTCTTTGCCAGCTCCAGAAGCTCCGAACCGTAGGTTGCAACAAGCTCTTTATTTGAAGTTACAACGCATTTGCCGGCTTCCAAAAGGCTTTTAGTAAATTCATACGCCGGATGAAGTCCTCCCATAACCTCCGCAACAACGCTTATTTCATCATCGTTTAAAATATCGTTAAAATCCTTTGTAAAGATTTCTTTTTCGGGGTGGTCATCGAAGTCACGAATATCAAGAATCCTTTTAATCCCCACCGGCTCACCGTTTGTATTAATAAACAGCTTTTCGGTGTTCTTTTTAATAATCTCATAGACACCGCTTCCGACAGTACCGTAACCCATTATTGCGACTTTTGCCATGCTTATACCTCCCTGTACAAAATCAATTCAAAGTTTTTTCATGATTCTGTGTTATTATTGAATAATATACATTACTACAATCAAATATATTATCATATTTTATCTGAAAAGTCAATATCGCATATTCCAAAACGGATTATGTATTAATAGCGGTTTTTGTGTATATTTATTAATATTACTGTATTTTTAATTCAGAAATTCCGAAAGCTCATGGCTGTTCAGTATGCTGAGACATTTTTTGCCGCACACCACGTAATGATCCTCAAGCTTTACCCCGACCACTGCCAAAGCTTTCATCATGACGGCAGTGGCAACGCAGTCGCTTTGTGAAGCCTCCAGTGCTCCGCTCGGATGATTATGCGCAACAACCACCTTGCAGGCATCATGCAAAACGGCAATTCTCACAACCACGCCCACGGAAAAATCCACAGTATCAAAACTGCCCTCAAACATTATTCCCTGCCAAAGAATATTATCCTTTGCGTCCAGGCATACCATATACATTCTTTCATGTCCGTCATCGTCAAAAATGTCTGCGAAAAACTTTTCCGGCGCTTTACTATTATATGTTACTTTGTTCTTTCCTGTTTTTTTGGTTTTGCAGAAATTATATATTTTTTCTTGGGTGCGCAGATATTTTGCCGTTTCGGGACCTATTCCCTTAATTTTCACAAGCTGCTCCTCCGGCGCTTTAAGGGCGTTTTCAATCGTTCCGAATTTATCCAGAATATCATGCGCAATTTTATTTGTATCACGTCTGGGAATTTTATCAAACAGCATAAACTCCAGTGCTTCATGCTCCGCCCAGCCGTCAAAGCCGCTTTTGGCATATCGCTCTCTCATACGTTTGCGGTGTCCCGCATGAGGATTTTTACTTTTTTCCATAAAAATCTCCGTTCCGCCGCCGGATGCGGCATACCTTTTTATCTATTATATCCCAAAATATATGGTTTTGTCTACATATTTTTACCTTGAAACCGAATCAACACCGGATTTTTTTTCAACAGACACGGATATTTTATGCGGCAGACACACAATCGGCATTTTCCCGTCCTTAATTGCTCCCTGTTTCACGCACAGCTTATCGGGGCAATCCGCGCTTTGCATTGAAATTTTCCCGTGTTCAACTAAAATCGTATTATGTCCGCTTTCGCTGTCTATATCAACGGTATAGCTTTCACGCACACCGGTTAAATCTATGCTTTTATACAATTTTCCGTCTACATATATTTTTGCCGTTGTTCCGCCGCTGCGAACCGCGCCTGTTACGGCAGCTGCCGCCGCCGAAACGGCACACACCGCCGCAAACAATATTACAAGATGTCTGTTTGTCATTTTTCCGACCTCATAAGCGCAGCCGCCGCCTTTCTTTGATAAGCAGTTTTTGTCCGGTAATTTCACAAAATCACCGCATTATGTTTTCGCTATACCAAATAAAGGGCTGCAAAGCAGCCCTTTATTAAAATTCGTACAGTTATCAGTTAATAATTGTAACTTCTGTGTCTTTATCAAAGAAGTGGATTTTATTTGTTTCAAATCCAACCTTGATATCGTCACCAATCTTAGAAGTTGAACGCTGATGAACTCTTGCGGTAAACTGTGTACCTGCAATGTTTAAGTACAGATATGTTTCTGCACCGAGCATTTCTGTTACTTCTACGTGAGCTGAGCAAACAGCGTCGGGATATGCTGAAAGGAATGCTTCCTCATCATGTATATCCTCAGGTCTGATACCCATAATAACTTCCTTGCCGATGTACGGAGCCAGCTCCGGCCTAGATGCCTTGCCCTCCGGAATCTTAATCTTATCATCAGCAAAACAAGCGTAAAGATCATCGCCCTCTTTGCTAAGAGTTACGTTTATGAAGTTCATCTGCGGCGAACCGATAAATCCTGCAACGAACTGGTTGCACGGTTTCATATAAAGGTTTGCCGGAGTATCAACCTGCTGAATAAGACCGTCCTTCATAACAACGATACGAGTACCCATTGTCATAGCTTCTGTCTGGTCATGCGTTACGTAGACGAAAGTTGTCTGCAATCTGTTGTGGAGCTTCTTAATCTCCGTTCTCATTGCAACTCTGAGCTTAGCGTCCAGGTTTGACAAAGGCTCATCCATGAGGAATACCTTCGGGCTGCGGACGATTGCACGGCCCATAGCCACACGCTGTCTCTGACCGCCCGACAAAGCCTTCGGCTTTCTGTCAAGCAGGTGTTCAATATCAAGAATCTTTGCAGCTTCGCTTACTCTTCTCTTGATTTCATCTTTCGGAGTCTTTCTTAATTTAAGAGCGAACGCCATATTCTCAAATACCGTCATATGCGGATAAAGAGCATAGTTCTGGAAAACCATCGCAATATCTCTGTCCTTCGGAGCCACATCGTTCATGAGCTTGCCGTCTATGTAAAGCTCACCCTCTGAAATTTCTTCCAGACCTGCGATCATTCTCAAAGTAGTTGACTTACCGCAGCCTGACGGACCTACCAGAATAATAAATTCCTTATCGGCAATATCGAGGCAGAAATCTCCTACGGCAGTAACGCCGCCTGCGTACCTCTTATAAACATGTTTTAACTGTAAATTTGCCATTTTACAAATTCCCCTCTCGTCTCATCACAATTTTTATACGCTCATATACGAGCAATTAAAATGCGCTTAGCTATCTGCACTTTTCTTTATTACACATTTATGATAACATATTTTTTACAAAATTGTTAGTCTTATAATTCACAAAAATGCAAATTTTATTTAGTAAAAATCAACAAACATACCTAACTGCGTAATTTTATGCCCGATTTAAGGAATATTTCCTCCGACATCACTTTTCTGAATCGGCAATAATTTTATCCGCAATAGCAGACGGCGCCTGTTCGTATCTTACAAATTCAAAGGAAAACACACCTCTGCCCTGGCTCATTGAGCGCAAATCAACGGCGTATTTGAACATTTCCGCCTCCGGTACCTCCGCCTCAACCATATTCAGACCTTTTTTATCGCTTTCGCCCATACCCATTATGCGGCCGCGGCGTTTATTTATATCTCCTATAACATCGCCCATTATATTTTCCGGCACATATGCCTTCAAATATCCTACCGGTTCGAGAAGAACGGGTTTAGCCTGTTTCATGCCCTCTTTATAGGCAATCGAAGCGGCAGTTTTAAACGCCATTTCGGATGAATCAACCGGATGATATGAACCGTCAAGCAGCGTAGCCTTCATATTTACAACCGGATAACCCGCAAGCACTCCGTGCAGGCACGAATCGCGCAGGCCCTTTTCAACCGCCGGGAAATAGTTCTTCGGTACGCTTCCGCCGAATACCTGTTCTTCAAACAGCATATCCTCCGTAGCGCCCGGCTCAAACTTAATCTTTACATGACCGTACTGACCGTGACCGCCGGACTGTTTTTTATGCTTGCCCTCAACCGTAGCCTCGCCGATAATTGTTTCACGGTACGGAACAATAGGCTTTGAAAGCTTCACGCTTACGCCGTACTTGTTTTTCAGCTTGCTTACGATAACGTCAATATGCTGTTCGCCCTGACCGTTTATAAGCGTCTGCTTTGTTTCGGAATTATTTGTTACCGTAAACGACGGATCTTCCTCCGAAAGCTTTGTAAGACCGCTCACTATTTTTTCTTCATCGCCCTTCGTTTCCGGCTCTACCGCCATCGAAAGCACGGGCGATGGAAATTCTATGCCCGTAAGAATGATATTTTTATCCTTATCGCAAAGCGTATCTCCGGTTTTTGTATTTTCAAGCTTTGCGCTGCAACCTATATCTCCGGCTTTTATAACGCTTGCTTCAAGCTGTTTTTTTCCGCACAGCATAAATACCTTGCCTATTTTTTCATTGCAGCCCCTGTTTGGATTGTAAAGCACGGAATCCGAGCGTATATTTCCCGAATAAACTCTGAACAGGGACATTTTTCCGACATACGGGTCAGCGATTGTTTTAAATACGATTGCCGCCGTTGTTTCCTCCTCGCTCTGAACAACCTCTACCGGCTCGCCGCTGTCCGCCACACGCGCGATTTCCTCAATCTCCGACGGCGCCGGAAGATATTTTCCGATACCGTCCATGAGCGATCTTACGCCGATGTTATCCTGACCGCTTCCGCAGTATACCGGATAAATACTTCCGTCCTTTACGCCCTTTCTGATTGCGCCTTTTATTTCATCAACGGTAAATTCTTCACCGTTAAAATATTTGTTCATCAATTCATCGTCCGTTTCCGCAACAGCCTCCATTATCATGTCGCGAAGCGGCGCAACAACCTCCGCCATACCTTCCGGTACGGGGATTTCAACTCTGTATATTCCGTCGTAGCGTCTTGCCGTCATATCGACTATATCCACAAATCCCTTAAATTCGTCGCCCTCGCGTATAGGATATACAAACGGCGTTACCGACTTGCCGAATACCTCTTTCATCTGTTCGAGGGTTTTCTGATAATCCGCACGGTCATCGTCAATTTTATTGACAAAGAACATAATCGGAATACCTCTCTGACGCGCATATTCAAACGTATGCTCCGTACCTACCGAAACTCCGCTTCTGCCGCTCAGAACCACAAGCGCACTGTCCGCCGCTCTTATGCCCTCCTTAACCTCGCCTGCAAAATCAAAAAATCCCGGGGTATCTATAATGTTATATTTCATATCCTTCCATTCAATCGGCGCAACTGCCGATGAAATCGAGAAATTTCTCTTCACTTCTTCCGGATCGCAATCCGTCACCGTAGTACCGTCCGCGCTTTTTCCTATTCTGTCGATAACTCCGGCATTAAACAGCATTGCCTCTGCCAATGTTGTTTTTCCGCATTTTCCGTGTCCCGTTACCGCAACGTTTCTTATTTCGTCCATTTTGTAGCTTTTCATAAATCCGTCTCCTTTCGCCAGACCGCACATTTTATTTTCCGTTCAACCGTGCAATCTGCTCTATAAGTTATATGTACCGCACTTTCAACAAAACGAAACATATTTTTACTCGTCATTTTGCAGCAAGTTGACGAGTATTTTTTGTACACTTTTTTATCTGCGAATTAAAAAGATAAAATGTATTGATTATTTTATTCCGCAGTGGTATAATATAGTAGTAAATTGTTTGTATAAAGGATGTGAAATAATGTTAGAGTATGATGAATACAGACTTGAACTCCAAAGCATGGAGGAAAACATTACAGAACTGAGGGATTCACTTTGACATCGCAAATGCGGTAAAAGAAGTTGAGGAACTTGAAAATCAGGCGGCAGAGCCGGGTTTCTGGGACGACATGGAAAATTCTCAGAAAGTAATAAAAAAGACAAAACTCCTCAAAGACAAAATAGAGTCTTACGAAGAATTGAAATCGCTGCGTGAGGACACTTTAATGATGATTGAGCTTGCGGAGGAGGAAAACGACGCTTCAATGGCAAACGATGTAAAAAACACCGTTGCGCAGCTTAATTCAAAGATTGAAAAGCTCACGCTTGAAACGCTTTTAAGCGGAACATACGATAATTCCAACGCTATTATGACGTTCCATGCCGGAGCAGGCGGAACAGAGGCGCAGGACTGGTGCGAAATGCTTATAAGAATGTATCAGATGTGGGCGCAGAAGAACGGTTACAATACGGAGGTGCTTGATTCTCTCCCGGGTGATGAAGCAGGCATGAAAAGCTGTACAATCAGCATTGACGGGCCTAATGCCTACGGCTATCTTAAAGCCGAAAAGGGCGTACATCGCCTTGTAAGAATTTCGCCGTTCAACTCTGCCGGAAAGCGTATGACATCGTTTGCTTCAATTGAAGTAATGCCCGATCTGGACGACAGCATAGAAGTTGATATACGCCCCGAGGATATAAAAATGGACGTGTTCCGTTCAAGCGGAGCAGGCGGTCAGCATATAAACAAGACCTCATCGGCAGTTCGTCTTACACATATTCCGACAGGAATTGTAACCTCGTGTCAGACGCAGCGTTCGCAGTTCCAGAATCGTGATTATGCCATGAAAATGCTCAAAGCAAAGCTTATTGAGCTTGCGGAGCAGCAGCAAAAAGAAAAAATTGCGGATATTCAGGGAGTACAGACCGAAAACGGCTGGGGTAACCAGATACGTTCATACGTTTTTCAGCCGTACACAATGGTAAAGGATTTGCGCACAGGTTATGAAATGGGCAATATTCAGGCTGTTATGGACGGAGATTTAAACGGGTTTATAAACGCTTACCTTAAAGCCGCAAAACTCGGAAATCTGAAAAAATAAGGATTTATAAAAGCGGTTACAGCTTGGCTGCAACCGCCTTTATTTTATCATTTTTTCCAAAGCCGCACCGTCTATCTGATTTACCGTCATGAATTTTCCGTTGCAGAACACCGCCCAGTTATTAAACACACACGGCAGCGATTTTGCTTTTTCAAGCGTATCCACGTGTATAAAATCCGCATCAATTCCGTTTGCGGTGCAGTATTCGCGCAGCTTTTCAATCCGCTGCGGAATATACGGACACTGGTCGTCATAGTAAACCGTCGGCTTTTTGCTTTCAATCGCCTGTTTTTTCACATTCGGCGCAAACTTCGGTGCTGTGCCGTCAAAGCTGAGTGCAAGCAGCTCATAGCCGTCATCGGTCGCATCAACCGTTTTAAATCCGTACTTTTTTGCAAATTTCTGATCCGAAAGCCACGATTTCTGCTTTGCCGCACCAAGCATACAAATCCCCGATTTGCCGTGTTCCTTTGCGTCATTTATGCAGTATTCCATAAGCTGCCTACCGTAACCGTGCCCTTTCGGCTCGCCCGTTACCCAAAGGCAGTATATGTAATAGAAATTATCTCCGATAATCGGCGCCCACGCAGTTTCAAGCGGCGCATACTCGATAAACACGCAGCCTTTCACATCAAGCTTTCTGAAAACGTGTCCCTCATTCAGCCTTTGCTGCAGCCATGCACGCTTGATTTCCACTCCCTTATGCGGCTTTTTCGTTCTGATTATACAGCACAAATGCTCTTCGGCAATATTTTCTGCCGTAAGATTTATAAATTCTCTGTCCATAAACTTTATCCTTTCTTCTGACCCCTTGATTTTATTATGAATAAAAGTTTACGGCTTGTCAAGAGTTTTTACGATTTCCGCTATATAATCACCTATTAATTTAAATAATAGTCTGCCTTCCATGTAAGAGATGCAGGAGCTTTATCGGTACTAAATTCAAACGTTGCTTTTTGGTTAGGTTCAAATGTAGTTAGGGAATTCGTGTAATTTTGACTAAGAATATTTCCATCAACATCCATACAATTAACGATTAGCTGAAAGCTATCAAAAGTCTTATCAGTTTTATTTTCAATCTGTATAGTATATTCCTGAAAACCGTATGAATCCTTTACTTTTGCAAATGTATTTTCATGAATCATAGCATCTATCTGATTATCCAGTTCAGTTTGTGCAGAAACCGCAGAAGCCGATGCAAGAAATTCTGATTTCGTCTGTGCATACTTTTCTTCAATAGGTACATCATAATTACTTAGAAAATACGAGACGAGCACCGTTCGTTTTTTATACCCTTTATCCCATTCGGACGAATACCGTGAATAATCGGTTTGTACTAAATTCAGTGCTTTGCTTTGTATATCTAATGCTTCAAGGTATTCTTGTACCTTAGAATTAAATGTTTCATCATCAAATTTTTTATTTTTATATTTGCTTAAATACTCTAATTCGGCATCAACACATTTTCTATATGTTTCCTCATTATTATCAGTATTGCTTATAGACCAACGTTTCATTAGACCCTGCGAAAAATCAAGAATAAACTGTCCTTCGTCAGTAGTCATAAATTCTGCTTTTTCATATATATTTTTTACATCATCGTCGTTTTTATATCTTTCAAGAACATTAACTGCCTTGCTATACTGATAATTTGCTATGTATTCATTAGCTTTCTTAACTTGCATATTTTTAAAGTTAAGTACAAAAATCAATACCGCAGTAGCAATAACTGCCGCAACACAAATAAATGCAATTACTACTGCTTTTTTCTTGTTTACAAATTTTGATTCTTTTGTTTTTGCCGAGCTTATTCCGTCAGGTATATTTTGCAACTTAATCTCATCGGTAAATGGGCATCCGCATTTAGGACATGAATCAAGTCTGTCAGATACCTTTTTTCCACAATCAGGGCATTTTATAAGTCCCATTCTTATATTCCTCCTTGTAGTACAAAAATGTTTACTGGAATATTATATCATACTTTTCTAAAATTATCAAGCCTTATTACTAATTTATCAAAACTATTGCCAGTGGTTGTAAAATTACAGTTTATTGTCCCCAACTGATTACTTGTCAAGAGTTTTTACACATAATTTATTGAAAATTCACAGCAAATGTTATATAATATCAGTAAGCATATTAAGAAACAGAGGTAGAAAAAATGGATTTTATAAAAGCAAAAGCTGATTTTGACTTAATCGGTATGGGTGAGGTAATGCTCCGTCTTTCACCTCCCGATAAGGAAAAAATATCGCAGAGCGAAACTTTTGAAAAAAATGCGGGCGGCAGTGAATTAAACGTTGTTTCGGGAGCGGCAATGCTCGGAATACGTTCAGCCATAATAACAAAGCTACCGAAAAACAAAATGGGGCATTTTATATGCCGCAAAATACGCTACGGAAATGTCAGCGATGATTATGTGGTATACGATTACTCAAAGCAGGCAAGGCTCGGTCTGTACTATTATGAAAGCGGCGCATATCCGCGCAAATCCTCGGTTGTCTACGACCGCGCCGGCAGTTCGGTCTGCTCACTTTCGCTGTCTGAAATTCCCGATGATATTTATACAAAAACCCGAATGTTCCATATAAGCTCAATCACGCTTGCACTTGATCCGCAGCTGCGCGAAACCGCAATGGAGGTCATAAAACGCATGAAGCAAAACGGGGCCGCCATAAGCTTTGACGTTAACTACCGCTCCGCGCTGTGGAGCGAGGAGGAGGCGCGCAAGACAATAGAGGAAATTTTTCCGATGGTGGATATTTTGTTTGTTTCGGAGGAAACCTCACGCAGAATGTTGCAGAGAACAGGCACTCTCCGAGAGATTCTGAAACAGTATTCGGACGATTACGGCTGCAAGATAGTTGCGTCAACGCATCGTGAGGTAATCAGTCCGACAAGGCATAATTTCGGGTCCATAATCTACTCTGACGGAAATTATTACGAAGAAAAACCTTACATAGATATTGAAGTTATCGACCGTGTCGGCAGCGGCGATGCATATGTTGCGGGCGTGCTGTACGGAATTTTGTCGGGAGGAAGTATCAATCGCGCACTTTCCGTCGGAAATGCGTTGTCTGCCGTAAAGGATACCGTCCCGGGCGATATGTCGGCAAGCAGCATTGACGAAATCGAAAGCGTTATTTCCGCTCACCACGCTACCGGCATTCAGGACGAAATGGTAAGATAATTCTGTTTTCTCATAATAAAAAGGCAGCCGTTCTTTTGCGGCTGCCTTTTGCATATTGTGTCGAAGTGCGGTAAAAATCTTTAACCTGACGTAATTATAACTCGTTTTATATTGTCATTCCATTCTACGGAAGCACCGAATGCATCACAAATGATTCTTACCGGAATGAAAGTACTGTCAAATATAAGCTGCGGTGCTTCATCAATAAATATTTCCGAATCATCTGCAATCATTACGTTGTCCCCTATTTTAAACAATATTGTTTTTCCATCTTTTTCGAGTTTTACGGTTTGTGTATCGCCCTCCCATGAAACCTCTGCTCCCATGGCTTCACTTATTTCACGTAAAGGTACAAACGTACATCCGTTTTTAACAAACACTTTTTCAGACCACCCAAACGTCAGAATTTCACCGTTTAATTCTATTGTTATATGCAAAGGATATTGTTCTGCTCCATCATTCGGGTCATTTAATACTATCGGACTGTCTTCTGTTCCGTCTCCTGTCATTGTGCACATAAATGTGTTATAAAATATTTCTTTGTCATTTTCATATTCATAAAAGCTGTCTGCTTTATATATCTTAGGATTTTTTTTCATTATTTCACCAAAATGATTCGGAAACGTTGCATATTTGCTCCTTACATATTGCATTACTGCGTTATCGCCGTTATCATACCATATACGATATGCGTTCGTACCATACTGACCGTATGATACCTCATAATAGCACCCCTTCAAATATACTGTTGTATCGGGTGGGGTTTCGGGTCCCGTCCATTCCGGAATTTGTAAAAAGGGAGTTATAAAGCATCTGAAATTCTCTCCTCTTACTAAATCCACTCTTAACTGCCCTTCATAAGTAATATATTCTCTCTTTGCTTCACGGCTTCCGTCAACCTCACCGATAAAATTCGTATATCGGTGGGTATACGACCGGGATACCGTTTTATATGTTTGCTTATGAATCACTCCGTCAGGATTTCCGTTTGAAAAATGCCCTATATAGGTGGTTTTGCTATAACCGTATTTGATTTCACAGCTCCCCCATCCGTCCGGTTCATTCTCGGCATTTACCTGTCCGACATAGTGATTCTCATGCCGCCACTTATCGGTATAGGTTACCTCCTGCTTGTTTTCCGCGTTCTCAACTTCATTTACAATTTCTCTTTTGTATATTTCAATGTTTATATCATCGTAATTATTGCTGCTAATCGTTCCGTACTTTTTAAGTTCATCAATGCGTATCAGTTCCCAACCGCCTATTGAAAAGCTGTCAACGGCTTGTCCGTCAAGATATACCGTTATTCCGCTTTTGTATATATCGGCATATGTTTGCTTGCGGCACGCAGATTCCCATCTTTGCTTTGTATACACGGGATAAGCAAATTTATTCCTGCTGATATTTACTGCGCGGTTTTCCGCGTCATAATCCACATCAAACCCATAGTATGCCAATTCCTCCGCCGGTATATATATTTCTTCATCGATAACATATGATTCTATCGGCGTATAATCAAGCAGCACCTGCTTTTTTATCCGGTACGCCCTATCGGCTGCGCATACCTGCAATGCCGTTATACACATCATTGCCGCCGTAATTGCACCTATTATTGTTTTTTTCATTTCTATCCCCCGTTTTTTATATCATCTGTCCGTATGTGTTGTAATCGCCTATATTATATTATAATTTATAGAAAAAAGCAACATCTTGCACAAAAAAAGATGTATAAAAAATTACTTTTTATACATCTTTTTATTTTAATCAATAATGTTTCTGTGCCACTTTCCGTTTGTGAAATCGGGAATATTAACGACAGCCCCGCCCTTTGAGATTGATTCTTCGGACAATGCCGTTATTGCCATCCAGCTTGCGGCGTCATACACATCTATCGGCATCGGCTTATCCTCTCTCAGCGCGTCAAAGAACACCTTAAATTCCAGCCAATCCATGCCGTCGTGCGTTCCCTGCACTCCGTCCTCAATATATTTCTTCCATATGGGATGTTCCCATTCCTCTTTGTATTTTTCCGCATTTCCGATACATTCTTTGCGCCAGTCAAAATCATGCTTCGCATCTCCTGCGGCATCTAAAAATACCGAATCCGTAACCTCCTCATACATACCCTTTGTTCCTCGTACAATAAAACCTCTGCTGTAATAGCGCGGCAAGGTTGTATCAAGAGTAAGCACCACGGTTTCGCCGCGCGCACATTTTATAACAGTCGTTATAATATCTCCCTGTGCAAACACCGCATTTTTCAGCTGTTCATCGTCTTTTTTGTTCTGCATAATGTATTCATGCAGACCGGCGGATTTTGACGCCGTTGATGTAAGAGTAATCATTCTGTTTCCATGATTTATTTCGAGTATCTTTGCAATCGGGCCTAAGTCATGCGTGGGGTAATTTTCGCAATTACGCATAAGATAATTTCTCAATCTGTAATGCCTGTTTTCCTTTCCGTATGCAATTTCCTCACGCAAATCATGCTGATAACCGCCCTCGCAATGCACAATTTCGCCCAAAAGACCGTTTTGCACCATATTCAGCGCCATCATTTCACGTCTGCCGAAACAACAATTTTCAAGGAACATAAATGGCGTTTTTGTTTCCTCATATGTTTTAACCAGCTCATAGCACTGCTCAATCGTATACGCTCCGCCTACCTCCATTGCAACAGCCTTACCGGCCTTCATTGCAGCGACAGCTATTTCAACATGGCTTTCCCATGCCGTGGCAATGATAACGGTATTTACATTTTTATCATTAATTACATCGTTGAAATCGCCGTATTCTTCCGGGCGCGGCTGTCCCGACTTTTCAACCTCGTCTGCGCCCTCCGCACATCTGTCCGCATAGACATCGCACACAGCTGTAACCTTTTCCTGCTGACTGAGCACTACGTCCTTTAACAACCCCATTCCTCTTTGTCCCAATCCGATATATCCTATTCTTATATCCTCCATGACTGCACCTCCGTATAAAAGCAAATATTATACCTTAATTATATCATACCGAAATTACATATCAACGTGATTTTAGTCCAATTTTATGTAATTTTAGTCCGTACAATATCAGGTGACAGCGTTTTAATTAAAATATCGGATAACCTGTCTGCTTGCGTGCGGCTTTCAGCTCGCCGCACATCGAATAATAAAACTTGCAACGGATTAGATTGCAGTTTTATGATAAATTTTCTTGAAATACAAAAATAGTCTACGACAGCAAATTATATTAAATATAATTGTGAAGCTGAGGATAGACTGCTTTATAAAAATAAGGATAATGTGAATAAGTGAAACTGCTTTTAAAAAAGACTGTTAAGTTTGTCAAAAAACATATTCGCCATATATTATTGAAACTAACGGAAATATAAAACCGTAAAAACAAGTAACTGTAATTTTTTACAGTTACTTGTCAAATCCCTCAAACTCATCAAATCCGCATTTTTTCAGAGCGGATAAATATTTTTTGTAATCAATATTCAACAGGTTTGTGCAATAATGATTTTTGTACCGTTCGCCGTTAAACGTCCACTCTATCAGATAGAACTTTTGCTCATCGTTTTCTGTAATTATCTCCGCTGCCGCTGCTGCCGAATCTGCCGGAACGGTGACTTTTGAGCCGCAAATTTTCTTTCCGCTGTAAACCTCGGTTATTTCATAATCAAACGATACATCATGGGTTAAATCATTCACCGCATACAGAGTAATTTTATTGTTCTGCGGTTCGTCAAACATAAGGCAGACAGGCTGCTGAGAACGTTTTATATAATTGTATGCCAGTTTCCTGCAGAAGTAATAGTCCACTACCGCATCGGAAACCTGCGGCCATCCGTCTAAAAGATTCCACCAGATTATGCCCGTACAATACCATTTTTTAATCCGGAATTTTTCTATAAAATATTTTTTTGCCTCTGCCTGCGAAATCTGACTCTGTCTGATTAAATCGTCAATTTCCCGCTCCGCCTTGCCGAACAGCGTTATTATCTGGCTGTATGTCAGCCCGATCCGATAAATGTACGGAGATTTTTTATCAACTTCCGGCGAAGCCGCATGAACGGTATACTCATCTGTCGGTTCGCCGTTATCTTTAAAAATCACCTCGGGACGGCTTAAAAATCGGTTAAGCGATTTGGGAGACGGCATTCCCTGATAACCCGTTTCCGACGCAAAGCGGCTTTTTGCATTTTTATAAAATTCGCCCTTAAAATAATCTCTCGGTCCCCATAAATGATCCTCCGGCAGCGGCAATCCGCTTTCATACGCTTTTCGGCTTATAAACGGCGAGCTTGCAAGATACGGTCTTGAATAATCATAAATTTCAACCAATTTTTTCAGCAGCTTGCGTGTTAATTCGTTGTTGTTCGGGTCTTTTGAATATCCTGTCCACTCGCTGTAAGCCAAATCACATTCATTATCCCCTGCCCACAATACCAATGAGGGGTGATTGCGCAGACGCTTTATCTGAAATACCGCTTCATCTGCAAGTTTTTTTGAAAAGCTTTCGTCCTGCGGATAAACGCCGCAGCCCATTGCAAAGTCCTGCCATACCATGATACCGTGACTGTCGCAGAAATCAAAGAATCTGTCACTTTCGTACACGTTTCCTCCCCAGCATCTCACAGCATTGCAGCCTAAATCGCCGAGCATTTCAAGTGCCTTGTCAAGCCTTTTTTCATCCTGCGAATGAAAAGCGTCCAACGGAACCCAGTTTGTTCCCAACACAAATATCCGCTCACCGTTAACTTTAAGGCAAAAATCACCGATGCATCTTTCGCTGCTGTCGCTTACATCAAGCTCCGCCGTACGTATTCCGACATTAAGCTCATATGTATCAACCGTATTGTTTTTATACAGCAGCTCAACTTGCGTTTTATATAAATTCGGTTTACCGTGATTTTTAGGATACCAAAGCTTTACATTGTTAACGGTGAAATTAAACTGAAATCCGTTATTCCACATAATTTCATTTTCTTCAAACGTACTTTCGCCGCATTCTCCGCATATTCTTACCGAATAGTCTGTGGCATAATCGCCCGATATATCCGTATTAATACAGAATCGCAGCTGCGCCGAATTGTTTTTTTTATCTATAAAATTCGTTGTGAAATATACGTCCTTTATCTTATCCTCTTTGTTTTTCACAAGCGTTACGGGTTTCCATATTCCTGCCGAAACAATTCTGGGCATAATATCCCAGCCGAACATATGAGCCGCCTTTCTTATATTGAGCGAGGCAAAATTATATTTAAACGCAAAGCACAGCGGAGGAATTTCGTACTTTCTCGCCTCTATACATACCGGCAGAATATGTACGATAACTTCGTTTTTTCCGTATTTCAGATCGGCATATACATCATATGACATAAACATATTGTCTGTTTTTTTAACAAGTTTTCCGTTTACATATATTTCCGAAATCGTATCAATGCCCTCAAAGCAAAGATGCGAATTTTTATCCTCAGCGTCAAACTCCGAAAAGTACCATACGTGCATATTTTCAAGCTTCTGCGCTTCAAGTGTATTGGTTGAGTAATATAAATCGGGTATTTTCCCCCCGCGCATTAAGTCTAACTCGAAATTTCCCGGCACTTCTGCACTGATTATATTCATACCGGAGTTTTTTATATCCGCAATTGTCGAAATTTTAAATTTACTGCATAAAAAATTCGGTGCATAGGCAATTTTCCAATTAAACATATCCATTTCCCCCGTGCTGCTGCATAAGTTTTTAATTTAATTATAATGCTGTCCGCTTGTAATTTGAATATATTAATATGACAATTATAATTTATTTTTTATACTATTATGCCAATCTGCCCGATTATTCTGTTTTGTTACCTTTACTATTTCTTAATTGCCTGAAAAAGCCCTTAATTATTTCCGAACACTTTTCCTCCATAATTCCTCCGGTAACATTCACGGTATAGTTGCATAATTTCATATCAAACAGATTTATCACCGAGCCGCCGCAGCCGGATTTTTTATCAAACGCACCGAAATACACGTTATCTATACGTGCATTGAGAATCGCTCCCGCACACATCGGACACGGCTCTAACGTGACATACATATCACATTCCGGCAGCCGCCAGCCGCCCAATCGTCTGCAAGCCTTATTTATTGCGTCAACTTCGGCATGAAGCAGTGCATTTTTCTTTTTTTCACGCTTATTGTAACCTCTCGAAACAATTTTCCCGTTCCGGACTATAACGGCGCCAATCGGCATTTCGCCTATATCCGCCGCCTTTTTAGCCTGTCGGATTGCCTCGCGCATAAATTTTTCTTCCATATAATTCCCCGAACAATGTTTTTTTCTATAATTATATCATATACCGCATTTTTGTCAACAGCAAAAACACCCCTCTGATACGAGGAGTGTTTTTGCTGTTATTATTGTAAATATCCTTTAAGAGTACTGTTCAGCGTAAAGCCGTTTTCCGTGGCAAGATATTCTTTTGTCCACCATTTTGTGTAAAGCTGCTTTATCTGTTCGTCAGTAAGAGCGCCGAGGTGGAACATAACTCCGCCGCTGCTGCTCCATGTGCTGTTTACCTTATTCGCCGCGTCTGCACCCATAACGGCATACATATCGCTTGCCGTATAAGTTCTGCTGTACAGTCCCCATTGCTCGTTGCTGCCGCCGCCGAGGGCGGTTGCCTTGTAATTCCACATGGTATAACTTATGCCCTTAGCGTTCATCTGCGCGGTTATATTTTTGTTATACACCTGCGGATTAAACTCACCCATAAATGCCGCCGTGTGATAGCTGTTTTTTGCCTTTTCAAGCGAATTTACCAGTTCCGTTGTTGTTGCGTCCGAGGTATCATAGGAATGAAGCTGGTACATCATATTCGTCCAGCCGTACTCCGACGGGTCGGGCAGAAACTTCATGCGCCAGATTGCTTCAAGCGTAATCACATGATATGGGTCTGCACGCCTTACAGCCTTAACCATTCTGTCATATACACTTGTTCGCAGCGTTGTATCACTCCACACATCCGCGCGGTACTTTTCTTCTACATTATGCGCCGCATCGGCATTATTAAGCGGTTCATTCATTATATCGTACGCCGCAACACAGGTTCTGTTTTTATATCTTCCGGCAATCTTTACCCACAAATCCTCCATAATATTCTGGTATTTTTCTTCTTTATAAAGGTAGTTTCTGCCTGTTTTTCCGCTTGAATGGTCGCCGTTCTGACCGCCCGGGCAGCCGTGCATATCAAATATCAGATACAAACCATACTTTTCTGCCATATCACACGCCCAATCAAGCTTTTTAAAGCCCGGGTTATCGTTATCGTCGGAGGTAATATACGTTCCGTTTTCATCGGACATAAAATTTCTGTACCAGAACGGAATCCTTACACAGTTAAATCCCATATCCTTTACGTTTTTAAAATCCTGTTCGGTTATGTAATTATCCTGGTAATTTGCAATAAGCTTTGCGGCTTCGTCCTTGCCGAAGCGTGCTTCAAGCTCGTCAAGCGTATCAAGCATTGCCCAGCCGTTTTCCGTATTGTTTCTGACAGTTATATTTCCGTTAAACGCCATAACCGGACACATCCACGTTTCCTGTATAAGCCAGCCGCCGAAATTCACGCCTTTAAGCTGAACTGCCTTGCCGTCGTTTTTCGCCAGCTCGCCGCTTTCCGTCACGCGCAGAACATCGGGAGCTGACGTTATATCATCGGTCGGAATTTCATAAGGCTTTGAAACGGTTTCCATATTATCAATATTCTTCCACAGCATAAGCTTTATCTTCTGACCGCTTTCGCAGTTTTTAAAGGTATGCTCCTTAATTCCCGTTTCCGTAACGTTCTGCACATTTACATCAATCAGTGTGCCGTCCTTGCCGTAAAGCACAAAAAGCATCGTTCCCGACACTGCGCTTGTAAATTCCGTACTCGCTGTAAGGCTGTTATCATCGTTCTTTTTGAACGATGCGTAAAACGGATATTCTTCTTCACTTCCCCCGACGGTAAACTTGATTTTCTTTACCTCCGAGGTATCTGCACCGTTTCCGAGAGATATAATATAGTCGCCGTCGGCTGGATTATCCTGCAAAACAAAACTTGCCTGCGCTCCGAAATCCATTGCGGTCTGATTTATATAAATAATGTTATCCTTATCGCTTACGTCCGCATTTTCCGGCACTATGCTGACGGTCGAATATCCCGACGCGTCAACCGTGACAGTATTTGTTGCCTTATCGTACACCGCTTTTTCCGCATACGCCGCCGATGAAAGTACCACTGCCCCCGACAGAATTGCTGCCATTGCTTTTTTTAGTATGCTTCTCATTCAAAATCCTCCCATTTCCATTCATCAAACCAACGTATTACAGGCTTGCCGTTTTCAAACAAAATCGGCAGCCACACATACCTCGCCGCAGACATATCTCTGAGTTTCGGCGTATTAAGGCGTATAACCTCATCATACCGCGCATCATAAAGGGTTTCGTATCTGTCGTCTCCCTTGCTGTTTGCAATCTCGAACAGATTATCCGGCAAATCCTCCGGCAGATTCATAAGCCACCTGTCGGCAAGCGCAATATACAAATCCTTTTTCCCGGGGTGCTTGAATACAGATGAAATCTGGCTTCTGAAAGACAGATTTTCTTTATCCGCATGCACTCGTCCCAGCCATTCCCACGGCCCGAAATATCCGTCCGAAACAACACACTCGGTAGGATTTGGAACATATCCGGTTGTGCGGCTCAAAAACATATACAGCCTGCCGCCGCGTCTGCATACGGCAGGCGCCTCAATCCCCACCTGATACGGAGTATTGTCATGATAATTTCCGTAATTTCCGGTAAGGTCGGTATAGTCGTCCGTAAGCTCCGCACAGACTATATCCTTGTGCGGATGCTCATGATGAACAAAATCATGCACCTTATCAAAAAATATGTATGCCTTTTGCGATGCTTCGTCAACCATGAGGTCAAAATCTCCCGAGCTGTACCCGAGCGGCTGTCTTGTTCCGATAATTTTAAATTCATCGGTAATTTTATCGGCAGTTGCTATAACCATGTACTGATCGCCCATGTTTTCTCTGCCCATAATTTTTATCCACATTATGAATTTCTTTGTTTTTGCGTTATAGATAATATGCGGTCTGTCCATATACTGTGTCGGATGCAGAGGATTCTCGTAATCCTCCGACGGCGGCACAATAATGCCCTCGTTTTTCCAGTTATACAAATCCTCCGACGAATAAAGGCGCACTCCCCAGTGCCATATGCCGCTGTCTGGAAGTGTTTTTTCTTTGTTTTCTCCGAACCAGTAGTATTTACCGTCCGCATATATCACCGAACCGCCGTGTGCCTGAATAGGTTTGCCATCCGTATCAAACCACTCCTCACCCGGTCTGAAACAAGTGTTCATATAATACTCCCCCGTAAAATTATTTTACAATTACATACTCAATTCCGAGAACATCAGCTATTTTTGCGATTGTATCGGCATGGTGTCCGATACCGAGCGCATAATGATGTGTCGGCCCCTGCATTACCCATTTTTTGATAAAGGTTTTGGTGTCGGGTTCAAAACAACCTCTTGTGTTGGTATTGCCTGTCGGAGGGATTTCGCCCTCCTTGGAATATCCCTCGCCGATTACAAACTTAAATTTGCCCTCTGCCGTCTGCGTTATTCCGAGCATCGTTATAGGCCCTTCTTTCAGCTTGAACTCAACAGACGCGCCGCTGCCCGGCTTTCCGTGATATTTTTTCAGACTTCTCAAAACAGGCTTTCCCTCGGCAATTCTTAAATGATGCGGGCCGTCATGACCGATAAGAATTACGTTGTCGTTAAAATCAAACGGGTGCAGCTCCGCAAAGCTTCCTCCTATGTCCAATCTATCCATAATGAGCATTGCAATGCACGTTTTTATGTCAAACTCTCCGCACATAGGTATTCCCTGTGCGTTCAGTATCGAATTGCCGACAATAAATGTTGTGGCAACCTTTCTGTGCAGGCTGTCCTCGCGTCCCTCATAGTAATATGCCAGACCTGTGAGATTGAATTTTTCAACCAGCTTATCAAGTGCAGCAGCGCTTTTTGCCGCCTGGTATTTGTCCTCATCGGTAAGCTTTGAGGTGACGGGGTCGGATTTCGGTTCGGGCATATCAAACTCCTCGTCAATCAGTTTGATTTTTTTCTGAACCTCCTCCTCTGTTACCGTATTGTACAAGTCTAACACATCGTCCATCTCAATCAGCGGCACATGAAGATGAAACGCCGCCGAAACAGCTGTCGGATCTGCGTGCATATCATACATTGATTCCATGACGTGTCCCATAAGTCCCATTCTCGCGCCGCGCAAGTCATGCAGAACCTTTGCAATATCGCACCACTGCGCAATTTCGGCTTTTGCCTGCTCGTCATCGTAAAGGCAGCCTAAAATTACATCATGCACCTTTTTCCCCAAACGAATCGCAACACCCGTAAATTCCGGTACGGAGCATATACTGTCGTTTTCAAGCTGCATAAATGTGTTTGCTTTATCGTAATCCAGCGCTCTTCTCGGCTGAAGCGCCGTCAGAATAACAGGTCTGTCAACCTCTTTTAATATCGGCGCAAACACCGATGATGTGGCATACGTTGTCATATTGCAGAAAATAATGTCCAAATCCGCAGCTTGCATTTTCTTTGCGGCAGCATAGGATTTTTCGCTGCTGTCAATCATGCCGAAATCAATTATTTCCACATCGTTTGCCTTTACCATGTCGCATAAATCCTTGTGAAATCCCATAAGACTTTCATAAAGTCCCTCAAACTGATTCCAGTAGGTGGCATGCGCCACTGCAAATATACCTATTCTTGCGGTTCTTTTATTTTTTCTTGTTATCATTATAATCCATTCCTTTCCTGTTATTCCGCCGTATAGACAAAATCCGTTTCCGTATATCCGGCAGAATCGCTGTATGTTCTCATCGTATATGTGCCGTCACGGTCAAGTGCGGCAAAAATCGTACATTCTCCGTTTTCCGGCGTTACGTACATATTATAATATATCGGTTCTCCGTCCTTTAATATTTCAACGCTTACATATTCGCCCGGCTTTGCGCTGACGGTTTTAATTATATTTCCCGTAAATTTTTCCGCAAGCTGCACCGTTCCGAAATTCCAAGGCCTTGCTCTGTTATATGCTCCGCCCCAGCAGAATTTTCCCGTTTCCGCATTATTGGCATTGTATTCCGTAAGCTTTATGCCAAGGCTGATTTTTCCGTCCTCACCGTAAAAATACGGATACAGCTGCGTCAGCGGAATATGCGTGCAGTAGTATGTATAATTATCATCGTCCGCGGCAAATCCGAACGCGCCGTTTACCGTCTCTCCGCTGCCGCTGTAATCCTCGGACGGCATATCTCCGCATATGTCGGGGGCAAGTGTTTTTGTTATTGTGCCGCCGCTTTTTGAAAGCGCGCCCGTTATTTCGACAACATCGGAGGCTATACCGTTTGCGAAAGTATCAATGCCGATTACAAGCTGCGCCTTTACAGCGCCGCTGCGCGGCGTTCTTACGGCACAGTCAAAACCGCCACTGCATTTATAAACCGCAAAATCCGCGGAATCGGAAATTGTATTCCATGTAATTTCATTGCCCGCCATCTGCCTGCCGCTATGCTCAAAAATCTCCTCGTATGACGCTTCGGCTTTAAGTCCGCTTGCGCCTTTTTTGTTTATTTCGTTTTCACTGTACAAAACTTTTCCGTCATACACGTGTTCGCCTTTTGCGCTGTCAAGATACGAAAATGCGTTTTCGTCAAGTCCCGAAATAAAATATACCGTATCGGCACGCACCGCAAAATCTGCGGCATTAATTCTTCTGCCCTCCCAATCGAGAACAGACGCATTTTCCGAAATTCTTACATCTGCCGAATCCGCCGCCGCAAGCTCATCGCCCCACAGCACGTACAACGGTTCGCCGCCGCTTGAAAGCTTTACAATATTAACGTTTCCGGTTTTGTATTCTTCGCAGTAGCTTATTTCCGTTCCGGACACGGAAATAAGAGTATTTAACACACCTGCCGCAAAACGCGGCTCATAATACGGCAGCTTGCGGAATATTCCTGCCGCAACAGTCGTGAAATTATCCGTCATATTATCAAGAATCATGCAGTCGCCGCCTTGAACGGAATTGTCATACGGCTGAAAAAACGCTATTTTCTCAACGCCGTATTTTATCTGACGCAGATAATCTTTTATAAGCCGCAGTCCAAGCTGCTTTTCGGTATAATAAATATCCGAGGACGAGCCGTTAAACAAAATTGTATGCGCTTCGGTATTTATCACGCCTTTATCGCTGTCAATGTTCAAATGCGAATTAACGTCAAAGCAGTTCCACGGGTCAAGGTCATAGCCATGCATTGCAAGCTTATCCGTATATTTCCAGCCGCCTTTTTCAAGAAACTGCCTGTAAAACGACAAGTACCTTTTTGCGCCTATGCCGCCCATGGTTACGGTATCGCTGTCGCCGCTTTCGGCTTTAATCGTATCGTATGCCGCTTTGAGCATATTTACATAATTCCCGGCGCTGTCGCTCCAGAATACGCTGCCTCCCGGAAGATGCGGCTCGTTATAAATTTCCCATGTGTTAACCAAATCGCTGTAGCGCGCATACAAATCATGCAGAAAATCCGTCAGATTCGTCATATCCTCCGGCGCATACCTCGCATACCGCGGAACAAGTCCGCCGCTTTCGTCCTTTACCGGCGACGCCCATTCCGGCGTATAAAGTATATTTCCTATTACGTCAAATTTAAGCTCGTTTCTTATTCTGTCAAAAATCTTGTCATAGTCCGACCAGTTATAACTCCTGCCGTTTGTTTCGGTCACGTTTTCGGGTTCTATATCCTTCCACGAAAACGCATGAAGTCTTACAAATGCCATTCCTATCTTATCGGCAATATCCAGATCGTAATCTCCGTCATAGTTTGCTATCGACATACCGTAGAGCTTATTGCGCTCCGAAATATCGGGATTTTTGAAAGACGTAACATAAAAGTTGTGGTATCCGTGCTCTATGTAATACAGCTTTTGAGTTGTGCTGTTATAATTTGCCTTATATTTCATGCTTTCGTAAATAATACGGTTATCCTCCGCCACGGCACGGAACACTACCCGATAAAATCCGCTTTGTTTTGGAGTATATGTCCAGCCGTTTGCCGAAACTTCGCTCAAAGAAAGCGAAACTTCATCGTCGAGTTCATTATCCGAATTATAAACCTGTCCGCATATTTCGGATATTTTTCCGCTTACGGGATATTTAAGGGTATATTTTACCGTATCACCGACGCTGTACCAGCTGAGTTTTTCATCGCACTGCATATTGAACACAATGTCGTCCACACACAGTGAATCATAGTAAAGCTGTCCCGACGCACCGAACGAATACGATGTGCAGAAAGCCACTGAAACCTTTGCCGCGCCGTCGGGATAGCTTTCGGGATTTACATAAAGCTGTTCATTTTTCCAGATGTCCGATGTGACATTTTGGAAATATGTAAAATCCGACCCTTTATATTTACTGTTTTCATCATAATACAACAGTACAATTCGCGGTATGTTTCCGTCGTAATCCTCCGAGCATTTAAGCTTAAAGGATATTGACAATCCGTTTTGGGGCAGAGAAAGCCACGGACTGCATATTCCGGCATAACCCTTTCCGACCGCACCCAGCGCCAAATATCCTCCGTCACTCACCGTCATGTCAAACGGCGAAGCTGCTCCGTTCCAACCGTTTGCGCTCCATTTTTGCGGCAATTTGCCGCCCGTTACGGCAGATGTATTTTTATAAGGTTCTTCTTTTTCAAATCCGGTATACGCAAGCGCATTTTTTACGCTGATTCCGCCCTGCGATATATCCGCTCCGCCTTTTTGCGATGCCGGATATATGCTGCCGCGTTTAAAAACAAATACAGAAACGGGATAATCAGCCTTGAAATTTCCATCAAGCGCAAAAAATATTTCCGCATAGTTATCAAAACCCTTATGCGTATATTCCTTTTTTTCAACCGCAATCAATCTGCTTCTGTCAGCCGAATAAAATGCTATAAAAACATCACATTCATCGCCTGCTTTTATATTTTCCGAAATCACCGCACCGACCGACACAAGCTCATTTTTAATGTCGATAACCGGTTTATCCTTGGCGGCTCTTTCTCGATATACTTCAAAATTTTCCGCCGAAACGGCAAAATCTGTGCTTTTTAGTCCGTAGCCTGCAAAGCTGCCGCCCAGGGCAAGCCCTCTTTTATAGCTTACAAGACGGTTTTGGCTGTGATTTTCATACACTGTGACATTATATGTACTCTCGCTTAAATCAAGCTGTATCACGGCGCAATATGTCTTGTTTTCCTCAATGCCGTCTGCCGTTGTACATTCGTCATTCTGCGCGTTTGCGGCAATAAGCGCAAATCCGCTGTCCGATTTTTCCGTACGCAGCCGCAAAACCTCCGTTTCGTCCGAAAGAGCGTAATTTTGCACATTAAAACTACACAATGCAGAATTTTGCGGAGTGAAATCGAATGATATTTCCGTTTTGCCGCTCATGGGGAAATCGGATATATCGTAGCTTTTTGCCGCAGCTTTTTGTTCGGCATACAGAGTATATTTGCATTTTAAGAAATCACCTGCATATATTTCCTCCGCATTTACTGAAAATGCCGCGGTGCAGAACATTGCCGATAGCGCAATAATTAAAATTCTGCCAAACAGAGCTGCCGATTGTTTTATTAAAATATTCACTTTAATCTCCTATCTGCCGCCATACGTCGGCACAAACCACAGCGCGAAAAATATGCTTGCATATTTTTCGCGTCAGTTGCCGTTTCGCAATCACTCCGTTATAACACCGTTTTCGATATGAATTGTTTTTTCGGTAACGTTTGTACATACGTACATTTCCTCGGGAGTTCTCCACATAAATGTCTTTACGGTATAGTCGCCGTCCGGCAAATCCGAAACGTCCGCGCTTACATGGTAATCGTAAAAAGCCGTAAGCAGCAGCGCGTCCGCGCTTTTCTGCGCCGGAACGTCTCCCTCGTATTCACCTGCGCTTTTTACAAGCGCACCGTTTTCATCATACACTCCCAAAAACAAATACGGCACATTTTTAAAGCAATCTGCCGGAGAATAGCTGTTATCGTTTATACAGTTGAGTATTTTTGCATCGGCACGCACTTCACTGCTTTCCGCCTGTGCCGTAAGCTCCGGATTCCAGATAAAGAACCGTTCGTAAAACATCTTCTCATCTGAGGTTTTCATTTTCACCCTGCCGTTTGAAACAAGCGAAAACGTGTATCTCGTCTCCGTATTCGCAAAGGTGTCCATAGGAATGTTAAGTCCCGTGGATTTTGAGGACATACGCGTATATCCCGTTTCCGGATCGCTGAAAGTTGTTACTATTTTTCCGCCCGAAGTCATATCCGCCTCGATTTTCAGATGATATGTCTTTCCGTACTGCAACAGAGTGTCCTCTTTGTGTCCCCATATTGTTCCGATAGGATGCGATATGGGATTGTTTGAGCTGTCGTTTTCCCAGCTTATATAATACTGGTCTGTTTTGGAATCCTTGGTAAATTTTATGTTTGCGCCGTTTGACGAGCTGCCAAGCTTAATCATGAGAAAATTTTCAAGCGTTTCCATCTCGAAATCAAACTCATATGTAAAATTGTTTTTCCACCTTTGAGAACCGTATATATATTTTGCCGTTCTGAATCTGCACGCTCCGGCAGCGCCGTTTCCGCTCTGCTCGCTTATTATCGTTCTGCCGGTAACATAGCCCTGTTTTCCGTTGGTGTAATCCATGATATTTTCATTATTGAGCTTAATCGTCTGATTCGGTTCAAGCGTTTCCGGCGTGTAGAGACTTACCCTCTCCGGATAAAGCAGTTCAAAATCAGCCGCTTGTGCGCCCGACGCACCGATTAATATTGCAAGAGCCGCTGTGCACAGCGCTTTTTTTACAGCATTTCTCATAATCCTATTTCTCCTTTTCACCTTTATAATATAGCCGATTGTAAAATTGAAAAAATTCCATAGCCACGCCATTTTTAATATGTTATATTTATTCATTTTCTCCACTTTCAAACGCATAAATATTCATCAATCGGCTAAATGGCAGTAAATACGTAATTTATACAACAGACATTTTACAATTACCTAACCTTTATAATAGAATAATATCATATTTTGTTCGGTTTGCATAGTAGGGCTTTTTTCACAAACTATGTTGGGATTTTTACCAACATATAAAAAATATGCGCGAAAAACTGAGTTTTCGCGCATATTTTTAATGCTTTAAAAAGTTTTCGAATATCCTGAGCTCTGCCAGGTCCTTAATCATTGCCTTGCAGTTTGTATATCCCATTTTCTTCAAAATATTGCTGACATAGCTGCGCACCGTGACTTTTTCTATAACAAGAAAATCTGAAATTTCGGCATACGTTTTATCAAGGTACAGTTGTTGCAGTACCTCATATTCACGCGGCGAAAGAGTCGATATTTTATTCATCACAAACAAAAGCGACTGCTGACGCTGCTGTATGCGGTTTGCTTCATCGGCGATATTATACAGCAATCTCTGAAAAAATCCGATTTTGTTTGTATAAGTATCTATAATTGCTTTTTCCAGTTCTTCCACGGGCAAGTCCTTTAAAAGATAGTTGTCCGCTCCGTTTGTAATCGCGTCAAGAATCAGATTGCCCTGGTCATGAACCGTTATTATAATTATCTTACATTCGGGATTAATGCCTTTTAATTCGGGAATCATTTCAATTCCGGCATTGTTCTTGTCAAAATTCAAGTCCAGCAAAATGACATCGGGCTTTTTAGTCCGTGCCAGCTCCATAACCTCGTCATGATTATTGGCTGTTCCGACAACTTCAAACTTTTCGTTTGATTTAAGCACCATGCTGAAATATTCACATATATAATTCATATCGTCGCAAATGCCGATTTTTATTTTTTCCACAGACTATCAACCCCATATCCCGTAAATAAACCGCAGTTATATAGATATATTATAACACCCGCCATGAGAAATGTCAACCAAATGATTACACCGCAACTTTTACCAATCTATGCGTGTGGGCATGAAGAAAAAGAAATCGCCGGTTATATGCTCGCCCTTTATATATGTTCCGTGTTTCGGGTCGTTTACAACCTTGAACCGCTCGTCAAGCGCCGGCGTCATATTGTACGTTTTTGACACCGGCCCGACAGCCGCACAGGTTTTGCTGTATTCTTCGCTGAAATAGCAGACCGTCGCGTCATGCAGTCCCGAAACCTTAAATCTGCGCCTGTATTTAAAGCACGCCGCGGTTGCCTCGCGCACACTTATAATACCGTCCTTTTGCTCGACAAAAATGCGGCACTCCCTATGCTCCGAACGTGCAAAACGGTATGTTGAATATCCGTCCTTTATTTCCGTTTCGCCGCACATCATAATCGGAGCGCCCAGCGGAAAATGCAGGCTTGTTTCAGTAGTGGTATTTGTATTATAAATCGAAAAATACATACCGTTATTATGCCTTGCAACGGTCATTGTGGGCGGTTTTACGCCGTCTGTTCGGTAAGCGTGGATAATGCTGTATCCCAGTTTGTCCGCTGCCCTTAAAAGCGCACCGGAATCGGAGGATATATCCGCCCACAGAACATTTTTTATACCGTCGGCACAGTGTTTTTCGCTTTCTTCCCCATACATTATTATATTTCCGCCGTTTTCGGAAAATTCCCGAAGCTTTTTTGTTACCCCGTCATTTTGCAAAGCCGGAACAACCAATATACTTTTTTGATACAGCTTAGCGGGGTGTTTTACAAAATTATCGGTGGAAACAACGCAGTTAAGCGGAAAACCGCCGTTAATGGCATCACATATAAACTTATCGCCAAAATACATACGCCTTAACTCATCATTTGTATCTGCCGAGGTGTACTCGTGCATAGGGTATACCCATACAAACGGCGCCGCTTCATCGCTTTCGTGCTTTTCCGCCTTTAAAATATGCGGCAAAGGCTCATTTACGCAGCAGTCGGGCATATTTCCGAATGAATTGTCAATCGAGAGAATATTTAAAATTCCGGCGGACTGCATTTTTCCGTTTTCATCTATGCGCGAAACAGCCATAGGCAAATAAATATCATGCGGATTGCTGTCATAACGGTCATACCACGGGCTGTTAATCCACCAGGGGTCATGTATATAGTATCTGAACATAAAATTATCGCCCGGCAGATTGCATATACGCGTCATATGCCCCATAAGCTCCAAGCCAAAATTGTCATTAAGCGCAGCCCACGGCGAATTTGGCGGCGGAGTTATATTCAGCTTGCTGTTATATATATCGTAAAGCGGAACACCGTCGCTTGCATAATCAATTCCGACAGAATTATTTGTACCCCTTGTTTTCACGGGGAAATCGGGGCAGCCGCTTCTGAAAAGTTTCCAGAAGTCAAAGACCGTATTTTTAACGTTTTCCAGTTTTTCGGCATGGAAATTTTCGCCGTCATATATTTTGCCCTCCTGGCTCCACGGATTTACGCTGAACCCCATTCCGTTTGAAAGCCATATATAGTCAAATCCCATATCGGTAAGAAATGCGTTCGCCTGTTTTCCCAAAAACAGACCGAAAGGCGTTTTATCCGGAATACCGTTGGGATATGCGGCATAACGGCGGTTATCACCGTCAATCAGCGCAGTTGAATCAATAAATCCGCCGACTGCGTCACTTCCGCCGCATATTTCTCTGTGGCGGCTGTATTTAAAATCCGACACCGCAAATTCGGGGCCTATGTCAAAAGTTTCGCCAACCGTTATTTTTGCATCGGGAAAAGCCTTTTTGCCCTCCTCTTTGAACGCCGCAACAATATTTTTGAGAATTTTATATGTCATGACGGGAGGGTTTTTCATATAAAATTTCTTTTTTGAATGAATTGACCTCTCCATGTCGTCATCGGTCACCGAAAGCGGCTTGTTTGCGTTTCCGATATAGCACGCCCATTCAAAGGTATCGTCCATGTTTCCCGAATAATCGAGAAGCTCGCTGCCGTCCGCCGTCCACATCATAACGGACACTTCCTCACGGTCTTTCAGAAGCGGATACCACTGTCTGAAAACCGCACGGCACACATTATGTATATATTCGTTATCCGTCTGCTTAAACGGCTTTAAGCTGACCTCCAATGTAATGTTTTTAAACATATTCTTCCTCGCTTTAATTTTAAACAAACGAAACGCCGCCGGAGTGTTTATACACTCCGTGCGGTACGTTTCAGTCATTATTTATAGCTTATAATTCCGTATTCTTTCGGATTTTTCGATGCGCCTATGCCGGAGTTCCATTCAAGGTAACCCACGCGCTTTCCCTCCCTGTTCTGATTGAACAGCACGGACATTTTAAGCGTCTCATTCTCCGCTATATTAAACGGATAAATCTCCGCCGCCGGAATAAACGCTTTATAAATTATTTTTCCGTCCGATACGGTAACATTATGAATACCCTCCGTGACAACGGTTTTCTTTTGCGTATAGCCTGCCGGAGCTTTTTCGGCGGTTATAAACGGAGCGTCCTCCTTAAACAGGGTATCGCCCTTTCCGGCTGCTCTTCCGAAATGGAATCCGATAAGCTCGTCTGTGTTTCCGCGCATACCTGTGTCAAATGCAAACTGCATACTATCCTTTGACCACATACCGCCTACGCTGTCCGCGTCCATATTAACGTCGTTGTCATCAACCTCGGCGGCAAGATAAATGCCCTCCTCGGTCACTCCTACGGCAAATTTTGCCTTAAACGTTTCATCTGCCGTATTATCGCCCGCAATCAGCGAAACATACTTCATATTATCGCTTATCCAGCTGATGTTATCGGCATATTCGAGAGTATTTTTATCAAACAGCGGCTTATTATCCGCAACAGCCATATACGGGTAATATATGCCGTTTTCTTCGGCAACCGTCTTGTCGAGCCATACGTTTCCGAATTTTTTCGGGTCTTTTTCGTCCGCAAGTCCGCCGCCCCATTCGAGATAGCCGATATTCTTTGTGCCGTCATTGCGGTTGGCAATAATCGAGAAATGTATAGCATCATTCACGTTTTTCTCATACGGATATATCTCCTTTGACGGCAGATATACCATGTATGTGATTTCGCTGCCGTCAGTGATACGCTGTACGGCTGCATTTTCTATAATATTTCCGCTTTCGGTAAAGTCGGAAATCATGTCTCCGCCGATATACGGCGCAGTCTTTTTATAGACAATCGGCTTTCCGGCATAGTTAAGTCCGACATAACATTCCTGGTAGCCGTTGCCGCTGCGGTCGCCGACTGTATCAAACGCAAACTGCAATCCGCTCTTTTGGCTTATTTCCTCCGGCGAATCGGCAATTGCATTATCGTTTGTATCGTTCACCTTTGCCACAAGATACATTCCGTCATCGGTTACCGACAGCGCAAATTTCGCACTGAAATCCTCCTGTGAGGTATTCGGCTCTTTTGCAATATAGCGCCAGTTGGTGTCCGTATAGGAAATGTCATTGTTAAGCTCAAAGGTGTCCTTATTAAACAGCGGCTTTGTATCTCCGTTTGTTACGACATGGGTTAAGATATTGCTTGTATCGGTCTTGGCTTTTTCCGTTATGTTGTAAAGCACCTGCCCCGTATAAAGCTCATCGCCCTGCGCTGACGGTATTTTATCAAGCTTTTCGCCGTCAAGTCCGCTTATGAAATACATTGTTTCCGGCTTTATAACGATATTTTTTAAATCCGAAGTATCAACATCGTTATTTTCCCAGTCAACAATTTTGAAATCCTCGTTTGCGCAGTCTGTAATAAGCGTTGAAAGCTCAGTCGGATTGCTCTTTGAACCTCCGACATTCCACACAATCAGCTGATCCTTGCCGTCACTTTTTACTCTTACGGCATTCTGCTTTTTATTGGCAAGCAGATACTCGTCAACATAGTCGTATTCCTTGCCTATCGTATCAAAGAACGTATTCATCGCAATGGCCGCAAACCTCGGAGAATACAGCCCCACTCTGAACGCTCCGCCCTCTATTCCCTGACCGTAAATCTTATTTTTGTTAAGATATTGCAGCCAGTCCTTGTCATCCGACACATTTACGGCGAAGAAAGTTGTGAACAGTGCTCCGTACTTGAAATCCTTCAAAAATTCAACCACCATGCGCATTGCTTCTTCCTTTTCGGTGTTATTAAGATATTCTGAATCGGAGGCTCTGAGCATCATGTGCATTTCCGTTGAACAGAACGGCTTTGGTTCTTTGCCGTAATCCTCGGCAATTTTATTGTAATTCCACGGGTCGATGTCCCAGCCGTGCATTGCGATTGCGTCATAGCAGTCGTATGCGTCCGTCTGCACAAGCTCCTCATAGAAGTTGGTGTATCGTCTTGCACCGATACCGCCCAAAGTTACAAGACTTTCGTCGCCCGGCTGATATTTTTTTATAACGTTATACGCCGATTTCTGGATTTCGGCAAAATCCTTTGTTATGCCTTTCCAGAACACACTTCCGCCGTAAACATGGGGTTCGTTCCATACCTCCCATATATTGCACACGTCCTTGTAGCGTTTTACCGCGTATTCGACATACGCCCTCCACGCTTCGATATTTACGGGAGCATAATAGTTTATTCCGCCGCCCGTCGGAGAGGTATAGCCTGTGCGGTACGGTGACGCATACCGCGGCGTTCCCATGATATTAAGCACAAGGTCAAAGCCGTATTTCAATGCCTCGTTTACAGAGCCGTCCCACTCGGCAAAATCAAATTCGCCGCGGTGTATATTCGCCTTTGACGGCGTTTTGTAAGCAAGACCGTCCGGCGAAAGAAAATGATAACGTATTTTCCTAAATCCCAGCAAGTCCGCCAGTTCCACCTGGTCGCCCCTTAAACCGTTTTTACGTCCGTTTACGATTTCCGGATTGAGGTACGTTCCCGGGTCTATCGAAACCGCCAGTCTGTCGCAGCGTTCCTCCATAGGCTTTGTTTTGTACCTTGCCACAACAATGCCCTGCCGCTCTATATATAGCTTAACCGTTTCCTGCGTTTTGGGGTTTTTCTTTGTATAAAACTCATACAGCGTGTTTTTAATGCCGTATTTATCTATTGTATAAAACTGAAATTCATAGTAGCCTTGTTTTTCGGGAGTCCAGCTGTATCCGCCGTTAAACTCCGCAGATGTGACAGTTCCGGTATGTACAAGCTTATTCTCCGAATCATACACCTCCGCCGTAACGGCTTTGTATTTTTCCTCGTCAATTTTGTTTGTGGGGGTCATTTTGACCGTTTCGCCCAGAATGTACCAGTTGCCCACTTTATCCGCCTTGATTTTCGGCGAAACGGAGGTGTCCGTATAATACGGATATGAACGCACCTTGATATTATCCACCATTATGCGCCCCGACGCTTCGCCCTGTGACGGCTGATTTGACGTACAGAATACAATTCTTATATCGGTTGCGTCTGCCGGCACTTTTGAGGTATCAAACTCTTTTTTGATATGCGTCCACTTGCCCGGGTCTTTCGGCGTCTGATATATGCCGTCAACATACGACTTGAAAACTCCGTTTTTAAAGCACTGAATAAGCACAATGAACGAACTGCCGTTAAAATCCTCGCTTTTTGCTGCGTCAAATTCTAATTCTATTTTTGTATCCCTTGTATTTTCAATTGGCGGCAGATACAGACCGCCGTATCTCAGCGACGATGAACCCAGCTGCATGAACGAATTTCCGTCCTCGGTAACGATTTCGCAGGGCATGACAAATGTATTTGCCGTTGCACCGTCCCACAAGCCCAATTCAAGCTTTGGCTTTTCCGTTTCAAAGTCATAATCGAAAAGCTTTGTTTTTCCGGCTTCGATTATTTCCTTGGTCATATCTGCTGTTACGGCGTCCTCGATTTCAAGCGTTTTGCTTAAAATCCAGAACGCGTCTCCGCTGTAAAAATGCCAGCCCATGCTTTCGGAAAGACCTTTCAGAGGAATATATGTATATTCCTCCAAAAAG
Organism: uncultured Clostridia bacterium; assembly: GCA_934476675.1. GTDB lineage: Bacteria > Bacillota > Clostridia > UBA1381 > UBA1381 > UBA4716. Next base: position 68,017 of record CAKSOE010000006.1, on the reverse strand, counting down.
AATCCGTTCTCGCCGCTTGTGTCCTCCGCGTCAAAATCACCGCATTTTACATTGCCCGTATTTTCGCCGTCACCAAACGCAACGGATTTTGTTTTTCCGTCCCAGACATATGACGCGTCAAGGTATTTTTCAATCCATTTCACATCGGCATACACCGTTTGGTTAAGCGTCATAAATTCATTTTCCGCCGCGTCAATTCCGTGTACTTCGCCCTTATCAAGCAGCCTGTTCCACGTAAAATAATTTATTACGGATTCCGACACAATATTTTCCGCGCTGATTTCGCTTTTTTCCTCCGCACGGCACAGCGGACACACGCCTGCAAAAAGCATTGCCGCCGCAGTGCATATCACCGTAATCGCTCTCGATAATTTTAACATTAATAATACCTCCGCTCAAGCTGTGATACAGGGCAAAAATTTAATCTGCCATTGTTACCGTACCGTTTGCAACAGTTAATGTCTTTTCTACAAGACAATTCGGGTATGCAGCCATTTGGTTGAATGAGTTCCACAAAAACGCTTTAAATGTATATGTGCCGTCAGCTAATTTATCAAGGTCATAGAGGGTTGTTGAATAATCATGCTGTCCGAGCGCCGGAAAACCGCTTGCCGGCTGAGTGTCGTTATAGCCTGTTCTTACGATTTTACCATTGCTGTCATATACCGCACCGACAAGCAGCGGCGCTTTTGTCCAATACGGCGTATTGGTGGTATTTACAACCGTTTCCGAAACAACTATCTTGTTTCCGTCCACTGCCGCAGACGGTACTGTTGCTCTGAATCTGTCCATATAAAATTCTTCGTTTGACAAATCAAGTTTCAGCGCACTGTTACATTTAAACATTACATTACTGTATTTGCCTGCACTTACCCAGTCATTGACCGTTGTGTATAACGTTCCGGCTGTATAAGGACTTTCGGTAAGTTTTGTATATGCCGTGCCGTTTTCGTCCGTAACGTTCGGATTTGTAAACGTTACATATATTTTTCCGCTGTTTGCAAGGTCTGCCTCTATTTTAAGGTGATATGTTTCATTTACTTTTAAACCGTATGTTGCTGTGTCCCAGTCGTCCTTTGTCGGCGCGGATATTGCCTGTTTTGCGGATACGTTCCCCTGCAAATCAGTGCCTCCCCACTGCAAACGATATGTATCTCCGCCGTCGGCTCTGATAAACTGAATTTTATTTTTCCAATAATTCCCCGTGCTTGGTCCTATAAGAATAAAGAAGTCCTTGCCTGCATCGGGCAGCTTTGTATATTTAAAGTCAAATTCCCATGTGAAGTTATTTTTCCAATACGAGCTTGCTTCAATACCGTGCCATTCACCATCTGATGCCTGATATGGCAGTTTATACACAATGGGGGTTATTGACAATCCGCTGCCGCCGCCATATGTAATTGTTCTGCCGGTAATATCTATATTTTTTTCCGTATTGCCATACCTGTTTGTAATATTTGCAGTATTATATGAACACACATCTCCCTTTTGAGGGTCAACCATTTTAATATTTCCCGCTGCGCCCGCTGCTGACGCAAACGCACCGATTGTTAATGCTGCAACCGCCAGCATACCGACTAATTTGTTTGCCTTTTTCATAATTCAAATCTCCCTTTTTTTATATTTTTAATGCTAAAACATTTAGCTTACAATTTAAGCTCAATAAGCTATTATTGAGTTTGCCGCAAGGCTTTTTACCGAGATAAGACATTCCGTAGGTGCAAGGCTGCTGTCGTCATAGGCTACTATTCCGCTTATGTCCGACTTGTTTATGCTGTTATTTCTGTCGTTGTATTTATATACCTTTGTTGATGAGAGCAGGGCGCGTTTGCGGTATTTTTCGCCGGTGTTTCCCTGCAAATAATCATCATACGTTACATAGCTTATATATTTATCGTCCTTATGCGTAACCACCGCACGCGCAAGCGAATATGTGCCCGTTTCCGATTCCGCTCCGTAAGGGTCGGAAAGGAATGTTCCGTTATGGAACAGATAGTAGGAAGATATTGTTACCTGACGGTTCGTGTTCCACTTAATCGGGCGTGAGTTCGGGTTAAACGTTCTGTCCGCAAAAGCGTAAAGCTTTTCAAGATAGCATACAGAACCGCCGATTGTCATATACCGCACAATATCGCCCTGTTCTATCCCGTCCGAAAGCAGCTCCTCATCATTAATACTGAATTTAAGCGCCGCTCCGCTTGCAAGGTTTGTGAGATAAAGAACGGTATCTGTTTCCGAGGTTTCTTCATTATACTCATGCGTAATTTTATCAACAAACGTCACCGCGCCGTCATACGGACGTTCAAACGGTATCGCCGCATATCTTGCGCTGACCGCATCCTCCGCTTTGTCGAAATCATCGCTGTATCTGCTATGGTAATAGAACACGATAATTTCGGGAGAAATTCTTTCGTCATCTCTCGAATATGCCTTTACAAGATACGCTCTGTCGTTAAAAAACGAATCAGTTGTAAGCATTTTAAATCTTTCGGGGTCGTCGCTGTCGCGCGGTACTGCCATAATTTTTGTGTCCGCCGCCGCGAATATTCCTGTATTAAACGCCTTTGTTGACATTGCATAACGCGCTTTATACGAAAGTGAACTTACCCACATGGCATTTTTTGATGTGATTTTATAAAGCGTGTTGTCCGCCTCTCTGCCGTCACGGTAGAGAGAATCGTCTTTTTCGCGCTCGTCCGTTTCTTCAAGACACGTATCAATTGACCGTATCTCCGAATCAAACGTCAGGCTTACATATACCAGCTTTGATTTTTTGTCAAAGCCGGGATCGTCCGCTTTATCCGCACCGAGACCGAGCATATTTATGATTATGTTGCTATCCTTGTTTTTGCAGTTTATGCCGTCAATTTTTACATTTTTTGAAAGTTTGTATGTTTCCGTTTTGCCGTCGTCCTTAAAAAGCTTTAACATAAGCGTTTTATCGGGGTCGGCATCGTCCCATGAACATCTTATTATATAAGCGTAAAAATCCGACACGTCCTTTTCCGGCGCAGCATAGGCAATATAACCGAACGCATCTATATACAGCGTATACTCCGAACCGGATTTCACCGTTTTCTTTTCCTTGTTATGCTTTATAAAATCATCGCAGTAGAGATATTCCGTTTCGTTATATGTATGCTCCTCCTCGCTGTAAAGTTTGAAGGTTGCTTTGTCCTCTCCTGCCGACAGCGCATATGCCTGTGTGAGCTTGTTTTGGTTTACAATCATGTATCCGCAGCTGCCGTCAAGGCTTACCGCCGCAGATATTACGGCTTCATTCGGAATATCCTCTATTTTCATTTCTTTTCCCGATATATCGCGTATATCAAACATATCCTCGTCTTCAACCGGAATATTTCTGTCCGATTCGTATTTGTCGATAAGCATATATTTGTTATCCGCATCGCTGTATCGGTCATACACCGTATCGCGGTAGGACTTTATAATAACAGCCGTATGTTCATCATCGAATTTTTTTATTACCGTTATATTTCCGATGCTCACGTCAAACAGCGACTTGTCAAACTGTCCGCCCCTTACAAGCGCACCGTTATATATAATCACCGCGTCTGTGCCTATTCTGATTTGTTTTACGGAATTATTTGAGGTATAATATGACAATGTTCCGTCGGAATAATCGCTGTAACTGTCTCCGTCAATGACGGTCACATCGCTTTTATTATCCTCGATATACAAAACGGTGTCGCCCTCATCAAGCTCCTTGTAGTAAATATGCACGTTATAGCCGATAAAATCATTCGCGCGCGTATTTCCCGTTCTGTACGTTTTACCGCCGATTTTAACATATCCCTTTTCCAATGCCGCTCCGCCCGTTAACGAAGCACAGCTTGTATCGGTCAGCACGCCTTTTTCCTCATAAATATTAAGTCTGTCGGAAATAAGCGTTTCGCCGTCCTTGGTGTAATACGACACGCCGTTCGATGATGTATCCGCCTTAATCGGAGCAATTTTAACCGCATTGCACATAAGCTGCACCGCCGCCCCGAATGAAAGTTTATCCTGCGAAATGTCTACCTTTTTAAGCAAGCCTGCCTGTGCCGCGGCTGAAATATAATTGCTTTCAAAATCGCCGCGCTGTTCAATATACGGTTCATAGCCGAGTATTCTGAGCATTATCGTCACAGCGGCTTTCGGAGTAATCATTTCGTTAACGCCGAAATCGTTATCGCCCATACCCCTTACTATATTATTATTGTACGCCGCTTCGACAGCATCCTTAAATTCATAGTTCGGAATAACGTCGTTAAACACATCGGTTTTGCTGACGGACGGCAGTTCCTCTATATACGACCGCATTGCCATGTCCGTAAACTGTCCTCTGCTCACGTCTGAATTTTCATCGGCACTGAATTTTAAAATGCCGATGCTTTCAAGAAAAAGCTTCTGTTCCTCAAAATTATCCGTTTCCTCCGCCGCCGTGACAGGCGCTGAAACGGCAAAGAGACTCGCCGACAGGCATATTGCAATAATTGCCGATATAATTCTGCTTGTTTTTTCTGCCATCGGTTATACCTCCTTTTTGAGCAGATTATAAATCATTTTTGCCGCTTCGGCACGTGTTACCGGCAAATTCGGTCTGAATGTATTATCCTCATAGCCGCCGAGCATATCCGCCGCTTTGAGCATATAAATACCGCCCTTTGCATAATCCGCAATTTCGGCATCGTCGCCGAATTTTTCGGTATCCTCCGGCTGCGGCGCATTGAACATACGCGCAAGCATCGCTGCCGCGTCCTGTCTTGTCACATATCTGCCCGTACCGAATTCCGTATCGGAAATTCCGTTGATTATGCCGTTTGAAACACACACCCAGACGGAATCTCTAAACCAGTCATTTTCGCCGACATCGTTAAAACTTACGTCTGCGCCCTTATCGCCCAGCTTAAAGGACAATGCAAGCATTTTTACAAATTCTTCTCTTTTTATGCTGTTTTGCGGCAGAAATTTTCCGTCGCCGCTGCCGTTAACGGCTCCTGCTTCGGCAAGCGCGTATATTGCCGTTTTTGCCCATTCGTGTGAATCCAAATCCGAAAATTCGATTTTCTGCGGTTCATCGGGCGTATCGTCTTTTTTATCCTCCTGCGGCTTTGGCGTAACAACAGCTGACGGTACGGATATTACCGGAACATTGCTCCGTCCGCCGCCGCCTCCGCCGCCTCCGCCGCCGGTGGTTTTATTATCTTCCTTTTTGTCCGCCGCTTTGGCACATTCCTCCGCCGCGTCATAGAAATTCTGCAAGCTTTCCAAATTTTTTACTTTCTTGTTCAGCTCCGTATAAAATGCAGTCTTGTTTTTAACCGCATTGTACTTTTTCATAACGTTGTCCGGCACGGAAAACAAATTGTCTTTGAAAAGAACCTCCAAATCATAAATGTTTTCCACCCTATGCGCCGTAAATGCGCGCAAAGCCAAAAGGTATATATCGTCTTTGAGCGATGTATATTTTCCCGAATTAAAATCGTCAATAACATATGCAGCGAGATTGTTTGTTTTTATGAACGCGCTTATGTCCGCAAAATCTGCGCCGAGCAAATCCATATAGCTGTTGAACATTTTTGTTTTTTCCTCATCGGGCAAAGTATCCGACGCCAGTCCCACACTGAACTGTGCCTCCGACAATTCCAGTCCGATGTCGCTTTTCTTTGCATACGGAGCTTTTTTTGCCATAAGCCCGATAATTTTTATCTGCTCCTCCTCCGAAAACTCCTTCATAACAGACAAATCAAGATTCATATATCCGCCGTAGCTGTACATAAAGTTTTTCATTTCCGCCGTATTTTCGTCCGCGGCAAGCGCATTGAAGCTATCGGTCAGACCGTCGCTGTACTCAACTGTTCCGTCGTAAATTTTGCCGTAGGCGGTATACACCCTCATGTTGTACACGCCCGAATCGACATTCATGATAAAATCCGTGCCGTATCTGCCCTCATCGTCTGCCTGTAACTGGTTTGTGTACAGCATTTTTCCGCTTTCCGGCTCAGTAATCACAACCGCAATCTGCAAAGGCAGGTACGGTGCGCGGTTTTTCATTTGCAGCTCGTCAAAGCCGAAATAGCTCTGCACATCTATCTGTCCGGACAGGCTTGCACATATTTTCCCGTCCCCGACGCTTATGCCCGGTTCACCGTCAGCCGACACAGCCGTAACCGACAGCATCAGCGTAAGCGCGGCAATTCCGATTATTTTTCTGAAATTCATAATATCCTCCTAATTAACCCTTTACCGCACCTGCCGCTATTCCCGACACAAAGTATTTATTCGCTACGCAATAAGCAAACAGCACGGGAATAATGGCAATCGTCATTCCGGCAAACATCAGATTCCACTGCGATGCCGCACCGCCCGAGGTTTTAAGAGCGACTATTCCGGCAATTAGCGGCGTCTGCTTCGGAATACCCATCGTAAATATCGACGGCAGCAGATATTCGTTCCATGAACCCTGGAACGAAAGTATTCCTATCGTTGCTAAAATGGGTTTTAACAGCGGCGCTATGATTTTAATAAAAATCCCGAAATAGTCGCAGCCGTCTATTCTTGCGGCTTCGTCCATTTCTTTCGGCAAAGAAAGGATATATCCGCGCACAAGGTACATATTAACTATCGGTATTCCGAAAAATTTAAGCGCCATAAGTCCGAAAAGCGACCTGTTAAGATGCACCAAGCCTAAAATCTGAAATTTGGGGTAAATGGTTATCGTACCCATGTTTATAAACATCAGCGCGGAGAATACCGCAAATATTGCTTTTTTGCCCGCAAAGTTTCCGCGCGCAAAAACATATCCGCAAACCGATGAAAGTATCAGACACACTATCACGCTGAAAAGCGTATAATATGTGCTGTTCCACAACATTCTCAGCACGTTGAAGGTGCTTGAATGGAAAATCTCTATGTAGTTATCTATTGTAAATTCCTTTGGGATAAGATTTTCCGGTGAAGCCATTATTTCGATGTTGGTTTTAAAGGACGACATTATGCAGTAAAATATCGGCACTAACGTCACAAACGCAACTATCGACAATATTATGTATGAAAATACGGCTGTCTTTTTGTTTTCTTTTATCATCTTTAAATCCGCCTTTCAGTTATAGTAATCAGCATACCTCCGACATCTTTTTGCTCAGCTTTGAATAGCCTATCGCAATCAGACACATTATAACCGAGGTAATAAACGACAGCGAACAGCCGTAGCCGAGGTTGACAACAGAGCCTGCTATACCCGGCGTGTACTTTGAAAGCAGATACGACATAACCGTATGTGTTGTTCCGCCCGGTGCGCCGCCGGTCATTACATATACGTATTCGCCGACGTGCAGAGTACCGTTTATCGACAGAAGCAGTATTGTCTGCATGACGGGCGCCATAAGCGGCAGCTGTATGCTTTTAAAGGTCTGCCATTTCGTAGCGCCGTCAATTTTGGCAGCCTCATAACATTCCTCGGGAACATTATTGAGCGCGGCAATAAAGTAAATGACATTAATTCCGAAAGAATTCCATATACTTCCCACCACAAGAACCGTCAGCGCTGTGAATTTTTTTCCGAACCACTCCACGGGAGTGTCCATAAGTCCCAGAGTTGTCAGTATATGATTTATAAAACCATGCACATCGAACATATTGAAAATTACAACCGCCATAAGGCTCATGCTTATAACGTTCGGAAGAAAGAACACGCTTCTGAAAAATCCCGTGCCTTTGAGCTTTCTGTTTAAAATCAGCGCCAGCGACAATGCCAGAACCATTTCGATAGGCACTTTATATATTGCAAATTCAAAGGTCGTTACCCATGTAGACCAATATGTTTTATCCTGAAATGCCGAAATTATATTTTCCAGTCCGACAAATCTTGTGTTCGCCGCAACTCCGTCATAATTGAAGAACGACAGACTCACCGCCCACAGCAGCGGATAGCATGTGAATACGAAAAATCCGATAAGCGGAAGAATAAGCATTACGTAGTTCTGCCATTCGTCACCGTATTTCTTGACGCCGTCCGTTGCCTTGATTTTCTTTGTTCTCGATACTTTTAGCATTTACAAAATTCACCTGTCACTTTCGTTTTGTGTCCCATTCCTTCAAAATAAACTGCTGACCGTCATATTCGGGATGAAGCTCCTGGTATGCGTCTATTTCCTTGTTTGTAAGCTCGGCATACTCGGTAAGCAGAGAATCTATGCTCTCGTTGTTGTTCCATATCTTGGTTATAAACTGTTCCGAGAACGACGGATATTTTGACACGTCAAACTTTCTCGATACAGGGTTTATTGCGCTTATTTCAACAAGCGATGCGAAATCGCTCCAATTCTTCATGTTTGATTCCAGCGTTGTGTTTTTAACAATATCGCTGTCTATCGGCAAGCCCTTACCTGCCTTGTACTGCTCTGCCGCAAGCTCGTCGCTGTTTAAGAACTGCATTACCTCCATAACCGCCTCGGGACTTATTTTTTGAAGAAGTCCGCTGTTTATATACGGTGTATATGCAAGCGAATACGCCTGTTTGTATTCGGGGTTTTCGGTTTTTGCCGGAAGCGGTGCGACGCCCCAGTCGCATTTTGCCGGGAACTGGCTCGTCAGAACGCCGTAATCGTAGGACGCACCGAACTTCATGCCTATATCACCCTCGGCAAATCTTGCTCTTGCCGAATCATTATCGAGTGTTTCCGCACCCGGGAAATAACTGCCGTCATCTCTTATGCCCGTATACATTTCCATAATCGGCTTCATTGCGCTGTAATCATATGTACCCTTTACCGGGTCATAGCCTATATTTCCGACATCCGACTGCATTAAAGCACGTACATCGTTATCAAAAAACGCCGACCATTTGAACGGAAGAACTATTCCGTATTTGCCCTTTTGTGCATTTGTAAGCTTTTTCGCATCCTCACGCAGCTCATCATATGTATGCGGCGGCTTCGCCTCGCCGTTCTCGTCAACAATCCCCGCCTCTTTGAACATATCTTTGTTGTAGAGCAGCGCTCTTGTTGTCGCGCTGTATTTGCGGATTACGGTATATGTTTTTCCGTTAAGCTTGTTTACGGTTTCTCTTAACATTCCGTCAAAGTTTTTCAGATATTCCTCACCGCCGGGCAAATCCTCATATGCAGCAAGACTTCCGTCGTTTGCCAGCTTATTGAGATTGCAGGTTTCAAACAAATCCGGCGCCTGACCCGATGCGTAGCCCAAATCTATCATCGTTGCCGACATATCGCTCTTTATAACGTAGTCGATGTTTACGCCGAGCTGCGCGCCCTTATTTTTATTAAAATCATCAATATATTTTGTCATAAGGTCTTTGTCATGCGCATTAAAAGTCCAGTATGTAACCGTTTCCGTTTTGCTGTTTTCCGAATTTCCGCTTTGGCAGCCTGCCGCAGATGCCGCTATCCCTGCCGCAAGCAGTAACAATACTATTTTTTTCATCTTAATCCTCCCATTCTGCCGCCGTACGGCAAATCGCATTTTATTCATAGTACACTTTTTATTATAAAAATAGTAACACATTTTTTACGTTTTGCATAGTACTGTTTTTTTTGCACAAAGTGTTGAGGTTTTTATCAACGCTTTTTTTTATATTTTCAACATAAAAGAAAAGCCTTGACTTAAAATATTTATTTTGATATACTAAAACTCGTAGAGAAGTTTTAATCATTGCCGGCAGGGGGTGTGCTTTATGCTGTTTATGTATACAGCCGTTATACTGTTTATTTTAACCATAGCGTTTTTTAAGGGCAAAAATATGCTGTTCTGGTCATTGGGCAGCTATCTGATAAGCGCTTCGATTATACTCATATCGCTTTTGGTGTACAATATTATGGTTTCCGTCAATTATTCCCTGCCGGCAAATATTCTCGAAAAAGCCGGATATTACCTTGTATTTCACTTGAAGCTGCACATCACGGACGTTGTGACGCTTTATAATTTCGGTAATTTTCTGCTTTTATCCTCCGCGGTGATTTTTCTGATTATTTCGGACAAAAAGATAACGCCGTTAAAGCTGCTTTTGTTTGTTCCTCCGGCAATATATTTTATTTTAAACCATCCGCGTGTTAAATACAGCATCTGGAATTACTGTATGCTTTATAACAGAACAAATCCGTTCAACCGTCTGGTGGCGTTCAACAGCCTGCTGCTTGTCGTATATTTTATGCTGCCGGTAATCCAGCTTTGCCGCCAGTATTTTAAGACGCAGATTTTTTCAAAGCGAAAATATGTGTTAGGTACGCTTGTTTATATTCTGATAATAGAAATAACCATGGGACTGGTTCTGCACGTGAATATATACAGCAACTATTATCCGCTGCGTTATGATGTGAATTCCATGCCGACCGTCAAAACGGCTGCCGGTGTGTTTAATCCGATGTTTTCCATAAATTCAAGATATACGGAATTTTTTCTTGTAGCGGCAATTGTTATTCTGCTGTATATACTGACCTGCTGCGATTTTTCGACTACGTTTAATGTTGTCCGTCCGCCGCGGCGCGAAAACAGGTTTAAAAGAGAAAATGACGAAATGCTAAAAACGATATTTCATACATACAAAAACGCTTTTTTTGCGATAGAGCGTTTCGGAAGTATTCTGGAAAGTAAAATAGACCCAAACGATAAGATGTCCGTTGCCGCGCTTAAAAATATACAGGATATTTCACATAGCTCGTTTATAAATTCAAAAAAGATGATAGACAGCGTTATACTGACATATGATTTCAGCAGCGAAAAAGTTAGGCTTGATTTAACCGAAATGCTTGATGATTTGCTTTTGCAGTTTGAGGGAACGGAAAATCTGACGCTGCAAAGGGATTTTTCCGAAGAGGAAATATTTATAAACGGCAGTTACGCAAGCTTACGCGAGGCATTCACGAATATTTTAAACAATGCCGTTGAGGCAACGGCGGAAGTTGAAAACCCGACAGTGAAAATTTCGCTTTTCACCGAGGGCAGCTCCGCAGTTATAAATTTCCGCGACAACGGTTGCGGTATTAAAAAGAATGAAATTAAAAATATTTTCAGACCTTTGTATTCAAATAAAAACAGTTCAAATAATTTCGGAATAGGTCTTTCGACTGCACTGAAAACGATTAACTATCATTCCGGAACGATTTTGTGCAAATCAAAGCCGAATGAATACACAATTTTCCAGGTTATTTTACCGCTGGTCAAATAAGTTGTCAAAAAGGAGCCGCTTCCGCTCCGAGCATAACAGACTCAGAACTTATTTGCCCAGTCCGCAAGCGTGCTTTCCGACATATTGTTTATTACCTTGCCGTTCTTTATATCCGCATCGGGGCAGACTTTTCTTAAAATGTCTGATGTTTTTCCCATTCCGCTGCCGCCCGACGCCGCAAATGGGATAATTGTCTTATTTGAAAAATCATAGCTTTCCAAAAAAGTATCCACAATCGTCGGCGCAACATACCACCAAATCGGGAAACCTAAAAATACAGTATCGTATTTCTCCATATCCTTAAGCTTTTCGGCAATTTCCGGTCTTGAATCCGGATTCTTCATTTCCACGGTGCTGCGGCTGTTTTTATCCATCCAGTCAAGGTCTGCCTTTGTATACGGAACCTCCGGCTTTATCTCGAACAAATCCGCGTCCGTCACCTTTGCAAGCTTTTCCGCATAACTCTTTGTAACTCCGCTTGCCGAAAAATATGCAACTAATTTTTTACTCATTTTTATAACGTCCTTTCTGATTATTTTCTCTTTCTTTAATCATCTGTTTACTAATTAAATTATATCACAATTATTTCTATTTTTGAATATCCTATAAGTCCAAGCAGTATAAACCATACCGCTGAATAATCGAAACGGGGAATGTACAAAACAATACAGCACATCGTTCCGATGTGCTGTATTGTTTTTAGTTAAACTGATAATACATCAGTCTATTTCATCATTTCCGACTTCTTCGCCGTCTATTGTAATATTAATATCCTTATACATACTCATACCCGTACCTGCCGGTATAAGCTTACCGATAATAACATTTTCTTTAAGTCCCAAAAGCGGATCGACCTTACCTTTGATAGCCGCATCGGTAAGAACCTTTGTGGTTTCCTGGAATGATGCCGCCGACAGGAAGGACTCTGTTGCAAGAGACGCCTTTGTGATACCGAGAAGCACCGGTGAATATGTTGCGTGCTCACCGCCGCCTCGCTCGTCAAGTCTCTTGTTTGCCTCTTCAAGCTCGAATATATCGATAAGTGAACCGATAAGCAAATCTGTATCGCCTGCTTCTTCGACCCTTACTTTTCTGAGCATCTGACGTGTAATTACCTCAACGTGCTTGTCGTTGATATCAACGCCCTGCATACGGTAAGTTCTCTGAACTTCACGGGTAATATACACCTGAACGGCGTCCGGACCGTTGATTCTTAAAATATCATTCGGGTTAACCGAACCTGCCGTCAGCTCACCGCCCGGCTCGATTACATCGCCGTCATGAACCTTTATGCTTGCACCGTAAGGTATTGCATAGTTCTTTGCTTCGCCCGTTTCATCGTTTGTAACAACGACCTCACGGCTTCTCTTTGTTTCATTCACCGTTACGCGTCCGCCGATTTCCGAAATTATCGCAACACCCTTAGGACGTCTTGCCTCAAACAATTCCTCGATACGCGGAAGACCCTGCGTAATATCGCTGCCCGAAGCAACACCGCCGGCATGGAAAGTACGCATTGTAAGCTGTGTACCCGGCTCACCGATTGACTGAGCCGCGATAATACCTACCGCTTCACCGATGTTTACAAGCTGACCTGTTGCCAGGTTCTTTCCGTAACACTTAGCGCACACACCGATTTTTGACTTACACGTAAGCACGCTTCTGATATATACCTTTTTAATGCCGCAGTTGATAATCTTTCTTGCCGCATTGGCGCTTATAAGCTCGTCTGCCTTTGTAATAACCTCGCCGGTCTGCGGATTTATAACATCCTCCATAGCCGTTCTGCCTTCGATACGGTCATACAACGGTTCGATGCTTTCGCCGCCGTCGGTGATTTCCGTTACCCATTCGCCCTCCTGCGTTCCGCAGTCGATTTCACGAACGATAACGTCCTGCGATACGTCAACAAGACGTCTTGTCAGATAACCGGAGTCGGCTGTTCTCAAAGCCGTATCGGTAAGACCTTTACGCGCACCGTGCGAAGAAATGAAGTATTCCAGTACGTTAAGACCCTCACGGAAGTTAGCGCGGATAGGAATTTCAACCGTACGTCCCTGCGTATCTGCCATAAGTCCTCGCATAGCCGCCAGCTGACGAATCTGGTTTATACTTCCTCGCGCACCTGAGTCAGCCATCATGTAAATCGGGTTAAATTCGCCCAAATGCTCAAGCATGGCGTTTGTAACCTTTTCCGATGCAGCCGCCCAGATTTTGATTACCTGCTGGTATCTTTCCTCGTCTGTCAGCAAACCGAATCTGTATTTTGAAGTGATTGATTCTACTTCTTTTTCTGCCTCTGCCAGTATTTCTTTTTTCTTTTCCGGAACTTCAATATCACTTACCGCAACGGTTATTGCGCTCAATGTTGAATACTTATATCCGACTGCCTTGATATTATCCAGCATTACTGCCGTTATAGATGTTCCGTGTTCGTTTATGCAGCGTCCGATAATATCTCCGAGCTGCTTTTTCTTTACGATAAAGTCAATCTCATACTTTAACATATCCTGCGGATTTGTTCTGTCTACAAAGCCCAGATCCTGCGGAACATTGTTATTGAATATAATACGTCCTACCGTAATTTCCACATTGCCGGATATTTCTCTTCCGTCAAACTTCTTTGTAACGCCTACCGTAATTCTCTCGTGCAGGCTTACCTGTTTGTTTGCATATGCCAAAAGCGCCTCGTCCGCATCAATATAGTGTTTCATGACAAGCTTCTTTGCTTCGGTAAACAGCTTCTTTACCGAAACAGTCACAAGCTGTTCGTTTACATTTACCTTAATCGGATTTTCCTTGATTTCCGTCTCGTTAATCTTAACGCCCTGAAGCTCCTTTAATGCGGCAAAAGCTTCTGTCAGTGAAGAATAGCTTACAATTTCCGCATCGGCATTATAAACCTTTGCGTCCGGCTCTCCGCCCTCTTTTGCAAGTATTTCCGCAAGGTATGCCAGCTTTGCTTCATCGCCGCATATTTCATCGGCAATCTCCGTATAATCCTCTCTTAAGATCGTCAGCCAGTAGCTTCCGAGAATCATGTCCTGTGTAGGAACAGTAACCGGATGACCGTCCTGCGGCTTTAAGAGATTGTTTGCACTGAGCATCAGGAAACGTGCCTCCGACTGTGCCTCCGGTGACAGCGGCACGTGAATAGCCATCTGGTCGCCGTCAAAGTCGGCGTTGTATGCCGTACAAACAAGCGGATGCAGCTTTAATGCGTGTCCGTCAACCAATCTCGGCTCAAATGCCTGAATACCCAGACGGTGAAGTGTAGGAGCACGGTTAAGCAATACCGGATGTTCCTTTATAACGTCCTCGAGGACGTCCCAAACCTCCGGCTTGGTTCTTTCTACCATTCTCTTTGCACTCTTTATATTGTGCGCCAGTCCTCTTGAAACAAGCTCCTTCATTACGAACGGTTTGAACAGCTCAATAGCCATCTCCTTAGGAACACCGCACTGATAAATCTTCATTTCAGGGCCTACAACGATAACCGAACGTCCCGAATAGTCAACACGCTTACCCAAAAGATTCTGACGGAAACGTCCCTGCTTACCTTTAAGCATATCGGAAAGCGACTTTAACGGTCTGTTTCCCGGGCCTGTAACCGTTCTGCCGCGGCGGCCGTTGTTGATAAGTGCGTCAACAGCCTCCTGAAGCATTCTTTTTTCGTTTCTTATGATTATATCCGGCGCACTTAATTCGAGCAATCTTTTCAGACGGTTGTTTCTGTTGATAACACGTCTGTAAAGGTCGTTTAAGTCACTTGTTGCGAAACGTCCGCCGTCCAGCTGTACCATCGGCCGAAGCTCCGGCGGAATTATCGGAACAACGGTCAGAATCATCCATTCGGGACGGTTTCCCGAAATTCTGAATGCCTCGACAATTTCCAATCTTTTTATTATTCTTGCTTTCTTCTGACCGTGAGCGGCTTCAAGCTCCTCTTTAAGCTGTGAAGAAAGCTCGTCAAGGTCTATTTTCTCCAAAAGTTCTTTTATGGATTCTGCACCCATGCCCGCCTTGAATTTATCGCCGTATTTGTCATATGCTTCACGAAATTCTCTTTCAGAAAGCACCTGGTTTTCTTCCAGACCTGTTTCACCCTTATCCGTTACAATATATGACGCAAAGTACAGCACCTTTTCAAGCTGTCTGGGTGATAAATCAAGGATAAGTCCCATCGACGACGGAACGCCCTTGAAATACCATATATGCGATACAGGCGTTGCCAGTTCAATATGACCCATTCTTTCACGGCGAACCTTTGATTTTGTTACTTCAACTCCGCAGCGGTCGCAGACTACGCCCTTATATCTTATCTTCTTATACTTACCGCAGTGGCACTCCCAATCCTTTGTAGGTCCGAAAATCTTCTCGCAGAACAGACCGTCCTTTTCCGGTTTAAGGGTACGGTAATTTATAGTTTCCGGCTTTAACACCTCGCCGTATGACCAGTCCAGAATGGTCTGCGGCGAAGCAAGCCCGATTTTAATTGCCTCAAAACTGTTAAATTCTAACATTTAAAAACCTCCGTAGTTTTTCATTGTCCGCGATATTAAAAATCGTCATCGTCCATATCATCATCCATGACATCGTTCATTTCGTCCGAACCAAAGACGGGGTCGTCATAATCATCGGACAAATCGCTTTCGGAAAGCATACTGTCCTCGAAATCATCATCGTCCGTAATATCATCGGAATCGAGGTCGCTGCCCTCCATAGCCGCAATCATATCGTCTGACGGGATAGCGTCGTCATCATCGTCAAACGACGCGTCGATGTCGATTTCCTCCATGTTGTGATTAAGAATCCTTATGTCGAGCGCCAGTGACTGAAGTTCCTTAACAAGAACCTTGAACGATTCGGGTATACCCGATTTCGGAATATTTTCGCCTTTGACAATCGCCTCGTATGTCTTTACACGTCCTACAATATCGTCGGATTTAACCGTCAGTATTTCCTGCAAGGTGTATGCTGCGCCGTAAGCTTCAAGCGCCCAGACTTCCATCTCACCGAAACGCTGACCGCCGAACTGTGCCTTACCGCCCAAAGGCTGCTGCGTAACAAGTGAGTACGGGCCGGTTGAACGTGCATGAATCTTATCGTCAACCAGGTGGTGCAGCTTTAAGTAATACATCACGCCGACAGTTACGGGGTTATCGAATTTTTCACCGGTACGTCCGTCATAAACGTCGGATTTAAAGGTTTCGTTAAGTCCGGCTTCTCTGAACGCCTGCTTAATATCCTCGTCCTCCGCGCCGTCAAATACGGGAGTTGCGATTTTTAAGAATCTGCCCGGTCTTGCAGCGTCCTTTGCCGCAAGTATCTGCTTTTTGAAGTTATCGTCTATTATTGTGTTTTCAAGTTCTTCTCTTGTTTTAAGGCTCAGGCATCTGTAAGCATAGCCGAGGTGCATTTCAAGCACCTGTCCTATATTCATACGTGACGGTACGCCCAGAGGATTAAGCACAATCTGCAATGAAGTACCATCCTCCAAAAACGGCATATCCTCCTGCGGAAGCACTCTCGAAACGACACCCTTGTTACCGTGACGTCCCGCCATCTTGTCGCCGACGCTGATTTTACGCTTCTGCGCAATGTAGCAGCGTACAACCTCGTTTACACCCGGTGAAAGCTCATCTCCGTTTTCACGCGTGAACTTCTTGACATCTACGATTATACCCTGTTCGCCGTGCGGTACTTTAAGAGACGTGTCTCTTACTTCTCTTGCCTTTTCGCCGAAGATTGCTCTTAAAAGTCTTTCCTCTGCCGTAAGCTCTGTTTCACCCTTCGGCGTTACCTTACCCACAAGAATATCTCCTGCGTGTACCTCTGCGCCGATTCTTATAATACCCTGTTCGTCCAGATCCTTTAATGAGTCCTCCGAAACGTTAGGTATATCTCTTGTAATTTCCTCCGGTCCGAGTTTTGTATCACGTGCCTCACATTCATATTCCTCCATATGAATCGAAGTAAATACATCGTTTTTAACAAGCTCCTCGCTGATAAGAACAGCGTCCTCGTAGTTATAACCTTCCCAGGTCATAAATCCGATAAGGATATTCTTTCCGAGAGCAAGCTCGCCGTTATCCATAGCCGGACCGTCTGCTATAATATCGCCTTTTTTAACCTTTTCGCCCTCTGCCACGATAGGTCTTTGGTTTATACAGGTACTCTGGTTTGAACGTACGAATTTTATAAGCTTATGCTTATGAATTGTACCGCTCTCGCCCTTGATTTCGATTATATCGGAGGCAACCTTTATAACAACGCCGTCCTCCTTTGCAAGCACTGCCGAACCGGAGTCCTTTGCAACCTTATGCTCTATTCCCGTACCTACAATCGGCGAATCCGTTGTAAGCAGCGGCACTGCCTGACACTGCATATTTGAACCCATCAGCGCACGGTTTGCGTCGTCGTTTTCCAGGAACGGAATACAAGCCGTAACAACCGATACCAGCTGACGCGGCGAAACGTCCATATAATCAATCTGTGAGGGCGGAACTTCGAGGATTTCCTCTC
This sequence comes from uncultured Clostridia bacterium, assembly GCA_934476675.1. Taxonomy (GTDB): domain Bacteria; phylum Bacillota; class Clostridia; order UBA1381; family UBA1381; genus UBA4716. The sequence goes on along the minus strand of CAKSOE010000006.1, from coordinate 50,307 downwards.
TGTAACGCGCACTTACCCGTCTGCTCAGGAATTTTCCGTTTTCGTCAAGCGGCTCGTTAGCCTGTGCGACGGTAAATTCGTCCTCCATATCGGCAGTCATGTAAATGATTTCGTCCGTAACAACGCCCGTTTCCTTATCAACGCGTCTGTACGGCGCCTCCACGAAGCCATACTCGTTAATTCTCGCAAACGTCGCCAATGATGTGATAAGTCCGATGTTAGGGCCTTCCGGCGTTTCTATCGGACACATTCTTCCGTAGTGCGAATAGTGAACGTCGCGCACTTCAAATCCGGCTCTTTCTCTTGAAAGACCGCCCGGGCCAAGCGCTGAAATTCTTCTCTTATGTCTCAGTTCTGCCAGCGGATTCGGCTGATCCATGAACTGCGAAAGCTGCGATGAACCGAAGAATTCATTTATTGTTGCTATTATAGGTCTTATATTTATCAGTGATGACGGTGTGATTATTTCCTGTTCCTGAACGGACATTCTCTCACGTACGGTTCTTTCCATACGTGCAAGTCCTATTCTGAACTGATTTTGCAGAAGCTCGCCCACACAGCGCAGACGACGGTTGCCCAAATGGTCGATATCGTCTATTGTACCCGTGCCGTTTGCAAGCGTTATACAGTAATTTACCGACGCAAACATATCCTCTTTTGTGATATGCTTGGGGCTGAGCTCATCTATTCTCAGCTCAATCTGCTTTTTAATAAAGTCTTTCTTTTCCAGCTCACCCAGACCCTGTTCGTCCGCCTCGCTCAGAATTTCCATAAGCACGCTGCGGCATACCTTCTCAACGCCGGTTTCGTTTTCAACATCGGTATACTCGCTAAGATATACCATATCGTTTGAAAATACTTTTACTTTTCTGTCGTCTATAAGAAGATAAACGACATTTACACCGGCTCTTTCGATTTTTTCTGCCATTTCGGCGCTTACGGTATCGCCGGCAGCTGCAAGCAGCTCACCCGTTCTGGGATCCGCAACCGGTTCTGCAAGAACCTTATTTCTTATTCTTGCCGAAATTGCAAGCTTTTTATTGTATTTATATCTTCCGACCTTTGCCAAATCGTATCTCTTGGGGTCGAAGAACATATTCATAAGAAGTGATTCCGCATTTTCAACGTTTAACGGTTCACCCGGGCGCAGTCTTTTGTATATTTCAAGCAGACCCTCCTCGGTATTGGTTGTCGGGTCTTTTTCAAATGTTGCGCGGATTCTCTCGTCATCGCCGAACATATCTATAATGTCTGCATTTGTGGGAAGACCCATTGCTCTCAAAAATACCGTGACCGGAAGTTTTCTCGTTCTGTCTATTCTGATTGAGAATACATCGTTCGAATCGGTTTCATATTCGAGCCATGCGCCGCGGTAAGGTATAACGGTAGAGCTGTAAAGCGGTTTACCCGTCTTATCGCGCTGAAATTCATAATAGATTCCCGGCGAACGCACCAGCTGGCTGACTATAACTCGCTCCGCACCGTTTATAATAAATGTTCCCTGCTCCGTCATAAGCGGAAAATCACCTATAAAGATTTCCTGCTCCTTGATTTCGCCCGTTTCGGTATTGATAAGTCTTACGCTCACTTTAAGCGGAGCCGCATATTTTGCGTCTCTTTCCTTACATTCCTCAACGGAATATTTTGAATTGTAATCCAGCCTGTAATCGAAAAATTCGAGAATAAGCTTTCCGCTGTGGTCGGTTATCGGAGAAATATCGTGGAAAACTTCCTTTAATCCTTCTTCGATAAACCATTTGTATGAGTTTTTCTGAACCTCTATCAGATTAGGCATTTCAAGCGGTTCTTTAATCTTGGAATAGCTCAGTCTGACATTTTTTCCTGCTTTGACCTCATGCAGCATTTAGTTAATCACCTCATCATAATAATATCAGTGTATTTCGCTCCCGACGCCGCATTGTAAAAATCTTTTAATAATGCAGCGCTTGCATTTCGTATATTTTTATGGTATAATACATACAATGAAGTATATGAATATGATGTATTTTCCCAAAAAAAGCCTACGATACAGTTTATTATAATATCACAAATTACGCGCTATGTCAATACCTATAGCGCATTTTTTTTGATTTTTTACGATTTTCGCTCTTGCACCCACAAAATAAATGCGTTTTGACACTTTTATATGCCGTCTTTGCGTGCTATAATCATTCAAAGAAAAACACTAAGGAGCTGATTTAATCATGAAAGATTTAAAAGTACGAAAGATAACGTTTACGGCGCTGTTTGCAGCGATAATATGTGTTATGACGTTTATTGTCAGAATACCCACCGCCAACGGCTATCTGAATCTGGGCGACTGCGGCGTACTTACCGCTGCGGTACTGGGCGGTCCGTTAATCGGAGGAATTGCAGGCGGACTGGGAAGCGCACTGGCAGACATTTTAAGCGGTTATACCGCATGGGCGCTGCCTACGTTCATTATAAAAGGCGTAATGGGACTTGTTGTCGGTAAATTCGCCGTATCGGCGGGACTTGACGTTAAAAATCTGATTGTTATGATAATCGCGGGAGTATGGATGGTTGTCGGATATTACGCTGCGGATATAATCGTGTTCGGTTCGGAAACGAGCGGTTTTGTTGCTGCGATTACGGCAATGATTCCTAATGTGATTCAAAATGTTGTCGGTATCATCACCGCAAACCTGCTGCTTATTGCTCTTACCAAGGCAGGAGTCAGTCTGAATTTAAGATAATAAAAAAGGCGCAGACCGTTCAAGGACACAGATGCCGCTTCAATGTTATACCATTTACTTACTTGGGTTGAATTCCGCATTTTGCCCTTGAACTACGCATAAAACACACCTTTCGGAGTATATATACACCGTCGGATGTGTTTTATGTGTTCTGCACTCTTTTTTAACAGTCCCCTGTTTTTTCAAACTTTAATAAATGCCGTATCGGGAAATTTTTCTTTTATATCATCCGCCACATCAAAATCCGAAATAAAATGTGAAATTTCGTTCAGTGTAAATTCAATTCTGTTCTCATCGCACGTATTTTTTCCGTGGTCAACCAAAAAGAACTGCTCTTTTGAATTTTTCGCCATCGTTCGGTGCATATAATCAAAATTCGTCTAAGGTTTTGAGCAATTACACCGCACAATGTATGGGTTCCGAAAAATACCGCAGTATTCCGAAAGCCGTAAGAACGGCGCTTATACAGGGAATTGTATTTGTTTCCCCCGCTTTGCTCACGTGCGTATTTTTCACCGACTCCGTTACGTCGCTGTTCTTCCCGTCCGGCGATACCGGCAAGGCATTCGGCTATGTGGCGGCATTTTCAAAGCTATGTCTGCCGTTTATACTGTTTAATCTTGTAAACAATTTGTTCCATTCGCTTTTCAGAGGAGCAAATGCACTTAACTTCCTTGTTGCAAGCACGGCATTGGGCGCTGCGGTCAGAATTGCAGTTAGCATTATCTGCATTTTAAAGCTTGGCATATACGGACTGTTTATAGGCTGGATTGCGTCATGGATAATTGAATGTATTTTTGCTGTTTTGGTTTATATAAGCAAGAAGTGGCAGCCGATTAAAATGCAGTCGGCACAGAAAAATCCCGGTATATAAAAACGCCCCAAGTCAGACATTTTTTGTCCGGCTTGGGGAGCGCTTATACATTAATTTCTTTATACATCTGCGGTATTACCTTGTTTTCACATTTGAAATCGTTCGGATTCAAGTTGTCAAACAATCCCCAATGCACAGGAACAACCGTTTTTGCGCCGACTCTTTGGGCAAAACGTTTTGCGTCGGTCATATTCATATTATTTCCTACTCCGTTTATCGGCACAAACATTACGTCAATGTCATTCGGAATATCTTCAAAAATATCATCATTATAGAGAGTATCGCCCGTTATGTAGTATTTTTTGCCCTCTGCCTTAATAATTACTCCGATCGGGTGAATATCGCTGTGCTGTGCCTTTACGGAATAAAACTCAACTTCACCCTCTGTCCATGAGCTATGGCGGTTAAACTGAACATAATTATGATTGCCGCCGAACTTTTTCACTTCTGCCCACGCCGCCTCCGGTGCAAGCACAACTACACTGCGTTCCGTATCGGCAAGATAGAATTTCAGTGTTTCGGGGTCTACGTGGTCAAGGTGGTTATGCGTACAGACCACAACGTCCGGCTCGATTTTCAGAAAGCTTTCATCGACCGGCTGACGTCTGTAATTTTTCGGATTTATCTTAACCACACTGTTTGATAAATACGGGTCTATTATTATTTTCAGTCCGCTTGTTTCCATAAGCAGTCCTGCCTGACCCAACCATGTTATTTTCATTGTAAAAGTCATTCCTTTCCTGTTAATGCCGTTTATGCTTCGGCAAGCTTATCAAGCATTTTTACAATTATCTCAACCGTATTCTTTACAGCCATTTTTGTAAAGGTCGGAAAATCAATCGTGCTGTCGCTGTTTGCTCCGTCAGAAATCGCGCGGAGTACTCCGAATTTCACATTATTCATTGTACACACGTGTCCGATAGCCGCACCCTCCATTTCAGCCGCAACCGCGTTGAAATTCTTCTTTATAAACCGGCGCTGCTCCTCCGACGCAATAAACTGATCGCCCGAGGCTATCGTTCCGCGCACTGCATTTATTCCGTCAACGCTTTTTGCCGCGTCATACATCAATCCCGATATATACTCGTCGCACTGCATATACACCTTGTTTATTCCGGTTATAAAGCCAAGCTCGTCTCCCAAAGGCGACGTATCCATATCATGCTCCGCAACCTTATCGGCAACCGCTGCGTCGCCTATTTTCATATCCTCCGACAAACCGCCGGCAACTCCGGTATTTATAATATAATCCGGCGAATATTCCAAAATCATCGTCTGCGCACACACCGCGGCATTAACCTTTCCCACTCCGGCAACCGCCACAACGGTATCAATACCGTTGATTTTTCCGCGGTAAAACACAACCGAGCTTATCTCTTTAAGTTCTGCGTTATCCATAAGGTCTTTAAGCGCCTGCACTTCGACCTCCATCGCGCCGATTATTCCTATAAGCATATATTTTTAGTCCTTTCATAAAAGACATTTTTCGTCTTAAATATATAAAAAACACAAAAGGGGCTTGGCTCAATCCGCAAAACGCTATTGAGTCAACCCCTTTAAATCAGCCAAAATTAATCCTCAGCCTTAACAATTTCTTTACCGGCGTAATATCCGCAGGCTTTGCAAACTTTATGAGGCATTTTAAATTCGTGACACTGTGGGCACTCCACCATTCCCGGTGCAGTAAGCTTCCAGTTGGCACGTCTGCTGTTTCTTCTGGCTTTCGATACTTTATTCTTAGGTACTGCCATTGATTACACCTCCATAAAATCACTCTAATTATTATCCTTCATAAGATCAGCCAATGCCGCCCATCTCGGGTCAATGACATCATGACTGCATCCGCAGTCTCCCTCGTTCAGATCGGCTCCGCACTGCGGGCAAAGACCCTTACAGTCCTCACTGCACAGATACTTTCCCGAAATGTTCATAAGAAAGCTGTTAAGCACAATATCATCTATATCAATTTCCGTTCCGTCAAACAGAATAATGTCCGAATCCTCCGATATTACTCCGTTGTCCTGTGCAAGAGCCTCCTCTGCATCAAAAACAACGTCAACATCAATATCCTTTGCACAGCGTGCGCACTTTGTATGCAGCACACCGCTGCAAACCGCCTTTAAATAAAGCGACTTGCCGTTATTCTGAATACTCCCCTCTATATGAAACGGCTTATCAAAATGATAAAGCTCACCGAGAAAATCGGTGTCGGCAAGAGATATATCTCCCGATATACCTATTTTGCCGCCCATCTCTTTAAGTATAGATGAAACATCAATAATCATTACAATCTCCCCACACTGTACGGCATGGTACAAATCAGAGTAAAATTACTTCAATTCTACCTTAGCGCCTGCTTCTTCGAGTTCAGCCTTCATCTTGTCAGCTTCGTCCTTAGATACTGCTTCTTTAAGTGTCTTAGGAGCTTCGTCAACCAATGCCTTAGCTTCTTTCAGACCTAAGCCCGTGATTGCTCTTACAACCTTAATTACATTAAGCTTTGATGCGCCTGCTTCAGCAAGAACTACGTCAAATTCTGTCTTTTCTTCTGCTGCTGCACCTTCGCCGCCTGCTGCGCCTGCTACCATAACCGGAGCTGCTGCACTAACGCCGAATTCTTCTTCCATCATCTTTACTAATTCTGCAACTTCCAATAATTTTAATTCCTTGATTGAATCAAGAATTGCATTTAAATCTGCCATTTTATTTTCCTCCTGTATCTTGTAATATACTATTTTAAATTATTCAGCAGCCGGAGCTTCTTCTGCCGGAGTTTCTTCCGCAGGAGCCTCTGCCGGAGCTTCCTCTGCCGCAGCTTCAGCCGGAGCTTCTTCTGCATTCTTCTTTGCTATCAGGTCTGCGATTTCAACACCGCCTTCCACGATAGTTGCGAGTAAACGAGCAAGATTTGAAGCCGGAGCATTCAAGCTTCCCATTGTCTTTGCAATCAATGTTTCCATGTTCGGTGTAGCGGCTAATTTCTTAACCTCGTCGAGCGACATAACTGCGCCGTCCATAAAGCCTGATTTGATTTCGAGCTTCTCATTACCCTTTGCGTAATCAGCCATAACCTTTGCCGGAGCAACTGCGTCTGAATCTGATACTGCAATAGCTGTCGGTCCGTGAAGTACCTCGTCGAGAGCTTCAAGACCTGTTTCCTGTGTAGCTAACTTTAAAAGAGTGTTTTTGATAACAAAATATTTGCATCCTGCCTCTCTGAGCTTATTTCTCAGATCGGTGTCCTCTTCTACTGTCAGTCCGCGGTAATCGACAAGTATACCTGTCTGTGCAGCCTTTAAGACTTCAACAACCTCGGCAACCTGTGCTTTTTTTGCTTCTAATACTTTTGCGCTTGGCATATATGTTTCACCTCCTGATACATGATTGATCTGCCCTCCCAAAGGGGAAACAAACCTATATATGCCTTCAAAGCACGGACATTGTCCGTATTCGGATAAACCGAAAAAAGAAGGCTCTTTGCCGTAGACGCAAAGAGCCATAGTTTACTTAACTAAATACCCTCGGCCGGACTTCTATGCGTATGCAATGCCTGCTGTCTACGGATTCAACTTAACCATAATACCACAAATGCGGCGTCGTGTCAAGTGTTTTTTATAAAATTTTGAAATTAGCCTAATTTAGCTGCGTTGATTTTAATTCCGGGGCCCATAGTTGAAGCAACCGCAACGCTTCTGAGGTACTGACCCTTTGCAGCTGACGGCTTAGCCTTTATGATAGCTTCCATGAGAGTACTGAAGTTTTCAGTAAGCTTTTCTTTACCGAAAGATGCTTTGCCTATCGGGCAGTGGATAATATTTGTCTTATCCAGTCTGTACTCAATCTTACCTGCTTTAATTTCGTTAACAGCCTTTGTAACGTCCATGGTTACGGTACCAGCCTTCGGTGACGGCATCAAGCCCTTAGGGCCTAAAACCTTACCTAAACGACCTACAACGCCCATCATATCCGGTGTTGCAACAACAACGTCGAAATCGAACCAGTTTTCGCCCTGGATTTTTTCAACCATGTCCATATCGCCTACGTAATCCGCGCCTGCTGCCTTAGCTTCTTCAGCCTTGGGGCCTTTTGCGAAAACAAGCACTCTTGCTGTTTTACCTGTTCCGTGCGGAAGTACGATAGCTCCTCTTACCTGCTGGTCAGCGTGTCTTGAATCAACGCCCAGTTTGATATGAGCTTCGATTGTTTCGTCAAACTTAGCCTTTGAAGTCTTTACGATAAGCTCCATAGCGTCGCCTGTATCGTAAAGCTTTGATCTATCAACGAGCTTTGCGCTCTCCTGATATTTTTTTCCTCTAAACATATTAATATCCTCCTTCGTGGTTAAACGAGAAATACTCTCTCCCACCTTTTCTTAACAAATCAGTCCGATTAGTCCTCTACAACTACGCCCATACTTCTGCAAGTACCTGCTATCATGCTCATAGCCGCTTCAAGTGAAGCTGCGTTAAGGTCGGGCATTTTCTGCTCTGCGATTGCCTGTACGTCAGCCTTTGAAATTGTAGCAACCTTAGTCTTGTTCGGAACACCCGAACCGCTCTTGATGTTGCACGCCTTCTTGATAAGAACTGCTGCCGGCGGTGTCTTTGTTATGAATGAGAAGGATCTGTCTGCATATACTGTAATAACAACAGGGATTATAAGTCCTGCATCCTTCGCCGTTTTTTCGTTAAATTCCTTTGTAAACTGCATAATGTTTACACCGTGCTGACCTAATGCAGGGCCAACCGGGGGCGCCGGAGTTGCTTTGCCGGCAGGAATTTGTAATTTGATATAACCTGCAACCTTTTGTGCCATAATGGCCACCTCCTAAAAAATTATAGCAAAAGCGCTATATAATGTGGTATTTACGAACGCCTTGCGTCCTCCCACTGTTACCAGAGGGATATATATAAACGTCACCGACGCTTATATGCTTAAATTAATCTGCGTGTTCGATCTGCGAACAATCCACCTCTGCGGGGGTTTCGCGTCCGAACATCATAACGGTCACATTGACCTTGCGTCTTTCGGCATCTATGCTTACGACCTTACCCAAAAAGCCCTCCATAGCGCCGGACTTAATATTAACTGTATCGCCGGGTGCGAAATCAATATCAGCCATGCGGATTTTTTCAACGCCCATTCTTTCGACTTCCTCATCGCTTAACGGCACAGGCTTTGAACCCGGGCCCACAAAACCGGTAACGCCGCGCGTATTGCGGACAACATACCAGCTTTCGTCAGTCATAACCATTTTGATTACAACATACCCCGGAAAAATCTTGCGTTTTACGATTTTCTCGACTTCGCCCTTTTTCTCAACGGCGTCCTCGGTAGGAACCTTTACTTCGGGAATTAAATCCTGCATTCCGCGGTTTTCCACGGATTTTTCTATATTGGCTTTAACCTTGTTTTCGTAACCCGAGTATGTGTGAACAACATACCATTTAGCTTCTTCGGCCATAACCACTCTCCTCTCTGCAAACTTTCAGTCGATTACAGAACATTTGTCAATAGTGAGAACAGTTTTGTAAAGCCTACGTCAAGCAGCGAAAGTATAGCGGTAACTATTGCAACAAATACAATAATAATTCCCGTATTATGCACGAGCTGATCCTTTGTCGGCCAAGTTACTTTTTTAACCTCCGCCTTACATTCCTTGAAATACTTTTTAATTCTGGTACCCAGACCTGCTTTTTTTACTTCTTCAGCCATATCTACACATCCTTACCGTTAATTACTTTGTTTCCTTATGAAGAGTGTGTTTTCTGCAAAACTTACAATATTTATTCATTTCAAGTCTGTCAGGATCATTCTTCTTATTCTTCATTGTGTTGTAGTTTCTCTGCTTGCACTCTGAACAAGCCAATGTAATTTTTACTCTCATTTCCAGCACCTCCGGTTTTAATTTCGCTCCTCATTTACGGTAATACTGCACGCAAAAAAAAAGAGCTTCTTTTCTAAGCAAGTCCATTTTACCATATACAAGGCGATATGTCAATACTTTTTTTTAAATTCCTGAATTTATTTGAAAAAAACATTATATATAGGAAGAAAGTCATCAAGACGAAAGAAACGCATACCCGGCGCACGAAACACTCCGGGCCATGCGTTCTTTTCGATAAAGGCGGTCTGTGTTTTATATGACAGACCTCCCGCCTGGTTGTGGTATTGTGGTAGTGTTCTTGGGGAAAGGCGAGAGAGTTCCCCTTTCCGAGCCTTATTATAGCTTAATTTTTCCTGTAAATCAACCTCTTTTTTACAGGTTTGTAAAGCTTTGCAAAAGAAAATTTTTAAGCCGAAAAAACGTGACATTTCCGATTAGCAAAAACTTTTTTATGTTATGCAAATGTCACATTTTTATATTAGAGTTGATTTTTGCCTTATTTTTGTGCATATTGCACAAAAATATATACAATATATTACAGCTGTTTCTTGATTATCAGCTCATATTTTTTATATGTACATTCGGGCAGTCTTTCATGAAATGTTCAAGTATGGGTGAGTTTTGCCTGTTTTCGGCAACAACATATATTTCACATCCGGGATAGAGAAACATGATTTCTCTCAAATCATATTCAAGGTTGTTTTCATCAAGATATTTGTACAATATGATATTCGATTTTGACCTCAGCTTCTGCCGTATGATTTCTTTTATTACACATTCGATGCCGAGCATGACAAAGATTGATATAATACACCAAAATACAATCTGCATAATTATTTCCTTTCATTAAGATGTTTTTTATATAATATGCTTCGCATATTTTTTGGTGAAAACAAACATTTTGTATAATGCTTTGCATAAATATATTAAGAAAAGGACTTTTGAGAAACGGAGATTTATATGAAAATAAATAAGAGACTTTTTCTGACAATACTGATTTTCACATCTGCCGGGCTGCTTACCGGCGCTTTGATACGCTATCCCCATGCCAGTCCGGCATTCAGCCGCAGCGGCTGTACGGTTGTTCTTGACGCAGGTCACGGCGACCCCGACGGCGGAGCAGTCGGTGCATCAGGCACAATAGAAAAAGATATTAACCTTGCAATCGCACAAAAAACGCGCGAGGTCTTTGAGGGCAGAGGAATAAACGTGATAATGACAAGAGAGGGCGACAGCGGGCTTCACGATGACGGCGACGGCACAATACGCAAAATGAAGGTTTCGGATATGCACAAGCGGCGTAATATCATGGAAAAAAGCGGCGCGGATTTATTCATAAGCATACACATGAATTATTTCCCCAAGCAGGAGGTAAGCGGTCTGCGCATTTTTTACGATAAATCCCACCCCGGGCTTGAGGAGCTTGCAAACTCCGTCCAGAACGGCATAAGCGGCGTAACGGGCGCAAAATGCTACGCCGTAAAGACCGCAGACGAACGGCTTTTTCTTATGAAAAATCCTCCTATCCCCTGTCTTTTGACCGAATGCGGCTTTTTGTCAAACCCCGATGAGGAAAAGCTTTTGTGCGATGAAAAATATCAGTCAAAAATCGCCTGGGCATTGGCGGACGCCGTTATAAATTACCTTGCCGAACACTAAATTATACAATTTAGCATAATTTTTTTTGTATAAGACGTTAAATTTCTAACAAAGACGACATATATCGATAAAATATATATTGACTTAAATATGTGTTTGGGTGTATAATATAATTTATAAATTAAAATAAATATTTCTCTGCGGAATATTTTATATACAGAAAGGAAATGAAACCAATGAGCAGAGTATACAATTTTTCGGCAGGTCCGTCTATGTTACCGTTAGAGGTACTGGAAAGAGCGGCAAAAGAAATGACCGAGTACGGCACAACAGGTCAGTCGGTAATGGAGATGAGCCATCGTTCCAAGGAATATAAGGCTATAATCGACCACGCCGAGGAGCTTGTAAGAGAGCTTATGAATGTGCCCGATAATTACACGGTACTGTTTTTGCAGGGCGGCGCTTCGTCACAGTTTGCTATGATTCCGATGAACATAGGCACAAAAAACAAAAAAGCAGATTACATTATTACAGGTCAGTGGGCAAAGAAAGCCGCTGCCGAGGCAGAAAGATATATCACGGTAAACCGTGTTGCTTCCTCTGCGGACAAAACCTTCTCATACATTCCGCAGACAGACAAATCCATGTTTGACGATGATGCAGATTACTGCTACATATGCTATAACAACACTATCTACGGAACACACTACACAGCTCCGAAAATTCCCGATACAAAGGCAACTCTCGTAGCTGATATTTCATCGTGCGTAATGGCGGAGGAAATCGATGTTTCAAAATACGGTATAGTTTATGCCGGTGCGCAGAAAAACTTAGGTCCGGCAGGCGTTACGCTTGTAATTATCAGAAACGACCTTATTACAGAGGATACGCTTGACGGCACACCTACAATGTTCCAGTATGCAATTCATGCAAAGAACGGTTCGATGTACAACACACCGCCGACATACGGCATTTATATGCTCGGTCTTGTTCTTGAATGGATTAAGTCGCAGGGCGGCGTTAAGGCTTTGCAGGCAATAAACGAAAAGAAAGCAAAGATTTTATATGCTTTCCTTGACAGCTCAAAAATGTTCAAGGGTACGGTTGTTCCCGAGGACAGATCGCTTATGAACGTTCCGTTCGTAACGGGCAACGAGGAGCTTGACGCAAAATTCGTAAAGGAAGCAGCCGAAAACGGATTTATAAACATCAAAGGTCACAGAACAGTCGGCGGCATGAGAGCGTCAATCTATAACGCTATGCCTGTTGAGGGTGTGCAGAAGCTGGTTGACTTCATGGCTGATTTTGAAAAGAAAAATTCATAAATACCGCGAAACGGGCATAACTGCTCGTTTCGTATCTTATATAATTACAGGGGGATATGAAAATGTTTAATATTCTTACATTAAATAAAATTGCCGCTTGCGGACTTGATAAGCTCGGCAGCAATTACGCAATTACGGACGATATGTCGGCAGACGCTGACGGTATCATTTTAAGAAGCTATAAGATGCACGATATGGAGCTTCCGGCTTCATTAAAGGCTGTTGCAAGAGCCGGTGCCGGCACAAACAACATTCCTATTGACAAATGCACCGAAAAGGGCGTTGTTGTATTCAACACTCCCGGTGCAAACGCAAACGCAGTTAAAGAACTTGTAATTGCCGGACTTATGCTTGCATCGAGAGATATTATCGGCGGTAATGCATGGGCAAATTCACTCACGGGCGACGATATAGCAAAGCAGGTTGAAAAGGGCAAATCCAATTTTGCCGGCAATGAAATTTACGGCAAAACGCTCGGTATAATCGGTTTGGGCGCTATCGGTATACTGGTTGCCAATGCGGCTCATGCACTCGGTATGGACGTTATCGGCTATGACCCGTATCTGAGCGTACACAGCGCATTGCAGCTTTCAAGACACATTAAATGCGTGAATGATCCCAAAGCTGTTTACGAAGCGGCTGATTTCATTACAATTCACGTTCCGCTTATGGACTCTACAAGAAACACAATCAATGCCGAAACAATCGCAATGATGAAAGACGGCGTTAAGATTCTTAACTTTGCAAGAGGCGGTCTTGTAAACAACGATGACATAAAGGCTGCTTTAAAGAGCGGCAAGGTCAGCAAGTATATTGTAGACTTCCCCGATGCGGATACGGTAAACTGCGACGGAATTATAGCAATTCCGCATCTCGGCGCATCAACCGAGGAATCGGAGGATAACTGCGCAATGATGGCTGCACAGGAAATTAAGGATTACCTGGAAAACGGAAACATAACAAATTCCGTTAACTTCCCTAACTGCACAATTCAGTCGGAAGCAGCGGGCAGAGTTGCCATTGCCCACAGAAATATCCCGAAGGTTATCGCACAGTACACCGATATACTTTCAGATGTAAATATTTCGGATATGATTAACAAATCAAAGGGTGATGTTGCATACACAATCATCAACACAGACCATACTATTCCGGCAGACGCCGTTGAAAAGCTTAAAGGTCTTGACAGTGTTCTTTCCGTAAGGGTTATTAAATAACGAAACATAAAAGGAGCCGCAAAAATTTTACAGCTCCTTTTTAAGGGATAGGAAAAAATGTTCCGGAACGGACAAACTGAACCCGACGGCGTACACAGGTACCCGGTTGCATGGGCGAGCAGCAGGCTTTTGCCTGCGACCAGCCTCACGAGAGGTTCAGTTTGTTCGTAGCAAAAGGTATTTAAATCAAAAAAATTTGAATAAAATTCTATTGTTTTTTTATTCATAAATTGCCTTTTGCGGTCTGGGCTTTTTTTACATCCCTTTATTTTTCTTCTCCCCTACCGTACTCCCCTACCCTCCCCCATGTCTGTTTTTCGTGCTTTATGTCAAAAAAATAACGGCAGCGCCGCATACCGGCGCAGCCGCTAACTGTTTTTTTACGGTCTGTTCTTGTTATAGAAAAACATCGCTATTCCCGCTCCGCATATCAGGCAGTAGCCGAGAACGCTCAAAGCGTCGGGAATTTGTCCGAACACAAAATATCCGAACACCGCTGCAAAAATCACCTGCGTATAGTCATACACCGAAATTTCCTTTGCCGGAGCGTATATATATGCCCTTGTTATGCCGAATTGCCCTATACACGCGCTTATTCCGGCGCAGACAAGAAATACAAAGCTTTTAAGACTCATTGCCGCCGGATTGATAACCATAAACGGCAGACACGCCAGACACGAAAACGCCGAAAAGAAAAATATTATCACAAAGCTGTTTTCGCCCTTTTTTCCAAGGCTTCGCACAAACGTATATGCAATTCCCGCACCCAGTCCTCCCAATGCGCCTATAAGCGCCGGAAACGACGCATATCCGCCCATTGACGGTTTAATGATAAATATACTTCCCAAAAATGCGGTTAAAACGCCGCCTATCTGCACCATAGTCGGTTTTTCGCCCAAAAGGAAACCCGAAAACAAAATTGCAAAAAACGGCGACAGCTTATTTAGCATATTGGCATCTGCAAGCGCCAAACGGTCTATTGCATAAAAATTGCAGACAAGTCCTATCGTTCCGAAAAACGCACGGCAAAACAGCTGTTTGCCGCTGCCCTTTTTCGGAATAAAGCTTATATGCCGTTTAAGCATGATTACCGCTACGGCAATCAGCGCGGCGGCATTCCTGAAAAATGCCTTTTGAAACGGCGGCAAATCTCCCGATAAATGCACAAATACGCTCATCATCGAAAATCCGAACGCCGCTGTGATTACATAAAGTATACCCTTTGTTTTTGAATTCATCATATATCCTCTACAATACCATGAGCAGGGTTCCTGCCGTAATAAGTACAACTCCGATTGCCGACTTCAGCGTGATCTGCTCATGCAGAAATACAGCCGCCAGTATAATTGTAATAACAATACTGAGCTTATCTATCGGTACTACCTTTGACGCCTTTCCGATTTGGAGCGCCTTGTAATAGCAAAGCCATGACGCGCCCGTTGCAAGTCCCGACAAAATCAGAAAAAGCCAGTTTTTTCTGGAAATATCCGAAAAATTAACGCCCGTATTTGTAAAAAACACCATGACCCATGACATTATCACCACAACAACCGTCCTGATTGCCGTTGCAAGGTTTGAATTTATTCCGTCAATGCCTACCTTTGCAAGTATTGAGGTTGCCGCCGCAAACGCCGACGACAAAACCGCATAAACCGCCCACATATGTACCCCTCCGTTAGATTTCAGACGTGTAAAACGCCATTAACAGTATATCACTTTTAGGGCGTAAAATCAATGGATTTTAAATTTTTTGGGGAATTATATCAAATTCAATGCTTGCTCCGCCGCTTTTTGTAAAATCAATGATTATTTTGTTGCCCGCCATGCTGACACGATTTCCGGAAATTCTCACGTTCTTATTAAATGTAAGCTCGGCGGTTTCCGTCTTTTGCGTCGGGTCGGACGCTGCCGCCGTATATTTGCCGTTTTCCTCTCTGAGCATTACAAGCATTGGCTTTGACACACTTATTCCGTCAAATTCGGCTGCTTCATAAAATACGAATACCTTTGTTTTTGATTTTTTATCGTATACGCACTGCACCGATGCAGTATTTGAGAGAATATCTATTTCAGGCTTTTTCGCATATTCCGCCGTTTGTTCCGCATTTGTATTCGGGAGCAGTACATACGCATATGTGCCGTCCGACGGATTTTTGCCATGCGAAAACCACAGTTCAAAAAAATCCTCACTGCCCTTTCTTATACGTGCATTTACTGTACCGCCGCACAAAAACACATAACCGAGCATATTTCCGTAGTTTGCCCACCTGCCAGGATCGGTAAGCGTTTCGGACACGTTTTTTCCGCTTTCCGTAAATATTTTTCTTTCCTGCATCCGCCTGTTATCAACGGTTGTTTCGACCTCAAAGCCGTCATCGGCGGTTATTTCGCAGCCAACCGCCGCCACAGCGTTTTCAAACGCAAACCAAGCCTTTCTTGCCCTTAAGCCGCACGAATGACGGCATTGTGCGGTGTTGATTTTATCCGGCTCAAAAACCGCGCTGCCGTCCTCGCAGTGAAACGACCTCAGCCGCATTGCCGCAGCAGCCGCTTTATCCTTAATGCACACACCGCCGACAAAATCCTCCTCTGAAAGATAGTCGCAGTCAAGTGAAACCGACACAGGGTATCTTTTCTGAACATCATTTGTCACACCCGAAATTCTGTACGGATTGACCTTCGACCAATATCCGTCCGCATACTGACCGCTGTCCGATTTCAGCATAATCTGGGTCATTCCGTCACCATGATAAAAGCCGTAACGGTCAAGACCGTTTATACATTCATAGCCCGCAATCCTTTTTGAACTCATTGCTGCGGCAAACGCCCATTCCGCGCGCTTATGCACAATCCTGTCAATGTGTGCGAAAACTCTGTCATAGCTTGCCGCACAGGCATTATTTTTCTTTATTCTTCTTATTGCTTTGCATCTTTGCGGACTTATATTTTTTTCGTATTCGTCACCGCCGTCTGTCAGCTCCGCAACAAGCGATGTTACTTCTTTTTTCTGCTCATCGTCGCATATCTCCCACAAATCCGCCGCAGCACACAAAAGCCTTTCGCGCCCGATTTTTCCGCCATCGGGATAACGTCCCATGACGCAGCGCATAAATCCGCAGTTAAACACAAACGGAGCCTGACCGTCAAGCAGCCAGCTTACGGCGGTTTGCTCCTGCCGATGTCCAAACGCAAACGGCGTGCCGTGCAGAATTTTTATAAGAAACGCCGCCGACCACAGCTGTTCCAGACCGTATGCCGCATTCATCGCATGATGCTCGTGAAAAAGATATGAGCCGTCGGCATAATAGCCCTCCTTTTTGTTTTCGTCACAGAAAGCGAATATCCCGCCGGCTCTTTTTACGGTTTCTTCAAGCGTTTGTAAATCATTTTCCAACACCGCCGCACCTATAAGCTCGGTACATATATTCAGAAAATTCGACCCCGTCATACACGGTTTCGGCACAAGCGCATGAAATAGCGATAAATATCTTCTATTCTGCTCCTCGCCCGTGAAATCCATAAGCATCAGAATATCAATCAGCAATCTCGGGGTTCCGATTTGCCAGTCCCACCAGTTATATTCTTCTGTACTCCGCCAGCCGCAGCCGTTTTTTTCGTTTTCGCCGTATCTGCTTTGATACAGCCGTTCAAGAGCAAGCATCAGCCGTTTTGATACCTCGTTATCGCAATAATATCCGCTCCCCTTTGTTCGGTATGCCAGCGCCATATCATAAAGCATTTTGTATTGACACGTCATTTGGGTTGATTCAGTAATCGGTTCGCTTTCAAATAAATCCGCAAAGCCATCGCCTATATTGATTTTTTGCATGGCAAGCTCCGAGTTTGAATCGATTACCGCAAGCCTTGCTGCCGAGGGTCTATTGTTTCCGGCAAGTAAAGTCTGCCATTGTTTTTTTATTTCTTTCATATTTTTTCAGTTCCTTTTGAATGGGATAGGAAAAAAGTTTCAGAACGGACAAACTGAACCCGATGGCGTACATAAATACTCCGAGAGGTTCAGTTTGTTCATAGCAAAAAGGCATTCAAATCAGAAAAAAATCAAATAAAATGCAATAGCAAAATATAAAATTTTATTTGCCTTTTTGCGGTCCGGACTTTTTTACATCCCAGACTTTATTCTGCTGTTTTTGCTGCGCTTATGGGTACTGCGCCGTTTATATCGGTCCAGAGCATAAGCACGGCTGTTTCGTTTTCTTTTGCTGCCGCCGCTTCAAAAGCATTTTCGCCGGATTTGAGCGTAATGCCGCTGACCGTAATATTGCTTAACTTTCCGTCAACGTAATACGCGGCTATCAGATTCGCCGTATGACCGACATATTTACTTACCGACGGAACATTGATTTTTCCGGTTATACCCGTGTCAGACTTATTCGCCGATGTAAAGCTTACCGGAGCATTTGACGCTGTAAAGCTTAATGTTTTTTCCGATACCGCATTTCCGAATATATCCGAAAGAACGCCGACATTTACGCTGTATTCCGCATTATCCTTTAATTCGTCTGCCACAGTCAGCCTTACCGTCTGCTGATATGCGCTGTCACTGTCTGCGATTTTTGCCGACAGAACGCTGTTTCCCTCTACGCTGAATTTATCCGCCGATACGGACGACTTATCCAAAAGTCCGTCAAAAATCACATCAATTGTATTATATGTCCTGTTTACCGCTTTATATGCCGCGGTTGATTCCGCCTCATACGGCGAAATTTCCGTGCCGAGTATCGCAGGAGAATAAACCGAGACAAAATTCGTTTCCTCTCCCTGTCGGCTCACAACTGCCTTTACATAGCCTATATCCGCATTATTCGCCGTAACGGTATACGTTACGTTTGAATTCCATTTATCGCTTATTTCGCCGCTTTTTACAAATTCAGCCTTTGTATAAGCGCTGTCGTCCGTAAAATCAGCGCCTGTCGGAGCTGTGTAAAGCTCGATTTCACCGCTGCCGCTGTATGTTTTTTCCGCAGTTTTAAGCGTAAATGTTCCGAGACCCTTTTCGGTTTTGAATACAAGCGCATTTTGAACAGCCTTACTCTTCATATACAAAACGGGTGACGCTACCGTATCGTCGTCTTTGCCGAGCGAGCTTTGCCAATAAAACGGAAGTATGCTCGACTGATTGTTGAAATTCTCAATCGGTTTTATCGCTTTATTATACGAAACTCCGCACACGCCCATAGCTTTTGCCTTTGCCGAGTTCACCTTGTTTCCTGCGTACCACGAAACGTCGCCGTTTACCGGAGCAGCCGAATAGGGATTTTCAACCGTTTTAAACGATATTTCCGCTTTACCGGCAAAGGTACTTCCGTCCGCCGCACAAACACCGTCAAACGAAACCGTATATTCCTTATTTGCGCACCAGTTGTAAACGGGTGTGATTAGAACGCTTGTTCCGTTTGCAGCTGCCGCAAACTCCGCCTGCGGCGCTATGCTTATATTTTTTAATGTGCCTGCGTCAACAGCCTTATTGAAATTAACCGTAACGGCGGCATTTGTTTCTGCGTTTTCAAGCGGTTCGGAGCTTAATATTTCAAAAGGTATCGTTTTCTGCTCTGTTGTGAACGAAACGCTGCCGCTTGCCGTATTGTTCCCGTCTGCGTTTACCGCGTCCTTTACTCCGCTGTAATCCACAGTATAAACCGTACCGCCCTGCAGGCTGCCGACAAAGCTTACATCAACGCAGGTTGCGTCCGATGCGTTTACTTCGGCGCTGTATTCGGACTTATCAAGCGCTCTTTCGCCCGCTTTTACGGTTATGCTGTCTAAGCTTGCGCTGTCGATAACAGTATTAAAATCAAGCGTCAGCTTTTCTGTTTCTGCCGGTATGTTATCCGCACCGTCCGCTATGCTGCTTTGCGAAAGATAAACCGGAACAAGCTTTTGTGCAATAATGTCGTCTATGTATGTCACCTGGTCAACTTTTGTTGCTCCGTTTCCCTGGAATAAAAACTGATCTATCTGTGTTACCGCAACATCGTTTTTTCCGTTGAGATTTACATTTTTACACGCCGTTTTGCCGTCTATAAACAGTGTGTATTTGTCGTTGTCAAAGACAAAATACAGCTGATGCCATTTGCCTGAGGGCATCGTTATACCGCTGAAAGAAACATCATCCGAGCCTGTGAGCTGCGTACCGGCATCATTTTTAAATTTTAAAAGCGTGGAATTGGTTTTCTGATTTGCCGGATCTGAATTGTCTCTTGCGCCGAACAGATATTTTTTTGTATTCTTTTCGAACTTTACCTTGACTTCGAGCGTATCCGTTTCGTTTTCCGCTACCGTGTGAATTGATTTGTCAAGAGTGGCATAAACCTGACGTGCCGCCGAATTTACCGGCTTTTGCGTATCAATGCGGCACACTCCGTCCGAAACCGTAACGGTACTGCCTTCTCCGCTGAATATGTTTCCGTCCGACGCGTCATTAAAGCGGTATTCGTAATGAATATTGCTTTCCTGCGTTTCGGCGCTTGCAAACGCACATGACGTAAGCGTCAGCACAGCCGCAAGGCAGGCGCTTATCTTTTTCTGGTTCATTTTCTTCATACTTCCTTTCATATTTATATAAAGTCTTTTAAAAATCTTTCACATTCATTCGCCTCCGCGCGCAAGAGCGTTGAGTGCGCAAAGCTTTTTGAGACTTTATTTTCTGTTTATTATCAGCCCTTTACCGCGCCTACGGTAAGACCTTGAATAAAATACCTCTGGAAAAACGGATACACAATAAGTATCGGTCCGGCAGCTATCATACAAAGAGCCATTCTGACGCTGTCGCTGGGTATTTCGGTTATTGTTTCAGCTATATAGGAGTTTCCGTCAGACTCCGCCAGAAGCTGAATTTTTGAAAGCATACTCTGCAACAAAAACTGTAAATTCCTTAATCTTTCATCGGTAATAAACATAAGCGCATTATACCAGTCGTTCCAGAATTTCAATGTGAAGAACAGTGCGATTGTTGCAAGTCCCGGTAATGCCAAAGGCATTACAAGCTTAAAAAGTATTGTATATTCGTTCGCACCGTCTATTTTCGCCGATTCGATAACGGACGGCGGAATTGAGGTTGCGAAAAATGTTCTTAATATTACCACATACCATGAGTTCATTATACCGGGCAATATAAGCGCCCATACGGTATTTCCTAAGTGCAGTACGCTTGTACACACCATGTACCACGAAACCATACCTCCCGAAAACAGCATCGTGAAAAACGAGAAGAACGCAAAAACGTTTCTGTATTTGAAGTCGTTTCTCGAAATCGGATATGCGTACAGCGCCACAATAAGCACGCCCAAAACCGTTCCGATTACGGTGGTAAAAATTGTTATTCCGTATGCGTTTAATATGGTTTGTCTTGCCGTTGACCAGATGTAGCGATATGCGTCAAAGCTCCACTGCTTCGGGAAGAATGAATATCCGTATGTGCTTATTGCCTCCTGCTTGGTCAGCGAGGTAACAAGCACCAGCACAACCGGTATTACGCATACTAATGCAATAAAGATAAATACGGTGCTGATTATGATTTGAAATAATTTGTTTTTTCTGCTCACGCTTATCCCCCCTAAAACATTGCTCTTTCCGGATCGATTTTATGCACGACCGCATTTGCTCCGACAACAAGCACAAAGCCTACCACCGACTGATACAGCGCCGCCGCGCTCGACATTCCCAGACTGTTTGCACTTCCCGACTTCATCATGTTAAACACATATGTGTTGATAACCGAGGTTGTTGAATATGTTGCGCCGGAGTTTTGCGGCACCTGATAAAATAATCCGAAATCAGCATTGAAGATTTTTCCTATTGCCATAATCAGCATAATAGTGATAACCGGCTTTAAGCACGGAAGTGTGATTGACGTAATCTGACGCCATTTGTTTGCACCGTCAATCTGAGCCGCCTCATACAGATTTTTGTCTATTCCGGCAATGCTTGCAAGATATACAATAGAGCCGTAACCCAGACCCTGCCAGAAATGCACTATACTCAATATATACGGCCACGGCTTCGGGTTTACGTACCAGTCAACCGGGCCAAGTCCAAGCATAGGCAGAATTTTGTGGTTCATGAAGCCTGTTTCGTTGCTGAAAAACGCAAACGCTATATAGCTTATAACTACCATTGACAAAAAGTGCGGCATAATCATAAGCGTCTGACAGCTTTTTGAAACAATCTTGTTTTTCACCTCGTTAAGTCCTATCGCTACCGCAAGATGCAGAATTACTCCGAGAAATATGAAAAGCAGATTGTATAAAATCGTATTCCTCGTTATAATCCATGCGTCACTTGTATTAAACAGAAATCTGAAATTTGCAAACCCTACCCAGGGACTTTTTAATATTCCTTGAGTAAAGTTTATTTTCTTAAACGCTATAATCACCCCGAACATGGGCAGATATGCGAATAATATTAAATGCAGAAGTCCCGGTATAAGCATGGTAAAGAGCGAAAAATTCTTTTTCAGCTCTCCCATAACCTTTATGGGGCGGACTGCCGGTGCAGTCTTTATATTTTTCATAATGCTTGACATTCCTTTCCGTAAGCTGCGTCTACCGCTGTATTACAATCATATTAAGGCTTGCATAATCGTAATATAATATCACCTTATCGTTCTCTCTTATCTCATCGCGCGTACACTCGCTTACCTTGCCGTCCTCGGCAAGATATATTTTCGTTCCCGAACCTGCCGTAATATTTCTCATAACGGTTATTTCTTCGCCGCCGGCATTTTTTGTATACATAAATCCGTTTGTCGTAACCGAATACACCCGTCCCGAAAGAATCATACATTCGGAGTCGGTAATGGCTGCCGGCAGCGTGTATGTCGAATACTCGTAATATACGGGATTTTTGCCGTCATAGAACAGGGTGAAGCCCGTTAACTGCTCATTATTCAGCATAGGCTGAATAACGCTCCCCGGCGCAAGGTCGGATATTCTGAATACTTTCTTTCCGCTTTCCTCCGGCGGCAGCGAAAGTCCCGTCTTGCTTTTTATTTCATTCGGTATCTGCGTTGCAAAGGTGTCGGCAATTCGTGTTCTTATTTTGTATTCCGCACCGTTTCGCCAGCCGGTTAATTCATACACAAGCTCGTCATCATCGTTCACCGCCTCTGCCACGCTCTTTACCACTATCGGCTTATTGCCCTTAAACGACGCCTGCTGAAGCGTGTAATCCTGTTTTCTCAGAATTGCCATTCCTATATTAAACTCCTCGTCAACATCGTATAAATCAATGTTAAACGTCCAGTTTCCCCAGCCTGTCGGCTTTACAATATAGAACAAATCCTCATTCTGAATATCGTACGGCACATTAATAACAACCGTATCGTTTTTTAGCTTATAAAGTCCGCCCAGGCTTTGCCAGTCGCCTGTAAGATAACGCAGCTCGCCGGAATAATCAAACGAAAAGTTATCCTTATCAAATGAGGCATATCGGTTATTTTCCGCCGCTGTTGTAAGCTTTGTAAGCTTTCCCGATGAGCTTACGCGATACTGTATCGGCTGATGATTTATCTTTCCCTTGCTCCACAAAACGGACAGTGATTTATCAATCAGCTTTTCTTTTGCAATCCGCGATGAATTGAACGTTATTTTATCGTTAAGCTCATATTCATGAAATATTCCGTCCGCACCGAAAAGCTTGATTTTTACCGATTCGCTGCCGTCCTCCTTATACAGCATAGTCATATAGCCGTAAAGGTCGATGTTTCCGGTTATTTCTGCACCGACAAGCTCGCCGAAGGCGTTTATATATGCCGTAAGCTTTGTGCCGGGCTTTATTGCGTCTAAGCTGTAACCGCTTTTTTTGTTTTTCAACGATACGGAAATACCGTATTTCTCACCGTCAAGGGTGATTTCTTCATCGGTGCAGGTGTTTACCGTTCCCGAAATCTGTCTGCCGCGGCGGACAATCACCGCTTTTTGAGTTCCTTTTTCATATCCTACGGATATTACATCATTCTTTTTAAGGGCGGAAACTGAAATTTTTCCGCCGTTTTCATCGTATATATCTCCCTCGTTTTGTTTTACAATCGCCTTAACGTCGTAAACCGTCTTATTTTTTCCGGTAATGCGTGCATTTTCCTCCGAAATCTGCGATATTACCGTACTTTCAACCGAAATTATTTTTACGGTATCGTATTCGTTGTCATTATCGCTGTTTATCAGCGTAACATATCCCTCGCCTATGCGCATATCCTCATCGTTTACGTATTCCGCCGCAATTCCGTTATATATATACGCCGCATTCTGCGCTATGCGGTATTCGTTTTCCTTGTTTGTATACGCCCATACGCTTTTTGCTGTCGTTTTTTCGGGAATTATATCATTTGCGTACAAGGTCACGATTTTGTTTTTGCTTTCCGGTGCGTATATCGAAACAAGCTCATATTCGCCGTTGTCCTCCTTGCAGAGCGCAGTCACATTCATGCCGAGATATTCGTCATAGCTGCCCTCCTCCGCATCAAAATGCAGTTCCCTGTCACCTACTTTAATATATTTTGCTCCGGTATTTTGCAGCGCGCCGTAAAGTCCCGTTTTATTGGTTGCGCTTACAACTCCGCTCACCTCGTACATTTTCATATATGACGACAAATATGTTTCTTCGCCCGCAGCATATGTAAGCTTTCCGCCGCCGGAGGACGTATAGCGCATAAGTTCTGCATTCAGCGCATCATAGAGCATTTTTGAATAACACTCCATTGTCATGCAGTCGTCCGCACGGCTGCCGCTCATTATTGTAATTCCCGCTGCGGCAGCAACCGAAAGCACATTATCCTTTGTGAGCAGCTCGCCCCTTCCGGTCATATCCGCCAGTACCGCGGCGGTTTCGATAACCGTTGCAGGCTCGGTGTAATCCTTGCTTTTGAAATATTTTTCCGCCGATACCGCACCCAGAATTTCAAGGCTGTTTACAACCATCTGCTTTGTTACGACAGCTTCGGGACTGTATGCGTTGAGTATTCCCATGTCCTGCAAAAACACCGCTTCCTTGGACAAAGGCTTACTGTCAGCCGCCTGCACCGCCGCGCACGAAAACACAGCCGTTATCAGCCACAAAATTAATATGTTAAGCTTTTTATGTATCATTGCCAACCTCCTATTTCAGCAGCTCATATATGATTTTTGCCGCCTGTGCTCTTGTCAGACCCTCATTTGGTCTGAAAGTATTGTCGGGGAATCCCGATATTACGTTTTTTTCGCTAAGCCAGCCGATTGCGTTAACGGCATAATCGGAAATTTCATTGCTGTCGTAAAAACCGATTTCGCTCTGCGGCGCCTCATTATTTCCGAATGTGCGGTACAGTATTGCCGCCGCCTCCTGGCGCGACACATTTTGGCCCGTTCCGAAAAGGGTATCGCTTATTCCCGACACCGCACCGTTTGAAACGGCAGTCTGTACATACGGATAAAACCAGTCGTTTTCGGATATATCGTCAAAGTTTTTGACTGCGTTATTTTCAAGCGTCCATTCCTTTGCAAGCGCAGTTATCTTTACCAGTTCTTCACGTTTTAAGAAATCATTCGGACGAAAATATCCGTTGTCGCCTATCATTATCTGACGTCTGTACATGCTTTCGATATAGTCCTTTGCCCATTCGCAGCTGTCCGTATCGGCAAATATTTTATTATCCGAGAGATTTTCTATAAAATCCGAGTTTACTCCGCTCGACGCTGCCGGAGTAAATCCCGTCTTGGTGCCGCCCGACGAATTGCCTCCGCCGCCACCGCCTGTATTGCTGATTTTATTGCCGCTCAATTCCTTTAAGCGTGCGTTAAACGCATCGTCAGCTTCTTTTGCGCGGACAAAATTTTTATGGTACAGCGCTCTTGCCATCTGCGATTCCGAAACTTTTTTAAAGTCGCCGTCAAAGCTTACGGAGAATACATTGGGATAACGCTTTAGAGCCGCAAGCACATTTTCCATATTGCTTAGATTTAAATCCGTAACCGCTATCGCCTCAGCAAGCGATTTTTTAAGAACTTCAATGTTTTTGCCTTTATCGGTATACTTTTCGTAAACCGCCGCTGTTTCTTTTGTATGCGATTTATAAAATTCGCTGTCCGTCAGTCCGAGCTTTTCGATTGCCGAAATAAGCGAATCGCCTTTTAAGGTGTTGATTTCAAGTATAGTGCAGGTTTTATCGAACGCCGAAACAGCGTCCTCCGTCTTTTTAAAGCTGCCCTTGAAATTTTCAAAAAGCACATTGTAAAACTCGCCCAAGTTGTTTTTATATGCCGCATTTTCCTTATCCGTTTCCCACGCAAAGCCGTCATATGCTTCAAAAACGTCTTTTAAAGCCGATGCGGACTCCGCTGCGTTAAGCTCGCTTACAATCCTCGTTTCGCTGTCGGATTTCAGATGCACAAAGCTTTCAAAACGTTTCGTATTATCCTGAAATCCGCCAATAACAACATGATATATTCCCTCATCGTCCGAATCCATCATATTGAATGTATCGGAAAAATCCACTGCGGATTTTCTTGTTTCCGCGCGGAACAGCTGCTGCATATCCTCTGCATCAATCTTGCCGTCCGCAAGCTTTGCCTGCGGCTTAAAAACATATACCAGCACATCAAACGGCTTTTCGGCAAGCTTTGTGTAGCTTACAGTCACGCTGTTTCCGTCTTTTGTTACATCGGCATATGCCGATGCAGTGAAAATCATGCCGGCACAAACCGCCGCCGTCAATATTTTTTTCATGACCTGTCTCCTTTTTTAATCAACTGCTATATCGGTAATTCCGAAAAATCCTGTCGGGTTTTGGCTTTTAAGCCTGATATATCCGCATTTTTTGTTTATCGGATACGACTCCGTACTGGTTTTGCTCCTGCCGCCGCTTACGGTTTCCCATGTTTCTCCGTCCTCCGAGATGAGTATTTCATAATTATAAGCGTAAACCTTATTTTCGTACCAGTTAACCGTCAGTGATTTAACCTCCGCATTTTCCCGAAGTTTAATTGTTATTTCATTTTCCTCTCCCTTTGCGCAATATGAGGTTTCGCTGTTCGAGTCCGTAAGCGACCATAAATTATCTGTTCCGTCTGTAAATACCGATTCGATTATCGGCTTTCGGGTGTTTGTACTCTCCTGCGGCTTATTCTGCTCTGCCGCGGCAATAATCCTTAAATCCTCTGCCTCCGGCAGCTCCGAAAGCTCATATTTTTCTCCGCTGCCGCTGACGTTTCCTTTGTCGTCAACCTCAAAATCCGTACGGTATTTGTACAGACCGTTTATATCCACATCATGATATTCGCGCGGCTTTTCCGATACGGTCATCCTTATTCCGTCCGCACCGACCGTCACCTCGGCGGTATTTGCGCCGTTTTCGGTAACAAGCAGCTTTCCGGTATACGTTTTGTTTGCATATGTCACCGTTACGTCATATTCGCCTCTGTGACCGCGCACTTTATATATTCCGTCCGAATTTGTCATGCCGCTTTCGTGAGTTTCCCATTCGCCCTGAACGTATTTTTTCCATACTGCCACGGTATCACGTGCGGTCCAGTCGGATTTATAAAACGGCGCATGATTCTTCCAATGCTGCGAATCCCAAAAGCCCCACGTTATAAAGCCGGTGCATTTCGGGTGACTGTACGCAGTGATGAGCATATCCCGAAGATACGGCGCTTCAAGTTCTTCTTTTTTCGGCGTAAAATCGTATTCCGTTATTGCAATTTCGTCCACAAGCTCCGAAAGATAATCAAGCTGATTGTAAAATGCCTGCGGATAGTTCACAGAGCCGCCGCAATGGGCTTGTATGCCGATACCGTCAATTTTTGCTCCGGCAGCTTTTGCGTTCTTCACAAGATTATAAAGCTTGTATACATTGTTCCAGTGTGCATCTCTGCCGGCTATTCCCGTTTCGTTTACGTAAAGCGATGCGTCAGGGTCAATCGCCTTTGCAAGATTAAAATGTCTTACTATCTCTCCGTAACCCAGTCTTTGCAGCATAACATTGTTGTTAAGCGGCTCGTTTAAGACGTCCCACTGCGGAATCGCACCCTTATACTGCGTCATTACATCATTTACGTGCTCGGTAATCCTGTTTTTCAGCTGCTCGCCGCTCATATACGGATATGCCTTCTGCAACGACGGCGGCAGATACTTTAACTGATCCCAAAAAAGCGCATGACCGCGGACAGTAATATTATTCTTGTTCGCCCAGTTTAAAATGCCGCTCGCATAAACGCCTTTATTCGGCTCTATTGTAGGCCATTTTCCCGCCGTATCGTACACTACGGTATTGAACAGTTCAAGCACCGCATTACGATATTTTACCGCTTTTTCGCTTGTTCCCGACTGCAAAAACGTATTATGCACGGCTGTGCCGAACATGAACTCGTTTTTAGTCATATCGACGCTGACGTTCGCACCGTAAAGCGGCGTACCGCCCTCTGTCTTTACGCTTACGGTTATATCTCTTTTTCTGTTTTTTTCTATTCTCTTAAAGGCTTCTTCACGCCACAAGGCATCATCTTCAATACCATGATATGTATCGTTCGACTCTGCTTTCGGCGCAACCTCGTCATATTTGTATTTTGTATGGTAATTAATTATTTTCAGATCCGCAAGCTGTATTGTCTGCGGCTTAAAGCCGAGTCTCAGCGTAAATTGCGATTTATCCTTTGTAATATTTTTTATTTTCGGCGAAAGCAATACGTAATATTTCTGCCAGTTTTCGTCAAGCTCCTGTGTCACCGATGCAAGCTTTATGTAGTCGCCATAGTTTTCCTCATAGCATGGGCCGACATATCCCATACCCGATTCATCGGTTGTGCTGATTTTTCGTGCGCAATACGACAGCACCGCCACCTCTCCGGCAAGAATATCATGCTTCGGTTTTATCACAAGCTGAATATCATATATGTTCGGTGGCTGCTCAAGCGTCTGCGCTTCAAGAGCGTTTGCAAAGCTTTGTCCGCTGACGTTAACCTTTGTAAGCTTTACCTTGTCGCTGTTCGCCTTTGCGGAAAACACCATGTCCATATCCATCACCGTTTCGCCGCCGGTAAGGGATTCCAGAACCTTTCTCTGGTCAAATTCCTCCTCGGCAATGATTTCCGGTTTTTTTATGCAAAGAGTGTTTTTGTCCTCCCACACAGGCTGCTCCGTGCAGTATTTCATATAATCGTCAAACAGCTCCGTACCGACGTATGCCGTATCGTTTTCCATACGCACCGGAGAAGAAAGCTCCACGCTCACCTTATCCACAACGGCTTTATTCGAGCCTGTTTTTAAAACAAAATCAAAATCATTTGCCGCCGCGGTGATTTCGTTTGTATCACCGTTCCATTTCACCGTCATTCCCAATCCCTCAAAAACCTCTCTTACCGGAAGATACACCGTATTATCCGCAATAATCGGCTTGTTTTTAAGTTCAAGCGCACTGCCGTCCGCCTTTACGGTAAATTCCTCCGCGGCATACGACGGCACACCGCACAGGAGCATGGAAAATATCAGCATTAATGCTACTTTTTTCATGTGAGCAAACACCAAATCCTTTCGTAAAATTTTTATTGCTTTTCGGCATATGCGGCAGGCTGCATTGTTTTTCGCCACAAAAATGCCTTTGCACCTACTGTTTCTCCGAAAGCTGTTTTTAAATAAATCATTGCCTGACCGTTCCCCGGCAGCTCCTTTACCTCCGTTTCGAGAAGTTCTCCGCTGCCCTTATCGTATGCCGCCGCAATCGCCGTCAGATCTGCGTCTGCGTGAAAGCATACCTCCTGTCCTTTAAAAACAATCGGAAAATCAATTTCCTTTTCCTTAAATTCAATGCTGTCAAGATAAAATACGGAACGCGTGTATGTTTCGCTTGTATAACAGTTGACCGTCATATTTAAAAATCGAAGATCTTTTTTAAAACGCATATTGCATTGCTTTAAGTTTTCCGTATTTTCGCCGTTTTTGAGCGTTCCGCCCATAAGCATACCGCCCATGCCGTCCGGCACAAGCGAAAGCGACAGCTCATACCATGTATTTTCTTTAAGCGTTGTTTCTCCGTTTTGCGCATATTTTAAAATCGGATTTTCCGGCTTTTGAGCGTTTGAATAAATACCTAAAAATCCGTCCGTTTCCTCGGCTGCCGTTCGGTCAAGTGCAAATTTAACGTATCTGCCGTAACGTATTCCGACGCCTTTATCGCCCTGCGGAATATAAAATCTGATATTAAATTCATATCTGCCGTTTTCCGAATCGAGCGCCGAACAATTCGGCGAAAGTTCACGGCTTATACTGCTTTTTAATACCTGCGGATTGTTTTGGCGATAAAATGACAGGCTCAGAGTTTCGCCCGTTTTCGCAAGCACTGTTCCGCGCTTTTGCGATGCCTCCGCGCCGTACCACTGTCCGTAAATGTTTTGCGCCGTAACGGGATTTATGTATTTTCCGTTTTCGTCACAGCCGTCCGTGCCGTAGCTTTCAAAATCATCGTACACGTAAATTCCGCTTATTCCCTTGTTTTTTCCGACAATAATGCTTTGGTCGTATTCTTCGGGCAGCTGATAGGAGGGCATTTTTTCGCCCATTTCCGTATCGGTGCGCCATTTCAGATATTCCGACTGCACAAGTGCGCTCTTTTTTTGCGGAACGCTGTCGGGATTTATTTCTGCATTTTCTCCGACCGTAACGTTTATCACTCTGCCTTTTTTTGTATCAAATACAGCGCTCTGCGTCTGTCCGTTATATGTGACTGTAATCCGATATTCGCCCTTATGCCCGCGGAATGTGTAAACACCGTCCGAATTTGTCGTACCGCCCGCGCGGGTTTTCCATTCATTGTTTACGTATTCGTCCCAGACCGCAAGCGCCTGCTTTTCTTTCCAGTTTATATCGAAAAACGGAGCGTTGTTTTTCCAGTGCTGTCCGTCCCAAAATCCCCACGTTAAAAATCCCGTTGACTTCGGATGGCTGTACGCCGCTATAAGCATATCACGAAGATTATCCGCGGCAAGCTGCTCATCGCTTACGGTAAAATCATATTCAGTGACGGCAATCTCATCTGCCGCCGCGGACAGATAATCAAGCTGATTATAAAACTCCTGCGGATAGCGCAGTGCGCCGCCGCAATGCGACTGAATACCTATTCCGTCCACCGCCGCACCGTTATTTTTCAGATTTTCGACAAAGCTTCTCAGCTTTTTGACCTGCTGCCAGTTTGAATGATTTCCGTTAATGCCTGTTTCATTTACGTACAGCGAAACCTCCGGCGCAATCTTCTTTGCTTCGTTAAACAGCTGTGCCGTTTTTTCATAGCCGATATTCCTTATAAGCGACCTGTTCGCCAAAGGCTCGTTGAGCAAATCCCACTGACCGAGATTATCGGAAAAATACGTCATGTTTTCGTTTATATGCTCCCTCACGCGCTGATATTTTTCGTCGGTCGTCATATAGCTTTGCGCACTGTTAAAGGATTCGCTGTAATATTCGGAATTATCCCAAAACAAGGCATGACCGCGGACATTTATATTGCGCTCGTTTGCCCAGTTGTATATTCCCGTTGCATAAGCCGCTCTGTCGGGTTCTATCGTCCGCCATTTTCCTGCCGTATCGAAAACCACGGTGTTAAAATGTTTCTGCACACATTCTGCATATTTTTTTGCTTTATAGCTTGCGTCCGCCGCAGTTGAGGCTTGCAGCAGATTATTGTGTACAGCCGTTCCGAACATGAACTCGTTTTTCTCCATTCGGGCGTCTATTTCCGCACCGCTTACGGGATTATTGTCCTTATCGGTGACATTTACGGTAATATCCGTTTTGCGGTACTTTTCGATACGCTTTAAAGCCTCGTCGCGCCACAGGGCGTTTTCTTCTCTGCCGAAATAAGTATCGGCGGATTCGTTAGCATATGTTACATCTGCTTTTGTATACTCCGCACTTAAAAGCTCTGCCCTAAGCCCTGCTATAAGCGCCGTCTGCGGCTTGTAGCCGAAACGCATATTGAACTGCGAACCGTCCTTTGTATAATCCAAATCGTTTGCCGACACAAGCATATAATGCTTTTTCCAGACACCCTGTTCAATTTCCTGATTTGCCGAGCCTGCCTTTGTATGCGCACCCGTTTTCTGCTCATAACACGGGCCGGCATAGGCATAACCCGATTCGTCCGAGATTTCCTCTGCCTTTGCCCAATACGATACAAGTCCGAATCTGCCGGAGAGCAAATCCGCTTTCGGTATCATTTTGAGCTGGCACTCGTATACGGCTGTCGGCTCGCGCAGCGTCGTTACTCGCATTGCCTTATCATAGCCGGGCAAATCGCTTATGCTCACCTGTTCGGTTTTCATATTCGCCGCGCCTATAACTAACGCCGAAAACAGCTGATTTTCTTCTATCAGACAGCCGTCTTTTTCAAGCTTTGAATAAAATTCGTCCTCCGTTTCCTTTTCCGTTTCGGGCAGTATTTCCGAAACGGAGGTAAATGTCAGAACCTCACGCATTTCACACGGGAAACCGATATACTTCATATAATCGGTGAAAAAGCTTTCCCCGACCATAACGTCGTTATTTCTTACAAACGGACTTTTTGCCGGAACCGTCACCATATCCACTTCGGCAGTATCGCACGGCGCAGTAAATTCCATGCTGTGACCGTTCACCTTTACGCTGACCTTGCCGCCGCTTTTTTCCGTTGTCATGCCAAGCTTCTGCGATATTTCGCCAATCGGATAATAAACCGTGCCGTCTGCCGAAACCGGAGCGGTTGAAAGTCTTATATATGTTCCTGCCGCGTCAATGTATGCCGCCGGTGCACTCCGCACCGGCGCTGCAAGCATTGCCGCAATAGCTGTTATGCAAAAAAATGCGGTTATTTTCTTTATCATAAAAATACCTTTCTCTAACGGTATATCTTCTCATCATACAACAGCTTCATACCGTCTGCCGAATCAAGCAAAAACGCTTTGACAAACTGCGTTCCGTCTGTCGAAAAAGACGCGGTTATGCTGTCGTTTCTGCCTATATTTTCCTTGCTTTCGATTACTGCGTTTTCTATTCTGTATTCGCCGTTCGTTTCGCGGCATACCAGTATAACAAGCGACGCTCCGAGCTGTTCGCCGGTGGTGTTTTCAAGCTGTGCCGTTACTTTGTTATCGCCGTTTTTAAGCTTTCCGCCGTCAAGCGACACACCGGATACCTCGATTTTCTTTTCCACCTCGAATACCGCTGTATCAAGACAGCCGTAGCCGTCGGAATTTTTCACTCCGTCAAACGCAAGCGTATAGCTTTCACCGTTTTTAAGTCCGCCTACCGTAAGACGCACGCCGCACTCGCCGACACGTTCTGCGCTTTCTATTACCGCGCCGTTGTCAATGCTGTACGCCGCTGCCTCCTCCGGCGCGGCGGTGTCAAATTCCGCCGTAATCACATTATCCTTTAATGCGATTTTTTTAAATGCCGCACTGCACGAAACAAGCTTTGGCGTAAGGCTGCATTTGAAATCAATGCCATTTAAAATAAACATTCTTACCGTACTCGGGCTGTCATATCCGTTTACATCAACCGTAAGCCTGTTCATTTTTGCAAGCTGTCCTAACTGTATCGGTTCGCGGTTTAAGAGCTTTTCCTCATCACCTATATAAACGTCCGCCGTATATGCTCCGTTTTGCGGATAAATACGGATTTTTACATTGTATTCTCTGTTTTCGCTTAAATCGGCGGTTTTTTCGCTGTCAAAAAATTTAATGCGGTTTTTTCCGTTGTTATAGTCAATTTTTAAAATATCGGCGGTTTTGCCGTCCTCCGACGAAAGCCCTATCTGCGCATAGCATTTATCACGCAGACCTACCGACTTAATATCACCGCTCCCGTAGGGAATGGTAAAGCCTGTGTTTATTTCATAAACGCCTTTCGGCTCGCCCAATTCTTTGCCGCCGCTTTTTAAAAGCGTTGACATCTGTGTGCGCATCACCTTATTCTGCGACTGCAAAAAGAAATTCAGTCCGGGTATTTTATCATCGTTTTGGAGTATAATTGCACCGCGCTTTGACGACGCCTCTCTGTTATACCATTTTCCGTATTCCTCCATGGCGCTTATAGGATTGATTGTTTTTCCGTTTTCGTCAATACCGCTGCCGTCAACTCCGTAAGAATTAAACCAATCCGATACATAAACCTCTTTATTGCCCGTATATGTAAAGTGATAAAAATATTCCTGCTTATCCTTGTTCGGACGTCCGGCAAGAATTTTTACGTTATAGCTTTTTCCCTCCGTAAGCGATGAAAACGAAACGGAAACGCCCGTATTATCCTCATTCATCACGGCGTCTTTAATCTCTGCGCCGTTATCTATTGAAATATCATCGCTGAGCACAGGCGCGATTTCTTCACTGAACTGCACATAAAGCGGCGCGTCGGGGTTGGTCACCATACTGCCGTCCGACGGAACGTATGACGCGGTTAGCGGTACGGACTGCATTTTTTCCGCCGTAAGGAAAATATCGTCAAGCCACATAGTCGGCTTGCTGCGTGTATCAAGCATACCCGTAAAATCTGCCGAAACGCTTAGATAATTCATCGCATTTTCAATCTCCGCTGCGGAATACTGCATCTGTTTAAAATCCACGCAGATACTATCGTTTATATACGCGCTCACATATGCTTTATCGCCGACAAGCGAAATGACCGTTTTCAATTCATACCATTTCAAATCGCCTATGCTGTTTTCGCATACCTTGCCGCCCATCGACAGCGCTACTGAATCCTTGTTTACCAGCATTGACACAAGCTCTGCACCGCTGTCATCGGACGCGCTGTTTTTTGCGGCAATTTCGTATTTGCAGCCAGCAGCGGCATAATATCCGTAGGATTCACGGATATTTATGCGCATACCGAAAGTATACTGCTTATTGCCGTAAATCTCCGATTTGCCGAGCCTTGCCGCAATATCCGTTTTTTGAATATTATTCTGCTTATACAGACACACATAATGGTTGCTGTCCTCGGCAAAAATTATAACACCTCTTTTTGAGGCGGCATCACTGTTAAACCAGCCGCTGCCGCTCTCCTCCGCCGCAACGGGGTTTACGGCTTTTCCGTTTTCGTCCACTCCGCTGCCGTCAACTCCGTAGCTTTCAAAGCTGTCACGAAAGAGCGTTTCGTTCTCCTCGGCGCTTACTGCGCCGGGATTTAAGAACGATCCGCATATACATAAAGAAATTAACCATAGAAATATCTTTTTAGGCATTTTTTATCTCCTTATTTTCTGTTCTTTTCAGCCAGAAATGCGTCATACTGCTTCTGCGCCTCTGCGATAACCTTGTCCGCGCCGACTTCCTTGAGCTTACTTCTGAATTCCGGCAAAACCGTGTCGGGATCCATCGCTCCGAGTACTGCCTGGCGGTTATACTGGCTGATTACCTTCTTGCAGGCAGCCGCTTCGAGGTCAACGCTTGACGAATCAAACTTGAAGCCGTAATACAGCGGTTTTTCCGCCTGATTGTTAAATGCTTTTAGGTTTTCCATTTTGTTGGGGTCTTCGCCCTCTTTAAGCTTTGCCAAAAATACGTTTCCGAACATCCACTCCGAACCCGAAAGCGTATAAGAGCTTTGCGGCATAAGCCTTACCTGTCCGTTTTCCGTAAGCGAATAATGCTTGCCCTCTATGCCGTAAAGCACCAGGTTATACAAATACTCGTCATTATTAAGCAGCTCCAGAAATCTTGCAGTACGTTCGGGGTTTTTGCTTGTTCTTGAAATTGCAAGCATTGCGCCCGTTGCCGCCTGGTTATCCTCGATAACCGGCGTAACCTCCGCCTGTGACATTTCAAATTTATAATCCTTTGAAATCTCCTTTGCCTTACCGGGCTTTAAGGGATATGCGCAGCAGAAGGTTTTTCCTTCCTGGATTCTCTGCTTGAAGTCGGAAGATGTCATAATATCCTTTTTGATGAGTCCGTCCTCAAAGAATTTTCTTGAAGTTCTGCACGCCTGTTCATATTCCTCTGTTTCGTAGAAGTTTACTACCTTGCCGTCATACTTTCCGTACATAACCGCCGCCGGTCCTGCCAGCAGCTCATACTGTATAAACGCAAGCGGCGTATTATCGGTTTTCCAGTCAATCGGATATTTCATGTCCGGCTCGTTTGCCTGGATTTGCAGCAGATACGGTTCAAGCTCGTCAAAGCTTTTGATGCTGTTCATATTTATATTGTACTTATCGGCAATATCTTTTCTGTAAAGCCAG
Source organism: uncultured Clostridia bacterium (assembly GCA_934476675.1). Classification (GTDB taxonomy): domain Bacteria; phylum Bacillota; class Clostridia; order UBA1381; family UBA1381; genus UBA4716. Next base: position 14,490 of record CAKSOE010000006.1, on the reverse strand, counting down.
CCCGCCTGTGCCGCTTTTTCCTTGTTGACCGGAAGTGCATAGAGCTTTCCGTTGATTTTCGCCGCGTCGATAAAATCCTCGCCGAGCAGTTCTTTCGTTTTGGGCATATATTCGTCAAGCATATCGTCAAGCGCCAGAAACGCACCGTTTACCGCATTTGCTTTATAATCCAAAAGATAGCTTGCGCAGAATGCCAAATCGAAATATTCTCCGGCATTTATCATTGTACCTACCTTTTGCGCATACTGGCTTGAATCGAGAATATGCAGCTTGACGGTAGCGTTTATTTTATCCTTTAAGTACTCGTTGATTTTTGCTTCTACCGACGGCGTGTCGCTCTGCGTCGTGCCCTGCGTATACCAGTTTATTTCATATATATCGGACGGCAGCTTATCGGCAGCCTCCTTTTTCGTTTCGCCGTTTCCGCAGCCGGAAACCGCTGCCGCAAGCATTGCCGCTGCGGCTGTCATTGAGATAACTTTCAAAAATTTCATTTTTATAACCATTCCTTTCCGTGCCGTAAGGCACAAAACCAAAGTCTGAAAGAAAATTGTCCGGAGCGCTGCTTTGCAGCGAGCGGTGCTGTACGTTTGTGCCGCCCCGAGCAAAAAGCAGTACTATGGGCGATTTTATTCAGACTTAAACCATTCCTTTCCGTGATTTCACTCTACTTCATAAATATCATCAAGCTTCGGCGCCGCTGTGTTTTCGCTTATGCTTTTATACAGTTCCTCCTGAAGCTCCCATGCTTTTTTTACGTATTCCCTGTCGCTTATACGTGTTGCGGCTTTTCCGAGAGTTTCTTCTATTTTGTACATACACGGGTTATAGTCCGCAAACATTTCATCCGTAAGGTATTCTTTCTGCGTCGGTATGTACCCGGCACGCTTTAAAATTTCACGTATGTCTGACGGATCTGACAGATATTCGAGAAATTCAAACGCCGTCTGCTTATTTCTTGAAAAACTGCTTACCGCAATACCGTACCCGCCGGCAACAGGTGTTTTGGGGATCATAACTCCCACATTTCCGCCTATTTCAAAGTCATAATCGTTAAAATACGCATAGTCCTTGCTCCAGCCGCGGTAATAGTTTATTTCGCCGTTTTTGAATTTTGTTCTCAAGTCGCCGCTGTTTTCGCCGATGCTGTCGGCAAAATACGGATACGCCCTTTCAAGGTCTTTGCCAAGCTCTATCGCCGCACACAGCAAATCCTCGTCCTGCTTTTTTTCAAAAACGGGAAAAACTCCCTCGTTAAAAATATCCTCCATGCTCTGCGGCGCCTTTTGCACTCTGTCTTTTCTGTAAAATACCGCTCCTATGTCAAGCGCAAACGGCAGCGCATACATTTTGCCGCCGGAGGTGAAAAACTTTTCCGATAACGGCTCGTATTTATCCGTTTCAAAATTCAAAGGCTCCAAATATCCGCTGTGCACAAGCTCCTGCGTCCATATTTCGTCAATCACCAGCAGGTCAATATCCGAATCCCTGCCCGTCAGCGACGCTTCATAAATTTTATAGACCTCATTCGTGCTGTCCGTCACGTCAATGAGTTTTAACTGTACGTTTGCATGGGTTCTTTCGTATTTGTCGCTGATTTCCGAAAAGCCTTTCATGCCTTTGGGTTTTAGCATCGTAAGCGTTGTTATGCTTGTATCCGCGGCCGCCTCCCTTGCCGTATCGCAGCCGCAAAGCGGCAGCGTCACCGCCGCTGCAATAAGCATTGCAATGCCTTTTTTATACATTTCCCTGTTCACTCCCCTCTTTCTGCTATATCTCATATTAATATATTAACACAAATTTTTTGATTTTTTAATGAGGTAAATTTCCAAAAATGTGTTGTAAAATTCCTAATTTCAAATCTTGCTTGTAATAAAAAACGGTTTATGCTATAATTTAAATGTAATTATAAGCAGGAAAGGTTATGTGTGATATGCAAAAGCCGAATTTTTTCAGTAATCTGTCAATAAAAAGCAAGCTGCTGCTTTCGTATCTGCTTGTTATTATGCTGTGCACGGTTTTGCTTTGCTCCGTTATATATTCACAGTTTCAGTCGATAATGCGCACTCAGCTTGCGAATCACGTAGACCACGTGATAACGCTTACCGCAAAAAATCTTGAACAACAGGTAAAATATGTTGATACGCTTTTATTTAACATACAGATGAATCAGAAAATCACCTCCACCATAACCAGCCGTGATATAGACGTTTTAAACAGCATTGACATTTTAAGCGAACAGCTTGACAAGACGGATATACTGCAAAAACGTATTTCCGACGTAAAGCTTTATCTTATAGACAAACCGGATTACCCGTCGATATATTCGGACAGCATTATAGTATCGGACAGCCTCGTAAAGAGCGATGTCTGGTACAGCAGCACAATAAACGGCGCCGGCAAGACATACTGGTCGATTTATCACTCCAACGGCACGGACGGCTATGTTCAGGCGTCACGGCTTATCTACGACTTCCGCACAAAGGAGCCGGCAGCAGTTGCCGCAATCAGAATAAATCTTATTTCATTTCTTAACAATATCAACGAAATTCAGCTTAACAATACCGGAGATATTATGCTTGTAAGCGACCGTCAGCCGGTGTATATGTACGACAAGCCGCACTTAAATTCTATTAAAAACACGCCCTCGCTCTTAAATTTTCTTTCCGATTCCGGAAAGCGCACGGCGCTTGAAGTTTACGACGGGCAGCGGTACATTCTCGGTCAGTCCGAAATTGACGGCACGGATTTTTCGATAGTCGGCATTTTTAATCTGTCAATGCTTAACATATCGAGCGGCGTTATGGGAATGATAATAATACTTACGTCCATCGTATGTATTCTGCTGTCGCTTGCGCTCATGGCGGTGCTTTCGCGCTCGATTACAACGCCGATATACAACCTCTGTTCAATAATGAAGCATTTTGAAAAGGACGTTTCGTTCCGCTGCGACGTTCCCTACAACAATGAAATAGGCGAGCTTTACAAGTCGTTCAATACGATGATGAGTACGGTTGACAATCTCGTGACGGACATAAACGACCTTTTTGAACGTCAGAAAACATGGGAGCTTAAAGCCTTGCAGGCGCAGATAAATCCGCATTTTCTCTACAACACGCTTGACTCGGTTAACTGGATGGCGCAGCAGCACGGTTATGAGGATATTTCAAGCATTGTTACGGCTCTCGGAAGTTTTTTCAGATATTCGCTGAATAAGGGGCAGGAATTTACAACGCTTGAAAATGAGCTGTACCAAATCCGAAGCTATATAGAAATACAGAAAATACGCTTTAAAGACAAACTCAACACCGAATTTGACATTGACGAATCCATTCTGCCCTGCCGGATTGCCAAGCTGACCTTGCAGCCGCTGGTGGAAAATTGCATCGTGCACGGCTTTGACAATTTCGAGTACATGGGTGTGATTACCATCACCGGCACAAAAAAGGACGGCTACGTATATCTGACCGTCAGCGACAACGGCAAAGGCGGCGATGTGGATAAGATGAACAGGCTGCTTGACAAGGAATTTTCGCCCGATGAGCCTATCGAAAAATACGGTATACATAATGTAAATCAGCGTATTAAGCTGTATTTCGGCAATGAATGCGGACTGCATTACGAAGAAAATGAAATCGGCGGAATTGACGTTACCGCCACGCTGAAAGAGAGGTATTTTGAATGAATGTAACTCTTTTTATAGTTGATGACGAGGAACTGATAAGGACGGGACTTGTTTCTCTGCCATGGTCGGATTATGACATAGATATAGTAGGTTCGGCGCAAAGCGGCGAAGAAGCGCTTGAAAAAATCAAGCAGCTGCGCCCCGACATCGTTATATCGGATATAGAAATGCCAAAGCGAAACGGCCTTTGGCTTGCCGAACAGGCGCTTACGCTGCTGCCGTCCACAAAATTCGTGTTTCTGACAGGTTTTAATACATTTGAATATGTTCACCGTGCAATGCACCTCAAAGTAACGGATTACGTTTTAAAGCCGATAAAAAAGGCGGAGCTGTTTGAACTTATTTCAAAAATCCGCGACAGCATTATAAACGAGCGCAAAAACGAGGAAAAGCTTGAATTGTTTTATGATAACCTCAAAGAGAGCAAATTCTTTTTGAAGTCGTGGTTTTTTGATATGCTGTCGGGATTTTACAAAACGCATGACACCTCCGTCAGCTTTGATTTTCTCGGCACCTCCGTATCGGACGGGCAATTCTGCGTTATGCTTATAAAGTTACAGCCGATTACCGCCTCTGCGGAGGAACAATTTGAAAGCTATCTGCTTTTCAGACAGCTTTTGAGCGTGACAAGCCTTTGTGACGCTCAAACGATTCCTTTTTTAAATAACAGCATTATTACGCTTGTTTTCAGATTTGACAAGGATAATCAAAAAGCGCTTTCCTGTGCATTGGAGATTTCGCAAAAACTGTATGACTTTTTATCATACAATGCGGAATGCGGCTTTACTATTGCAATAAGCGAGGTTTTTAACAGCATTATAAAACTGCCCCAATGCAGTTCCTCGGCGGAAAATGCGCTGCTCTATGCGCTGCCCGACGACGAAAAGCAGATTATCTATGCCGGGGATTTGCTGTTGGTTGACGATTTGTTTGACGCTTACGAAAATTATCAGAAGCAGTATTCCGTTATGCTGTCGCACGGAACCGATGAGCAGATAAGCGAGCTTTTGAAAAATCTTTTTTCGCTGTTCGATAATTCGGGAATATCGCTGCCGGCAATACGTCAGCATTGCATACGCTTTGCCTCCGCAGCGATGTCGGCGCTGTATAAGGCAAGCTCCGAGATTGCATCAAATATCGTCAATCCCGAGTTTTTAAAAAAACTCGGCAACTGTCAGTCATCATCTGCGCTGTGCGACATTATTACGCTGTTTTCAATTAATATATCGCACCGCATACAGGAATGTCTGCAACAAAAGAATGCCGGAATAGTCAATCGGATTAAAGCATATGTTTCTGAAAATATTGCGCAGACGATTACCCTTGAAATTTTGTCAGAGGTCGCAGAGCTTTCGCCGAACTATATCAGTACGCTGTTTTACAAAGAAACGGGAATCAATTTTAAGGACTATCTGATTTCGGTAAGAATAGACAAGGCAAAAGAGCTTTTGAAAAATACTCAGCTTAAAATTTACGAGGTGGCGAATGCCGTCGGATATGAAGATACGCGCTATTTCAGCGATGTATTCTGCCGCAACGTCGGATGTCTGCCGTCACAATACCGCAAGAGATAAAAACCTTCTCCTGCTGCGGCAGGAGAAGGTTTTTATCTCTTATCCGAGGATTTGTTTTAAATCCTCCTTCGGTGTTGTAATCGGTGCAATATTATAGCTTTCCGCAAGATATTTCAGTACATTCGGTGAAATAAATGCCGGAAGCGTCGGGCCAAGCTTGATATTCTTTATACCCAGATGCAAAAGCGTAAGCAATATGCAGACTGCTTTCTGTTCATACCATGACAGTATCATTGACAGCGGCAATTCGTTTACTCCGCATTCAAATGCTTCGGCAAGCGCCACAGCAACCTTAATCGCACTGTATGCGTCATTGCACTGACCCATATCCATAATTCTCGGCAAACCCTCAATTTCGCCCAAGTCCAAATCGTTGAAACGGTATTTTCCGCAGGCAAGCGTAAGAATAACGGTGTCCTTTGGAGTTTGCTTAACAAATTCCGTATAATAATTTCTGCCCGGCTTTGCACCGTCGCAGCCGCCGACAAGGAAGAAATGCCTGATTGCTCCGCTCTTTACCGCACCGATAACCTTATCGGCAGCGCCGAGCACCGCTCCGTGACCGAAGCCCGTCATAACGGTTTTACCGCCGTTTATGCCGCAAAATTCCTTATCCTCACTATATCCTCCAAGCTCCAGCGCCTTTTCTATAACAGGTGTGAAATCGCGGTTCTCACCCACATGAACAATTTCGGGATATGACACAACCTCTGTTGTGAAAACTCTGTCCGCATAGCTTGCCTTTGGCGGCATGAGACAGTTTGTGGTGAACAATACCGGCGCCGGAATATCCGCAAATTCCTTTTGCTGATTTTGCCATGCAGTACCGAAATTGCCCTTTAAATGCTTGTATTTCTTTAATTCGGGATAGGCATGAGCCGGCAGCATTTCGCCGTGCGTATAGATATTTATGCCCTTGCCGTCGGTCTGTTCGAGCAGCAGCTTTAAATCAAGTAAATCGTGTCCCGATATAACTATAAACGGGCCTTTCTCCACTTTAAGAGAAACCTGTGTCGGTTCGGGAGTTCCGTAGGTTTCCGTGTTTGCCTTATCGAGCATTTCCATTCCGATAAGGTTTACTCTGCCGACCTCCATCACTATCGGCAGCAGCTGCTCCATACCCCAATCTTCACCGATTGCCGCAAGAGCCTTTACAAACAGCTCCGACACCTCATCACTTGTATATCCGAGCAAATCCGCATGGTACGCATATGCCGCCATGCCCCTTATGCCGAATAGTATCAGAGATTTCAGACTGCGTATATCCTCATCGGCATTCCAGATTTCCGACATATCATATTCGTCGTTATTGCCGCAGGGTGACGCGCACAAAGCGCACTGCGGAACAAGCCTGCTCTTTTCCGCTCTCACTTCGGCAATCAGACGCTTGATGCTTTCCTCATTAAAATTTACATTTGTAACTGTTGTGAATAAGCCTTTTGTAATCAGCTTTCTGATTTTTTCGTCCGGCGCTCCGCCGCCTGCCGCACGGGCAAGCCCTACAAGCGCACCCGTAAGCTCATCCTGCAAATTTGCGACATCGGCTGTTTTTCCGCATACTCCGGCTTTGCCCATGCAGCCTGCACAGCCTGCTGTCTGTTCGCACTGAAAACAAAACATTTTATTTTCCATATATAAATTCCTCCGTTTTTTTGATTGATGTTATGCTTGCAGTATATTACATCAAAGCAAAAAAGTATGTTGGAATAACAACAAAACAAAATTATTTTTATGGAAATTTATTGTATTGTTCCTCCGCCGACAACCGTATCGCCATCATAAATCACAACCGCCTGACCCTTTGTTACGGCGCGCTGCGGTTCGTCAAACTCAAATTCAAGCGTATCCTCACCCGTCTGAACCACCGTCGCCGGCTGCTCCGTCTGACGGTAGCGCACCTTTGCAGTTACACGCATAGGCTTTTCGATACTGTCGGTCGAAATCAGATTTATATTTTTCGCTGTGAGCTTTCTCGAAAAAAGCTCCTCGCTTTTACACAAAATTACCGTATTGTCTTTCACGCATATTTCTTTTACATACAGCGGCTCGTCCGTCGATATTCCCAAGCCCTTATGCTGTCCGATCGTATAATTAATAATGCCCTTATGCCGTCCGATAACGTTTCCGTCTGTGTCCTTGAAATCCCCCGCGGCATAGTCTTTGCCGGTATATTGGCGTATAAAATCCGCATATCCGCCCGTCTGCACAAAGCATATGTCCTGGCTGTCATGCTTTTTTGCATTTATAAAACCATGTTTTTCGGCAATTTCCCTTACCTCGGTCTTTTTTAGCGCCCCCAGAGGAAAAAGCGTATGCGCAAGCTGCTCCTGCGTCATGGAGTACAGCACATAGCTCTGATCCTTTGTATCGTCAAGCGCTTTTTTCAGTATATACCTTTCGCCGTTATGCTCAATCCTCGCATAATGCCCCGTAACAACATAATCAAACCCTATTTCACGCGTTCTCTGATACAATTTGTCAAACTTCAAATATCTGTTGCAGTCAATGCAGGGATTTGGCGTTCTGCCGTTTTCATAGGCGTCTATAAACCTATCTATTACATTTTCACGAAAACAATCCGAAAAATTAAACACATAATATTTCATTCCGAGAGAGTGCGCCACACTGCGCGCATCCTCCACATCCTCAAGCGAACAGCAGGAATTTTCCCTTTTCTCGCCTATATCGTCATTATTAAAAAGCTTCATGGTCGCGCCGATACACTCAAACCCCATATCCGCCGTCAAAAGCGCCGCAACGCTCGAATCAACGCCGCCGCTCATAGCGATAACCGCTTTTTTTATACCGTCATTTATCATTTACGTTTCCTCCGCATAAATATAATGCTATAATATCACAAATTACGCAGCTTTTCAAGCCGATTTTACGCAAAAAAACACCCATGTCCGATTTTTGCGGACACGGGCGGTTTTTATTCCTGTTTAAATTATGACGGTGAAGCCGTAAGCACAACCAATACGAGAGTCGTAACAAGGAAAAGAATTGCAACTGTCGTTGTCAGTCTGATAAACATAGCTTCCTTTGTTGTACCGCCCGCTTTTTTGAAGAAGGAGTCGCCCATATCGGAAGACGCACCCTGAATACCCTTCATACCGGGGTCTTTGCCCTCCTGAGCAAGCACTACAAATATAAGTATACATGCCACTACCAGATGAAGCGCCAGAAAGAATTTATCCATTTCCAAACCTCCGTTTCTTTGAAAATATATTAATACCTATCCATTATACCATAAATTTGTGATTTTACAATAGATTTTTCAAAAAAATTTATTTTTTTTTCAAAATTTACTGTACGAAACGGTTAAAGTTTGGTATAATATATGTGGAAATAATATTATCGGATAAAGAGGAAATTATGACTGAGTCGGAAGAAAAGAAAGAACGCGCAATACTTGCCGGAGTTCATACCGGCAGGGGGGATGCGCTGCATGATACAACCGAAGAATCCATTGCGGAATTGAGCGAGCTTGTTAAAACGGCAGGCGGCGAAGCCGTATGCGAGGTTGTGCAGAATAAAGCCGACATTGAAGCGGCAACATACATGGGAACGGGAAAGCTTGAAGAAATCAAAGCCGCAATCGAAACGCTTGATGCGGATATGGTTGTTTTTGACGATGAGCTGTCGCCCGTGCAAATCCGCAACATATCGGATTTTCTCGGCGTTAAAATACTTGACCGTTCAATGCTTATACTTGACATTTTTGCAATGCGCGCAAAGAGCGGCGAGGGTAAATTGCAGGTGGAGCTTGCGCAGCTTAAATACCGGCTGCCGCGTCTGCGCGGACTGGGAACGGAGCTTAGCCGTACCGGCGCCGGAATCGGCACAAGAGGCCCGGGTGAAAGCAGACTTGAAAGCGACAGACGCCACATACGCCGCAGAATATCCGCACTTGAAGAACAGATAGCGGAGCTGAAAAAACACCGCACGCTGATACGTCAGCGGCGCGAAAAGGACGGCATTATAACCGCCGCGCTTGTGGGCTACACAAATGCCGGCAAATCAACGCTTTTAAACACGCTTACCAATTCGGACGTGTTTGCGGAGGATAAACTTTTTGCTACGCTTGACCCCACTTCACGCGCGATAATACTTGACGATAACCGAAAAATACTGCTCGTTGACACGGTAGGCTTCATACGCAAGCTGCCGCACAAACTTATAGAGGCATTCAAGTCCACGCTTGAAGAGGCCGTAGTTGCGGACTTGCTGATACACGTAATTGATGCGTCCAATCCCGAACGCGATAATCAGATAAGCATTGTCGAAAGCGTGCTTGACGAAATAGGCGCATCGGGAAAACCCGTAATCGGCGTATTCAATAAATGCGATAAGCTCGATGCTCCGCCGATAGTCAGCAGCAATTATGACAAAAACGTGTTTATAAGCGCAAAAAGCGGAGAAAATACCGACAAGCTTATAGAAGCGATAGCCGATACCGCACCCGGTAAAAAGGTACGCGTAAGAGCGGTAATTCCTTACAGCGAGGGCGCACTGGTAAACGAGCTGCACGAAAGCGAAAAGGTTATCAGCGAGGAATATTCCGAAAGCGGAACGGTTATGGAAATGCTGGTAGATGCGCGAATGTATGAAAGAATAAAGGAGTATACAGATGTCTGATAAGGACAGATACAGGACGGTAGCCGTACCGTCGGAAAATCTTATTATAGAGAAAAAATCCAAATTCATAACAAACGTAACGCCTGCGCCGGACGAAAACACCGCGCTTGAATTTCTTGCGGAAATACGCTCCAAGTACCCCGACGCAACGCACAATGTTTACGCATACGTTATCGACGCGAACAATATATTCCGTTATTCCGACGACGGCGAGCCGTCCGGTACGGCAGGAATGCCCGTACTTGACGCGATAAGAAAAGCGGATATTGTGGATGCGGCAGTGGTAGTGACGCGGTATTTCGGCGGAACGCTTTTGGGAACGGGCGGACTGGTTCACGCTTACGGAGCTTCCGCAAGCGAGGGGTTAAAAAAATCGGGAATTATTATGCGCGAAAAATGCGACATACTTTCCGTAAAAACCGACTACACCCTTTCCGGCAGGATTCAGCATAAAATCGCCGAGGACGGATATATAACCGAGGACACGCTCTACGACAGTGCGGTGACGTTTAAAATATGTTCGCCGATGTGCAGTACCGAAAGGCTCATTGCGGAAATTACCGACTTAACCAACGGCAGAGCGGTATGCAAAATAACCGATAATAAATATATAGATAAAGAGGTGGAATGATGGCAAAGAAATCAAACGGGGTATTAAAAGTATTTCTGTGCATTATATGCGCAGCGGCAATAGGCGGCGGAGGATTTTACGCCGGCTATACAAAACATTCTTCAAACATCAGCTCGGCAATTCCCAAGCAGACCACGTCAACGCCCGAGGCGCTGCCTGCGTTAAATCAGGCGCAGCCGGACGCGCCCAAGGAAACGCCCGATGCCGGAAAATACATCGGAAAGAGTGAATCATCACCGATAGAGCAGACATGGTCGGAGGTTGACACCTTCAAATGCGATCTTAACAATGACGGCGAGCGCGACACAATAAAACTCAGTACCTCCGCCGAAAGCGACAACGGGGAAATATTATGGAACGATTCGCAGAAATGGGTGCTTGAAGTTAAGATAGGAAACGATTATTATATACTGTTAAATCAGAATGTCTCTAACGGCAGAATATACTACGACATAGGCGAAAACTCCGACGGAGCATATGCCATAACCGTATATACCGTTTTGGGTACGGGTACGTCTGTAAAGCAATACACATACAGCAAGACGGGATTCGTTGAAAAGCTGCTCTACACCGCTCCGGCAGGCAATATGCTTCACAGCAGCGTTCCCGCATATGAATAATAATCGGCAAAATCACAAAAAATATACAACAGATAAATTTCGGAGGTGAAAAAACTATGGAATTAACATTGACAAACGAAAGTTTTGAGAATGAGGTGCTCAATTCGGATATTCCCGTTGTTGTGGATTTCTGGGCAAGCTGGTGCGGCCCGTGCAGAATGGTTGCTCCCATAATCGAGGAGCTTGCGCGCGAATACAGCGGCAAAGCCAAGGTCGGCAAGGTTAACGTTGACGAGGAGGCAGAGCTTGCGGTAAAATACGGTATTGTATCAATCCCGACAGTTCTGATTTTCAAAAACGGCGAGGTTATGGAAAAACTTGTCGGCGCACAGTCACAGGACGAATATGAGGACGCTGTTGACAAATATATATGATATTATGTATATTTACGGTCAAAACAGAATAATTATTCATTACAAATCACAAATATGCAGCGTTCTATGCTGCATATTTTGGTTTTTACAACGAAAATGTTAAAGAAGTATTGAAAATTTATTCAAAAAGATGTATAATATACGTTATCGGAAAGGAAGTTAAAAATGCTTGACGAAATTATTGAATCAGATAAAAAATATTATATGAATACATTCGGTGACAGACTGCCGGTTTGCTTTGTATCGGGAAACGGAATGAAGCTTACATCCGACGACGGAAAAACGTATTACGATTTTCTCGGCGGAATAGCGGTAAACGCTCTGGGGCATAAGCACCCGATATTTATTGCCGATTTAAAGGCGCAGCTTGACAAGGTTATTCACACATCAAGCCTCTATTACATAGAAAACCAGGCAAAGCTTGCCGAAAAAATCGTTTCATCAACCTGTGCGGAAAAGGTGTTTTTCTGCAACAGCGGAGCAGAAGCGAACGAGGGCGCAATAAAGCTTGCGAAAATTTATTTTTATAAAAAAGGAATTGACAAAAGCGAAATCATCACGCTTGACCATTCGTTCCACGGAAGAACGCTTGCAACCGTTGCCGCAACGGGGCAGCCGCATTATCAGGAGCCGTACAAGCCGCTTACCCCGGGTTTTAAGCAGGTAGAACCGAACAATATAGAAGCCATGGAAAAGGCGGTTACGGACAAAACCGCGGCGATTATGATAGAGCTTATCCAGGGCGAGAGCGGTGTTCACCCGATGGACGAGGAATATGTAAGAAAATTAAGAAAGCTTTGTGATGACAAGGGGATTTTTCTGATATTTGACGAGGTTCAGACCGGAATGGGACGTACCGGACATTTATTTGCACATCAGATGTACGGAATTTATCCCGATATTTTCACCTGTGCAAAGGCATTGGGCGGAGGTATACCGATCGGAGCGGTATGCGCAAGCGCCGAAGCGGCATCCGGCTTTGAGCCGGGCGACCACGGCACAACCTTTGGCGGAAATCCGTTTGCAACCGCGGCAGGGCTTTCCGTATTCAAGATTTTGGAAAATGAAAATCTTATAAAAAACGCCAATGAAATGGGCGTATATTTCAAGGAAAAGCTTAATAATTTAAAGGCAAAATATCCCGATAAGATTACAGACGTGCGCTGCGCCGGACTTCTTATAGGAATAGAGCTTGATGCGAAAATCGCAAAACAGGTATTTACAAAGCTTTTCCAAGACGGATTTTTGACAAGCCTTTGCAAAGGAGTTACAATACGTCTTGCACCGCCGCTTATAATCTCAAAGAATGATATTAACTTGTTTATAAGCGAGCTGGACATGGTTTTAGGCAGTATTTGACTGCAAATTTCAAGGGTCCCTTAACCCGTGTGCCTGCGGCATCGCCCCACGGTGCCGCAGAATTTACACATTTGCAGGAAATTGATTATATGAAAGGAACAAATATTATGAAAGATTTAATCAGCTTACACGATTTAACCGCAAAAGAAGTAGAGGATTTGCTTTCTCTCGGAATAAGGCTTAAAAAGGAGCAGAAAAGCGGAACACCTCACCCGATATTAAAAGGAAAAACTCTCGGAATGATTTTCACTAAATCATCAACTCGTACAAGGGTTTCGTTTGAAGTCGGAATGACGCAGCTGGGCGGTTATCCGCTGTTTTTATCGTCAAACGACATACAGCTCGGACGCGGCGAAACAATACACGATACGGCAAAGGTGCTTGAACGCTATCTTGACGGAATTATGATAAGAACCTACGCTCATTCGGACGTTATCGAGCTTGCCGAAGAAGCGTCAATTCCGGTTATAAACGCTTTGACGGATTTATTGCATCCGTGTCAGGTACTTGCGGATTTAATGACCGCATACGAGCATAAAGGCAAGCTTGAGGGGTTAAAGCTTGCATACGTGGGCGACGGCAACAATATGGCGCACTCGCTTATGTACGGATGTGCAAAAGCAGGAATGAACTGCGCAATCGGTACTCCGAAGGACTATCAGTGCGATGCGGAGGTTGTTGAAAATGCAAAGGCGGACTTCAAGGCTGCCGGCAAAGAGCTTGTTCTCACACAAGACCCTGCCGAAGCAATCAAGGACGCGGATATAGTTTACACCGACACATGGGTATCAATGGGTCAGGAAAGCGAAAAAGCGGAAAGACAGAAGATTTTTATTCCGTACCAGGTTAATGCGGAATTGTTTAAGAAAGCAAAGCCGGACGCGGTATTTATGCACTGTCTGCCGGCATACAGAGGCTTTGAAGTAACCGAGGACGTTATAGACGGGCCGCAGAGCGTGATATTTGACGAAGCAGAAAACCGTCTGCACGCACAGAAAGCCGTTATGGCAACACTTATGGGTTAAAAAAATTCGGAAAGGAGCATTTGCGGTGGAGGAAATATTTTTTGGTATACGCCGTGCCGTACTCAGCGATATTGACGATATAGCGGAGCTTACAAAAGAGGCGTTCACAAAGTACCGCAGCTGCTCCGGCGCAAAGCACGTTGCCGCCTTGGAGGAAACATATGCGGATATAAAAAGTGATGTGGAAAACAAGCTTGTTCTTGTTGCTTTTGAGCGGAATGTCATAGTAGGGTGCGTGCGTCTTGAAGTATCGCCGGACAATAAGGCATATCTTACGCGTTTTGCCGTAAGAAACAATAAGAGCAACAGCGGAATAGGAAAAGTGCTTATAAATACGGCTGTCGGAATTATGCGTGATGCAAACGTGGAAGAAATACTTCTGCACACCTGCCGCACCGTCAAGCCGCTAATGTATTTTTACGAAAGCTGCGGATTTCATCTGCTCTCCTCCGATAATTCGAGAGGGTATGAAAGAGCGCTGCTTTCTAAGAAGTTATAAAAATTTCTTTAAAATCCGATAAGATTTTTTGAAAACAGATTGGCATTAAAAGTGTCGGTCTGTTTTTTACGATTGCAGCAAAAAA
>CAKSOE010000005.1 GCA_934476675.1 uncultured Clostridia bacterium | reverse complement strand
TGCAACATGGAAAAGACGCAAGCAGATTGCCTTCTTGAAAGGCGACGGCGTATGTATATACTCCGAGCCTTGAAAGGCAGTGCGTTACAGCGTGTTTTTGCATTAATCTTCACCCAAGCTGCAACATGGAAAAGACGCAAGCAGATTGCCTTCTTGAAAGGCGACGGCGTATGTATATACTCCGAGCCTTGAAAGGAGGTGAGATGCGCCGCGGATCTTCCATGTCAGCGTACGTCATTGCCGAGATCGCACGTATATACCCATTCTACTTTGTCGTTGTTTTTCAATTTATAAAGCGAACAGCTGTCATCCGAAAACTCTCCGTTAACCTTGTACATCCAGCCGGAAAGCTCTCCGCAGTCGAACTCATATAAATTTGCAATTCCCTCAATATATGCGCTGTTGCAGATGGGCGTGTTTTCAAATTCCATATGAATTTTATTCTTCTTCATTTCACGCAGAAGCAGGTCAAACACGCTTTCGCCGTCTTGGAACGTTACGGTCTGCTCCGCAAAAATCACACCGTCTTTTGGGACAATATCCCTCTTTTCCTTATCAAGCCATGCGATGTTTTCCAAAATCGTATCGCATCGCACCGATAGAGTGCAGGTAAGCTCCTTACCCGATGCGGGCGTGCTTTGCGGTTCTTCGGCGGGGTCGCTGAAATTGTACTCGTTTGTATTTTCCTCTGCATTTCCCTCATCGGTGTGCTGCTGTGACATTTTCTCCGCCAAGGAGATTTTCTCGGCGGCTGTCATAGGTGCGGAATTGGATTTTTGAGGCTTGTTTTCCTCCGTTGCGGCTTCGTTTTCGCCTTTGACGGGAATATCCTCGATTTCCTTTTTTGCTTCGTCAATTTCCTCTTTTGACGGTATATTTTTATCGGCTGTGCTTGCGGTTTGCGTTGAGTGCGGCGCTTGGTTGCCGCTGTTTTGCATATTTCCGATCGCAAAAACGAATACCGAAAATATTACAATAAAAACGCATGACGCTATTTTGTATTTTTTCACAGAAAATTCACTCCTTAGAGAAGTCCGGCAATTGAAAGCATATTGTAAAGCATATCCGCAATTTCCGCTCTTGTTACCGCCTGCTGCGGCATAGGATTATCCGAAATAATTCCGCTTTGCAGACAAAATGCAAGAGAATCACGCGCCCATTCCGATGCGCCGTTATAATCGTTGACTTCATCCGTCACGCTTGTGTCAAGTCCGCACAGCATTGCCGCTCTTGCCGTCATCACCGCAGCTTCTTCGTGCGTGATTGTGCCGTTTGGGTTAAATTCGTTTTCCGACACACCGTTTATAATACCGTAAAAATATGCGGTGCTTACATAATTGTAAAACCAGTCCGCGTACGTAACGTCCTTAAATGCCAAAACCTCCTTTTGGGGAAGTCCCAGCCCTCTTGCGGTGATTGCGGCAAATTCGGCTCTTGTCATTGTACTGTCCGGCTCGAAAAGATTTTCGGATTTTCCGTTTATGATACCGCGGCGTGAAAGAGCCTCGATTTTCGTTTTTGACGCATGATTTTGTATATCGCCAAAGGTTATATCGGTGCTTATCTCCGTTTTTCTTACGGGTGCGGCAAATACTGCATCATTCATTCTGTACAGACTGTTTTCGCCGTCATTCATGCGCTTTACGGAAACAAGCGCATAAAAGCACTGCTCGGTTGCCATTTGGTTTTCGGTCGAATCAATCGTGTGCTTAAATCCCTTTTGCGGCACATAATATGTCATAAGGTTATCAAGCATGGTTTTTCCGTTTTTTACAAACCGCGCATCATCGTAAGAAATGCCCATTTCGCACAGCGCAACAAGCATCTGTGCACAGCTTTCGGAGATTTCCGTTCCCTGAACGGAAAAACCGCCGTTTTCGTTCTGCCGCTCCGACATACACCTAAGCGCGCCGTCCGCCGCCGCTTTCACGCTGTCATTATTCAGATACTTTGCAAGCGCCTGCAACGCCATTGCGGTCATATCGGGATCTGCGCTGCTGCCGGAAAACGCCCAGCCGCCGTCCGGAGTGCGGTGTTCAAGAATGTAGTTTATATACATTTCTCGTGTTGCCTGAATCTCTGCGTTTGTGTTTACGGGCATTTTGTAACCGCCGCTGTCAAGCGCAATAAGCGCCCATATTGAGCCGTTAATGCCCTGCTGTATGGTCTTTTTATAATCGCCGAGCGGCGTTAAGAGATTAAATCCCAAAACATCGGTCGGATCTTTGCCTATTGCGGTAAGCGCCGTCGTTAACCTTGAATATTCGGTATATTTTTTATCATGAAGAATACCATTATGCTCTTTTACATAGTTTTCCGCCGTTTTGTAATAGTTTTCATAATATGCATCGGGAATATTCAGTCCGCTGCGAGCCATGCCCATAACCGCCCATTCGCCGCCGACAGAACCCGCCTGCGGCTTGGGAACGGTTTCATACAGATACATTCCGACGTTTCCGACCGTAGTGTTTACCGCGGTATTGTCTGCGGCAAACACATGAATATTCATAATAAAACTCAGTATCAGACACAGGGATATTGATTTTTTCATGTTAATCTCCATTCCGCCGCCGACGGCGGCACAAATCCAACGCAGCATAGGGACTGTTTAAAAAGGCACAGACCGTTCAAGAGCACAAATGTTATTAAAGTGGTATCATTTGTTTAAATAAAACATAAATTTAAGTTGAAATCCGCAAAAATGCGGATTTCGATTTATTTTTTTCCCTTGAACTACACATAAAACGCACCGCTCGGAGGCTGACTGCAGGCAACAGCCTGCTGATAGCCCATGCAACCGGTACACACGTACGCCATCGGGTGCGTTTTATGCGTTCTGCGCTCTTTTTTAACAGCCCCTAATATACGTTATATTATTTTGTGTTCATTTCAAGAAAGCGCATAAGAATTGCGGCAAGCTGTACACGCGTGGTGTTTGATTTCGGAGAAAGCTCCGTATCACTTACACCGCTGATAAGCTCAGCTTTGTTTGCCCACTTGAACGAAACAACCGCCCAATCGCTTATTGTATCCGCGTCACTGAATACCGAAAGCTCGGCAGCTCCGCTCACATCATAGCCTTTCATTTTTGCATAGCGATAGAGTATAGCCGCCGTCTGCTCACGCGTAACGTTTGCGTTCGGGGCAAATTCGGTGTCGCTTATACCGGTGACAATTCCGTTTGCCGCCGCATAATTAACGGCGTCTGTGTACCATTCTCCGTCGGGAACGTCGGTGAATTTTGATTTATCCGAAGTGTTTTCGGCATTTTCCATACGATAAAGTACGGTTACAAGCATTGCTCTTGTCATGTTTTCATCGGGGGCAAATTCAGTGTCGCTCACACCCTTAAAAAGATTGTTTTTGCACACATATTCAACGGCATTATAGTACCATGCGTCTTTTGAAACATCCCTGTATATGTTTTCCCATACGGTATTTGCAGGCGGCTCTGTCGTATTTGAATCATCCTTGGACGAATTTCCGCCGGCAGACGTACCTTTCTTGCCGCCGGATAAGCTGCCGCCCTGTTCCTGTTTATAATCCGCAGTATACAGAAATTCAACCTTGTCGCCGTCGCTAAGCACATAATCGGTAATTCCGACCAACGGAAGTTCGCCGTTTACATAGTATAGCCAGCCGCTCGATTTACCTTTATCAAACTCCGAGAAAGTTTGTCCGTTATAGCTCATAGACCTCACATAACCTTTTTCAAGTCCTGCTACTTCAATATTATTCGCTTCGGCAGCCTTTTTCAAAAGCTGATAAACCGTTGAGCCCTCCTTTACCTCTGCCGTACCGCTGTACCAAGAATTGTTCAATGCTTTAATATCAAGATTTACACTTATTTTATCCGCCGATTCCGAAGGCTCCTGCGGCAGTTCAACACTTCCCGTTCCCGTGGCACGTACCGGAGTCTTTTTTATGGGTTCGCCATCTTGCGGTGCAGTATTGAACGCATATATGTTATACGCATTTTTTCCGTTTTTTTCGAATGCTTCAAGCGCCGTAATGCCCCTGAAACCTTGTTCTGTTGCCATTGCGGAATATTTTTCTCCGGCGCTGCCTGACATATATGCGCTTACAAAACCATTTTTTGCACTGTTTACATAAAGCATCGGCGCATCGGCAAGCGCACATCCGTTTTTGATAAATCGGCTGTCGGAAGACGGATCTATACCCAATGCCAGCAATCCTGTTATTACCATTGCGTCGGAATTTATATTTCCGTAAGAGCCGTTCTCTCCCAATGCTGCGGAAAGTCCGTCAACCGCCTTATCCGCAAAGCTTTTTACTTTTGTTTTTATTCCGTAAGAATCATTTTCCGAAAGGTAAAATCTTGCAATTGCCGCCAAAGCCGTTCCGGTTGTATCAGGATCGGCGAATGTGTTAAGTCCGTAAGTATAACTGAACAAACCGTCTTCTTTTTGATTTCTTATCAAAATATCTACAAGATTTTCAATTTGAGCTTTTGTAAAGCTTACATTGCCCTGCATATCTGCCAAAAGCGCCCATACCGCAGCGGTATAATCCGCTCCGAAGTTTTCATTTTTCAAAAGAGCCGCATTGTTTATGGGGGTATTTGAGTTTACGGGATATAGTTTTGTTGTATCAACTCCGATTGCTCCCATAATTATTTCCGCTTTTGCTCTGTCATTAGGCAAAGTATAGCTTTTATTCAATCCGTCAATTGCAACATTTATATAATTCTGCTTTGCATCCTCGGATATTTTCGGCATATCCCCGGTATTTTTCATGGCATTATACGCTGCCATATCAAATACTACCCATTCGTCCGGAAGAGCTTTTGACGCATACAAACGTGCAATGTTATCAACCAAAGCTGCTCTTGATGATTTTTCCGGATTAATAATAACCGTTACATCACGTCTCATCATTCCGCCGTTTCCGACAAACAGAAGGGTGACGTTTTCGACAACCGCAGCGCCGCTGTCATTTTTCTTTTTAAGCTTTACGGCGCCGTTTCCGAGGCGGGTAAGATAGCTTTCCTTGTCTGTCTGAACGCAGCTGACCGCAATGTCACTGTCCGCAGTCATTCCGTCCTTTATAAATCCGAAACAATCTCCTACTTCCGCATCGGATGAAATCGTAAGTATATCTTTATATTTTTGTGTTTCCTCTGTCAGCTTTGAATCGTTTTCGGGTATGTTTACTCCAAACGGATACGGATAACCCGAATTTACGGCATCATCTCTTTGCCATACATTCTGGCCGTTATCGATCAATTCCTTAAACGAATCGGTTTGCATTTCTTCAGCTGTTTTTTGGATAACATATTTATTGCTTGCCGAAACCGAATAGCAATTTGTCACAAATGCGCGTGACATACTGTCTTTGCCGTAAATTGCATATGCTCCCTGCACGCCGCTGATGCTTCCGGTATTATAGCAGGATTTAAAGTACGGGTGCATATTTCCCTGTGATGAACCGGGGTCACCGCAGATACCTGCAGCAATGTTTGCGCCGGTAACATCGGCAAAATTCGCACAATTTTCAAACTGAACACAATTTTTGCTGAATCCGACAATTCCTCCGGCTGTTCCTTCGCTTGATATGCTCTTGTCTTCGCCGGACATGAAAATTACGCCTTTATTGACGCAATTGATAAATTTAACGGTATTGTCGTCATTGCCGTAGCCTATATCGCTGCTCTTTCTGCATTTACCGACAATTCCTCCGACAGACACTCCCGCTTTTGCCGAAATCAATGCGGCATTTGCGCAATTTTCAACCGTTGTGTTTCCAACAGCGCTGCCGGCAATTCCGCCTGCATAGCCTGATGTTTCGCCGCAATATATTTCGCCCTCAACCGTAAGATTTTTTACTTCCGCATCATCAAGACAGCCGAAAAGTCCGTAATATGCATATACGCTGTTATCCTTATCGGATACGTTCATTCCGCTTATTTTGTGACCGTTTCCGTCAAAGCTTCCTTTAAATGCCGCAACGGAGGTTTTTCCTATCGGCGTCCATGTCATATATCCCAAATCTACGTCATCTTCCAAAACATAGCTTGCCGAAGCGTAGTTTTCGGCGCTGTCGTTAACCTTTTGCGCCGCAAATGCCAAATCGTTTCCCGATTTGATTTTGTACGGATCTTCTTCCGTTCCGCTTCCATCAAGCTTTTCGGAAAGAGTTCCGTCCCAGCTGTTTCCCGAAACAAGCGTTACGGTTATATTATCAGTTCCGGGTATTAACAGTGTTCCGTTTTTGGTCTTATATCCCTCGGCTGTAATTTTATAATCATACGAGCCTTCGGGCAGTAAATATACTCCGTTTTCTCCCTGCATTTCTCTTTTGTCACCGTCAGCACGCGTCAAGGTTATTGCTGCGTCGGAGGAGGTGGGGTATACACGGAAAGTAAGCTCATGTCTTTCGCTTTTTTCAAGAACAACCGTTTCTGTTTTATCTTCGGACAATGATAAAGCGCCCGATTTGGTCTTATATCCGAAATCGGATACTTCATAATAGTATTCGCCCTTTGTAAGGATATATTTTCCGTTTTCCGCAAGGAGCTTTTCTCCCGATGCATCGGTACCTCTGTATAAAACTGCTTCTGCGGTTTCCGGAGCAATGTCAAAGGTTAATTCATAGGTCTTGGCAGTCAGTTCAACC
Organism: uncultured Clostridia bacterium; assembly: GCA_934476675.1. Lineage (GTDB taxonomy): Bacteria > Bacillota > Clostridia > UBA1381 > UBA1381 > UBA4716. Next base: position 124,375 of record CAKSOE010000005.1, on the reverse strand, counting down.
CTTAGGTTTTTATCCACTCTGCCCATATTAACCGTAATATTTTGGGGAGAATGTTCTTCGTCTCCCTCGTTCGGAACAACATTAAGAGAATATCTTCCGCAGGCAAGAGTTGCCGAATATGTTCCGTCGTTTCCGTCAAGGGTACATTCCGCACCCTGTTCATCGGTAAGGGTAACAAGCGCATCCTGCGGAATTACCGTCAAAGAAAGCTTTTTGTCCCCTCCCATATTTACATACCATGCAGGGTAAGGATAACCCTCCTTCTGCAAGAATTTCTCACCCATATCAAGTGAGGCAAAATCCTCGGTTTTTTCTATTTTTTCGGGAGCTCCGTCTGAATCCGACGAGAAACACTCAAAAGGAGAATAGGCGCTGCTTCCTTTGTTTTTTTCGCCGTCATAATAGCATTTTTGAACGCTTATTGCAGGGTGTGCGTATGAACTTGAAGCCGCAAAACCGTATTTATATCTTCCCGTAACCTTTCCGGCAAAATAACAATTTTCAAATCCGATAGTATTACTGCTTCCGTTTATAAGTCCGATAAATCCGCCCGTTTTGCCGCTGTATGAAGATTTTGACGTTACATCTCCCAATACGGCGGAATTTGTAATTTGTGCGGATTTGGCGTAAATTTTACCGATAAGTCCGCCGGCATAATAATTTCCCGTAACAGCTGCCGTACTGAAACATCCGTCAATTTTCACGGTACTGTTGGTTACATTGCCGACCAGCGCCCCCGCCGCCGTTGAGCTTCCGCCCTTTTGGTCAACAATGGCGCCGCCGATTACCGCACAATTTGTAAATGCTGCTTCACTTTCGTCCGATACATTTCCGGCAATAGCTGCGGCGCTCTGTCCGCTCATGCTTGTAAGCGTGATGTCGGGATTTTCCACTATAACATCGGATACTGTTCCGTCAAGGTTTGCAATCAGTGCGGCATTTGATATATCGGAAATGGTAAGATTTGAAATTATATAACCGTTTCCGGCAAAATCTCCTTCAAGAGATTTTATCGGTTCTGTTTCAACATTTGACATATCAATGTCGGACAAAAGTTCAATCTTTCCCTTTATATCCTTTCCGCCCAACTGTGCAAGCTCCTCCGGCGTTGATATTTCATATACCGAAATTTCTTCCGCGAAAGACGGAATTGTTATGCCGGCAGATAAAATTGCCGTTGTCAGTAACAATGATATTCCTTTAAAAAATCGTGATTTCATTTTCCTTGTTTTTCCTTTCGTATCTGTTTTAAAATACATTAATTTTTTGACCCCTCCTTTGCGGTAAAAAAAGCCGCGGTATTTCAGCCGCCTTGCAAGGCGTCCGGCAACAGCGGAACTTCCCCGTGTTATATCACCAATTTCCACACAAAGAATAAGTCCTTAAAAACAAGTTTTCAAGCACGTCAAAGCTATTATCTCCAATATTATAGGCTTATGCTGTAAAGTCTGCATTTTACAATTATTTTGCATACAACTTAGGAGACAACATCAAAGCAGGTCTTCTGACTTCACTTCTACTTCGTTTTTATACCCAGCCTTCTCAGTTTCCCAATGACCGGCTTTCGCCTATGAGAATAAAAACCTTTGTAAGCACACAGCGATTGTTCATCGTCCGGGATTTACACCCGATTCCCTTTTCACCTCCCATACCTTTGCGTGCGGCATGGGCGGCACTTTGTGTGTATTGTTAAATTTAATATATTATATCACAACCCCCAAAATAAATCAACCGCAAAAACAAACACTTTTATGCCTTGGTAAGCTCGTGTAAATTGTGTAATATATAAGAAATCCGATATTGCAAAATAATACAAAATATGATATAATAAACTAACTATAACAATAGTCGGAAAGGAACGGATAATGTATCTTTATGTATCGGAAAAACGGGTAATGGATATATTGTGGAAAAACGGAGCGATACCGGCGGGGAAAATTGCAAAAATTGCGGCGGAAAGCTTCGGCTGGAACAGAAACACCACATACACCGTCATAAAAAAGTGCATAGAAAAGGGATATATAGAACGCGTCGAGCCGAATTACACGTGCGTGCCGAGGCTTGCGGAGAAAACGGTTCAGCTTGCGGAGCTGTCGGAACTTTTGAACGAATATTTTGACGGGTCGTCGGTACGGCTTCTTAATGCGCTTTTGAGCGTAAAGCAAATATCGAAATTCGAGGCAAATGAGATGCGCCGGGCGATTAAAGATAAAAGTATTTAAAAAAATTTAAAATTAATGCAACCAAATGCCGTCTTAAAAGGTATTATATATGAGAGGGGGAGAATGATGGTAAGTGAAACAGTCAGCGCTGATGTTTCATCCGAAGAAATTGTACATAAATATATAGATATGGTATACAGGCTCGCACTTTCGCAGACGAAAGCCAAGGAATATGCCGATGAGGTTGTTCAGGAGGTTTTTTTGCGGTATCTGCAATCAAAAAAGGTATTTGAGAGCGAGGAGCACCGCAAGGCGTGGCTGATACGTGTTACCATAAACTGTTCAAAAAATATATTCTCCAATTCATGGTTCAAAAAGACCGTGCCCCTTTCGGAAGAAATTTCGTTTGAAACGCAGGAGCAAAGCGACGCATACTTTGCCGTTGCGGAGCTTCCGAAAAAATATCGGACAGTTATATATTTGTACTATTATGAAGAAATGACCGTCAGGGAAATTGCCGTAAGCCTCGCCGTAAGCGAGGGAACGGTCAAATCGCAGCTTCACAGAGGACGTGAACTGTTAAGAAAAAAGCTGAAAGGAGGGGAGAATTTTGTTTAAGGAGAATTTTAAAGCCGCCAACGACAGTATTCATGCGGACGAAAAGCTTATAGAGCAGGTTTTGCGGCAAAAAAGTGTGAAAAAGCGCAGAAACCTTGCAAAGTATTATTCTGTTGCGGCGGCAGCGGTGGTGGTTGTTTCGGTTACGGCATTTACGCTTCCCAAAATGCTTGACAGAGACAACAGCGGAGTTATAGAAGAACACACCGTAACACAGAGCACAGGCGACAGCGGACTTTTCGGCAGACATGGCGGAACAGAGTCCGGCAAGCCTCATACCCCCGAAGCTTCAACGCCTGTGCCGAAAACGAGTGCAGTACCGAAAACAAGCTCTCCTCAGACTCCGAAGGCGAGTACCGCGCCGAAGGCAAAACCAACGCCAAAGGCAAGTACCGCGCCGAAAGCGAAGTCAACACCTAAGACGAGCACAGCTCCCAAGACAACAGCCGCTCCTGCCGCAAAAGCAACAACGGCGCCGCAGGCGGTTACTTCTACACCGAAACCGGCTGAGAATAACGCAGTCTCCGGGCTGCCGTCTTACAGCTTTGAAAACGACAGTGTTTCCGAGCCGATAATATTTGAATCCTATTCTGCGCAGGCACAGGAAACTGTCGCCAAGCAGAAACAGGAGAATACGAAAACGGCATCATTGAAAATCAATGTGCCAAAAGCCGTGAAGGCCGCGCCGGTCATGAGCGGACGAACGGACGATACGGAGTATTCCGTAAGCAGTTCGGCGGCGGGCGGAGGCGGTGCGGCAAGCGGCGGTGCATCAGCTTCAAAATATGCCGCAGACATCGCAGAGGAATATCACAGTATAGAGTGGGACAACAAGCAGTATGCCGAATATCTTGGGTACGATTTAATGAAAAAGATTGTACTGCCGGAGGATTTTACATACAGCGGCGATGAAAAAAACGTTTTTACGGCGAATGAGGACGGCTCGCTTTCGTACGACGGAAAAATCTATGCCTATACAGGCAATGATTTAAGGAGCGTAACCGCCGTTACCACAAAGGATACGGCAAATGTGAGCGGATATATCGACGGTACGGAATACGAAACGAGCGATATATGCGGTGTAAAAACGGTAATAATTCAAGAGGAAAAAGGGTATGAATGTTATATGATAAATAACGGCATATCAATAAGCGTCTTCACTTACGGTATAAGCGAAGATGAACTTAGAGAAATACTTGTTTCACTTACCTGAAAAAAAAGCTGTTAAAAAAGTATTTTTTAACAGCTCCTTTCCTTTTAAGGGGATAGGAAAAAATGTTTCGGAACGGACTGGACTTTTTTTACATCCCCTTATTCATATATAATTTCGGCAATGTTGTACACCACCGTACCTGTTAATTCGGCATGGCGTACGGTAGTCCCCGTTCCGCTGTTCTGTTTCACGCAGTAGGCTATGCAGTAGCACGAATCATCTACCATTCTGCGATTGCGCTTTTGCATACAGTCGGGAGTGTACTTGCTTTCGGTAATATAAGCATAATCATCAACCTTTGCCATCATCATCCGCCATTTGTACCTGTCAGTCATGCTCCATTTTGCACTCTGGTCAAAGCACGGGAGATACAAGTGCAGCTTTATAAACGGATAATCTTTTTTTAAATCAATAACGGTTTCGGCTGCAATGGTATCAAATCCGAGCGCACCGCCCGCAATAAAATCCGTCACACCCTTGTCCTCGATAAGATTTTTTATATGTATTCTCAAAACACAGCGTATCTGATCCTCCCTGTTTTCCGGAATAATCCTGTGTCCGGTAAAACAGCACGTAAATTCTTTTTCCATATTCCCCTCCGACATCGGTTTTCATTATTATAATATAGCGTACTGTCGAAAAAAATTACAGCAAATTAATAATGAGCAGTCCGGCAAATGCGATTGCCAGTCCGGTAATACATTTTGCGGTAAGGCGTTCCTTAAAGAATATTCTCGACATAAACGAAGAAAGTATAAGAGACGACCCCTGGTTTAAAGGATAAAGCGTTGCCGAATCGAGGAATGCCGCAGCCTTTGTTTTAAAGAACGAGTTTGCAAAAAGGCAGACCGACATAATCGCTATGTAAACGCCTACCTGCCGGAAAACCGTCATTGCGGAACCTGACGAATCGTCCTTGATTTTAGCGCCTATGTAGAACACAAGCAGCACCGCCGCGGAGAATATATAAGTATAAAAATTAAATACCGCCGCATTTCCGTCAGGAATTGTTTTTGTAAAAAGCTTTTGCGAAAAATCGGTCAGTCCGTTTGCCAGACCGCAGATGATAAGCAGCACAAGCGAAGAAATACTCATTTTTTCCTTAATCTGATTGTTGTAGGAACACATAATAATTACGGCAATGAGAAGTATTGCAAGTCCTATCCATTGATTAAGACGTATTTTTTCGCCGAATATAAAGCTTGACAGCAAAAGCGGAACCATAACCCCCAGCATCAGAAACACATCGAGCATCATATATGCGCCCTTTTTTACCGACACGAGCCAGCTAACGACAAACACAGAGGTTGTCACGCCGGAAAGCATGGTAATAAGAACCAGTCCGCGGCTTACCCTCAAAAGTCCGATATTTCCCTGAATAAGCAAAATCACAAAACCTATCAGTATGCACAAAACCATTCTGATAAAATTTGTAAACATTGCGTCCTTGTATTCTGACACATATCCGCTTGTTTTTTTGCCGCAATAGCCCTTTGTAGAGCCGGAAAGCAGCGCAAGCGCCAAAAATAAATAACCCAAAAATTTATCCTCCTTTTTTTCACAGCGGCCGCATTATTTCAAAACCCCCGTGACAACTCTGTCGTTTCCGCATAAATCCTTTATAACGCGAACATTGTCAAAGCCACGCATAAGACTTACTGCGTCCTCTCCCTGGTCGTAGCCGATTTCAAAGGCAAGCAGACCGTTTCTGTTAAGAATATGCGGTGCGATTTCAACAATACGCCGATAAAACACGAGTCCGTCCTCACCGCCGCAAAGTGCGGTGTACGGCTCGAAATCCTTAACCTCCGTCTGTAAGGTGTCAATCACCTCGGGACGGATATACGGCGGATTTGAAACGATAACATCGTACTGCCCATGCGGACAGCCGGATAAAATATCCATATTTATAAAATCGCAGTTAACGCAGTTGTTTTTTGCGTTTTTCTTTGCCGTATCAAGCGCGGCGCTGCTTATATCAAGCAGCGTCACACGTGCATTTTTGTTAAAATGAGCTATACTTATACCCACACATCCGGAGCCTGTGCCTATATCAAGCGCCGAAATACCGCCGCTTTTTTCGTTAAGTACCGTTTCAACAAGTGTTTCGGTGTCGGCGCGCGGAATAAGTACGTTTCTGTTCACCTCAAAGCGAAGTCCCATGAACTCGGCAAAACCAAGAATATATTGGAGCGGTTCTCCTAAAACGCGCCGCCGTGCCATTTCGAGAGCCATGCTTTCCTGCTGCGGCGTAAGCTGCTCATTAATACGCAGAACCATGTCGGTATTTGTCATATCCGCCGCGCGCATCACTATCTGCCGCGCCTCAAATACGGCGTTTTCGTCAAGTTCTGCTGCGATTTTTGAAATAAGAGCGCGTATTACCATTTATCGTCCTCTTTGTTTTCGGGAATACACGGCTTAATTGACTCAATCGCAACCTCAATCTGCGAATCGTCCGGTTCGTTGGTGGTAAGCCTTTGCAGCCATAAACCCGGCTTTGAAAGAACACCTACAACCTTAGATGTACTGCGGCCCGCCCATTTTATGACCTCATAGGAAAGTCCGGCAACCACAGGCATCAGAGCAAGACGTGTTACAAGTCTTAATAAAATGCTTGCAATGCCCGAAAAGTTATCAAATCTCGGCAGCAGCGCAAAAATCAGTATACTGATTATCATAACGAACAAAAGAAAGCTTGTCCCGCATCTGGGGTGAAACCGTGTATGCTTTCTCACGTTTTCGACCGTCAGCTCCTCGCCGGCTTCATAGCAGGCGATTGTTTTATGCTCCGCACCGTGGTATTCAAACACGCGGCGGATTTCTTTCATTTTGGAAACAAGCGCCATATATCCGAGGAAAATCGCCATTCGGATAATACCCTCAAAAATGCTTGTGAACGTGTGAGTCTGCACAAGCGGCTGCAAGGCGGAGAATTTTTGTCCTATCATCTCCACGCCCTTTGTGAGAAACGCCGGCAAAAGCATAAAAAGTCCGACGCTGAAAATCACCGAAACAAATACGGAAAAATAAATTACGGCGTCTTTCATTTTGTCGCCGAGCTTTTCCGTAAGCCATTTGTCGAACTTGCTTTCCTCCTCTTCCTCCTCAAGGTCGATGAAGCTTGCGCTGTACATCAGAGCGCTCATGCCGATAACAAGGCTGTCTATAAAATTAACGCACCCTCTCACGACAGGCAGCTTAAAAAATGCGTTTCGAGTTTTTGTACCGTTTTCATCTATTTTCTTTTCGATTTCGCCGTCGGGCTTTCTGACCGCAACAACGGTTTTGTACGGGCCGCGCATCATTACGCCCTCCATAACCGCCTGACCGCCTATTGAGGTTATATGCTGTTTTTTATCTTCCATTGTGTTTTTCCTTTCAGTTTATTTTGTCAGCAGCAGCAATTCATACAGGTAAGCATACCGCAGCAGTCGCACGGACATACATAGCAGCCGCCGAAATCCGTACCCGAAACAGGTGCGGTTCTGTACGTATGCGTCCGTGCGGTTATATTTTCAAGAGTGTCGCGGTATTCTGCGTTTTCCGGTTCCATTCTGCACGCATACCTAAGGCTTTCCAAACCTTTGTCGTACCAACCCTCTCTTATATATATAATTCCGTAAAGATAGTACCATTCGGCAGTTTTGGGAAGTCCCGAAAGTTTTGATTTCGCTTCGACCGTACGGTTTGCGTTAATAAGGCTGCGGACTGCCGCAAAAGCGTCCGTGCCGTAATAATCACCGCCGCCGCTGCCGCTTGTATTGCTTTTCGGTGCGCTGCCTTTCATAATCATATCGTAGGCGTTGTTTATTTCCTTAAATTTTTCCGCCGCCAAATCGGCAAGGGGATTGTTTATATAGCGGTCGGGATGGTATTTTTTCGCCAGCTCCCTATACGCTTTTTTTATGGTTTCTTCGTCTGCGCCGGGACTTACGCCCAATACTTCATAAGGGTTCATATTCAGATCATTAACTCCCTTCGGCTTTGCCGGACTCCGACAAAATCGAATCCTGCTTTGCTCTCATGCCTATATATACTATATTTTCTATTATTGCTTTGTTTCGTCCGATGTCAAGTAAATCAAAACCGGAAGCAATATTTTCTAAGGTGAATGTCAGAGAAACGTTAAGCTGTTCTCCGATGTTTTTTCTGTATTCGTCAAAATCGCCGTGCATCGATGCCAGAAACGGATTGTATCTTTTAAATTTCCTATCCTTTATCATATCGTTGTATGCGTCAAGAATATAAATCCAGCGTCCCGTGTTGTAGCCGACCCATGAAAGAATCCGCCGCTGCTCGCTGTCGGTGATAAAATCCGGCGCAAACAGCGTTTGAAGAATTTTCGCAAAGCAATCGGCGCATTTGTCAATTTCGCCGCAGTTTTCGTTTTCGAGAACATTAAGTCTGTGCAGATAATCCGTTATTTTTGAATACTGCTCCTCATAACCCTTTTGCGCGCGCGATACACCGCCGTGCAGAACGGAGGACAAAACCAGAGCCGTGAGACTTTTGTCATCGGCTACGTCGTCCCGAAGCTTTAAATACATCAGAATAACGCCCATAGCCGCGGCATAGTCAACCGCACCGCACTGTATTATATGCGGCTTGTCTTTAAACGGATGCGCTATACAGCCGCCGTGACCGACTTCGCCGTAATCCTGCATAACGGACGAAATAACGATGGCAAGAAAGGTAATGTCATAGCTCAGCCCAAGCCGTGCGCACTGTGACGCAATACGTCCCGTTGCCTTGCAGACTCCGCAGTAATATGCGTTGAATGTTTCAAAATCCTCGGGTGACATATGCTTTTTACAAGCGGTAACATATCCGAACATATACACTAAGCCTTTCTGTGAATTATCGAAAATCTGCGATTACCTTACCTATTATATCTCTAATGGCATAAAATTTCAACCTTATTTACATAATTTTATCCTTTATTCATAATTTTTTCACGATTTGCGGCGATATACCGTATATTTTTCCAATAACGGCAAAAAATAAAAACGAAAAAAACATTAAAGAGGGATAAACTATGAAGAATAAAATGACAAATAATGAATATAAGGAGTACGTTAAGCAAAAAACGCCCAACTCAACGCTGTTTAAGGATTGCATTTTTGCATTTCTTATAGGCGGACTTATCTGCTGCTTTGGTCAGCTGCTGCTTGACCTGTACAAAAAGGCGGGATTGAGCGATGATATTGCGGCAACGGCAGTGTCGATAACGCTTATTTTTCTGAGCGCATTGCTGACGGGACTGGATATTTATCCGAAAATAGCGAAGTTTGCCGGAGCGGGAACGATTGTTCCGATAACGGGGTTTGCAAATTCGGTGGTTGCGCCGGCGCTCGAATCCAAAACGGAGGGATATGTTTTGGGAGTCGGAGCGCAGATATTCACCATTGCCGGGCCTGTAATACTTTACGGAACATTTGCCTCGATTATTGCCGGAATCGTGTATTTGATTATATTGTAGAAATTACAATATATATGTAGAAACTCGTTCCAATACAACTATATATAGGTAAAAAATCAGCGCAAACCGAACGCAAAAAACGTGCGGTTTGCGTATTTTTTATAAAAAAACGCCGCTATGTAACGCATTTGTAAACGTTTGGTTATGCGTCTGTAATATTTTCATTTCACTATGTATAAAACAGTAATCATTACTGTTTTGATATACAATATTTTTCACATATCGGAAAATATTCAAGATGACATTTTAAAACATTACATTTAAATTTCGATAATATTTCATATAACTTGCTAAAAAGTAACAGTATGATTGCTAAATTTTTAAAAAAGTTTTAAAAACTTTTTAAACAATTTAAAAACTTTGCTCAAAACTCTTGACATTGTTTAACTTATCTGTTACAATACAAGCGATGTATCTTGATTGGCGTATTTAAAATGACAAATTAATAAAAGGGAAAAAATAGGGTATCGGTCTTTATAAGCGGCGCGTAAAAGGAAATTTGCCGCTTGAATAAAAAGGAGAGAATAACATCTTGAATAATAAAATAAAGAGGATTATCTTATCGGTTCCGGTGATCTCGGCGCTTGCAGCCTCATCAGCAGCGGCAGCTGACCTGAGCGGATGGGCAGTGTCGGAGTATCAGTCAGCCAGTGAAGCGGGACTTGTTTCGTATTCTGTTGTTTCGCAGGATATGAAAGATAATATAACCAGACAGGAATTTTGTGAGCTTGCTGTGAATCTTTACAAAAGACTTTCAAACGACAGCGAGCTGATAGTACCGGAGGTATCTCCGTTTGAGGATACGGACAATCTTGCAGTTTCTCAGGCATACTGCTACGGAATAGTTTCGGGAACAGACAACGGCTTCTTTACGCCGGACAGACTTGTAACAAGAGAAGAAATGGCAAAAATGCTTGTAAGCACGCTTACGGCGAGCGAAGCAAATTTTGCGTTATCGGATGAAAGCGACTCGTATGTAATCGACAGCTTCAGCGACGGCGGCGGAGTAAGCAGCTGGGCTAAGGCATCGGTAATTACGGCGCTAAACTATTCGCTTATGAACGGCGTTGACGAATACAGCTTCAAGCCGGGTCAGGCAACAACAAGGGAACAGGCAATCGCGAGCGTTAACCGTTCATATGAAGCGTTTGCAAATCAGGATTACTCAATGAATCTTCCGGAAATTACCTTGCCGGAGGACAATTCGGAAATAGAACAGGGAGCCTTTGAGGTTTCATGGACTCCGACAATAGGTGCATCATCTTACCGTGTGCTTATAAAGGACAGCTACGGTGAAGCGATAATCTGGGAGGATGTAGATACCACCTCGACAGTTATCGATGCGGACTGGATGAGAACAAACAAGGATTATTCGATTATCGTGGGAGCGGTTCTGCCGGACGGCAGCGAGTGCTACAGCGTGCCGGTTGACTTCTATTACAAAGCGGCAAAATCGGATAAAGCAACCAATACATATGTTGCGTCAAACCCCAAGGGGCAGTCGCTGATTGACGAGGCGGCAAAATATCTCGGTACTCCGTATGTATGGGGCGGCACAACGCCGAGCGGTTTTGACTGTTCGGGATTTATGCAGTACGTGTGCAAAAAGAACGGCATTTCTATAAACCGTGTCGCAAACGACCAGATGCGCAACGGTGTTGCGGTGTCAAAGGATGAGCTTGAACCGGGCGATTTGGTGTTCTTCGGTTCGGGCGGCTATGCAAGCCACGTAGGTATGTACGTGGGTGACGGAATGATGATTCATTCGCCGTCAACAGGAAAGAGCATAATGTATTCGGATATTACTTCCGGATATTATATGGCAAGGTATATTGGCGCACGCCGCGTTTATTAAATTGGGTTACTTGTCTTTTTGTGCTGACCATTTTAAAGCGAAAAAATAAAAAAATCTTTAAAATTACGAACAAACCGCACCTCTCGGAGTACATATGTACGCCGTCGGGTGCGGTTTGTCCGTTCAGCGCAAAAATCCAAGCAACCCGTTACTGTCTTTTCGTGCTGACCATTTTAAAGCAAAAAAAGAATAAAAAAACTTTAAAACTACGAACAAACCGCACCTCTCGGGGTATATACATACGCCGTCGGGTGCGGTTTATCCGTTCAGCGCAAAAATCCAAGCAACCCGTTACTGTCTTTTCGTGCTGACCATTTTAAAGCAAAAAAAGAATAAAAAAACTTTAAAACTACGAACAAACCGCACCTCTCGGGGTATATACATACGCCGTCGGGTGCGGTTTGTTCGTTCAGCGCAAAAATCCAAGCAACCCGTTGTTTGTTAATTTCAAAAATCAATCCGATTCAAGAAAAATACACCGTTTTTATAAAAAGTACTTGAAATATCGGTTTTCATATGATATAATAACTGGGTAGAACGAAATTACATTCTACCCTTTTATCCTATACATAGCAGTAAAAAAGCATCTTCCGCGAGATGCTTTTTTACATATATGCTTGTTACAGGCTCATTATAAGCGATTTCAAAGCGTCGGAATTATTATCTGCATCAACAACTATATCCGCGACTTTTTTCACTTCATCTTCGGCATTTTTAACGGCAGCGCCTATTCCGGCGGTACGGACGAAGTCAATATCATTGAAATTATCGCCTATTCCTATCGTTTTTGACATATCGGCATTGAGTATCTTTACCAATTCTTTAAGACCATAGCCTTTGCCCGATGCTTTCGGGAGCATTTCATAGTAGTTTTCGCAGGACTGAACAAAGTCAAATTTATCCGTGTGCGGGTAGTTTCCAAATGCTTCTCTGACCTCATGCAGTTCTTCCGGTTCGGTCATGAATATAACTTTCATCCATTCGCCCTTTATATCTCTGAAATCAACGTAATTGTCCTTTAAATGCTCAAGCGTCTTGTGGCGTTCAAGTATACGGTTGGTACGGCAGAAAAAGCTGTCATATGCCGTACAGACATCGATAGCCGCATTTGGCAGCAAATCATATATATATGAAACAGCGTCCGGCGCAAGACTGCACAGCGGCTTTGTATGCAGATACTTCTCCGTTTCAAAATCGTAAATCGCTGCGCCGTTAAAGCAAATCATAGGCACATTCGGACGCACATATTCAAGTACATACCTCACTCCGTCCACCACACGTCCGGTGCAGAACGTAAATTTTCCGCCTTCTGCTTTAAAATATTCTATTGCTTCTATGTTGCCTCGGCTTATGCATTTTTCATCGTCAAGAAGAGTGCCGTCAAGGTCACTGCAAAGTAAATATCCGTCAAATCTACCCATTAGAATCATCCTTTCTTTGAATACATTTTATCATACCGCTGTGAAAAAGGCAATCGTAAAAAGGTATAACTTTTTTGCGCAAAATATTTATTTTATGTCGCTTTTGTGATAAAATAGTTCTGAAAGGAATGATATTAATGATAGTACACCCGTTTCCGCCACTGTATGATGAAAATTCCCAAATACTGATTTTAGGCAGCTTTCCCTCCGTAAAATCGCGCGAGGCAATGTTTTTCTACGGTCATCCGCAGAATAGATTTTGGAAAGTCACATCGCAGATATTCGGCGCTCCCGTACCCAAAACAATTGATGAAAAGAAAAAATTTCTGTTATCAAACAAAATAGCGCTGTGGGACGTTATTGCCTCATGCGAAATAAAAGGCAGCTCCGACAGCTCGATAAAAAATGTTGTTCCGAACGATTTATCGGAAATCTTCAAAAAGGCAGACATTAAGCATATTTTTGTCAACGGAAAAACCGCCGAAAAATACTACAATAAATATACAAAAAACACCGTCGGCAAAGCCGCCGTATGCCTGCCGTCAACCTCACCGGCGAATGCGGCATGGACGGTTGAACGGCTTGTGAAGGCATGGGAAATAATCAAGGCTTAGACGGTGCGGCGGATTTTTTCAGGCATTTGTCGCAGTAGCCGTAAAACTCAACCCTGTGACCGGTAACGGTAAAATTATTTATTGCTGTATCATGCACCGGACAGGTGTCTATATATCTCACCTCATGGCAGCCGAGACAGACGGTGTAGTGTCTGTGCTTTACCGACGACGGCTCATAATATATCTCGGAGCTGCCGTTAAACACGCACCGTGTAACGATGCCGTCTGCCGTAAAACGTTCCAGTATGCGGTACACGGTGGAAAGCGACACATTTTTAAGCTGCGAAAAAATCATCTCGGCGCTCATCGGCGCATCGGAATTTACCAGTGTCCGCATTACGTCCACGCGCTGCCGCGTGCATTTCATGCCATATCCCGAAAGCAGACCGGTAATATCGGCGTTTCCCATCACAGCCGCCTCCTTTGCGTCAGAGCCGCGGTAATAATCAGAATTACCACGCCCGTAAGAACGATTGTTCCGCCCGGGCGCAGGTCAAGATAAAACGACAGTACAAGTCCCGTTATCGTGAAAATTTCGGCAAAAATCACAGAAATAATAAGCGTCTGCTTATAGCTTTTTGAAAGCATCATAGCCGCCGCCGAGGGGATTACAAGCAGTGATGAAATCATAAGCGCGCCGACGATTCTCGATGCGGCGCTGACGGTTACCGCGGTCAGAAGCATAAGCACGAAATTTACGGTTTTTACGGGCAGTCCGGCAAGACCTGCCGCCTCCTCGTCAAAGGTTATGTAGAACAGTTCCTTGTAAAGCAGGAGCGACACAACCGCAACGACAAGGCTTAAACCTACCGTTAAGTACAGCTCAAAATCCGAAATTGCAACAATAGACCCGAACAGAAAGCTGTTGACATTGCTTGATCCGTCCTTTATAAGTCCCGAAAGTATCGCCGTAAGACCTATTCCGGCAGACATAACCGTAACGGTGGCTATTTCGGGATATTTTTTAAAGCTTTTTCTGAGCGCCTCTATGGACAGCACAGCCGCCGCGGAAAAAATAACCGCACCCAGAATCGGGTTCATGCCGATAAGCAATCCGAACGCTATTCCGGCAAGCGCGGAATGTGACGCTGCGTCGCCCACCGCACTCAGTCTTTTGAGGACTATATTAAGTCCTATGCACGGTGCGGTGAATGCTATAAGCACAGCCGCCAGAAAAGCGCGCTGCATAAATTCGTATGAAAACATATTATTCATGATGATGCTCTCTCTTTCCTGCAAAAATTCTGTTAATTTCGTCCATGGTTAAGTCCGCACGGCTGACAAATTCCTCATACCCATGCTCGCAGAAAATCAAAAGCTTGCTCGAATGCTGTACAAGCAACGGTGTGTCATGGTTTGTCATAACGATTGTAAGTCCCTGTGAGTTCAGATCGGAAATAAGGTTCATTATTTCTCTTACGGACGGGGCGTCTACACCGACTGTCGGTTCGTCCATGAGCAGCAGCTCCGGCTGTGAAATAAGCGCGCGCGCTATAAAAACACGCTGCTGCTGTCCACCGGACAGCTTGCCGATAAGCCGGTTTTCGTATTCCGCCATGCCTACTTTTTCAAGTGTTTGGCGAATAAGTCCGTCATATTTTTTGCCGATAGGCTTAAAAAGCCCGATTTGCGGATAAAGATTTGCCGCAACCACCTCTCTGACCGTGGCAGGAAAGGACGAATTAAACGAATTGGCTTTCTGCGGCACATATCCGACCTTGCTGCGCACCTCGGAAAAGCTTTTTCCGAATATGGTTATTTCTCCTTTTTCGCACGGCAGCATTCCAAGTATAAGCTTTATAAGTGTGGATTTACCTGCGCCGTTCGGCCCGATTATTCCGAGAAAATCGCCCTTTTGCAGGGTAAAATTAACTTTTTTCAGCACCGGTGTGCCGTTGTAGTCAAACGTAAGATTTTTTACCGACAAAATTTCATTCATATCAGTTCATCGCTTTCTTTAAGGTTTCAAGATTTTCCTCCATAACGGTAAAGTAGTCCTTTCCGTCAGTATCGCCCTCAAACGGGCTTAATGCCAGCGTCTGCGCGCCTGTTTCGTTTGCAATCGAATCAACGGTTTTGGAAGAATCAAGTGATTCGTAGAAAATATATTTTATATCGTTTGTTTTGATGAAATCAATTATTTCCGCCATTTTTGCCGGTGACGGATCGCTTTCGCCGTTACTGCCCTCGATTGCCAGCTGCGACATATTAAACGCATCGCACAAATACGAAAATGCCGCATGAGAGGTGATAAGCGTTCTGTTTTTAAAGTCTTTTGACGCAGCTTTGTAGTCATCAATGAGCTTATCCGCTTTCTTTTCACATTCCTCGTAACGGCTTTCGTAGTATGCCGAATTTGACGCATCCTTTGCGCAGAATGCGTCCTTTATGTTTTTCATTTCGTAAATTGCATTTTCCGGGTCAAGCCATACGTGCGCGTCCTCGTTTTCTGTAACATACGGAATATTTTTCGACGCTTCGACCACCGATAATGTGTCGGTTTTAAGGCTTTGTACGGTTTTTTCCGCCCATGATTCCATGCCCATTCCGTTATAAATAAAAACGTCAGCCTTTGAAAGCTTTGCCATATCGGAGGTTTTCGGCTCAAAATCGTGCGGCTCGGAGCCTACCGGACAAAGCAAATAAACGTCCGCCTTATCGCCGCCTATTTGCTTTGCAAAGTCATACATCGCATAAAATGAGGTATAAACCTGTAATTTATCGCTTTTTTGGCTTTGCCCCGCATTGCCGCAGGCGGTTAAAATCAGCGCCGACATAAGCAATAATATAAATTTTTTTAATTTCATAAAAAACCTCCGTTCCGCCGCCGTATGACGGCATAAATCGTAATCGAAAAATATTATTTTGTTTCGTACCAGCTGTGTCCCTCCGCCATATCCACGATAAGCGGAACTTTAAGCTGTACGGCGTTTTCCATTTCTTCTTTAAGAATCTTTTTCACTTTTTCCGTTTCATCGTTATGCGCTTCGACAATAAGCTCGTCGTGCACCTGTAAAATCAGCCGTGATTTCATTTTTTCGCTGATAAGCCTGTTATCCACACGAACCATCGCAAGCTTTATTATATCCGCCGCACTGCCCTGTACGGGAGTGTTCATGGCGGCTCTCTCGCCGAACTGGCGTACATTGTAATTTGAAGATTTAAGCTCCGGAATATAGCGTATTCTGTTCATCATTGTCGTTACATAACCGTTTCCTTTTGCCTCTTTTTTGACGCGCTCCATATACTTGCGCACACCGTGATATTTTTCAAGATAGCTGTCGATATATGCCTTTGCCTCCTTGACGCTTATCCCCAGATCCTGCGACAGGCTGAATTCGCCTATTCCGTAAACTATGCCAAAATTAACCGCTTTTGCGCTCGAACGCTGCTCCTTGGTTATTTCATTAAGAGGTATTCCCAAAACCTGTGATGCGGTTACGGCATGAATATCCTCATTGTTTCTGAAAGCGTTTATCATCGTTTCGTCGTCCGCCATATGTGCAAGCACTCTCAGCTCAATCTGCGAATAGTCTGCGTCGACAAGCGTATAACCGTCCTTTGCGACAAACATCTTTCTTATCTCGCGCCCAAGCTCGGTGCGCGTCGGGATATTCTGCATATTAGGCTCTGTGGAGCTTATTCTGCCCGTAACGGTTACGGTCTGATTAAAGCTTGAATGTATGCGGTGCGTTTCGCTGTTTATAAGCGGCACAAGACCGTCGCAATAGGTGCTTTTAAGCTTTGTATACTGGCGGTACTGCATTAAAAAGCCTATAATCGGGTGTTTGTCTTTAAGCTTTTCGAGAGCGTCTGCATTTGTTGAGTAGCCTGTTTTGGTTTTTTTGGCAGGTTTAAGAGCAAGCTTTTCAAACAGAACCACACCAAGCTGCTTCGGAGAATTTATATTAAATTCCTCATCGGCAAGAAAATATATTTCCTTTGTCAGTGCGTCTATTTTTGCGCTGAGCATAGCGGAAAAGCTTTCAAGCTCCGACTTATCCACCATAAAACCGTTTATCTGCATATGCGCAAGTACGCTTATAAGCGGCAGTTCTACCTCATAATAGAGCTGTTCCTGGTTGTTTTCCTTTATTTTTTCCTTAAGCTTTTTTGTAAGCGCATTTAATGCGGCGGCTTGCAGAGCAAGCGATTTATTATCCTCGTTCGGTTCATCGTCAAGCAAAGAAAGCTGCTTTTCCTCACGCACCGGAACACTTGCGCCGAGAAAATCCTCACAAAGAGCATTTACGGAAAAATCCTTGCGTGACGGGTTTATCAGATATGCCGCAACAGACGCGTCAAAGGCAATGCCGTTTATCTCCGTAATCCCCGAAAGCCTTACAATCGAGTCCTTTATATCGCATACGTTCTTTTTAACTTCTTCATTTTCCAGAAACGGCTTTAATGTTTCCGAAAGCTCCGCGCCCGTCACCGACGGCGCGGTGAAATATGCGTTATTGCCTGCCGCAAACGCAGCAGCGGCAAGGCTTTCTCCCGAAAAATCAAGTATGAGAGATATTTCGTCTCCGGCAGAGGAAAGCGCAGCTTTAAGTTCCTTTGCGGAGTTGATTTCGGTGCATACGGCGTCTTTGAATATATCGGTTTCCGGCTGAATTTCGCTTTCGTCCGACGGCGTGAGAGCAAGTCTTTTGATTATGCTGTTAAGCTCCAGACGCTTTAAAATGCCGTAAAGCTCCGGCGATGATTTAAAACCGCCGTCAAAGCCGCATTCCTCCATATCAAATTCCATAGGCACGCTTGTATCTATTTCGGCAAGCTGTTTTGACAAAAACGCCATATCCCTGCCGTTTTTGAGGTTTTCAAGCATTTTGCCCTTTACGTCTATGCTGTCTATATTGTCATAAATATATTCTATGCTGTGATATTTTTCAACAAGACTCATTGCCGTTTTTTCGCCTATTCCCTTAACCCCGGGGATATTATCGGACGGGTCGCCCATCAGCGCCTTTACGTCTATAAATTCGTGCGGCGAAACATGATATCTTTCACGCACTGCGTTCTCGTCATAGACGGTCGTTTCGTTCTGCCCCATGCGCGTGACGGTAAGAATTACCTTTGTTCCGTTTCCGGCAAGCTGCAAATCGTCCTTGTCGCCGGTAGCGATAAAACATTCGGTGTCGTTTTCGCCGCATATACGCGAAACAGTGCCGATTATATCGTCCGCCTCAAAGCCTTCCTTTTCAAAAATCGTCACACCCATCGCTCGTAAAATATCTTTTGCAATCGGCATTTGCGCCGCAAGCTCGTCGGGCATTGGCTTGCGCTGCGCCTTGTAGCCGTCATACATTTTGTGACGGAAAGTAGGCGCTTTCAAGTCGAATGCGGCACACAGATAATCCGGCTGCTGCTCGTTTATAAGCTTTGTGAGAATATTCAAAAAACCGTATATGGCATTTGTCGGAGTGCCGTCTGCCGCCGACAGCGCACGAATACCGTAAAATGCACGGTTTATTATACTGTTTGAATCAAGTATGAGTAATTTTTTCATAAAATAATCCTCCGTCTAAATGCAAATCATTCGCATTTAACTTATTTTACCGCATATTACCGATTTTGTCAAGCATTACGGAAATAACTGTGGATTGTTACCGAAACAAATACTTAATACGTAAAAAAATAATGTATTTAAACCATAGACTTAAATACATTATTTTAATTAGCAACTATATTTATTATTTCATCAACCAAAATCATGTCTGCTGCCAAAATCTAAATTATATTTTTCAAATACGCAAATTATTTGCTCTATTGCATCAAAATCGGAAATACAATCGTTTTTTAGTATTTGCTGAATTTCAGATAACACTTTGATAGAAACCGTGTCAGCAATTACGTCATAATTAATATTTGAATTTAATAGATATTGCTTTATTGCTTCCGATAACGCGTTGCCCAGTAATTCAATTTCTAAATTCATATTTTCCTCCATATACTTAACATATACTAATTATATAACAAAATAGTACTTAAATCAAGTACATAAACACATTTTTAAAAAATATTTGTGTTAATATTAATAAAAAGGGAGGCAGAATATGAAAGAAAAGAACAAACATATCGGTCTGCGCTGTACGGAGGAATTGCTCTATAAGCTGAAATATATATCGGAATATGAGGGACGTTCGATAAACGGAGAAATAATTTATCTGATAAACTCCGAAATAAGAAAATTTGAAAAGGAAAACGGTACTATAAAACCGGAATAAAAACAAAAAAATCATTGTCGGAATATAGGTAAAAGCTGCGAAAAAATAAGCCGCCCTCCAATTATCAGATTTTGGCGGGCGGCTCATTTACAGCTCTTTTTTCATAAATAATCAGCGTTCAATTGCCGTATTGATTTTCTTAAATATTTCGGGGTCAAATTTTGCTTTTCTGTCATATGTATACAAGCCGTTTTTTTCCTGCTCTATATCATAAAGCTGTGTATAACAAAAACCTATCATATACGGATTTTTCAAAATTACCTCCGTAAGCCCCTTATACCTCTCTATAAATTCTTTTTCGGACTTAGGCGCATTTCCGTAACCCCAGCTGTCATCATCATTAATCCAGCGAATACCGCCGTACTCACTCATAAACAGCGCCTCTCCCATGTATTTCTGATAACCGCGCTTATTCCGCGCAACCAGATCCAGAACAATCCCCTCATCTATTCTGCTGTAATATTCTTCAAATTTTTCAGCATCCTGTTCATAGTCATGAACATCAAAAATATCCGTCAGCGCATGATAATTGCCGCTTGCGTCAATACACGGTCTTGTTTCGTCCATACCCTTTGTCAGCCGATATACGGACGACAGCAATCCGTTATGATGCTCTCTCTCCACGTACTCCCAGGTCTCGTTCAGCGGACACCAGCAGACTATCGACGGATGATTAAAGTCTCTTTCTACCGCCTCTGACCATTCCTTCATAAACACAGAAAGAGTATTTTCGGCAGAATAATCTATGCCGCGGCTCGGGTATTCGCCCCACACCATATATCCCATTCTGTCGCAATGGTAGAGAAACCTCGGTTCAAACACCTTTTGATGAAGTCTTGCGCCGTTAAAACCCAATCCGAGGGATATTTTTATATCATTCAAAAGCGCCGCATCGTCCGGAGCGGTATATATTCCGTCGGGATAAAAGCCCTGGTCGAGAACAAGCCTTTGAAAACACGTTTTTCCGTTAATATTAAACGACTTTTGTTCAACAGAAACACTGCGAAGTCCGAAATAGCTGTAAACGGTATCTTCTCCGAAGCTTAACCTTAAATCATACAGTCTGCCGCAGCCTGCCTCCCAAAGTTCCTTACGCGACAGCTTAACTGCAATACAAAACGTTCCGTCACTAAAACTTGTTTCTTCTCCTGTCGGCTGATTTTCAAACGATGTATATACCGATATTTCACCTTTTCCGACGGTTTTTCCGATAACCGTTATTGCGCCCGAAAACGGATCGGTATAATATTTTGCGGATAATATGCGTTTTTGCGGAACAAATTCCAGCCATACGCTTTGCCATATACCTGTCGTTCTTGTATAGTTGGAGCCGTACGATTCCATACGCATACTTTGCTTTCCCGAACATTGAAACGAATTTCTCAAATCGTCCTCCGCATATACAAACACGGTGTTTTCTCCCCTGTTTACAAAATCGGTAATATCCGCTTCAAACGGAGTATATCCGCCGCTATGCGTGCACACCTCAGCCGAATTTACATATACCGTACATTTATAATCGACTGCCCCGAAATGAATTATAATTCTCTTTTTCATCTGTTCACCGGACAATTCAAATGTGCGGCTGTAAACAACGGCAGGCATAAAGTCCGTATATCCGATACCCGACAGTGCGCTTTCGCCGACCGATGAGGAAATCCGCAGTATTACGGAACGCGCAAAAGCTTTTGATACTGTTGTGATAGGCACCTGCAATGCGATACTTTACGAAAAACAGGCAGAGTTGGCAAACAGTCTGCTTGGTCTGAAAAAGAAAGTTATTGTTGCCGCAATGGATTCACCGTATGACATCGAAGTTCTGAAAAATGTGAAAAATTATATATGCACCTACGGCGTTGCCGCCGCGTCCGCAAAGGTTTGCGCGGATATTCTCTCGGACGGCTCACAAAAAATAATTGTGCCGCCTGTCACAATTAAACTTTAAAAAAAACAGAGCATATTGATTTACTGTTTCAATATGCTCTGTTTTTATGATGGAATATGTACACTGCTTATTCTTCTACAAACTCTCCAAAGGTAAGTATCAGCGGATAGTCTTTCAGCGGAAGATTGTTAAAAGTAACCGCTGACGTACCCTCACGCTCCGTCATGCTTTCCGGTATTTCATACACCGAACCGTCATACGGGTCAATCAGACGCACTGCTCCCTTTATATCCGCATAATGTATCGAAACGGTTGATTCGTATTCGTTCGTCATGAGATTTGTGCTTTTCCAGTAGGCAAACGCACAGCTGCCGTCCTTTCTGACAAATCCCGCACTTGTTATATTTTCCGTATCGTCAGTGCCGAAAATACGCGGTGACGGTTTCTTCATTAACATTATCGGCACAGGCTTTACCTCATATTCTCCCGTGAAAATTGCGCATAAATTTCCGAGCGCATAATAAGACGGTTTTTCGGAATATTCGCCGGTAGAATATCCGTTTTCATCAAAATCGGCACGAAGCACGCCGAAATACCCGTAATCGAGATAACTTGCCTTGTCCCCTATCGTTCCGTTGAGCGCTTCTATCATGTCCATGCACGAAAAATACGAAGTAAATACCACCTCCGTCATGAGGTCGGCAACGGTATGTCTTAACAGCTGTTTTGCCTGTCTGCGCTCCGTCCACGCACCTCCGGCAAGCGCGCCGGCACCATCGCTGCGCGATTGTGAACCCGATTCGCCTTGCACAAGCTTTATATTCGGGTTATACATATCGCAAAGTCCGCGCAGAGATGAAACACGCCCGAAAAGATGTGTTTCGTCATGGGTGTATTCATGAAAACTCACCGCGTCTATGTAATCCGCCATTCCCGTTTTAAACGCATCGCTTAAAAACGTCAGCGAATGAACACAAATAACTCCGCCTATAATCTTTGCATCGGGATTTGCTTTGCGTATCGCCTTTGACGTTGCCATCGTAAACTCACCCAAATCCTTTGCGTTTGTTCCGTGTTTCCAGCAATAACATTCCACGCCGTCCGGTTCGTTCCAGACTTCATAAATTCCGACTTTGTCCCTGTACCGCGTCACCAAAGCCGTGACATAATTGTCCCATGCCTTTTTCGCTTCCTCCGTATAAATCGGCGGATAGCCGACAGCGCCGAAGGATTCCTTTGCCTCCTCATTATAGAGCGCATTGCCGTAGCAAAGACATATCCACGGAATAAAGCCGCGGCTTATGAGATTATCCACGATTTCATCAAGCCATGCAAAATCATATACTCCCTTTTGTTTTTCGGTTTTTGCCCAGCCGGATTGCAGTCTGACATATTTTATACCGACAGCCGCAAGCTTGTCGTAGGCTTTTGTCGGATCAAACACATCGCGGTCAAGCTTTTCAAAGCCTATTCCGATACGTGACTTTTTAATATCCGCACTTTTTTTGTACTCCAGTTTTCCCGTTTTTTTCAATCTTTCCATTTTTATCTCCATTCCGCCGCTATATTGCGGCATAAATTATAATATATATAAAATTCAAAATTTGAAAAGAGTGGATAACTTGAAATTTTGAATTTTAAAGCCTTCCCCATGGAGGAAGCCCAAAATAAGTTATAACATAAATCACAACATAAATCACAACGTAAACCTAATGTGCTAACGTGGAAAAGACGCAAGCAGATTGCCTGTTTGAAGGGCGACGGCGTATGTATATACTCCGAGCCCTGAAAACAGGTGAGATGCGCCGCGTATTTTTCACGTTAGAGGATTACCTGAATTGGGAGGGGCTGACACCGTATGTTTCTTTAAAGTTTTTTGAAAATGTTCGGTCGTTTGAATAGCCTACCATTTCCGAAACTGTGTGAATATTGTATTTACCGCTCTGCAAAAGCGCTGCGGCGTGCTTCATGCGGATCTGCGTTATTTTCTGCGGTATGCTTATTCCGGCTTTCTTTTTGTATGCTGTGGAAAGATACACCGAATGAAGCTTCAGATTATCCGCAATATATGCCACGCTAAGATTCGCATCGTTATAATGCTCCTCGATAAACAAATCCGTCTTGTCGGTAATGGACTTGTTTTTCTCATTATATACCCTTACAAATTCACAGGCTGATTTTCCGAGCTTGTAAATTTCATCACGGCACACCATAAGATTTTCCTCGGAGTGTATGTTTTTCATTGTATTTTCAAATTCCTCCGTAAATCTTACGGGATTTTTGTCGATTGCCGACACAAAATTATATATCGACACCGGAATACTGATAAGCATACACTTCTTTGCATAAAACTGCACATTGCTGCTGTTTATTATCGTATTTACGTTATGGCGCAGAATGTTTTCGAGCTTTGCGGAATCCGCGGTTTTTATCGCTGCCATGATTAAATCGGGCGAATACACCTCACTGCTGCCGAGAACGGTATTGTTCTCAAATTCGCTTTTGAATATATGCGATGTGCTGTTGAGCATATTATAATCAATTACGGACATTGCATCAAGAAACGCAGTTCTGATATTAACAAACGAATCGTATATATCGCTTATCGAAAATGTGTATTTAATTTCAAAATTTTCCGAAATAATCTGCCGCGCATTAACGCATACGGCATACAATTCGTTGCGTATATCGTCGACCGTCACAAAATCCTCACCCGCATTTACAAGACAGGCGTAATAATTCGTATGCTCAAACAAAAATCCGCTGTAACCTCCGGTATTTATAAGTTCCTCCATGATGTTTGAAAACACCAGCTGCAAATGCTGATCATCGTCATGGAATATGCCCTTATCCTCAACGCTTATGACAATCATAGCGAATTTATCGCCTATAATCCGCATTTTGTATTTTGCCGAAAGAATATCGAAAATCTCCTTATCGGATATTTTTCCGTCAACAAGGTCGTTTAAAAAGCTGTTTTTTAACACATTAATCGACAGATGATATTTTTTGTCAAGGTTTTTATAGTTTTTCGTGATTGACGAAAGCATTTCGGTTATTGTGTCAAGCTCGGTGCTGCCGGGCTTTTTATCTATAAGATTGCCGTAATCGTTCATTATGGCTTTTATCGGAGTGTAGTTTCTGTGTATGAACTTAAACGACATATAAACGCACACGACAAGCATAATCAGAATACTTATTATTTCCATTGCAAGCACCGGAATGATTCTGAGCTGTAAATTTGACATAGGAATCAGCACAATATAGCTGAAATCGTCAAATTCGGAGCGCACATTAATGCACTTATACGTTTTTCTGCCTATTTTGAGCGTTTTTCTGTTTAACAGCTCCTCCTCCGGAACTGCCTTAATAAGCTGGTCGGTCAGCTTGTTCTGATATATAAAGCCGCCGAAGCCCTCCTTGCTGTATCTGATAACGTCCAGATCGTAAGTATGAGCAATTTCCTCAAAAGAACCTGTAATGTAGTCCTTGCGCACCACTCCCACAAAGGTGGTGTCGGTAAATCCTCTTTGCTTTGTGCAGAAGCTTCTGTTTACAATGAGATACCAGTTGCTGTTTCCGAGCGGAACAAAACGGAATTTTGTATCGGTTGTTATAACCGAAATAAAATCCTGATACGATATATCCGCATTTTCCGCAATCGACGCATTATAAAACGTATTTATATTCACCGCGCCCTGAGGAGTTATAATCGTATTGGATGCGCCGCAGTAAATCCAAAAACTTTCTATACATTCCGAATAGCCTATCTCGTTTCCGAACATACGCGAAATATCGCGCGCCATAATTACGGACTCATTGGACTGCTTTGTGAGTTCGGAATATTTTTTTATTTCGCTGTTATTTGAACAATTCCACATCGAGCCGGAAACCTCGCCGAAAATATTATCGCAGGTGCTTCCGAGCTGCTTTGCCGAAAACTCCGTAGAGGTTTCCACCTCGCCATACAGCACTCTGATGCTTATTCCGTATGAAACGACCGCTATAATTATCGCGGTAAATATAATGTATATGTAATCATTGAACCACCGACGGTCAATCTTTCCTTCAAAAAAATTTTTTCGCATAATTCTTCTCCGAATACCTTGTGTTTTAATTTATTATATCACACAGGAGGTCAAATGTATATACGCAAAAACCAAAGGTTACACATAAAAAGCAAAGGTCTTTATACCGCACAAAGCCGCATAATGCCCTAACCTTTGTTTTTCGGCACATATATTAAAAAAAGGTGTATTTACAAATGCGTGCGGCTAATATAAAATAAAAATGCACTAAGAGCTCTCTGTAAAAATTTTTGACTATGAAAGGAATTGATGATTATGAAACAACCGGCAGCAGAAGCAACCGGTATTAAAAAATTGAAATTCAGCGTGAGGGTGAAACGGGATATGAAGATGAACCGCACACTGTATCTGATTATATTACCCGTCATGCTGTATTACGTTTTGTTTTTTATTTTTCCGGCATACGGACTTATAATATCGTTCAAGGATTTTGATATGCGGCCGAATATGTCGTATATGCAGAACATCATGGCAAGTAAATGGGTGGGACTGAAATATTTCAAAGAGTTTTTTACCGGAATTTATTTCGGGCGCGTTATGAAAAACACAATCATCATAAGCTTATCGACTCTTGTTTTCGGATTTCCCATTCCGATTATACTTGCGGTGATGATTAATGAAGTAAAAAACAATCAATACAAACGTCTGGTACAGACGGTCACGTATCTTCCGCATTTTATTTCGCTTGTGGTTGTGTGCGGAATGATAAAAACTTTCACAAGCAACACAGGTATAATAAGCATTTTTATATCGCATCTTACGGGTGCGGAGGCAAAAACGATGCTTAACGACAAAAACCTGTTTGTGCCGATATATGTTATAAGCAACATATGGCAGACCGCCGGCTGGGACTCGATTATATACATCGCGGCAATCACGGCGATTGAGCAGGAGCAGTACGAAGCG
The DNA here is from genome assembly GCA_934476675.1 of uncultured Clostridia bacterium. Taxonomy (GTDB): domain Bacteria; phylum Bacillota; class Clostridia; order UBA1381; family UBA1381; genus UBA4716. The sequence continues at coordinate 97,901 of CAKSOE010000005.1, read as the reverse complement.
GCAAAAATAGACGGTGCCGGAAAAATGCAGCAGATCTGGCACGTAACGCTGCCGGGAATGCTCCCCACAATAACAATTATGCTGATACTTGCCGTCGGAAAGCTTTTAAATGTAGGATATGAAAAAATCATACTCTTATACAATTCTCTGACAAAGCAGACAGCGGAGGTTATATCGACTTATACATATCAGCGCGGACTTATCGACCGCGACTGGAGCTATGCCACGGCAGTGGGATTTTTCAATTCAATAATTAACTTCGGGCTTGTTATCGCCGCTAACCTTATTTCGAGACGGGTGAGCGAAACAAGCTTATGGTAAAAGGAGAACAGCTATGAAAAGAAAAGCGCTTGAAACAAAAGGCGAAGCATTTTTGGGATTTATAAACGCGGCGATACTTTTTATTGCCATGCTTATATGCGTATACCCGATGCTGTACGTTTTGTTTGCGTCGGTGAGCGAGCCGTCGCAGATAATAAAAAATACAAATTTTCTGTGGCATCCGCTGGGATTCAGCATGGAATCCTACAAAAGCGTTATGTCATACCCCATGATAGCAATAGGCTACAAAAATACGCTGCTTATAATTGTGCTGCATCTGACGCTCAGTATGCTGCTTACAACCTTGGGCGGATATTTTATGTCGAGAAAAAAGGTTATGTGGCAAAAGCCGATAACGGTGATTATAGTATCGAGTATGTTCTTCTCCGGCGGAATTATACCGATGTATCTGACAGTCAAGGGTCTTAATCTTACAAATACTATTTTTGCCATGATTTTGCCCACGGCGCTCAATACGTTTAATCTTATTCTTATGCGCACGGGCTTTGACGGACTGCCGGAAAGCATAAACGAATCCGCAACAATAGACGGCGCAGGGCATATGACGGTATTGTTTAAGATATGTCTGCCGCTTTTGAAGCCTACTTTGGCGGTTATTGCGCTGTATTATGCGGTTCAGATATGGAACTCATGGTTTTACGCGTCAATCTTTATAGATGACCGGAAGCTTTATCCGTTACAGCTTGTGTTAAGGGAAATACTCATAAGCAACGACACCGCCTCCATGACAACCTCCGCAAGCAGCGAGGACAAGGAAATGGTTTCCGAAACAATCAAGTATTCTTCTATAATAGTATCAACGCTGCCGATACTGTGCGCATATCCGTTTTTGCAGAAATATTTTGTAAAGGGCGCACTTGCCGGAGCCGTAAAGGGTTAATAATAATTTTATAAATAAAAGAAAGGACAGATCAAGATGAAAAAATCACGAAAAACCACATTAACGCTGCTGTGTGCGGCGCTTATTGCCGCTTCTGCGGCAGGCTGCGCGCAAAAGCAGGCGGAAAACACCGCAAACAAATACCCTGCCGGAGAGGTTACATACCCGATTAAAACGGAAGGCGAAAAGGTTACATTCTGGGTTGGGCTTAATTCGGCTGTATCAAAGTTTGTCACGACTGCTACCGATACGCAGTATGCGCAGGAGGCAAACAAGAGAACAGGCATAAATGTGGAATTTGTTCATCCGCCGGCAGGTCAGGAAGAAACAAAATTCAATCTGCTGCTTGCGTCCGGCTCAATGCCCGACATCATCGCGTGGGACTGGATGAATTTATCGGACGATATTGACGATCTCATCGACAAAGGCTACATCACAAAGCTTAACGGAGCAATGGAGGGATATATTCCGAACATGACAAAGTACATCAAGACGATTGACGGTCTTGACAAGCTTTTGCAGACGGACGGCGGTAATTACTATGTATTTCCGTTCGTGCGCGATCTGGACGAGGAAAGAGTTTACTGCGGCCCTGTCGTAAGAAAGGATTGGCTCGATGAGCTGGGTCTGGAAATACCCGAAACAATGGACGAATGGCACACAATGCTTACAAAATTCAAACAGGCAAAGGGAGTTTCGCCGTTTTTGTCAATCAAATCCACATTCCTTGCAAACGGAATGTTTCTCGGCGCATACGGCACAACGCAGGGAATGTACGTTGACAACGGCAAAATCGTATACGGCCCCGCAACCGAAAATTACAAAAAGGCGATAGAAACGCTTGCGCAATGGTACAGCGAGGGACTTATTGACCAGAACTATATTTCGATTGACGCAGCGACAATGAATTCAAAAATGCTTAATAACGAAGTCGGAGCTACCTATGGCTACAATGCAAGCGGCATAGGAACATGGACGGCAAACGGCAAGGCAAGCAATCCGAAGTTTGAGGTTGCCGCGGCAAAATATCCTGTGCTTGAAAAAGGGCAGAAATCCGCTTTCGGACAGAAAATAAATATCGTGGGAGAATTTTACGACTGCGTAATAAGCGGCAGCAGCAAGAACAAGGAGCTTGCGGCGCGTTTCCTCGACTATAACTTTACCGATGAGGGACATATGCTCCAGCACTATGGCACGGAGGGCAAGACCTATACAATGGTTGACGGTGCGCCGAAATACACCGATTTTGTTATGCACAATCCCGACGGACGTACCATTTCGGAAGTTCTTACCGATTACACGCACACCACATACAGTATCCCCGGCTATGCAAGCCTTGACGCGTACAAGCAGCAGCTTATCTATCCGCAGCAGCATGACGCGCTTGAAAAATGGTCGGATACCGACGCCGACAAGCATTTGCTGCCGCCGCTTTCGATGCCGTCGGAGGAAATGAGCGAATACACAAAAATCATGAGCGATATAAAAACATATGTAAGCGACACCACAAACGAGCTGATAATGGGTGTACGTCCCATCTCCGATTTTGACGAATTTTTTGAAACGTTAAAAACTCTCGGCGTTGAAAGAGCGGTGGAGCTTGAACAGGCGGCTTATGACAGATATTTGAGCAGATAAAAGCATTAGGAGGGAAACCTTGTGAAAAAAACATTAGCAGCCGCACTTATCGGCATAATGGCGATGCAGTTGCCGGCAGAGGCGGCAATAACTCTTACGGACGCGTCCTCCGGCACAGTCCGCATAAGCGGCAGTGCGGACAGCGGACAGCGCATAACGCTGCTTGTGCTTAATCCCGGCTACACTTCCGCAGACGCATTGGAGAAAACCGAGCAGAGCGTGCAGTATCTGGGCAGCATGACAGCAGCGGACAATGCTTATTCGTTTGATGTTGACATCAACACCGAAAGCGGCGGACTTTATACGGTATACGTAACAACCGATGATGTAATGTCCGAAGCGGAGGAATTTGAATTTTATCCGATAACGGTTAAGGAAAGCGTAATCGAAAAGCTTAACAACACATCTTCACCGGACGAAACGCTGCTTGACGAGGTTATAAAAATTTTCAGTCTCGCCAAGCATCCGCTGTACATAAATGCGGATAAAAAAACTATAACAACAGTTATAAAAAATGTAAAAGACTTGCAGGAAAGCAAAAAATTTGCTGTTGACACGGATAAATTTTATAAACTGCTTAATCAATGCCTTGTTCTTGCAGGGTATAATGACAGGCTTTCGGACTGCGTATTCACGGACGGCTTTATAAACAGCGCCGACATACTGGATTTAACCGCCACGGCAGCGTATACCGATTATCTCGAATCGCTGAATGTCAGCGGCAGAAATGCGTTTAACAGCGACCTGCTTAACAATACATATTACAGCGCGGACGATTTTTTAAGGGAATTTGAAAAGCTTACCGCATATCATGTGATAAAAAATTATTCCATGCGCGGATACGGACATATTCCCTCGTATTTAAAAAAATACAAAAGCATATACGAGAACGCTGGCTTCGATTTCTCGCGTTCCGCCTCGGACGCCGTATATTCAAAGCTGTTAAGCTCTTCGGCAAAAAACCTTACGGAGCTTGCCGTATTCTATAATTCTCTGCTTTCAAAACCGTCTGCCGGAGGGGGCGGCGGCGGTTCTTCATCGGGCGGAACAAAATCCGGCAAAGTTACGGCACAGCCGATTTCCGACACCGGAAAGGATTATTACGACAGCGCCGAAAAAAATGTATTTTCCGATGTGAGCGATACGCACTGGGCATACGAATACATCATTCCGCTGTATGATAAAGGAATTATCAGCGGATATGGCAACAACACGTTTGAGCCGTCCTCACCGGTAACGAGAGCCGAATTTACAAAGCTTATCTGCGGAGCGCTTAAGCTTGAAAAGGCGCAGAAACCGCTTCCGTTTAAGGACGTTGACGGAACATGGTGCGCCGAATATGTTGCCGCGGCATACGAAAACGGAATTATAAACGGTGTTTCCGATGATGAATTCGGAGCGGATGCGCCGATTACCCGTGAACAGGCGGCGGCAATTATATACCGTGCTCTGCCGTACAATGAAGAAAACACAGCAGACAACCCCTTTGCCGATGATGACGGCATAAGCGATTATGCGAAAGCTGCGGTATACGCTCTGCGCGGCAGCGGTATTATTTCGGGCAGGGACGGCAATATGTTTGAGCCGCACGGCAAGCTGACGCGTGCGGAGGCGGCAAAAATGATTTTCGGTATGATTAACTCGGGAGGCAGCGAATGAGAAAAATACAATGTTTAAAAACCATATTATCACTTTTGTGCATATGTGCGCTGACCGTTCCCTGCTCATATGCATCCGAAGAAAAAAACACCGACGCAAATTTTGAATTTGCGCAGAATATCGGTCTTATCGGAACGGACACAGACGGCGGCAGTCTTATAACAAGATATGAGCTTGCGTCGATTGTTTCGGACATTATAATGCACGGCGAGAATACATCATCGGCGGAAGATAGCGGAAATTTTTCGGATATTGATATAACGCGTTCGCAAAAAATTCTTCCGGCGATAGAACGCGGCATAATGGGCGGAGTAAGCGACACCGAATTTGCGCCCGATGAAAATGTCACCTATGCGGCTATGCTTAAAGTTATGACCGCGCTGCTCGGTTATTCGGAACGTGCGGAGATTGGCGGCGGTTATCCCTACGGCTATATTTCAACCGCCTCCTCTTTGGGAATTGCTCCGAAAATGCCCGGAGACATCAACTCATTTGTGACCTATAATACGCTTGCCTATTCCCTTAAAGCGGCGGTAAGCGTGAATGTGCTTGAAAAATCGACGTATGACCCGAACAAAAGCTATAATTGGGTTGAAAAAGAACCGTTTCTTGAATATTATTTCAGAATAAAAACCGTATCGGACGTAATAGTGTCGAGCAGCCTGGCGGATATAAGCGGCAGCGGAACGGTGAAGTACGGCACGGTAAGAATAGGTGACGAAATTTTTAATCTTTCGGCGGAATGTGATTCTTTGAGAAATTACGTCGGCTATGATACCGATGTTTATTTTAAAGAGGACGCTCACGGCGAATACGAAATAATTTATTATGAGTTAAGGCAGAACGATATTGTAAATATTCCGCGTGACGACCTTTACGGTCTTGACGGAAATTATATCAGCTATGCCGATTCCGCGGGCAAGACCAAAAGGCTTAAAATCAGCGCCGAAACCAACGTAATTTACAATAATGAATTTTGCAAAAACTATGACGAAAAAACCGTAAATCCGTTTGACGGCACATATATTGACGGCGCTCTGCGTGCGGTGGATAACGACAGAGACGGTATATATGATATTATTCTTATCGAAGCTTACGAAACCTATGTTGTAAAATCAATTTCCAACGGAAAGGTTTACAACAAATACCGCACGCCCGATATACTTGATATTTCCGATTACAGCGTTGACGGAGAATATCAGATAGTGAATATAAACGGCGAAAACCTCAAAGCGGAGGATTTAAGCCGTGACGATGTTCTGAGCGTACAGCGCGGTTTGGACGGAAAGCTTAGAAAAATCACCGTTTCGATAGATTCGTACACCGGAGTGGTCAACAGTATCGAAAATTCGGATTTGACCGTCAGAAAAATCACCGTTGACGGGCAGACGTTCGACTGCTCGCCGTGCATCGGCATGAACGACCAAATTTCAAAACTGAAAGCCGGAAACACCGTAAAGGTGTATTTTAACAAGGACGGAAAAATTTCCGATATAGACTGCGGTGACAGCGGCACCTACAAAACGGGCTATCTCGTATCGGCATGGCTCAAGGACACCGACAGGGATTCGGCACAGCTTAAAATATTCACCTCAAACGGCGCTATGCAGACCTTTGACGCTGCAAAAAAGGTGCTTATAAACGACACTTCAAAAATTGATGAACGAAATATTTTATCCGCAACGGGCATTGAGAACGGAAACGCAAGGCGGCAGCCGATTAAATATATGCTTAACACTGACGGAGAAATCAAAAGCATATACCTCTGCACCGGAACGGACGGCACAAAGGACGGACTGTATATGTACAGCGGTTTTGACGGAAACACGCCTATTTCGGATATGTATTACCGCCAGAGCTCGGGTTCGTTTGAGGCAAAGCTCCTTATAAGCGATAAAACCGTTATATTCCGCGTACCAACCGAGGAATACCGCGGCAATGAGGACGAATACAGTATAGCCGCTTCAAGCTATTTTACAAGCGGCACATCAAACGCACCTTTTGAAGCATACGGAACGGAGGCAGACAATCCGCGTGCGGCAATCGTCGTTATAAAATCACCGGTATTTGATTTTTCGACAAGCGAATCTCTGCTTTATAAGGGAAATCCCGATATTATGGTAATTGATAAGATATGGACTGCGGAGGACGAGGATGGCAGCGAGGTGACAATGCTTAACGGAATGTACGGCGGAAGCTTTGTAACATACCCTGCGGACAATGCGGCAGTCAATCTCAAAGAAAACGGCGCGCCCCTTTCACGCGGCGATGTGATAAGGTTTTACAGAAACACTCGCGGCAAAATTACATTGTGTCAGCTGCTGTTCGAGGGCGAAAGCCTTATAATGCACACCGCAAATCCCACAAGCGATACAATCTACAAATACGCGCGTTTTTCATACGGAACGGTTGTGTATGCGGATGACGAGGTAATAAGCGTAAGGCTTGACGGCAGTGGCAAAACGGAAAGCTACCGTTTCAGCAATTTTAAGCTTGTGCATTATGACAAAGCATACGGAAAGAACGGCAGAATAATCACCGGTGCGGCGGACGATGTGAGAAGTGAAAAGGATTTCGGCTCCGGCGCGTCAAGAGTATTTATTCACACGCTCAACGGCGATAACAAAACAATGCTTATTATAAACGAATAGGAGGATTACCGAATGAAAAAAACAGTTTCAATTATATCTCTTATACTTGCCTTTTCGGTAACGGTAAGCGCATTTGCGGATTTTGAATACGGAAAAAAGGTTAAAAATCCTCTGCTCAGTCTGCCTGTTGACGAAGCGTCCGTAATGAAGAACGGCGCGGTTATATACGAAGCGGAAAAAATGACGCTCGGCGCGGACGTGGCAAAATTCGAGGACGATACCGCATCGGGAAAAGCGGCGGTCAGAGTAACGGAAAGCGGTATGATAAGCGACGCATCGGAGCTTAAAAATCCATCGATAACGTTCACCTACACAGCGAACGAAACAAACCGATACTACTTTTGGGCGAAGATAAAAACGCTTGATGAAAAGACAAACAGCTCCATACATTATTCACTTAACGGCTCGACCTACTCCACACTTTGGGGTATTGCGCAGCCGGGCAATGTATGGCAATGGCGGCTTTTGGGGGCGGCAAACCTCAAAGCCGGGCAGAACGTGCTGACTTTTAAGAGGAGAATTAAGGGATTATCGATAGACAAGGTTCTCATCACTTCAAATGCGCAGTATTCAACCGAGGGCAGCTGCGATCCGGAGAATTTTTCTGTCGAATCCTCCTCCGACACGTCCTCAATCTACCCGATACCCGAAATAAAACCTATTTCGGGGCATCCCAGGGTGATTATAACAAAGGATTTTCTTCCTAAATTCAAGGAAAATCTTAAATCGGAGGAGCTTGCGGCGATGTACGCAAACTGTCTTTTGCTTGCGGACGAGGAACTCGACTGCGACATGAAAGGCGCAAGATACGACAATACCATTATTAATAAAATCAAAGCGCGTGCAATCGCATATGTTGCCGGAGACCGCGACGCACAGCACGGCAGACAAACGATTGAATATATAAAGGAATATATGTCCACGTGCTATTATCCCCCGACAGTCGGCGATATAACGCGCGACATAGGCGACTGTATGTTCACGGGCGCGCTTGTCTACGACTGGTGCTATGATTTGCTGAATGCAGAGGATAAGGAATTTTTCATACGACGCTTTAAAGCTTTTGCGGCGGAAAAGGAAATCGGCTATCCCCCGACAAAAATGATAAATATTTCGGGACATTCTGGCGAGCAGGAAATTTTCCAGGACTTACTGAGCGCCGGCATAGCGATGTACGATGAAGATTCGGAAATGTACAATCTTGCCGCCGGACGGCTTTTTGACAAAATGGCGGATTCGAGAACGTATTTCAACAACAGCGGCGCGCACCCCGTAACCGTCGAATACAGCTTCTGGCGTCACTGCAACGAAGCGGTTGCCGACCTTATCTATTACAGAATGGGTTACGGTCACATTTTCGGGGATAATATGTATCTGCCGTCAATGAAAAATATTTATATGCGCTTAGGTATGGGAAAATGGGTTAAACAGGGCGATTCGTTTGAATATGCCATAAACACAAACTTCAACTATGACACCTACGACTACCAGGACATGACGATTATAGGCGGACTGTATGCCAATCCGTATATAAAGCACCAATATCTGCGCGATGCCGCAATAAAGAACAACTCGTTCTTTTTCTGGGCGCTTGTATCGGCAGAACCCGAAGTTGAGGCGCAGTCGGAGGAGAATTTGCCGCTTACGTACAAATCCACATATCCGCTTACCTCAATCGTTGCGCGGACGGGCTGGAAACCCGGGATTGACTCCCCTGCCGCCGTGGCGTACATGGAGGCGAGAGAGAAAATAATTTCCGACCATATGCATATGCAGCTGGGCGCTTTTTCGCTCTATTACAAGGGAAATCTTGCGGTTGAGAGCGGAACATACAAGGGTTCGAGCGGCAGCTACGGCAGTGAGCACGATATGAATTATCACAAGCGTACCATTGCCGGAAACTGCGTAACGGTTTATGACCCCGATGAAAAATTCTATTATTCAGCAAGCTCCTACAACAATGACGGATATTTTCAGCAAAAGGGAATCCCCGTCGCAAATGACGGCGGACAGGTTTACAGAGTAAACGTAGCCGAATTTGACGAATTTCTGAATATGCAGGACTTTGCAAGGACAGACGGTTTTTACGTAGGGCCTAACGAAAAAACACCCGAATTTTCGTATGTTAAAACCGACCTGACCAACGCTTACAGCGAAAAAGTCAAGGATTATGACCGATATATGGTATTTATGAATCTTGACAATGAGGATTATCCTGCGGCAATAGTTGTGTTTGACAAGGTGGAATCAAGCAACAAAACTTTTAAAAAGAAATGGCTTTTGCACAGCATCGAAGAACCAGAGGTTGAGGGAAACAAAACCACAATTTCACGCACGGAAAACGGCTTTAACGGCAAGCTTGTAAATAAAACTCTGCTCCCTGCCGTCGGCGGTTTTACGATAGACAAAGTAGGCGGAGAGGGCAAGGAATTTACCGTTGACGGCTACAACTACGAAAGCACGCCCAACAAAGGCACAATCAACGAAGCCGGAAGCTGGAGAATAGAGCTTTCGCCGTCAAAGGAAAATTTAAAGGATTCCTTCTTAAACGCAATGTACGTGACCGATTATGACCGCAATCTTGACGAACTTCCCGTATACAAGGAGGAAACCTCCGACATGGTGGGCGTTACAATACGCGACCGCCAGGTTATGTTTGCCTCCGAAACCGACCGCATAACCTCAAAATCCGCCGTAAATCTGCGTGATAACGGCTATGATGAGGTGAAGTGCATGATAGCGGACGTCAAAGAGGGATTATGGAAAATTACGGAATACGGCACGGAAAACAGCATTTTTGCGGACGTCAAAAATGACGAGCATACGCTCTATTTCCGCGGAAAGGCAGGCAAAACCTACACTTTTGAGCCTGTTAAGTCCGGCAGTGCAACGCTGTTTTCATATCCTGCAATGCAGCAGCCGGTAAAGGGTGATTTTGAAATCTACGACGGCACACGCTTTGCTTATGATGAATACGGAACAAAGCTTATAGACGGCGTTCCCTACATTCCGCTAAGCGCAATTTTAGGGAAATACGGAATAAACGTAAAATACAACGGTTCGGGCAGCGTAACGGCAAGCAATTCGGCATATACCGATATACTGACCTTTAATTCCGAAACGGTCATAAAAAACGGCGGGGAAACAACAAAAGACCACAAGGTGCTGAATATCAATAACATGACCTATATATGTCCGCTTGATTTCCCCGAGCTTGTAACTGCGTCATACAATGCCTATGCAAGGGTTTTGAAAATGACAATTCCCGATTATTCGCAGTTTACATCGCTTGACACCGCAAAGGCGGTTGTTCCCGTTGCGGCGCTGAGCAGCGGCGACGACGGAAACACGATTGACGGAACAATCGACTACAACCTCGACACGCGCTGGTCGTGCGAGGGTGAAAACGTATGGGCGAAATATGATCTGGGCAGCGTATACAACCTTGACTATACGCAGATTTACTGGAAAAGCGGAAATGTGAGAAAATCGTATTTTGATATTCTCGTATCGGACGACGACGTTAATTACAAACAGGTGTTCAGCGGTGAATCGAGCGGCACAACGGACGGTTTTGAAAAGTTTGACATCAACGCTCCGGCACGTTTTGTAAAAATCGTCTGCCACGGAAACTCAATAAGCAAATGGAACTCAATAGGCGAAATATTTATCATGAGAAAGTAGAGGTATATATGAAAGGAAAAATTGTATTTTTAATGCTTCTGCTCACGGCAATGTTAACGGGTCATGCCGCGTTTGCCGACGGCGATACGCCCTCTGTTACGATAAGTGCCGATTCGTCGGATATACAGGGCATATGTGCCGATATAAGGCTTAATATAGAAGCCACAGGCATTGAAAATCCCGTTTATGAAATTTACAAAAACGATACGCTATGCGATACCGTATCGGGCAGCTTTTGCGTATTAAGTCTTGACAGCGGTACAAACAGCATTTACGCTGCCGAAGTGTCAAGCGGCTGCGTGAGCAATACGATTATTGCGGAATGTGAGCCGTACGATGTAAAAGTAACGCTTTTTGACCGCGATTATTCCTCGGGAACGGCGGCTGACGGTATGTATGCTTTTAAGGAAAATTCGGGTTCGGCGCAGCTCGGAACGATTGATGAGGCGCACGGACAGAGCCTTATCATCAAATGGAACGGCAGCGGAACAGCGCCGAATCTTGCTTTTGCAAACGCCTCAAAATACAGCGGAATATTCGTGTGGAGTGCGGATTATTATATCGGCAATGTGAACGAGCAGAATATGTTCACCGTAAAAACGGACGAAAACGCATGGCTTATAGGCGCAGGAATAAGCAATGACGGCGTTTTAAGGTACAGAGACGCGAAAAATGCGTGGAAAAACACGGATATTACCGCTGCGCAGGGGCAATGGCTGCATTTAAAGGTTATTGTGGATTTGGAATCGCACACCTACACCCTTTACGCAGACGGCAAAGCCGCTGCCGTAAATATTCCCGTTACCGCGGCAGGCAGCAAAATTCAGTATATGAGTCTCGGCATCAAGGCTCCTGCCAATGGTGATGAAAGCTTTATTGCGATAGATAATGTAAAACAGTACATTATCCGCGGATGTTATCACTGTAATATCGAGTACGGCAACACAGACGGAAACATCTATGACGAAACCGCCGCCGCATATAAATCACCGCGCATATGCGCCGCCTTTTCGGAGGATATGGCCGAAACGTCCATATCTGAAATACGGCTTTTGTGCGGCAATGATGAAGTTGAGTGCGATATAAAATATTATGCCGATTCAAGAACGGCAGTAATCACACCGAAAGCCGACCTTATTCCCGACTGCGATTACAGCATTTCTTTTGACAATGTTCTGTCGGCGGCGGAGACAACTCCGGCGAAACGCCGTGTATATTTCAGAACAGACAAACTTCCGCTGTGCATAAAATCCGGCATTATCGCTGACGGAAAGAGCCTTGACGCTATGCAGGCGGGCGAAAGCTTTACGGCAGACGTAACCGTGAGAAACAGCGAAAACGACGAAACCGCCGCCTATGTTTTTGTCGGCATATACAGCGGCAACAAGCTTATATCAATTAAATCCGAAAAAATCGCTTTGGAGAAATCGTTATACACTTTCGGCATGACTGCTCCCGAAAATGCAGACAAATGCCGCATTGAAGCATATCTTCTGCGCTCAAACTTTGAGCTTGTGGATAAAATCAAATTTTAAATTCAGAAAGGACGGATAATAATGAAAAAAACAGTATCAATTCTATTGGCTGCCGCAGTTACCGCGTCAGCGCTTACCGCGTTTGCGCGCGAAGCGAACTATCAAGAGGTTCTTGAAAAGGGAATTTTTAAGGACAGCCAAACTTATGCCGAAAACATCGGCTTTGAGGACGCCGAACTCGGTAAAAGCTTTGTTTCGGGCGATTCGGTCAACGACTATACCTCGGTAAACACGCTTGCGGAGGATTCCTCCCTAACAATCACCGACGGCGGCGAAGAACACGGTCATGTGCTGGATATTAAAAACGGCTCTGCCACATCAAGCAGAAACATGATTAAGCTTATTAAACCCGATATATCGTCAAAACTCGGAAAAACCCCCGGCTTATACGTTATGAGTGCGGATTTTCTTCTGAAAGATTTATCCGACAGACAGCTTTTTAACATTAAAATGATAAAGTCCGATAACTCTACCGGCTGGTGTGTGAATTGGATGAAAAACGGCAAAATTGCTCCTCCAGAGGGCAGCGTGTTTACGTTTGAAACGGACAAATGGTACAGTATCACATACCTTGTTGACACGTCAAACGGATTTACTTATACATATGTTGACAATCAATACATCGGAAAAGACTGGATGTCACCATTTAAGGGCGCGTATCTTAACGAAATTGATTTCGGACATTCAAACGCCGCCGATGCCGAAACGCTTATTGACAACATAAGCTTATCATACAGAGCCGGCGGCTCGGTTTCGATTGCAAGATACAATTATTCCGATACGCTGTTCACAACGACAGACCAGGGATTTGAGGACACCTCGAAATACGTGGCGGAAAATGCTGCCCCCTCCGGCGGCGGACTGTATTTTGACGTAAAGCAGCAAACCTTATTTACCGTTGATAAAGATGACGAAAAGGGTCAATTCCTTAACGCAAGCACTCCGACAGGCGCGACAAACGCCGCTCCGGTTGTAATTCCCGGCAGTGAAAAATATTTAAACGGTAAGTTTTCGCTTAATATGGATATAAAATTTAACGACTTTAATGCAGTAAGAAAAATTATCGGCTTGCGTACCGGAACATCATCGTCAAATGCAGCATGGGCTTCCTCCGGCGGCGCATGGGTAAAGACTGACGGTACTCTTTCCCAAACAAAAGATGGTTCGGGATATTACAAGTTTACCTCAAATACATGGTACAGTATCAAGTGGGTTGTCGATACCGTAACCGGTACCGAAACGCTTTACGTAAATGATGAACTTATCTGGACTCTTGCGGTATCAGGCAACGCAATGAAAGGTTTTGCAAAAGTGCAGGCAACAAATCCCGCGGGAACAACGACCTGCTATGACAACATAAAACTCCGCTATTACGAATACATCGCTCCGTCAGAATCCGAAACTTATTCGGCAGGCGATGAATTTAATTTCACATCAGCGTTTGACGGCGTGAACGTGACAAACATTTACCTTTACAACAACGGCGAAAGAGTATGCGAAATGACAGGCGATACTCCTGCGAAAGCGGTTCTGCATGAGGGTACAAACAACATCACCGCAAAAGCGTTTAACGGCAAAGCCTGCGTGGCGTCAAGCGACCCGATTACATTTAACGTTGAAATGACATCTGACCGAAGAATTGTTTATTCAAGCGCCGATACGCCCATAAGCTCGCTTGCCGATGCCGCCGGAACGGACATAACCGTGAACGGTGAATTAAAAGATGTTAAAGAATTTACGGTAATTACCGCACTTACGGATTCACACGGCAAGCTTGCCGGATGTGCCGTTTCCGAAGTAAAGGACGGAATTTTCACCTGCACAATCGAAGATGTTCCGTCAGACCTTGCAGACGGCGGATATACATTAAAGGTTATGTACTGGGATTCAATGATTCCCGTACTTAGCTGCAATAATTTATAAATTATAGAGACTGTAAAAAAACAGTGCAGAACGAACAAAGTGTACCCCGAGCGGTACACTTTGTTCGCAGTAAGAGATTTTTTGCAAAGGAGTTAATTATGAGACTATACGAACGAATTGACAAAACATCCGAAAACCGCGAAAAACCGCGTTCCTACTATATCCCCTATGATACGCTTGAAAAGGCTCTTTCCGGCGACCGCACAAAATCAGCCTATTACAAGCTGTTAAATGGCGTATGGGATTTTGCATATTTTAAAAGCGAACACGACATTCCCGAAAAAATTGTGTACCGTACAAAAACAGATGTACCGTCCTGCTGGCAGGTAAAAGGCTTCGGCACACCCGTATATTCATGCCATGACTATCTGTTCGCGGTAGATCCGCCATATGTTCCCGATGATAACCCCTGCGGCGTTTATTCAACGCACTTTACGTTAAATTCCGCATGGAAAGACAGAGAAACATACATTGTTTTCGAGGGTGTTTCCTCGTGTATGTTTCTTTACGTAAACGGCAGTTACGCCGGATTCGGCGAGGGTTCGCATTTTCAGTCGGAATTTAATATAACCGAGTACGTAAACGAGGGCGAAAACACCCTTACCGTAAAGGTATTGGAATGGTGTGCCGGAAGTTATCTCGAATGTCAGGATATGTTCAGACTGTCGGGAATTTTCCGCGATGTGTATCTGCTTTCGCGCGAAAAGGGTCATGTCAGGGACGTATACATAAAAGCCGATACACATGAAATTTCCGTTGACTTCGGCTATTTTGAATACGAAATATATGACGGAAACACCAAAATTACACCGCCGTTTTCACCGATTCTGTGGAATTCGGAAAATCCGCATTTATACACCGTAATCGTAAAGGGCAAAACGGAATACATCCCGTTTTACACGGGAATGCGTTCGGTCTGCATTTCGGATAAAAATGAGCTGCTCATAAACGGTACGCCCGTAAAGCTGCGCGGAGTAAATCACCACGACACGCACCCGTATAACGGCTACTGCATGACAGACGATGAGCTCAGGCTCGACCTTTTAAAGATGAAAGAACTGAATATAAATGCAGTGCGCACCTCTCACTATCCCCCCACACCGGAATTTCTTAATATGTGCGATGAAATGGGGTTCTATGTTATAGAAGAAAACGACTTTGAAACGCACGGCTTTTGCAGCCGAAACGGCGGATATGTATATGAAGCCGACGAGGAATGGCCGTGTGCGGATAAGAAATGGCAAAAAGAGCTTACAGAGCGCATGATGCGCATGGTAGAGCGTGATAAAAACCATGCAAGTATAATTATGTGGTCTGTCGGAAACGAATGTGCTATGGGTGAAAATCAGATAATCATGGCGCAGACCGCCAAAGAACGCGATTCCTCGCGGCTGTACCACTGCCACGACCAGAGCGTCGGCGGCTCGGAGGACAAAATATGGGACGTTTACGGAATGATGTATCCGTCGTTTGAGCAGATACGGGAATATCTCGATAATAAAAAGAACACTCTCCCCTATTTTATGACGGAGTATGCTCATGCCATGGGAAACGGCCCGGGCGATGTAAAGGATTATATGGACGTTGTTTTGCACAATGACAATATGATAGGCGGCTGTATATGGGAATGGGCGGATCACACGGTTATAAAAGACGGCATACGAAAATACGGCGGTGATTTTCCGCATCCGATCAATAACGGAAATATCTGCTGCGATGGTATAGTGTTCCCCGACCGCAGCTTTAAGGCAGGCTCACTATGCACAAAATACGCTTATCAGCGTTTTGCGGCAGAGCTTTGCGAAAACGGTGTTAAAATAACAAATCTTTTTGATTTCACAAGCCTTGACAGATATATTCTCGTTTTTGAATTGTCGGCTGACGGCATTATTAAAGACAGCTTTGATATGCGCATAAATATACCGCCGCACACATCTAAAAACATCGAACTACCGTTTGACATACCGAAAAGCTGTCGGTTCGGAGTATATATAAATGTATTTCTTAAAGACTGCAATGGGTTTGAATTGGGAATGGTTCAGCTTGAATGTGCGGCCGGGCGTGAGAAGAAACAGACTGGCGCTCCGTTAAAAATACGCGAAAGCGGCGATTATGCGTATGCCGGAAATTATATTTTCAGCAAACGCCGCGGCTGTATTGAGGGAATTGTGAAAAACGGCAGAAATCTGCTTTCCTCTCCCGTTTTGCCTACGGTATGGCGTGCGCCGACGGACAACGAACGTTTTGTGCGTGAAATGTGGGAAACAAACAAGGATAATAAGGGTGAAAATCTCGATAATATTTCCTATAAGGTGTATGACTGCACCGCAGAGCAAAACATAATCACGGTACACGGCTCAATGTCGGGAATGTCACGAAAACCCATTATCAAGTATGAAATAAGCTATACATTTTTCAGCGATGCGGTTAAAATTAAGGCTATATGCGATGTGAAAAAGGAATTTAAGTCATATCTTCCGCGGTTTGGCTTTGAGTTTGTTTTAAATGAACAAAACGGCAGCTTTGAATACTTCGGAATGGGTGACGGCGAATGTTACTGCGACATGAACTGTCACACAAAAAACGGATTATACAGGAGCTGTGCCGATAACGAATATGTGGATTACATCATGCCGCAGGAGCACGGAAATCATTTTAATGCAAAAATGCTTAAAACAGACAGCGGACTTGAATTTTTAACCGATGATTCATTTGAATTTAACGTTTCGTCATATTCGTCAAAGGCGCTCACCGCGGCAGCACATACCGATGAGCTTAGAAAAAACGGCTGTACAAATGTGCGAATTGATTTTATGGATTCGGGAATAGGCTCGGACAGCTGCGCCCCCGACAAGCTTTTAGAAAAATACCGGCTTAACGAGAAACATTTTGAATTTGAGTTTTATTTATCTTCACATTAATTATATAAAGCGTCTGCATTCTTCGTGCAGACGCTTTATATAACATTTTATCGGGATAAATCTTGATTTTTTCGAAAAAATATAGTATAATGCTTGCATAAACAAAGCAGATTGGAGAATATAAATGATTACAGTAACGGACGTAAGCCTTAATTTCAGCGGACAGTCGCTTTTTAAGGACGTTAACCTCAAATTCACGCCGGGCAACTGCTACGGAATAATCGGAGCAAACGGCGCTGGAAAATCAACTTTTCTGAAAATACTTTCGGGGGAGCTTGAACCGAGTACGGGAGATGTGGCGATTGACCCGAACTGCCGTATGTCTGTTTTAAAGCAGGATCACTTTGCATACGATGCCTATACCGTGCTTGACACGATTATTATGGGTAACAAAAAGCTTTACGATATAATGAAAGAAAAGGACGCGCTTTACGAAAAACCCGATTTTTCCGATGAGGACGGAATACGCGCGGCGGAGCTTGAGGCGGAATTTGCCGAAATGAACGGCTGGGAGGCTGAATCGGACGCGTCAAAGATGATACAGGGACTCGGTCTTGAAGAATCGGTTTTATACAAGGAAATGTCGGCGCTTGACGGTAACGAAAAGGTCAAGGTGCTGCTTGCTCAGGCGCTTTTCGGAAACCCCGACATTATTCTGCTTGACGAGCCGACAAACCACCTTGATATTCAGGCAATAGACTGGCTGGAGGAGTTTTTGGCGGATTATGAGGGAACGGTTATTGTCGTATCGCATGACAGATATTTTCTTAACGTTGTCTGCACGCACATCGTTGACATTGACTATACAAAAATCAAAATGTATGTCGGAAACTACGAATTCTGGTACGAATCGAGCCAGCTGATTCAGAAAATGATAAAGCAGCAGAACAAAAAGGCGGAAGAAAAAATAGCCGAGCTGCAAACCTTTATACGCCGTTTTTCTGCCAACAAATCGAAATCCAAGCAGGCGACAAGCAGAAAGAAAATGCTTGACAAGCTGACCGTGGAGGAAATGCCTGCGTCGTCAAGGCGGTATCCGTTTGTCGGCTTTGACATGGACAGAGAAGCCGGAAAGGACTTATTGTTTGTTGAGGGCATTTCAAAATCCGAAAACGGAGAGCTGCTTTTAAACAACGTTTCGTTTACGATGAATCATGACGATAAAATAGCAATAATCGGCGATAATGAGCTTGCCGTAACGGCTCTTATACGTATTCTTGCGGAGGAAACCGAACCCGACAGCGGCAGCATAAAATGGGGTGTGAGCACATCACGCAGCTACTTCCCCAAGGATAATTCAAAGTATTTTGACGGCTGCACGCTTAATCTTATCGACTGGTTAAGGCAGTTCAGTCCCGAGGGCTACGAAACGCAGAACGAAACGTATATAAGAGGATTTCTGGGAAGAATGCTTTTTTCGGGAGACGACGTTTTCAAGGAGGTACAGGTTCTTTCGGGAGGAGAAAAGGTGCGCTGTATGCTGTCGAGAATGATGCTGTTCGGTTCGAACGTGCTGCTGCTCGATCAGCCGACAAACCATCTTGACCTTGAATCAATCACCGCCGTGAACAACGGTCTGACGTCATTTAAGGGAAACGTGATATTCGCGTCGCATGACCACGAATTTATCAACACGATTGCAAACAGGATTATTGATATTAAATCCGATGGCACGATTGTTGACCGTATGTGCACGTATGACGAATATCTGGAAATGCAAAAACAGGGAAAAGCTTAAAACATTCATAAAAAAGCGGTACATTGCGTTAAAAAATATGTCATATTTTATATTGACAACAGTGTACCGGTATGATATAATTTGGATAAATAATAAAAAGACCGCTAAGAAATTAGCCGAGGCCACACGGACAGCCGGGTCGAACGCCGAATCCCGATAAAATTTTTATCGGTGGCAGCTGACGCTGCCTTATTGATTGAGTTAGAAGCTCAAATTTTATAAGTTGGTTACTTTATAACCATGAAACGATGAATATACATCGACTTGTGAAACGGTCAATAAGAGTGCGAGACTCTCAAAACCTATCCGATACGGTCTCTTTGTGATAAAGAAGCTTATTCAGGCAAGCGATGTATAGTCGCTTGCCTTTTTGTATTGGCAGATGGGAGGTTTATTATGAAAAAAATAATCGAACTTAAAGGTATTACCAAGGAATTTGACGGAGAATGCGTTCTCGATAATCTTAGCCTTGATATATACGACAAACAATTTATTACGCTTTTGGGGCCGTCGGGCTGCGGAAAGACCACCACTCTGCGAATAATAGGCGGTTTTGAAGAACCGGACAGCGGCGATCTGTTTTTTGAAAACGTTAAAATCAATCATATTCCGCCGTATAAAAGGCATATAAACACGGTTTTTCAGAAATATGCGCTTTTTCCGCATCTTAATGTATACGAAAACATTGCGTTTTCATTAAAGCTGCAAAAGCTGCCCAACAGGGAAGTCTCCGCCAAGGTAAAGGAAATGCTGGAGCTTGTGGCATTAAAGGGTTTTGAGCGCAAAAACGTTAATCACCTTTCGGGAGGTCAGCAGCAGCGTGTGGCAATCGCAAGAGCGCTTATCAGCAAGCCTAAGGTGCTTTTGCTTGACGAGCCGCTGGGCGCGCTGGACTTAAAGCTCAGAAAGGATATGCAGAACGAGCTGAAAAAAATCCAGAAACAGACGGGAATTACCTTTATATACGTAACACACGACCAGGAGGAGGCATTGTCGATGTCGGACGTTGTTGTGGTTATGTCGGAGGGAAAAATTCAGCAGATAGGTTCGCCGACAGACATCTACAACGAACCGGAAAACGCATTCGTTGCGGACTTTATCGGTGAGAGCAACATCGTTGACGGTATCATGAACGATGATTTTAAGGTAACTTTTTCGGGGCATACGTTTGAGTGCGTGGATAAAGGGTTCGGAAAAGACGAAGCGGTTGATGTTGTTGTTCGTCCGGAGGATGTTGACGTTGTTGCGGCGGATAAGGGTATGCTTACCGGAATTGTCACCTCCGTTACCTTTAAGGGCGTTCATTACGAGATAATCGTGGACATCGGCGGCTTTAAGTGGATGATTCAGACTACCGATTTTGTCGGCGTTGACGAAAAAATCGGCTTGTTTATAGAGCCTGACGCTATACACATAATGAAAAAATCAAAATATTCCGGCTTGTTCGGAGATTACTCCACATTCAGCGATGAAATCGACGAGCTTTCAAATGTGGATTATGAGGGGGAATGAAAAGGTGGAGCATAAGAGTATTTCCGGCAAAATTGCGGCATATCCGCATATTTTATGGATGATTATGTTCATCGTCCTGCCGCTGTTTTTTGTAATGTATTTCGCACTCACGAATGCGAACGGCGATTTTACCTTTGACAACATACTTGCGCTTAAAGAGCATATGCACACCTTTGCGCTGTCGGTCAGCCTGTCGGTTATTGCAACGTTTTTCTGCTTTATCCTCGGCTATCCGCTGTCATACATCATGGCGCGCGCCGACAAAAAAAAGCAGAAAATTATGATAATGCTTATAATGCTGCCTATGTGGACAAATCTGCTTATAAGAACATATTCCATGATGGCAATAATGGATGACGGCGGAATTTTAAACGGTATTCTCTCCCATTTTGATTTGGGAAAGGTACATCTTATAGGCACAAAGGGCGCGGTTATTTTCGGTATGGCATACGACTTCTTTCCGTACATGGTGCTGCCGCTGTATACCGCTGTTTCCAAAATAGACACAAGCCTTTTGGAGGCGGCGTCCGATTTGGGATGCAGCCATATAAAGGCACTTTTAAAGGTAATACTTCCGCTTTCCTCATCGGGAATTATTTCGGGCGTTACAATGGTGTTTGTGCCGTCGATAAGCACATTCTACATTTCGCAGAAGCTCGGCGGCGGAACATTTGATTTACTGGGTGACACAATCGAAAGGCAGTTTCAGAATGTGAACACATACAATATCGGTGCGGCAATATCGCTTGTTATGATGATTCTGGTACTGCTGTCGCTGTGGGTAATGAATAGATTTGCCGATAACGGAGAGGAGGGAACGGTATAAAATGAAAGCTTTATCAAGGATTTATATTGCGCTTATATTTACCCTGCTGTACATTCCCATATTGGTTCTTATTCTGTTTTCCTTTAACAGCACGGGAAACACCGGCGGCTTTACGGGATTTTCGCTCTATTGGTACAGGGAGCTGTTCTCAAGCCCCGCAACGTTTACGGCGCTTAAAAATACGCTTGTACTCGCTGTTTCGGCGGCGGTTATTTCGACGCTTATAGGAACGGCGGCAGCTGTGGGAATAGGCAAATTCAAAAACAGAGCCGTAAAGGGCGCGGTTTTGTCTCTTACAAACGTACCGATGATGAACCCCGATATAGTAACGGGAATTTCGATGATGCTGCTGTTTGTGTTTGTGGGAACGCTCTTAAACAGCGAGGAAAACCTCGGATTTGCCACAATACTTATTGCACATATAACCTTTTGCCTGCCGTATGTTATATTATCGGTAAGACCGAGGGTTTTGCAGCTTAACAAATCGCTTAAAGAGGCGGCAATGGACTTGGGCTGTACGCCGTTTAAATCATTTTTCAAGGCGGAGCTTCCGAGCATTATGCCCGGAGTTGTGTCGGGATTTATTATGGCGTTCACGCTTTCGCTTGACGATTTCGTGATAAGCTATTTCACGACCGGAACGGATTTTCAGACGCTTCCGCTTCTGATATACTCAATGACAAAAAAAGAGGTAACACCCGATATTTATGCGCTTTCCGCACTTATGATAGGCGCAGTGCTGCTGCTTTTGATACTTTCCAATCTTGCAGACCGCAGGAGCGGAGTTAAGGAGGCAAGAGTGAAATGAAAAAAGGGTTGATTATTTTGGCAGCGGCGGCGGTTCTGACGCTTACCGCCTGCGGCGGAAAACAGGACACGGACGTTTTGAATGTGTATAACTGGGGTGAATACATATCCGACGGTTCGGAGGGTTCTCTTGACGTTAACAAGGAATTTGAAGAATATTATTTTGAACAGCACGGCAGAAAATTAAAGCTTAATTACACCACCTATGCAAGCAACGAGGATATGTATAATAAGCTTAAAAGCGGCGGAGTGAGCTATGATTTGATTATTCCGTCGGACTACATGATTGAAAAAATGCGTAACGAGGATATGCTTTTAAAGCTTGACTTTGAAAACATTCCGAACTTTAAATATATTGACGAGCAGTACAAAAATGCGTATTACGATCCCGAAAGCGAATACACCGTGCCGTATTTCTGCGGCTATATCGGCATAATTTACAATTCCGCACTTATGGACGGCGAGCCGGACGACTGGGATTGTTTGTGGGACGAAAATTATTCGGGACAGATTTTGCAGTTTAATAACCCGAGAGACGCATTCGGTACGGCGATGTATTGGCAGAATATTGACGTAAATACTACCGATACGGCGCTTTGGCGCAGTTCGATGGAGCTTTTAAAGCAGCAGAAGCCGCTTGTGCAAGGCTATGTCATGGACGAAATTTTCAACAAAATGAAGAACGGCTCGGCGGCAATCGCGCCGTACTACGCCGGAGATTATCTGACAATGTATGAGGATAACGAGGATTTGGCATTTTTCTATCCGAAAAGCGGAACGAATATTTTTGTTGACGCGATGTGTATTCCGTCGTGCGCAAAGAATAAGGAGATTGCGGAAGAATATATTAATTTCTGCCTGTCGGAGGATATTGCGGTGGCAAATGCGGAGTATGTATGCTATGCGTCTCCGAATGTGCTTGTAAAGGATAATCAGACATATATTGACTATATGAGCGAAATTCACGAAAATGCCGTAGATATTCTGTATCCCGAAGGCGGAATTAAATCCTCGTATTACGAAAATCTTGACCCCGATACGACAAATACGTTAAATTCGCTTTGGGAGGAGCTTAAAATCGAAAATGCGGTTGAACCGTGGGTGTATATTTTCTCCGGCGGAATGGTTTTTCTGATTTTGATGCTGCTTTTGTATAAATTTATTAAGAGAAAAATTGATGAAAAATATTATTAAGGAAAGTGAGCGGCATAAATGTACTGTATAAAAAAATCGGACAAAAAAATAACGTCATTAACGGATTCCGCATGGGAGACGGCGGACATTGCAAAAATAGATAACATCAACTGGCAGAAATTTTCCTACAAACCGCACACAACAGCGCGTATTCTGTATTCCGAATACGCGCTGCACATTCAATTGCAAACGGATGAACAGCCGCTCCTGGCACGCTTTACGGCTCAGAACAGCGCAGTCTGCCGCGACAGCTGCATGGAGCTGTTCATACGTCCGAATGAGGGTGACAGACGATACCTCAATTTTGAATTCAATGCGTTCGGCACGATGTATCTCGGCTTGCGCACCTCCCGTGAGGATTTTACCCTGCCCGATAAAAACCGCGAATATTTCGAGGTTAAATCATATACGGACGATAAAAAATGGATTTTGCAGTTTACAATACCGTTTGAGTTTATCAGCGAAATTTTCGGCGGATATACGAAAAATATGTACGGCAACATATATAAATGCGGCGAGGATACGGAGCGTGAGCATTACGTTACGTATTCGCCGATAAATACGCCGGAGCCTGATTTTCACAGACCGGAGTTTTTCACGGGTTTTGTTTTGGCTGATTAATCGTTTTGCACAAAAAAACTGCTTTTGTTTGTTAAATTCATCTTGACTTTTGCCGAAGTCTGTGATATAATGTAGAAAAAACAGGGGAGCTGTCAAAAGCGGCTGAGAGGAAGTTGTGTTACTTCGACCCTTTAACCTGATTCGGATAATGCCGGCGTAGGAAGCTTATACTGCACTTTATTTACGGAGAGTATCCTGTTTCAGGGTACTCTTTTTTTCTTAAAAATTTATGCCGCATTTGCGGCGGAAACGGAGATTTACATATGAAAAATGAAAAAACAACTTTATTCACAAACGGACTGATATGGTTCGGCGCAGGCGTTTCGATTTCGGAAATACTTACGGGAACTTATTTTGCACCGTTAGGCTTTTCGAAGGGCATCGCAGCGATAATCACAGGTCATATTATCGGCTGCATACTGCTGTTTCTTGCCGGAGTTATCGGCGGAAAAACCAGAAAAAGCTCCATGGAAACCGTTAAAATGTCTTTCGGAATGAACGGCGCAAAGCTGTTTTCACTGCTTAATATCATTCAGCTTATCGGCTGGACGGCTGTTATGATTGCCAACGGCGCCGCCGCGGCACAGGGTGCGGCATCATTTATCGGCACAAACCTTTGGTGCGTTGTAATCGGACTGCTCATAATTTTGTGGCTGTTTATCGGCATGAAAAACATGAACGTCATAAACTGCATTGCGATGGGTCTGCTGTTCTTGCTGACGGTCGTAATGAGCTTTGTAATCTTTAAGGGAAATTCCTCCGCGGCGGCAGAAGAAGCAATAAGCTTCGGCGCAGCGGTAGAGCTTGCGGTTGCGATGCCGCTTTCGTGGCTGCCGCTTATTTCCGACTACACAAGAGAGGCGGAAAACAACTGTAAGCCGTCATTGGTAAGCTCGGCGGTATATTTTGTTATAAGCTGCTGGATGTATATAATAGGTCTTGGCGCTGCGCTTTTCACCGGCGAAACCGATATTGCGGTTATAATGGTTAAAGCGGGACTCGGCATTGCGGCTCTGATTATAATAATATTCTCCACCGTAACAACCACATTCCTCGATGTGTATTCAGCCGGAATAAGCAGTGTGAGCATATACGAAAAAATCAATCAAAAATATGCCGCTATTGCCGTATGCGTTGTCGGAACATTGCTTGCGATACTCACCAAAACCGGATATTATGAGGGATTTTTATACTTTATCGGTTCGGTTTTTGCGCCGATGATTGCAGTTCAGATTGTCGACTACTACATACTGAAAAAGGACAGCTCGCACAAGGGCATTGACGCAATAAACCTTGCGGTATGGGCAGCAGGCTTTGTGATGTACCGCTGTTCGATGAATTTCGACTTTGTTTTGGGAAACACGCTGCCCGTAATGGCAGTTACGGGTGTGCTGTGCTATATAGCAAATAAAATCAAGAGTGTGTCTGCGACACAGAAAGGAAGTAAAAATGTTTAAGGAAAAATCAGAAAACGTAAGAAAGCTTTCGCCGGTTGTGCATAATATCACAAACTATGTGACGGTAAACGACTGTGCAAATATACTTTTAGCCTGCGGAGCGT
Source organism: uncultured Clostridia bacterium (assembly GCA_934476675.1). Lineage (GTDB taxonomy): Bacteria > Bacillota > Clostridia > UBA1381 > UBA1381 > UBA4716. The sequence continues at coordinate 72,409 of CAKSOE010000005.1, read as the reverse complement.
CGCCGATTATGGCGGACGAACCGCTTGAAGCGGCGGACATAACAAGCATATGCTCCGGTCTTAACATCAACATCGGAACGCTTAACGAAAGAACGATCAAATCAATGTTCATATCGGGAAAAAAGGCAAACGAGCTTAATATCCCCGTATTGCTTGACCCTGTCGGCGCAGGTGCGTCGGCGCTCCGAACCGATACGGCGGTTAAGCTGCTCAGTGAAGTAAAATTTTCGGTTATCCGCGGAAATGCGTCGGAAATAAAGACGCTTGCCGGAGAGAGCGCTAACACAAAGGGTGTTGACGCCGGAGAAACTGACGCAATAAACGACGATATGGTTGAAACTGCGAAAAAATTTGCTTTAAAAACAGGCGCAGTTGTTGCGGTTACGGGCAAAACCGATATTGTAACGGACGGAACAAAAACATTCCTTATAAACAACGGAAACAAGATGATGAGCAGCATAACAGGAACGGGCTGCCAGCTTTCGGCGCTTATGACGGCGTTTGCTGCGGCAAATAAGGACGATATTCTTACCGCCTGTGCGGCGGCTGTCTGCACAATGGGACTGTGCGGCGAAAAAGGCGCCGGGAGAATGACATCTCTTGACGGCAACTCCTCATACAGAAATTATATCATAGACGCTGTTTATAATCTCACGGGCGATGACCTTGAAAGAGGTGCGAAGTATGAAGTGCGATAAAAAATATATGTTTCTGTACGCCGTTACGGACAGACGCTGGGCGACAAAGCAAAGTCTTTACGAGCAGATCGAATGTGCGATAAAGGGCGGAATAACCTGTTTGCAGCTTAGGGAAAAGGATCTTGGCGCAGACAAATTTTTTGCCGAAGCGGCTGAAATAAAAAAACTCTGCAATAAAAACAACATTCCGTTTATTATAAACGACAATGCGGACATAGCGGTGAAATGCGGCGCAGACGGACTTCATATCGGTCAGGAGGATATGGCTGCGTCCGACGCGAGAAAGCTTATCGGCGACGATATGATTTTGGGCGTATCGGCGCAGACTGTCGAACAGGCTGTAAAGGCGGAGCGCGACGGCGCAGATTACCTGGGGGTCGGCGCAGTGTTTAATACGTCAACCAAAACCGACGCTGCGGACGTTCCGCTTGAAACGCTTAAAAAAATCTGCGCTGCCGTAAGTATTCCTGTGGTTGCGATAGGCGGAATCAACGAAGAAAACATATCGCAGTTAAAGGGCAGCGGCATAGACGGCGCAGCGCTTGTTTCGGCCATATTTGCTGCAAAAGATGTGGAAAAAAGCTGCAAAACGCTTGCCGAAAAGCTGAAAGGCGTGGTAGAATGACGGTTAAGGGTGCAATATTCGACGTTGACGGCACACTGCTTGATTCGATGGAAATATGGGACACAATCGGCAGCGATTACCTTATTTCTCTCGGGATTAAGCCGCGTGAGGATTTGGCAAAAACGCTGAACAGCATGAGCTTGCAGGAGGCTGCGATATATTACAGAACAGAATACGGTGTCAGTCTGTCGGTTGATGAAATAGCGGACGGCGTTAATAAAATGGTCGAGGACAAATACCGGTATGAGGTGCAATGCAAGGACGGCGTGGAGGATTTTCTTAAAAAGTTAAGCGAAAACGGCGTAAAAATGTGTATTGCCACCGCCACAGATGAATACCTTGTAAAAGCGGCTTTGGAGCGCACCGGAATTTTAAAATATTTTCCGCAGATTTTCACCTGCACGAACGCAGGCAGCGGAAAAACCTCGCCCGTTATATACGAAAAGGCTTTGGAATTTCTCGGAACGGACAAGCGCAATACGCTTGTGCTTGAGGACGCGCTCTACGCCGCCGAAACAGCAAAAAAAGCAGGGTTTACCGTTGCCGGAATATATGACAGGCACGAAGAAAATCAAGAGAAATTAAAGGATATTGCGGATTATTATACCGATAATATGACGGATTTATGCCGCATTTTAGAGTGAAAGGAATGTATAGCCATGAAAAAGGTACTGACAATCGCCGGTTCGGATTCAAGCGGCGGCGCGGGAATACAAGCCGACATAAAAACAATAACGGCGCACAGAATGTACGCCATGAGCGTGATTACCGCGCTCACGGCGCAGAACACAACAGGAGTGTTCGGTATATCGGAGGCATCGCCCGAATTTGTCGGGCAGCAGCTTGACGCGGTTTTTACCGATATTTTCCCCGACAGCGTGAAGATAGGTATGGTATCGAACAGCGAGATTATAAAAGTAATTGCCGAAAAACTGAGCGAATATAAGGCACAGAAAATCGTTGTCGATCCGGTTATGGTTTCGACAAGCGGCTGCCGTTTGATTTCGGAGGAGGCGCAGACCGCACTGACCGATATTTTGCTGCCGATGGCGGAGGTTATCACGCCGAATATACCCGAAGCCGAGGTTTTAAGCGGAATTAAAATAACGAATGAGCAGGACATGATTTCGGCAGCAAGGCTGATTTCAAAGAAATACAGCGGCGCAATACTGGTGAAAGGCGGACATCTGGTAAACGACGCAACAGATTTGCTCTATTTTAACGAAACCGTTAACTGGTACAAATCGGAAAGAATAAACAATCCGAACACGCACGGAACGGGCTGTACGCTTTCCTCTGCAATAGCCTGCAGCCTTGCTGACGGAAAAAGCCTTGACGAAAGCATAAAGAATGCCAAAGAATACTTAACGGGTGCGCTTGCCGCCATGCTTGATCTGGGCAAAGGCTCCGGCCCGTTAAATCATGTTTACAATTATAATACAATTGGATAATTTGTTCAATAAAAGTACAATAGCCGCCCCACATGCCAATGGACGGCTATTGTAAAAAATAGTTTGTTTAAGGCATAACTGTTTGAATTCTGCCTTTTCTATTATCATTATATCCCTATCAGAGCATTTTGCCAATACCATTTTGCAAATAAGAACGGTTAAAGCGTATGAAAATATACAAAAAAAAATTATTAACGACGCTATAAATATCAAACTCTAACAATATACAAAAAAAAAGTTGACAATCGCTAACAAGGCTGATAAAATAAAATAGTATAAGAAGAATTTCCTCTCACACAAGAGCGGAAAAGGAGCGTAATAATACAACACGCTTTCACCGCCATCTTCCAAAAACAGATGGTATGCGGTATGCCAAACAGTGCATACGCAAAAAACAAAAATAAAAAGGAGGAATTTTCTTGAAAATTACCGGTGCTGAAATGGTTGTAAGAACCTTGGAGCGAAACGGTGTGAAAATTGTGTTCGGGTATCCGGGCGCAGCCAACTGTCCTATAATCGACAGGCTTTCGTTCTCCTCGATAAAGCACGTGCTTACCAGAAACGAGCAGGGCGCGGCGCATATGGCGTCGGGTTATGCGCGGGTGACGAAGCGTGCGGGAGTTTGTACCGCCACCTCCGGTCCGGGCGCAACAAACCTTATAACAGGCATTGCTACCGCATTTATGGACAGTGTGCCTATGGTTGTGCTGACGGGTCAGGTATCGTCGCCGCTTATCGGCAAGGACGCATTCCAGGAGGTCGACATCACGGGGGCAACGCTTCCTTTTGTAAAGCACAGCTGCCTTATCAGAAACGGACTTGAAATAAGACGTGTTCTGAACGAAGCGTTTTACATTGCAAATACAGGCAGACCGGGACCTGTGCTGATTGATTTTCCGATGGATTTGTTAAAGCGTGAATTTGACTATCCCGACGAAGAAGAGGAGCTTAACATCAGAGGCTACCGCCTTTTGGACAAAGCTAACGAGGCGCAGATTAAAAAGGTTGCCGAAGCAATGCACAAATCCCAGAAGCCGATTATTCTTGCCGGCGGCGGAGTTGTTCTTTCGGACGCGGTGGACGAGCTTAGGGAGCTTACCGAAAAAACAGGTATTCCCGTTGTCACCACTATGATGGGAATAGGCGCTGTTCCGACGGACAGTGAAAAATATATGGGCATGATTGGTTCGCACGGTCAGAAAAAGGCGAATAATGCTTTAAACCGCAGTGATTTCATACTGGGTCTGGGTACAAGGCTCGGCGACAGAAGCACAGCTCATATCAAGGGACTTAAAGAGGTCAAAAAGCTTGTGCATATAGATATTGACCCTGCCGAAATCGGCAAAAACACACAGCCGCTTATTCCGGTTGTGGGTGATATTAAAGACGTTTTAACGCAGCTTTTGCCGCTTGTGGGCGACTTTAAAACAACACCGTCATGGGACGGAGAAATGAAAGAGCTTAACAAAAAATATGCTCAGAAGATTGACAGCGCAGACAACGGATATGTAAATCCGAAGTATTTCCTTAAAGTTCTGTCGGAAAAGACAAACTCCGATGTTTATCTTTCGACAGAGGTAGGACAGAATCAGATATGGGTTTCAAACTACTTCACCTTTAAAAATCCGCGTTCGTTTATCACTTCGGGCGGATTCGGAACGATGGGCTACGGACTGCCTGCCGCAATCGGCGCGTCGGCGGCTCAGAAAGATGTTCCCGTTATCGCGGTAATGGGTGACGGAAGCTTCCAGATGGATTTGCCGGAGCTGGGAACTATGTGCCAGCACAATATTCCGGTAAAGATGGTTGTATTTAAAAACGACCGTCTGGGTATGGTTCACGAACATCAGTATCTGCTGTATAAATCAAATTATCAGTCCGTAAGCATTGAGGGGAGCCCCGATTTTAACAAGCTTGCCGATGCGTACGGAATAAAGAACGGTTACATCAGCGAAAACAGCAATATCGCCGCGGCGATAGACGAAATGATGGCTGACGACAAATCGTACCTTTTGGTGGTATCGGTCAGCCCGTATGAACCTACGGGTGACGCACTGAATGCAGACGTACTGCCCGAAAAGGAGGATAAATAAATGGAAAAATATACTTTATCCGTATTGGTTGAAAACCACCCCGGCGTACTTTCAAGAGTAGTCGGATTATTCTCCCGCAGAAGCTTTAACATTCATTCGCTGTCGGTAGGGCCGACCTCCGATGAGCTTGTATCCCGAATTACCATCGAGGTACAGGGCGATGAACAGCTTGTGGAGCAGGTTTCAAAGCAGCTTTCCAAGATTATTGAGGTTATAAAAATCAAAACCTTAAAATCAAGCGACAGCGTAAAAAGAGGACTTGTTCTCGTAAAAATAAAAAGCTCGCCCAAAACAAGGAGCGAGGTAATTGAAATCACGAACGTTTTCAGAGCGAATATCGTTGATATTTCGCCCACGACACTGACCGCAGAGCTTACGGGCAGCGATCAGAAGCTGAATGCGTTCATTGATATGGTATCGCAGTACGGCGTTGAGGAAATCGCGCGTACCGGCATGACCGCCCTCGAAAGAGGTTCAAACACGTTAAAAATTGATAAATAATTTTTAAATAAAGAAAGAGGTAATCAAAATGGCAAAGAAATTGGATCATGTAGCAAAGGTATTCTATGAGAGCGACTGCAACTTGCAGTTATTGCAGGGTAAAACAGTTGCTGTCATCGGCTTCGGTTCACAGGGTCACGCTCACGCTATGAACTTAAAGGACAGCGGCGTTGACGTTATTGTCGGACTGAGAGAGGGTTCAAGACGTGTAAAGATGGCTGAGGATTACGGTATCCCCGTATACACTCCGGCTGAAGCTGCCAAGAAGGGCGACATCATCATGATGCTTACTCCCGATGAGGTTATGGCTGACATATACAAGGAAAGCATTGCTCCCAACCTCGAAGAGGGAAATATGCTGATGTTTGCACACGGCTTTAACATTCACTTTAAACAGATAGTTCCTCCCGCTGACGTAGACGTTGCAATGATCGCACCCAAAGGCCCCGGTCATACGGTACGTTCGGAGTATCTTGACGGCAAGGGTGTTCCGTGTCTGGTTGCAATCGAGCAGGACGCTTCGGGCAAAGCTCTTGACCTTGCATTGGCATACGGCGCAGGCATCGGCGGCGCAAGAGCTGCAATTCTGGAAACAACATTCCAGTGCGAAACAGAAACAGACCTCTTTGGTGAACAGGCTGTTCTGTGCGGCGGCGTAACGGCATTGATGACAGCAGGCTTTGAAACGCTTGTAAATGCAGGCTATGACCCCAGAAACGCTTATTTTGAGTGTATACATGAGATGAAGCTTATCGTTGACCTTATCTACCAGGGCGGATTCTCAAGAATGAGATATTCGATTTCGGATACAGCTGAATTCGGCGATTACGAAACAGGAAAGAGACTTATCACCGATGAAACAAAGAAAGAAATGAAGAAGGTTCTGGACGAAATCCAGGACGGAACATTCGCTTCTAAGTGGATTGCGGAAAACAAGAACGGCAGAGCACACTTCAATGCTTGCAGAGCAAAGGGTGCAGAGCATCAGCTTGAACAGGTCGGCGCTGAAATCAGAAAGTTCTATTCATGGAATAAGGAATATAACGACTAATTAAAAAAATTCACTTTAATGTGACCCCAAAAGTCAGACTTTTTAACAGCGCAGTAGTTTTTACAGCTACTGCGCTGTTTTTTATGCAGTCAAAATACCTAATCTTTTAAATTTATATTCTCTGTTTTGCGTATAAAAAAACGCCCTCCAAAAGTTGGATTTTTAATCTGACTTTTGGAGGGCGGCTCATTCGGTTCGGACTTTTTTATACTCCCTTTTTGTTCTCCAATGCCGCCTTGATAAAGCTTGAGAACAGCGGATGCGCATGGTTTGGTCTGGACTTAAATTCCGGATGGAACTGCACTCCGATATAGAACGGGTGCGTTGGGATTTCAACCATTTCCACAAGCTTATCGTCCGGCGACTGACCGCAGATTACAAGTCCGTGTTCAAGCATTTCTGTTCTGTAAAAATTGTTGAACTCGTATCTGTGTCTGTGTCTTTCATATATCAAATCACTGTTATAAATTTTCTGTGCAAGCGTATCGGGCGTAATCTTACAGGGATAAAGTCCAAGACGCATCGTTCCGCCCAAATCTTCAACGTCTTTCTGCTCCGGCATAAGGTCGATAACGGGATGAGTCGTTGCGGGATTAAGCTCCGATGAATTTGCGTCCGCATAACCCAGCACATTTCTTGCATATTCAATAACAGCAATCTGCATACCTAAGCAAATTCCGAAATACGGAATATTATTTTCTCTCGCATATTTTGCGGCAATGATTTTACCTTCGATACCTCTGTCGCCAAATCCACCCGGAACAAGTATTCCGTCACTTCCGCTCAAAAGCTTGTCCGCAGTTTCGTCGGTGACTTCCTCGCTGTCAACCCAATTAATATTTACGTTTGCGTAATTTTCTATTCCGCCGTGCTTTAACGATTCAACTATACTGATATAAGCGTCATGCAGCGATACATATTTTCCCACTAACGAAATAGTCACTTCGTCCTTGCCGCCTTTTAATAAATCCTTTGCAACCGCAACCATCTTTATCCAGTCCTCCATATCGGGAGTTCTGTCCTCCAGACAAAGCTTTTTGCACACAACCTTTGCAAGGCCTTCTTTTTCAAGCGCAAGCGGAACTCCATAGAGCGTGTCCATATCGAGATTCTGTATAACGCTTTCTCCCGAAACATTACAGAACAGCGCAATCTTATCCGCCAAACCTTCCTCAAGCGGCTTTTCCGTACGCAAAACTATAACGTCCGGCTGAATACCCAAGCTTAAAAGCTCCTTTACCGAATGCTGCGTAGGCTTTGTTTTCTGCTCGCCGGAGGTGCTTATATACGGCACAAGCGTAAGATGTACATAAATGCAGTTTTCTCTGCCAACCTCTGTCGCAACCTGTCTGATTGCTTCCAAAAAAGGCGTGGACTCAATATCGCCGACAGTACCGCCGATTTCGGTAATAACGATGTCGGTTTCCTGTGTTCTTGCCACTCTGTAAACTCTGTCCTTGATTTCGTTCGTGATATGCGGAATAACCTGAACGGTTCTTCCCTCATAGTCTCCGTGACGCTCCTTTGTGATTACCGACCAGTAAATTTTACCTGTCGTCACGTTTGAATTTATGCTTAAATTCTCATCAATAAATCTTTCATAATGACCTAAATCGAGGTCTGTTTCCGCACCGTCATCTGTTACGAAAACCTCGCCGTGCTGATACGGGCTTAAAGTTCCCGGATCAACGTTTATATACGGGTCAAACTTCTGCATTGTCACCTTATAGCCTCTTGCTTTAAGCAGTCTGCCCAGCGATGCTGCGGTAATTCCTTTGCCCAGTCCGGAAACGACTCCGCCTGTTACGAAAATATATTTTGTAGCCATAATCCCCAATACCTTAACCTTTCCTGTGTTTTTTGACAAATCTTTCTATTCTTTCGAGCGCTGTCTGTATATTTTCAATCGAATACGCATAAGAACAGCGTATAAAGCCTTCGCCGCTTTCGCCGAACGCATTTCCGGGAACAACCGCAACGTGTTCCTCCTGTAAAAGCGCATTACAAAATTCCTCACTGGTCATGCCCGTGGATTTTATACACGGGAAAACGTAAAACGCTCCGAGCGGCTCAAAGCACGAAAGTCCCATAGCTCTGAACCCGTCCACTATATAGCGGCGGCGGTAATTGTATTCGCACACCATATCCTCAACGTCCCTGTCGCAGCTGCGCAACGCCTCGATAGCGGCATACTGGCTTGTTGTGGGCGAGGACATTATTCCGTACTGGTGAACTTTTGTCATAAGCTTTATAAGTCTTTCGGGTCCCAATGCGTAACCTAAACGCCAGCCGGTCATTGCAAATGCCTTTGAAAATCCGTTCACGACAACAGTGCGTTCTTTCATGCCGTCAATCGCCGAAAAACAGGTATGCTTTTCATCGCCGTAACGCAGCTCCGAATATATTTCGTCCGAAAGCACCAGTATATTCGTATCGCGAAGCACGTCCGCAATCGCCTCCAAATCGGCACGCGACATTACTCCGCCCGTAGGATTGTTCGGGTAGGGCATTATGAGCAGCTTTGTTTTATCCGTTATTTTTTCCCTAAGCTCCTCCGGTGTAAGGCGGAAGTTATTTTTCTCCTTTGTTTCAATCGGAACGGGTACTCCGCCTGCCATAACCGTAAGCGGCTTATAGCATACAAAGCTCGGCTCGGGAATTAAAACCTCATCTCCCGAATGGATAACGCAGCGTATAAGCGCATCAATCGCTTCACTGCCGCCGACGGTTACAAGAACCTGTTTCCGGCTGTCATAGCTTACGCCGTATTTGCGCTCCGTATATTTGCATATTTCTTCTCTTAATTCTACCAATCCCGCATTTGCGGTATAGTGGGTCTGACCCTTTTCAAGCGAATAAATTCCCGCTTCGCGGATTGCCCAGGGCGTGGTAAAGTCCGGTTCGCCGACTCCGAGTGAAATTGCGTCCTCCATTTCGTTTGCCACGTCAAAAAACTTTCTTATTCCCGAGGGCGGAATTGCGTCCACAACAGGAGAAATAATCTTATCCAAATCTATCATAGCGTAATTACCTGTCTTGTATCTTTTTCGTCATCCTCGAATACAATTCCTTCCTCTTTGTATTTTTTCAGCACAAAGTGCGTTGCCGTTGAAATAATCGAATCCATGGGAGCAAGCTTCTGCGCAACAAACAGCGCAACCTCTTTCATGGATTTTCCGACGATTGTCACCGCAAGATCATACGCGCCGGACATCAGATAAAGCGAGCGCACCTGCGGATATTTATAAATTCTCTCCGCAACCTTGTCAAAACCCTCGCCGCGCTGAGGCGTTATACGCAGCTCAATGAGCGCCGTAACCATATCCCTGTCGGTTTTATCCCAGTTTACGATTGTCTTGTAACCAACTATTATATTGTCCTTTTCAAGCTCGGCTATCTTTTCGTCAACCTCTTTTTCATCCTTTCCGAGCATCTGCGCAATCTTAGTACGTGATATTTTTCCCTGCTCCTTGTCAAGAATTCTTAAAATATCCTCCATAGTTCTGTCCTCCGTCAATAAAATAGTTTTTCCTATCCTATTATTATATTATATATTCCGATAAAATTCCATAGGTTTTTGAAAAAAAACAATATTTTTTTTGATTTAGCTGTAAAGCTTTATTACCGCCTCGACAAATTCCTTGTTTGTCTGCGTACTTTTCAGGCAATGTATAATTTTTGCAACCTCATAGCTGCCGGTTCTGCTTATTTCGCGGCGCATTACCCATGCGGCTTCACGTTCACGGTTAGTCATGAGATCCTCCTCACGGCGCGTTCCGGATTTTAGAATATCAATAGCGGGGAATATGCGTTTTTCCTGCAGGTTGCGGTCGAGCTTTAACTCCATGTTGCCCGTTCCCTTAAATTCCTCGAAAATAACATCGTCCATACGGCTGCCCGTTTCCACAAGCGCTGTGGCAAGCACCGTCAGGCTGCCCCCCTCCTCTATATTGCGCGCTGCGCCGAAAAACTTCTTCGGCTTAAAGAGTGCGTCCGGGTCAAGTCCGCCGGAAAGAGTTCTTCCGGTCGGGGTAACTGTAAGATTATACGCACGCGCAAGACGGGTTATCGAATCGAGCAGAACAACAACGTCCTTTTTCTGCTCAACAAGCCTTTGCGCACGTTCAAGTACCATTTCCGCAACCTTGCAGTGGTTTTCGGGCATCTGGTCAAAGGTCGAATATATAACCTCGCCGTCAATTGAACGCTTCATATCCGTAACTTCTTCCGGGCGTTCGTCAACAAGCAGCACTATCAGCTTTATATCGGGGTGATTTTTGGAAATAGACTGTGCGATTTCCTTTATAATTGTGGTTTTTCCGGCTTTCGGCGGCGCAACTATCATTCCGCGCTGTCCCTTGCCTATCGGTGCGACAAGATCTATAAGCCTTGCCGCGCATTTATTCGCTTCGCCTGTGTCAAGAATAAGCTTTTCTTTCGGATAAATAGGCGTAAGCCTTTCAAACGGACGGCGCTTTAAAGCTATTTCGAGCGGATCGCCGTTAATCGTTTTTACAAACAGCAGCGGCGAATATCTGTCCTCGTCCTGCGTCGGACGGCAGTCGCCGACTATCTCGTCACCCGTTTTGAGATTAAAACGCCTTATCTGCGTAGGCGATACGTAAATATCGTTCTGACTGCTTAAATAGTTCTCAACTCTCAAAAAACCGAAGCCGTCGTTCATCACATCAAGAATACCGCATACCTCTACCGCATCGGCAGGACGCTCGCGCTTTTTCTTTTTTTCGCTCTGTTTTTTATTTTCCTCGTCAATCTGTGCGCGCTTTTCACGTATTGCCGCAATTATTTCGTCCTTTTTCATTGTGGAAATACGCGGTATTTCCAGTCCCTGCGCAATCTGTTTAAGTTCTTCTTTCGTCTTTCGTTCCAATAATTCTTCTTCCATAATTTACCTCTTTCCGATTATAATAAAACAAGTTTGTATAGGGTATTGTTTTTGGTGTGAATTTGAAGATATTAAAAAGCGTCGGATTTGCTTTTTCAATAGATACATTAAAAACAACATAAATAAACTATGTCATATATTATATATGTATTTAATAAAATTGTCAATATGGCAAAATTAACATAATTTCAGCAAGCTTATGCACGCACGAAACGCACCGCCGGAAAAAATCCGTTCCGTACGGTGCGTTTTGAATGCGATTATTTAATCTTTATTCTTACCGCAGCAGTTTTTATACTTTTTGCCGCTGCCGCAGGGGCAGGGGTCATTTCTGCCGGGTTCTTTCTTATCCGCTGATGCCGGACGCTTTTTGAGCGAACCGTCGCCGCCCGTATCAAGCGGTTTTGCAACCTGCTCGCGTTCTATCCTGATACGCGGCATTGCAAAGAGAACGTATCTTACCGTATCTCTCTTTATGGCGTCGAGCATACCCTCGTACAACTCCGAACCGACGTTTCTGTATTCAACAACGGGGTCGTGCTGACCGTAAGCTCTAAGCCCTATTTCACGTTTTACGTGTTCCATCTCGTCAAGGTGATCCATCCAGAGCGTATCGACAACTCTTAGCATAAGCACTCTTTCAAGCTCACGCATTGACGGCCCGAATATCTCCTCCTGCTCCGCATAGCGTTTATTGGCTATATCCATAAGCATATCCTTGATATCGTTTTTGGTGATTGTGTCAAGCTCCGAATCCTCAATAACAAATTCGCCGTTTGCTCTTAAATTATTATTCGCAAACTCGGTAAGCGCACGGATATTCCATTCCTCCGGAATCTCCGAAATACCGATATAATCGTTGATTGCGGAATCTATAACAGCCTCGATCATCGACTTGATTGTCGGGCTTATATCCTCGCCGTCAAGCACCATCTGACGCTGCTTGTAGATAATCTTACGCTGCTCGTTCATAACCTCGTCGTACTGGAGAACGTTCTTACGCGAATCAAAGTTTCTGCTTTCCAGATTTTTCTGTGCGTTTTCGATTGCGTTTGTGAGCATCTTTGCCTCGATAGGCTGATCCTCCTCCAAACCGAGAGCGTTAACCATTGATTTTACTCTTTCGCTGCCGAATATACGCATCAGATCATCATCGAGCGAAAGGAAGAACTTTGACGCACCCGGGTCACCCTGACGTCCGGCACGACCGCGCAGCTGATTGTCGATACGTCTTGATTCGTGACGTTCCGTACCGATTATAAACAGTCCGCCCAAAGCCTTGACTTCGTCGCGCTCCGGCTGAATCTGCTCTTTGAATTTATCGTTAAGCTCTGTAAATACCTTACGCGCGTTTATAATTTCCTCATCGTCGGTTTCCGCAAAGCCTGTAGCCTCGTTTATAAGCTCCTCGCTGAATCCCTGCCTTGCCATTTCATGCTTTGCCATGTATTCGGCATTTCCGCCGAGCATAATATCGGTACCGCGGCCCGCCATGTTTGTGGCAATCGTTACGGCGCCTTTTTTACCTGCCTGCGCAACAATTTCCGCTTCTCTTTCGTGGAATTTTGCATTCAGCACGTTATGCGGAATACCCTCGCGCTTTAAAAGTGCGCTCAAAAGCTCCGACTTGTCCACGTTTACCGTACCTACAAGCACAGGCTGTCCTTTTTCGTGACATTCCTTAATCTGACGTATAACCGCCATGAATTTGCCCTTTTCCGTTTTGTAAACGGAATCGTGCATATCCTCACGGATAACAGGCTTATTTGTCGGGATTTCAACAACGTCAAGCTTGTATATATGCTGAAATTCCTCCTCCTCCGTAAGAGCCGTACCGGTCATACCGGAAAGCTTTCCGTACAGACGGAAGAAATTCTGGAACGTGATTGTAGCAAGCGTTTTGGATTCGTTTTCAATCTTAACGCCCTCTTTTGCCTCGATAGCCTGATGCAGACCGTCGCTGTAACGTCTGCCCGGCATAATACGTCCGGTAAACTCGTCCACTATAAGCACCTGGCCGTCCTTTACAACGTACTGCTGATCCCGGTGCATAACGCCGTTTGCGTGCAGAGCCTGGTTAATGTGGTGCTGCAATTTCATATTTTCGGGGTCGGACAGATTATTCACGCCGAATCCCTGTTCCGCCTTTTTGATACCTCTTTCGGTAAGCGTTGCGGTCTTTGCCTTTTCGTCAACGATATAGTCGGCGTCAACGTCAACGTCAAGAGTTTTGTCATCGTGCTCTGTTAAAACCAGCTTTTTAAGACGCTTTGCAAACATATCCGCAACGGTGTACAGCTCGTTTGCATCGTCGCCCATGCCGGAAATGATAAGCGGAGTTCTCGCCTCGTCTATGAGGATTGAATCCACCTCGTCGACGATGGCATAATTATGTCCGCGCTGAACCATATCCTCTTTTCTGACAACCATATTGTCACGAAGATAGTCAAAGCCCAGCTCGTTGTTTGTTCCGTAGGTGATGTCGCACGCATATGCTCTGCGGCGGTCATCGTTATCAAGGTCATGGATAATAAGGCCGACGCTCATGCCGAGGAAACGGTAAACCTTTCCCATCCATTCGCTGTCTCGTTTTGCAAGGTAATCGTTTACGGTAACGATATGTACTCCGTTGCCCGTCAGCGCGTTAAGATACGCCGGAAGCGTGGAAACAAGAGTTTTACCCTCACCTGTTTTCATTTCGGCGATACGTCCCTGGTGAAGTATGATACCGCCTACCACCTGAACATAGAAATGCTTCATTCCGAGAACTCTCCGGCTTGCCTCGCGCATTACCGCAAAAGCCTCGGGCAGCAAATCGTCAAGCGTTTCCCCGTTTTTAAGTCTTTCCTTAAATTCGGGAGTTTTTGCTTTAAGCTCGGCATCCGACAGCTGTGCGGTCTTTTCCTCCAAAGCCATTACCTCTTGGGCAATAGGATGAACACGCTTAAGCTCTCTGTCGGAATACGTTCCGAACAATTTATCAAATAAATTCATGCTTTCCTCCAAATAAATATAATTAAAATACACCTATCTTATATTATAACACACCTTTTTTAAGATTACCACTGTTTTTTAAAATTTTTTTGTAAAAAATTGTGCGGAACGGATTTTCCGTTCCGCACAATCCACATTTTATGCCACTGTAAAGGCATCGTCCTTTACATCAACGGTGATATTGTCGCCGCTCTTTACGTCGCCGTCAATGATTTTTTCGGAGAGCATATCCTCGATTTTACTCTGGATTGCCCGCCTTAACGGTCTTGCGCCGTAGGTCGGATCAAAGCCTTCCTTCGCAATTTTATTTACGGCGTCGTCGGTAAAGGTTACGTCAATATCGTTGTCTTTAAGTCTCTTTGTAAGAGATTTAAGCATCAGACGTGCAATTTCTCTGATGTTATCCTCGCTCAGACGGTCGAACACGATTATTTCGTCAATTCTGTTGAGGAATTCGGGCTTGAACGTGCTTTTAACCTCGCTCATAACCTTTTCCTTAATCTGTTCATGCTCGGTCTTTTCCTCGTCCTCTTTTTTGTCCGCACCAAAGCCGAGATGTGATGAAACATTGCCTAAAATCTGCTTTGCGCCGAGGTTTGAGGTCATGATGATAACGGTGTTTTTGAAATCCACCTTTCTGCCCTGTGCGTCTGTAAGAATACCGTCGTCCAGAATCTGGAGCATGATATTGAACACATCGGGGTGTGCCTTTTCGATTTCATCGAAAAGTATTACGGAGTACGGGTGCTTTCTGATTTTCTCTGTAAGCTGACCCCCCTCCTCAAAACCTACATATCCCGGAGGCGAACCGATGAATTTTGAAACGGCGTGCTTTTCCATATATTCCGACATATCTACTCTTATAAGAGCGCTTTCGCTGCCGAACATCGTTTCCGCAAGCGTCTTTGAAAGCTCCGTTTTACCTACGCCCGTAGGGCCTAAGAACAGGAACGAACCTATCGGACGTTTCGGGTCTTTAAGTCCGGCACGGCCTCTCTTTATAGCCTTTGCAACCGCCGAAACAGCCTCGTCCTGACCGATAACTCTCGCATGGAGCGTTTCTTCGAGGTGACGCAGCTTTTCGGTTTCCTCCTGTTTAAGCTTTGCCGCCGGAATGTGCGTCCAGTCAGCAAGAATATCAGCTATATCGTCCTCGTCAACGGTAAGTCCCGATGATGTGCCGCTGCCTTTCCATTCCTTTTTAAGGTTTTCCGCACGCTCGGTAAGCTGCTTTTCCTCATCACGCAGCTTTGCCGCTTTTTCAAAGTCTTGTGCGGTTATTGCTTCCTCTTTCTCACTTTTCAGTTTTTCCAGCTCTTCCTCCGCTTTCTTCAAGTCGGCCGGCTCGGTCTGCGAACCGAGACGTTTCTTTGATGCGGCTTCATCGATAAGGTCGATTGCCTTGTCCGGTAAAAATCTGTCCGTGATATATCTTGACGAAAGCTTTGCCGCTGCGGCAAGTGCATCGTCGGTAATCGTTACGCTGTGATGAGCTTCGTATTTGTCGCGTATGCCCTTTAAGATTTCGATTGTTTCCTCAACGGTAGGTTCTCCGACCGTTACCGGCTGGAAACGTCTTTCAAGAGCCGCGTCCTTTTCGATATATTTCTTGTATTCTTTAAGCGTTGTTGCGCCGATAAGCTGCAATTCGCCTCTGGCAAGGAACGGCTTCAAGATATTCGACGCGTCCATCGAACCCTCTGCGCTGCCCGCACCGACAATTGTATGAAATTCATCAATGAACAGTATAACGTTTTTGGCTTCAAGAACCTCATTAATTACCTTTTTAAGTCTTTCCTCAAACTCGCCGCGGTACTTCGCACCTGCAACCATTGACGACAAATCTACGGAAACAAGACGTTTTGTTTTAAGCGGTTCGGGCACATCGCCGGATGCGATTTTCTGTGCCAATCCCTCTATAACGGCTGTTTTACCTACACCCGGTTCGCCTATCAGACACGGATTGTTCTTTGTACGTCTTGACAAAATCTGCGTTACACGTTCAATCTCATGCGAACGGCCTATTACCGGATCGAATTTGTTCGCCTTTGCCAGCGCGGTAAAATCTCTGCCGAACTGGTCAAGCGTAGGCGTTGACGAATTGGGATTCGGCGTGTAGCCCTGCTCCGCTGCGGCTGCTTCCGGCTCGGCATTGCCCTCGATTGAATGAACGGTGCTGTTATAAACCGCTGACGGACTTACTCCGCACGCCGCGATAATACGTACCGCAACTCCGTTGCCCTCACGTATAATCGCCATCAGAATATGCTCCGTGCCGATATAGCTGTGTCCGAGACGCTGCGCCTCGTATGCGCTTAATTCCAGAATCCTCTTTGTTCGCGGCGTGAGCGCAAGCTCCGTTTCCTGCGGCAATGCCGCACCGCTGCCGATATATTCTTTTATTTTTTCGATTACCTTTTCTTCGGTAATTCCCGCTTTTTCAAGCGCTTTTGCGGCAACTCCGCTGCCCTCTCTTATAAGTCCGGCAAGAAGATGCTCGCTGCCTATATAATTGTGTCCCAATTCCGTCGCACAGTCATGTGCTTCGCTTATGGATATTCTGGCTTTTTCCGTAAAATTTGAAAATAACATAATTATCAGCTCCTTTTTTTGTATTCTGCCTCATACAGCGGTTTTATGCCGCTGTTTGTTAAAGGTTTTCTCTTATAAATTCCGCCCGTTTAACGTCGCGTTCTTCGGGAGATATATCCTTACCTCCGCTTATGAACGACGGCGCTGTTTTTACAATACATTCAAGCGGCGTCATTTTACTTCCCTTTGGAAGTATTCCCATATTTATGCCGAGCATAACATCGGAAAGCAAGGATTTTGCTTCGGACGATGAAATACTTCTTGCATATTTGAGCGTTCCGAGAGAACGGAATAATCTGTCCTCGAACGCAGTTTTGCTGTTTTCTTTAAGAGCCTTGCGCGCCTTTTCCTCCATTTCGATAACCTGGTTCACAACGCCCTTGACTTTTTCTATAATTTCCTTTTCGGAAAGTCCCATAGTTATACGGTTGGAAATCTGGTACAGGCTGCCCTCCGCAGACGTGCCCTCGCCGTAAAGACCTCTGACTTCGATTCCGAGACCGGTTGACGCATTTATTACTTTGCCGATATTTTTTGTAATCGTCAGCGCCGGAAGATGCATCATAACGGACGCTCTGAGTCCTGTTCCGGCATTTGTCGGGCAAGCGGTCAGATAGCCGAAACGCTCGTCAAACGCATATACAACGCTTTCTTCTATAACATCGTCAACACGGCTTGCGGTTTCATACGCTTTGTCCAGCTCCAGTCCCGGCTCAATAACCTGCAATCTTATGTGATCCTCCTCCATAAGCATTATGCTCATGGTTCTGTCCTTGCTCAAAAGCAGCGACTGACCTTTTCCCTCAAGCATTTCCGGACTTATCAGATGTTCCTCCGCAAGCGTGAGCCTGTCGGATTTCGCGGCATTGTCAAGCGACAGAAATTCAAAATCCTCAGACAGCGTTGAATTTGAATTCATCACTGCGTTTTTGATTTTTTCCGTGGCGTCTTTTTTATCGGAAAGCGCATTCGGAAACGGTATTCCGTCAAGGTTTCTCGCAAGACGTATTCTTGTTGAAATAACTATTCCGTTATCATTGTTTTTATACCAAATCATTATCCGTCACTCCTTTCAGCCGTTGTTTTCAATCTCGCGGATTTGCTTGTGCAGCTTTGCCGCGGTTTCGTAATCTTCATTTCTTACCGCGTCCTGAAGCTTTGCTTTAAGCTCCTCCAAGCGGCGTTTTGTTTTAAGCTTTTCGCCCGATCTCGACGGGATTTTGCCTGTATGAGACGAGGTGGTGTGTATCTGTTTTATTGTTTCCTCAACCGGCGTTCGGAATGTTTTATAACATTCTCCGCAGCCGAACCGTCCCGTTCGTCTGAAATCCGCCCAGGTATGTCCGCACAGCGGACATTTCTGCGCCTCGCGGTAGCTTATCGGCTGCATAAACGCGTCCAGTCCGCCGAATAAATCCTCAAATTCCGAAAATAAATCATACATAATATATCATCCTTTCTAAATCCGTTTTACTGCTGTGCCGAAGCCAGCATATTTTTCATTACCGACGCTCTCACCCTATCCTTGTCCGGCTGCGTAAGCGAAAGCGAATTATCGCTCACTCCGGCAAGCATTACGCCTGCAAGTTTCGCATCAAGCGCATTCACCTGAACCAGATATGAAAGATACGCCTTTGCATCGGGGAACGACAGCGAATTGCCTATCTCCGAAATCACCCGGCTAAACGGCGATCCGCCGTTTTCGCTTATGCGGCGTATTCTCAGATAACCGCCTCCCCCTCTGCGTGATTCCACCACAAACCCGTGTTCGGGATTGAACCTTGTGGATATTACGTAATTTATCTGAGAGGGTACGCAGTTAAAAAATGTTGCAAGCTCGTTTCGCCTGAGCTCCAGCCATTCGTCCTCCTCGTTCTTTAAAAGCTCCGTTATAAAACTCTCTATCTTATCACTTACTCCCATTCAATCACCCTCTTTGACTTTGACTTTCTTTGACCTTTCAATAACTATTATATCCGTTTCAGGGAAAAAGTCAATGTATTTTCTGTATATACTTTGTGAACAATTTATGAAGTTAATACATTTGCTGCAAATTTGTTGATTTTTCGACGGATTTATAGTATAATGTTGTCAAAAGCATATAATACAGAGGAGAATATATATGAATAAGAAATTTTTCAAATATGTTACGTCTATCTCCGTTGTAGCTGTGATTGTCCTGGCGGCTGCCGTTTGGGTATGTATCGGAAACGCCGAAAAGAAGATGACGCAGTATTCCTTTGACGAGCTCACCTCATCCACACGCCATCTGGCGGGCGAATGTGCAGATACAATAAATACGGATAAAACCATTCTGTCGGCAATGGCGTCGCTGATTTCCATGCAGGACCCGTCCGATACGGCAAGAATTGTCGAAATCATGAATTCGGTTGATTTTTCAAATACATTTATAACACGCGTGGAGCTGATCACCTCCGACAATAAGCTGTTAAGCCAAAACGGCGAATTGTCAGATATGTCCGGTATTGTTAATTTTTCGGAGGAGGCGGCAAAGGGCAGCTATGTATCCGGCAAACGTGCGGACGCACTTAATCCCGATGTACCCGTGCTGTACAATTCCGTTCCGGTTATACGCAACGGTCACCGCACGGCGGTTTTGCGCGGTGTTTTGCTGCTTGAGGAAATATCAAAAACGTATTCCGTCGAGCTTTACGGCGGCGAGGCGTTTGTGCTGATTGTTGACGGCGATACGGGAGAGATTCTGCTCGACACATGGCACAATTCGTTGTCCAGCATTTCCTCTCTCGGTACAAGAAAAATGCTTATGGGATATTCATACGAAGAATCGGTAGCGAATATGCGCAGCGGCAAAAGCGGAGATTTGGCATTTATTTCAAAAACTACGGACTCTCCTGTCTATCTGCACTATGAACCGATAGCGGTAAATAATTGGAGCATAACTCTCGGAGTGGGTGAGAAAAGGGCGCTTGAGGGAACAAGAGCAAGCGTAAGAAGTCTTTATATTATGGCGGTTATTATCGGATCGGTACTGCTGCTGCATATGGGGCTTATAGCCTGGAATCTGTTTTCCGCTTATAAAATGGTCTATAAAATGAGCATTACCGACCAAGGCACAAACCTTAATAACCGCAGCGCATATGAACAACATCTGACATCAAGCAAGGACTTGGTAATTCCCTATGCAGTGTGTATTTATATTGACGCAAACGGTCTGCATGAGCTTAATAACCGTTTGGGGCACGACGCCGGAGACAAAATGCTGAAAAGCGTTGCGGACAGTCTGCAGCAGAATCTGCCCGGCGCCAAGCTGTACCGAATCGGCGGCGATGAGTTTGTGGCATTTCCCGCCGGCGAGGACGAGGAGGAATGCAGGAATATCATGAGCCGTATAGAGGAGGAGCTGAATCGTTGCGGTTACAGTATTTCTTACGGAATTTCGGCGCGCAGAAACGAAAAGGGGCTTAACCGCATTGTCAGGGAAGCGGACTGTCAGATGCTTTTGAACAAAAAGGAGTATTATTCGGATAACAAAAACCGTAATCAAAGATAAAGCCAAAAAAGGGGCTGTTAAAAAAGAGTGCGGAAAACTGCGTCTGATTCGCTGTCTTTGAAATATTTTTTGTCAGAAAACGCCGACAATAAAATTAACCGTTTCTATTGACATAATAAACGATATGTGGTAATATAGTATCGAATACTAAGTAAAATTTATAAAAATGAGGTACGATATGAATAACATAAGAGAATATTTCACTATGCGCGAAATGATTGACGATGTGGCGGTCAAGTTCAGCACAAACATAGCGTTCAGAATAAAAACGCGCAGCGGCTACGACGATATAACCTATGCACGGCTCGGCCGCGAGGTGCGTGCGGCGGCAGGATATATTCAGTCAAGGGGCTGGGGCAAAAAGCGTATTGCGATAATCGGAAAAAACAGCTATGAATGGATGCTTGTATATCTTTCGGCGCTGTATGCGGGCAGTGTGATAGTACCGCTCGACAAGGGACTTCTGGACTATGAAATCGCCGACCAGATAGAGCGTTCCGGCGCAGAGGCGATATTCTACGCTCCCGAATACGAAAAAATGCTCGAGGGCAAGGACATTGCCAAGATTTGTACTTCGGGCGATGAGTTTGAAAGAATGAAGAAAAACACCGATTTCACCGAAAATGCTATTGACGGTACAAAAATGGGGATTTTGCTTTTCACCTCCGGCACAACGTCAAAATCCAAGGCGGTTATGCTTTCGGAGCGCAATATTCTTGCCAACGTATACGGAATGAGCCTTTGGGAGGATTTTCGTCAGGACGATGTTAACATGGCAATTCTGCCGTTCCACCACACCTTCGGAATGACGCAGATTATACTTTTACTTACCTACGGAATCTGCCATGTGTTCTGTGACGGTCTGCGCTTTGCAAAATGCCTTAACGAATACCACGTGACCATACTTGTATGCGTACCGAGGATTATCGACGAAATTTATTCAAGAATAATGAAAACCGCAGATAGTCAGGGAGGCACAAAAAAGCTTAATACAGCGCTTAAAATAACAGCCTTTCTTAAAAAGCTGCATATAGACGTACGCCGCAGAATGTTTAAGAGCATAATAGACAACATGGGCGGAAAGCTCAGACTTATTATAGTCGGCGCGGCCGCAGCAACACCGAAGGTTCAGGATTTCTTCAATAATATAGGCATACTCGCCGTTCAGGGCTACGGTCTTACGGAAACCGCTCCGTGCATCAGTGCGGAAAATGCAGAACATTTAAAAAGAGGTTCCGTCGGCAAGGCGATTCCCAATGTAAAGGTGAAAATCGACAGTCCTGCCGAAAACGGGATCGGCGAAATCGCCGTTCAGGGCGACAACGTAATGCTCGGATATTACAACGATGAGGAAAGCACCGCCGCAGTAATGAAAGACGGTTATTTTCATACCGGAGATATGGGACGCATGGACGAGGACGGATATATCTTTATTACGGGCAGAAAAAAGAACGTAATTGTTCTTGCAAACGGAAAAAATGTGTTCCCTGAGGAGCTTGAAATGCTTATAAACCAGTCGCCGGCAGTTAAGGAATGTATTGTTATGAACAAGCCGCACAACGGCAAGGACAGCATATTTGCAAAAATCGTGTACAACGACAGTCTTGACTGCGCGGATGCTGAAAAAGAAATTTCGGAGCATATAAAGAATATAAACAAAAAGCTGATACTTTACAAGCAGATTAAGGATTTTGAACTGACCGACAAGGAAATGGAAAAGACAACAACGTTAAAAATCAAAAGAGGCGCGGCGGTAAAATGACCGCCCCCGGACGGAGGTATTAAATGAAAAGACAAAAGCTTGCGGAAAGATCATTGCCCGATTACACAAAGGGTGAGGAAATATTCAATATGGTGTCGCATATAGTCGGCGGCGCGGCAGGCATAACGGCGCTTGTACTGTGCGTGATATTTGCGGCAATCCACAAAAACGTTTACGGCGTTGTGGGAAGCGCAATATACGGCGCGTCCATGATAATACTGTATACAATGTCAAGCATATACCACGGACTAAACCCGTCACTGACGGCAAAAAAGGTTTTTCAGATAATAGACCACTGCTCGATATTTATTCTGATTGCCGGCACTTACACCCCGATTACATTATGCACACTGAGGGAATATAATCCGGTTCTCGGCTGGACGCTGTTCGGAATAGTATGGACGGCGGCAATTGTCGGAATTACGCTCAATGCCATTGATTTGAAATCGTTTCATAAATTTTCGGCGGCGTGTTATCTGATAATGGGCTGGAGCGTTCTCGGTGCATGGAAAGCTGTTCCGTACATGATTGAAAACGGCGGAATTGCACTGCTTGTTACCGGCGGTGTGTGCTATACGGTGGGCGCTTTGTTCTATTATTTTTTGAAAAAGAAAAGATATATGCACTCTGTATTTCATTTGTTCGTTCTTGCCGGAAGTATTTTGCATATGTTTTATATTATGTTCTATATTATATAAAAAATTAAACCACCCGCTATTAATATGCGGGTGGTTATATTTTTTAGGGTTTACATACTTTACAAGCCTCATATCCCTGTGATTCCAGCTCGGACAGACTTTTGGAAGAAACGCTTCGGTTCTTTTCGCTTATGCTCTTTGCATAGCGGCACGACGGCAAATGAATTTTCTTTGTTGAGGTGTTTAAGACAAATCCGCCGCCCGTCTCTGCCGACGGTTCAAAAACAATTTCTGACGGTGTGCTGTTCCGGTCGGTTTTGTACGAAAGCTTTTCGCCATCTCCCCAAAAGCATATATTTCCAAGCAAATCCGTTCTTAAAACCTCTGCGCCGACGCTCTGCCACTTTGAAACGGTCTCCGGCGCAGGGTGATTATAGCTATTGTTTGCCCCAACCGAAATAACGGCAAAATCCGCGCCTGTGCGCTCCGTAAACGACTGCGACGAGGACGTTTTGCTGCCGTGATGTCCGACTTTTACAACGTTTGCACTTACGTCCGCCGTGATTTCGTTTTCGCTTTTCGTTTCGGCGTCTCCCATAAACAGAAACTTATTGTCGCCGTAGGTCACTTTTATAACCGCACTGTAATTGTTCAGGTCATCATATTTTCCCGAACACGGCGCGATAATGCTTATATCCGCCACCTCGTCATGGTAAATGTTAACGCCGTTTTCGGCGGTGTTTATCTCAATGCCCCTGTCCTGTGCGGTCTGCATAAGATTCTGATATGTCTTTGAATCCGCCGTGACGTCCGGCATATACATTTTTCCTACGTTAAAGCCGTTAAGCACCTCCGCCATGCCGCCGATATGATCGGCATGAGGGTGAGTTGCGGCGGCATAGTCTATGCTTGTTTTTCCGCGGCTTCTGATAAAATCCGCAACAGCGCTGCCATGCCCCGAAGCTCCCGCATCAATAAGCAGAGTGCGTCCGTTATACAGCTCAATAAATGCGCTGTCACCCTGCCCCACATCAATAAAACTTACATACGTTGTTCCGGTAAGCTTTGACGCGCCAAGCCTGTCGGAGGGGTCGTAGCCGTAGTTTTTGTTTATTTCAACCGCATTAAGCTCATTGTTGTATAAACAGCTGAAATTAAGCGTTTTTGCCAGATCGCGGATTTTGAAATAATTTGAGCCGTTTATAAGATACGCGCCGATTTCCTTTTTCTCGCCGTTGACAAAAACAGGCTGAGTGCTTGTATGCGCATCGCTTGTGTAAAGCTTTTCCGTTTCGCCTGTTTTGTCCGCACACGGCTTGTACATATCTATAAAAACGCTGTTTGTGCTTTCGTTATAATCCACTCCGAAATCAAGGTACGCCGCAACATCTCTTAAACGGAAATAATTGCTGCCGTCAATGGAATATACGGGCGGTGTTTCCGCTTTTTTGTTTATATACACGGCCTGCGAGGTCGGCTCTGCCGTTTGGGCATATATGCCCGTTCCCTCTGCAATAAGTCCGAATATCAGCAATAATGCCAAAAATGGTTTTTTCATAAATTACTCCTTTTGCTTACCACGACAGACTTTCACATATCGGATTTACGCCATTATTCCAGAGCATAAGCTTCGTATCCTTGCCTACTTCCAGACCTTCGAGAGGTATTTTATTTGTTCCTGCGGCAATTGCCAGCTCAACCCTGCGGAATGTAAACAGCTGTCCCATATCGGTATAATATGCCGCAATCAAATCCGCGCCGAACGCCCCCGGCGATTTTACCGTAAGAATACCGTTATCATACGACATTGACACCTTTGTTATGCTTTCAAGCTCCGACAAGTCGGCAAAAACTATTCTGTCGGAATTGTTTCCGATTTCAAGCTCTGTGCTGTCGGTTGACGCGTCAACATATATCGCACGCTTTCCGTCGTCTGTATTTAGGTAGGCTGACGGCAGTTCAAAGGTGAAGCTTTTATCTTCGCCGATGCTTATGCCGTTTAATGACAGCGTATCTAAAAGTGTTCCGTCAGCGGCGGAATCGTAAATTTCAAGCTTTACATTTTCGGCATTGTCAAATCCGATGTTTCTGACACAACCCTCCAAGGTTACTTTATCTCCCGATTTTACTAATTTTGCACCCTCTATTGCAATATCGGTAAAACCGACAGTCAATTCCGCTGTATTGTTTTCGGTGTTGTTTTCCTCAAAATCACCCGATACATTTATCGTAAGCATTTGCTTTTTAAATCCGCCGGGAATTGCTACCGGAGCTTTCAGCGTTTGGGTCTGACCGGGCTGTATACTGCATGAAATATTTCCCGAATACATAATATTTCCGCTTTCGTCTGTTATATCAGCCTTTATATCCGTTATGTCATTTCTGCTGTTGTTGGTTATGTCAAAGCAGACATCAACGCTCTTATTCTCTGCGATTTCGCCGTCAGGATAAGCCGTATCATTCAGAATAATATCACTGTATCTGAAATCACGCACAACTTTAAGCTCCGCCTTGCCGTAGCCGCCTTTTTCGCTGTCCTTTACATCAACAAGGTTAAGTGCGGCGGTGAGCGTTCCGTCACTGTCAAGCATTGCGGAATAATCTCTTATATAACGGTTATATTCCGTAAGCTGCGTCCATTCGCCCCATTTTCCGTCTTTGTATTCGTTTTGATAAAGCTCGTTTGTAAAGCCCGTTGACAAAAGCGAAAGCGCAATTTTTTCATTGCCGTTATTTATAATTGTAATGTCGGTTATTTCGCCTATTTCCTCCGTTTTTGTATCACCTGTTTCCGAATTATACGTATTTAATTCTGTACCGGAAAGATAGTAAATCTCATTGCCGGAAACCTTAAATGCCGAGTTGTCGTTTTGGCTTTCTCCGATTTTTTCGCCGTCAAGGTACAGTACGGCTTTGCCGCCCTCGCTTGTTTCATACACGATTCCGCCGTTTTGGGTCAGTTTAACATCGTGCAGTTCGCCCGATATTGCTGCGGCTTCTGTTTTTTCGCTCCATGTGCCGTTATTAAGCACACGCTTATATATGTAATTTGTACCGCTTGCAAGAGCATAATCGTTTTCGGAATTTTCCGCCCATACGGCAGTAACCGTTCCGTTGTTTTCCGAAATATCGCAGAGCATTTCGCACTTGCCGTTTCCGCTTTCGGAAAGTATTTCCGGTGTACCGAAACCGCTGCCGTCAAAACAGGTATAGCACACGTCCATGTGCGACATCATATCGTCCAGTTCAACACTGTCACCGAAAGCCTTATCGGCACACGCCCATATAATATATACCTTGCCGCCGCTTTGGCAAATCTGCGGCATATCGTTATATCCGATGTTGGTTACGGCTATGCTCTCCGGACTCCATGAATTATCCGCCGGATTATATATGCTGTAATACATAGAGGTTCTGTCGGCATCGGCTTTTGTCGGGTCATCA
The DNA here is from genome assembly GCA_934476675.1 of uncultured Clostridia bacterium. Classification (GTDB taxonomy): domain Bacteria; phylum Bacillota; class Clostridia; order UBA1381; family UBA1381; genus UBA4716. The sequence continues at coordinate 46,122 of CAKSOE010000005.1, read as the reverse complement.
TCTATCCAGAGCATTAACTTGCGTCCGTCCGGCAGCAGCGTCAGCTGCGGTGTGCTGTACGGATATAAATCAATTCTGTCAAAATCGTCGCTAAGGCTCATAAGTGCAATTTCGCTGCCGTAATCACGTGGAAGAAGCTTAAATTCGGATTTATCAATTGTATATTCATTAAGCAATGAGCCTGCGTCTAAGCTTTGGAGCGATATATCGCCGTTCCGCGGATAAAGTACAAATTCGTTTCCAAGCTGCCACTCCTTATCTACACCTAAAATCCATGCCTTTCCGGACATATATATGTACCCTTTTGCGCTTACCTTAAACGGAGTATTTGTTACTGCTCCGGTTTTAAAGCTTCCTGTGATTGCCGCTATTTCAACCGGAAGCTTGCCCTTTAAGCCGCCCTCAATATAGAATTTGGCTTTTTTTGAACCTGCTCCCACACCGACATTTACCGCCGGTTCAATTTTAATCTTTGCATTTACCGACATTCCATTATTCGGCCCGTCATACTTGATTGCAAAATTACCGCTTGCATCGACTGACAAACCAAACGTACCATAGAATATTCCGCCTATTCTCGGGTCGATTGAGCCGGACGCGCTTGCTTTTAATATGCCGCCGCCCTCGCTCATTCTCCAGCTGCCGTTTTCAAAAACAAGCTCGCCGTAAACTGCAAAATTGCCTTTGATATTTAAGAATAAATTTGATTGGCTCTTGTTTAACTTATTATATACGGAGCTGAATTTGCTTCTTGCCGTTTTATCGTTAAGTTTTCCCCCTGCAAGCGCATGATGAAGTGATTTTAAATCATTATATGCCTTTGTCCATTCACCGCGCCCCGAATAGCTTGTTCCGGCAGATACACTTTCACTTATAAAATCATATCCGCCTAATATTTGTATGCTGTTCTTTTTTTCATCAACTTTAAGCTGTATCTTTACGTCTCCGAATTTCAGACTGCATTTTCCGTCCAGCTGAAACAAATAAAAGTCTTTGTCTAATATACTGATTTTCGGGCCTTTTATTTTGTCAGTTCCGACAGAAATGTTACTGAACAAATTATTTACATCTATTTGTGATTTTTCAATCAGACTGTTTCCGCCTGAATAGTTTTCATTTGTTGTAATCTTTGGTGCGGTTTTTGCTCCGGCTTCATTAAAAATGTAATGAATTTTTGCATTGGTTAAGTATGAGTTATTGGTGTTATCTATCCTTATTTTTCCCCATTGTTCCTTTGAGCCGGAATAATATACGTCTTTAAGTCTGATGCAATCAGCAAATGCCCCCTCTCCAATGCTTGTTACGCCATTTGGTATATTTATGCTTGTCAGACTGCTACAAGCAGAAAACGCACTATCGCCTATGCTTGTTACACCGTCCGGTATGTTTATGCTTGTTAGACTTCTGCAACTCCGAAACACATTGTCGCCTATGCTCGTTACACTGTCCGGTATGTTTATGCTTGTTAAACTGCTGCACCAAGAAAACATATGGTCACCAATACTTGTCACACTGTCCGGTATGTTTATACTTGTCAGACTGCTGCAAAGCGAAAATGCACCGCCGCCTATCTTTGTCACACTGTCCGGTATGTTTATGCTTGTCAGACTTCTGCAATTATTAAACGCACCGCCGCCTATGCTTGTTACACTGTCCGGTATGTTTATGCTTGTCAGACTGCTGCAACCCTCAAACGCCTGCTCTTGTATAGTTATTACACTGTTCGGTACATCAAATGAAGTATCTTTTTTACCTATTGCATATTGCATTAGAACATTTTTATTCTTATCGTATAAAGTCCCATTAACACTGCTGTAATTACGATTATTGCTATCTACTTCTATATTTATAAGAGCTGTGCAATAAGAAAATGCGCCACTCTCTATACATATTACACTATCCGGTATATTTATACTCGTCAGACTTTTGCAGTTAAAAAATGCTCCGACTCCTATAATTGTTACACGATTGTGTATTTTTATATTATTCAGACTGCTGCAATCACGAAACATCCTATTCCCTATAATCGTTACACTGTCCGGTATGTTTATGCTTGTTAAACTGCTGCAACGCGAAAATGCACTGCCGCCTATCTTTGTCACACTGTCCGGTATGTTTATGCTTGTCAGATCGCTGCAACCAGAAAACGCATTGCCGCCTATGCTTGTTACACTGTCCGGTATGTTTATGCTTGTCAGATCGCTGCAATTATAAAACGCATAAGCACCAATGCTTGTTACTCCATTTTTAATTACTACATTTTTCAGATTGTTATTATCATACCATGGAGAACCATTCCAATTCCAATCCCACATATCCCCCGTACCGCTTATTGTAAGCGTACCGTTATTATCAAGCGTCCATGTGAGATTATCACCGCACGTACCGCCGCTTGTTGCTGCCGATGCGATAATCGGCACAGCGGAAATTATGCTTACAAGCATACACAGCGTTAAAAGCACGCTCATCATTCTTTTTTTCATACATTTTTCCTCCGTAAATCAAAAAAGGTGCGCAGCCGAAACCACACACCGAAAAACGCAGCTTCGATTCTGCTGCGACACAGTTCACACCAATAGAGGGTATAACACCAAAGCCTGCGTTTTTACCAAAACACAAACCTCTATCAGCTATTAAACTGTGTCGCAAAATCAGTATATCACAAAATTATACATTTGTAAATATATGCTAAAAATTATTTTCCCAAACACAAAACCACAGCTCCCGATGTGTAATCGGGAGCTGTGGCTCTATCTTATAAAATCACCGAATTTTTCAATATTCTTTCTATCAGTTTTATGCTTGTCTGTGAGCTGTCGGGCGTTACAATCTGCGGTTTTACGCCGTTTTCCACGCATGAAACGAAATATTCTATCTCGCCGCCGTAACCGTCCGCATTTGAAATGTTTATTCCGGTATTTTTGTTAAGCTTGCTTACGTCAAGCTCCACCTTTTCGCCGTTTTTGAACAGTTCACCGCCGCTGCAACGAATCCTTCCGCCGGTAAAGACAGCGTCAAATTTCGCTTCAAATTTAATATCATAATTATACCACGCAGCCTCCGCCGTCACAACGCAGTTATCATACACCAGCTCCGAAACAATAAAGTCGTTATTATCCCTAAGCTTATGATACACGCCGTGAACCTCTTTCGGCTCGCCCAGAACATACTGAATGAAATCAATATCATGTATCGATAAATCAATCGGTGTGCCGCCGCTTTTTTCCGTATCACGCATCCAGTCCTCCCAGCTCCACTTCGGAATCGCCGAAATACGCTTCATATCAAGCCTTAACAAAGAACCGAGCTCCTTTGAATCTATCACGCTTTTAAGATACATATACGCTTTCATAAATCTGACTACATGAGCCGTCATAAAAATCTTTCCCGATTTTTCCGCCGCCGCTATAATCGCCGCCGTGTCCTCACTGTTAAGGCTCATCGGCTTTTCGCACAGCACGTTAGTGCCCTTTTCAAGCGCTTTTATGCTCATTTCACGGTGCATATAGCTTGGCGTGCATATATCGACATAGTCCGGCTGTTCATTTTTCAAAAGCTCGTCATAGCTTTCATAAATATGTACGTTTTTGTCGCTGACCTTTTCCTCCGCCATATCCTTTCTGACATCGCATACGGCAATTACTCCGGCATTTTTAATATCCTTATAGCAGTCGAAATGGCAGCCGCCCATTCCGCCTATTCCTATCAATGCAACCTTTAACATATCAGTCCTCCATCAGCTTTCCAAGTAAAATTTTTGCCGCCTTTATATCCGCAATCTGCTTTTCGCCCGAAATTTCGCGCTCTATCGTTAACGCGCCGTCATATCCGACCTCTTTAAGCTTCTTTACAAATTCGGGGAAGTTTACCTTTCCCTCACCGAGCGGCTTTTCTTCGCCGAGATTATGTCCGTCTGTCGGATAGCAGCCGTCCTTTGCATGAACATCGCGCACATACTCGCCGAACACATCAAGCGCGTCAATCGGATTTGCCTTGCCGTACATTATAAGATTTGCAGGGTCAAGATTTATTCCGAGGTTCTCCGTTCCTATGTCCTCAATCGTTCTTCTGAGCGTTACGGGCGTTTCCTGTCCGGTTTCAAAAAGAAAATACTGTCCGTTTTCCTTTACGTGCTCCGCAACCTTGCGCAATGCCGCAACTGTTGAACGATATTGTTCACTCGCAGGCACCTCCGGCAAAAATCCCGCGTGCGTCGCTACGTTCTCAACGCCCAGCATTTTTGCAAAATCCGAACCATGCATAAGCTCTTTCATTCTTTCAAACCGATATTCCGCCGGAACAAGTCCGAGCGTTAAAGGGCCATCGTAAAAATTCCACGCCTGCGGGCCGCTCCAGCCGCACCAGAACGTTGAAATACTCACATCGTACTTTTCGCAGTAACCCTTTATTTTTTCCGCAATTTCCTCTGTCATAAGCCTTTGCCGCCAGCAGCAAAGCTGACACGATTTAAACCCCATTTCGTGCAGCTGCGAAAATTTTTCTTCTATTTCTTCGCTGTCGAGGTTTACCAATACTCCCAATCTCATAAAAAAATCCTCCTTTATCTCATTTTTGTTTAACCTCATTATATACTCAGGCAATCCCAAAAGCAATGAACGCTTTTGACCGAAATTAGCACAATTTTGATGTGTGTTTATCTATTCACAAAAAGTTCATATTTTTTCTGTAAACTATTGACTATACATATAAAAATTGGTATAATTAAAGTGAATTTGTCGGAATGTGTAATAATGTAGGTGGCTATGAATAAAAAAGGTGTTATCGGCGTAATTTTGTTGGTATGTATATATATTTTTTCGGGAATACCGTGTCCGATAAAGCTTGTCACGGGCATATCCTGCGGCGGCTGCGGCATGACACGGGCGATAAAATGTTTGCTCTCGGGAGATTTTGGGGCGGCGTTTCATTATCACCCTTTGGTGTTGGTTTTTCCCGTATATTTTATCATACTTTTTTGTAAAAACAAAATCGGCGAAAAGACTTTTAAAACGATAACGCAGATTTTTTTATTACTGGTTTTTGCCGTTTATTTTATTCGCATTTTTAATCCGCTCGACGAAGTGGTTACGGCGGATATAAAGGACGGCATTATATATAAAATGCTGCATTATGCGGCGGAATGGAGATTTATATGAAAGTAGAAGAAAAAAGACAAATAGGCTTATACATATTATTGACGATTGTCACCTGCGGCGTATATCATTTTATATTTTTTCATCAGTTTGCAAAGGACATGAACATCATATGTGACGGCGACGGCGACGAAACACCCGGAATAGGCGACCTTATTTTATTCAGCCTGCTGACGTGCGGAATTTATGCGTTCTACTGGTTCTATAAAATAGGAAACCGTCAGGCGGCAAACGCAAAACGCTACAAAGTAACAATCAACGAAAACGGAACATCGGTGCTTGTATGGATGCTTCTGGGCGGACTTATTGCCGGAATAGGCTATATTATAGCTTATTACATTCTTATTAAAAACATGAACACACTTGCGCACGCATACAACCAGAGGGGCGCTGCCGCAATTGAAAACGGAAACATGAATTACAATCAGTCCGCACCGTCGCAGATTAATCTGGTAGGCAGAAACGGCGAATTTGCCGGCTGTGTATTTCCGCTTAACATGAACGAAAGCATAAGAATAGGCCGCAGCTCGCAATGCAACATCAAATTTGATGCGCACACGCCGAACATAAGCCGTATGCACTGCACGCTCTACTATGACGGAAAAATATGGCTGACGGACAACGGCTCAAAATGCGGCACTTATCTTGACGGCGGCTTAAAGCTGACGCCGAACAGCCGCATGGAATTGCAGCGCGGCGCGGGATTTTCTCTCGGCAACAGAAACGTAAGCTTTTATATTCAATAATAATTAACGGAGGATTGGTATGAAAGATGTAAACACGCTGTGCATTGCGTGTATGAATGATAAAGGAAACAATGCGTTTTGTCCGCACTGCGGATTTCGTGAGGATTCATACACTCCCCCTCCGCATCATCTGCGCCCCGGCACGATACTCAACGGAAAGTACTGGGTGGGAAAGGCTCTCGGCGAGGGCGGATTCGGAATTACATATATCGGCTGGGATCTTAATTTAGAGCTTAAAACCGCAATCAAGGAATATTTCCCGAACGGCTTTGTTTCGCGCGATGTATCGGTAACGGACACTCTGACGGTGTTTTCGGGTTCGGATCAGAATATGTTCGAGCAGGGCAGAGAAAAATTCATAAACGAAGCTAAATCCTTGGCGAGGTTTGACAGTCTGCCGGGTATTGTTTCCGTAAAGGACTTTTTTCTGGAAAACGGAACGGCATACATCGTAATGGAATATGTTGACGGCGAAACGCTGAAATCGTTTCTTAAAAGAAACGGCGGCAAAGCGTCGCCCGAAACGGTGTTCACGATGATGGAGCCGCTTATGAAATCGCTTTCAAAGGTGCATGAACAGGGGATAATACACCGTGATATAAGTCCCGACAATATAATGATTACAAAGGATTCAAAGGTAAAGCTTTTGGATTTCGGAGCGGCGCGCGACATCAGCATGGGCGGACAAAAAAGTCTGTCGATTCAGCTTAAACCGGGATATGCGCCGGAGGAGCAGTACCGCAGCCACGGCAAGCAGGGGCCATGGACGGACGTATACGCTTTGTGTGCGACGATGTACATGGCAATCACGGGAGTTCAGCCGATGGAGTCGCTTGAACGTATGCACTCGGACAGAGTGCAGCCGCCGTCACTGCTCGGCATTGCGATAAATCCGAGCCAAGAGGCGGCGCTGATGCACGGAATGTCGGTGTATGCGGCAAACCGTACACCCGATGTAACTCAGCTCTATAACGAGCTTTACGGCGGCGGCAATTACAATTACACCCGCACTCCCGATCCGGTCAGTACCTACACCGATACAAATTCCTCAACCCGACCGCTGCTTTTGGCAGTGGCGGTAGGCGGCGGAATTGCATTGGCGGTACTTATAATATTTGCGGCAGTTATAATCACGAACTGGGATTCATTAAAAGGCAGTCAGCCGACGACCGTTCCGATATCGGCGGTTACGCCGACTCCCACAGCGGCAGCAACCGCAACGCCCATACCCGCTCCGGTGTTTTCATCGGTTACGGCGTCAAGCGTGCGCCAGACCGACACGGAGGGCGGACAATATTCGGTGGCGGCAGCGCTGTCGGACGACAGAATGACAAAATGGGCGCCTTCCAAGAGCAGCGGCGGCGGTATCGGCGAATGGATTCAGCTTGACGGATACGGAATACAGTACGTACGGGGCATAAAAGTCTTAAACGGCTATCACAAAAATCAGCAGACATGGCTTAACAACAACCGTGTTGCGATGTGTACCATCACTTTCAGCAACGGCGAATCGTTCGATGTGACGCTTGACGATACAATGGGCATGATTACGGTGGATTTCGGACGTTACGTGGAAACCGCATCAATAAGACTTACAATTAAAAGCCTTTATCCCGGCGCAAAATGGAACGACACTGCAATCACATATATCGGAGCATATTAAATTATGCCGCTTTATGCGGCGGAACGGAGCATGGTATGGCAAAAAACAGAACATTGACGCTGCGAAACACTCCGGTGTGCATATCTCCATATAATGCGCAGCATATAGGAAAGCGTTCGGAACAGCAGGATTCGTTTATGTATTCGGATATTTTGAACCGTGAGGAAAGGCGGCGTTTCGGCGCTGCGGCGGTTATTGCCGACGGCATGGGCGGCATGGAAAACGGCAGGCTTTCGGGCAAAACGGCAACCGAAGTTTTTATGGAGATTTACAAAAAAGAGGTTGACAATATTCCGGATATTAACAAACGCATGATTTATGCCGCGCACTGCGCAAACGAGGCGGTCAGCGCCTTGGGAAATGCCGGAAGCACGCTTTGTGCGGCGGTAATAAAGGACTGGCAGCTGCACTGGCTTTCAATCGGCGACAGCAGAATTTATCTTTACAGAAACAAAACCCTGCGCCGTCTGAACAAAGAGCATAGTTATGCAGCGGCGCTTAACGAAAAGGTTCTCAAGGGTGAAATCAGCCTTGCGGACGCAGTGTCAAATCCCGACAGGGCGGCGCTCACAAGCTATCTGGGGATACCGGAGCTTAAAGAGATCGACATATGCACGGAGAAATTTCCGCTGTTTTGCGGAGATTCCGTAATGCTTTGCACGGACGGTCTGTATCGGGAGCTTTCGGACGAGGAAATGGCATATATACTGACAAACGGAGATGAAACCGTTTGCGAGCAGCTCATAAGAGCCGCGCTTAACAAGAACGATAAATTCCAGGATAACATAACAATTACCCTGATGGATATTGATTAAGGAGAAAATCGTGAAAAAGACAAAATTAATTTTGATTACGGCGTTATGCACATTGTTTGTAAGCATAACGGCATTCGGTGCGGAAAACATTCCGTCGGCTGTGAAAAGGAATATTAAATCGGCAGTAAGCGTCTGCGCTGTAAACGGCTTCGGCGAAACCACCGTAACGGGAACAGCTGTGGATAATATGCACGTAATTACAAGCCTTAAGGCGCTTGACGGCAACGACGGCAACATAACCGTATCGTACAGGGACGAAAAAACCAAAGCAATGATACTTGCGGAGGATGCGGAGTATGACATTGCGGTGCTGTATCTTGAAAATGAGCTGAAATCGGTAAAGCCGGTTAAATTTATAAACAAAACCGTAAAGGATAATTCGGAAATATACATTGTAAACCGCAATGCGGCGGAAAATGAGGAAAATATCTCCTCCGGACTGATAAACAGCCGCGGAATACTGTCGGCGGCGGAATTAATGCCGGTTGAAGTGTATATACTTAATGTTCCGACAAGCCGTGACGACATCGGCGCAATATTATGCACCGCAGGCGGAGGTATCGCCGGACTTTGCTATTACGACGGCAACACGGAAAGCAGCAAGGCAATTATGTCCACGGATATATGCACGATACTGAAAAACAACGACATAAAATACAAAAAATACTCCTTGATACCGAAAATAATACTTTTTATATTGCTTGCGGCGGCTGTCGGCGTGATAATATGGCTGTTAAGACGGCGCGCAAAGGCGGAACGTCCGGTGCTTGAAGGGCTGACGGGAGATTTTTCCGGACGGCGTATGCCGCTGACAAAGGAAAACATCAGCATAGGACGTGACGCGAAGTGCTGTCAGGTTGTTATTCTGAACGATCCAAAGGTAAGCCGCTGTCATTGCAGTATACGATACGACACCGAAAGGGATATGTTTGTTCTGACCGACTTATCGTCAACGCACGGAACATACCTTGCGGACGGCAAAAAGCTTGAAGCAAACGTTCCTGTGTATCTCAGCTCCGGCGCGTCGTTTAATGTCGGCGACGGAAGCTCATCATTCAGGGTGACGCGGGGTGAAGCCGCATGAAAATACATATAGTAAGCGAAAAAGGCGGCAGGAGCAATAACGAGGACGCAGTGCGCGGCAGACGAAAGAACGAAACATACTGCTTTGTTCTGGCAGACGGAATAGGGGGACAGGATTGCGGAGAGGTTGCGTCGGAATTGGCGGTGAACACAATTTTAGACTGCTTTAAACTGCATCCGGATATTTCGTCCGATACGCTGTATGCCTACCTCGAAGCGGCACAGCACGCCATCTCGGAGGAAAGAACGGAGGATCCGTTAAAGCGGAAAATGGGCACAACCGCCGCAGCGCTTGTCACAGACGGAAAAACGGCGGTATGGGCGCATTGCGGAGACAGCCGCCTATACCGTTTCAGAAAAAACAAAATACAGGAGGTAACGGACGACCATTCCGTTGCGTTCGCCTCGTATCTTGCAGGTGAAATCAAGTATTCGGATATACGCCGCAATCCCGACCGGAACAAGCTTCTGCGCTCCCTGGGCAGCGATTCCAAGTTTCGTCCCGACGTGTCGGAGCCGTTAAAGCTGCCGTCAAAAAGCGCATTTTTACTGTGCAGTGACGGGCTTTGGGAATACGTTGACGAGAATTTTATGGAACATTCGCTCAAAAAATCCTCATCTCCGCACGACTGGGTTATGCGAATGCTTGCCGAACGAAAGAAAAACGCACCGCCGGATGCGGATAATTACAGTGCAATCGCGGTGTTTATATAAATGAAAGGAAGAAAATATTATGGTTATGAAAAGATGTAATAACGGGCATTTTTACGACAGCGACAAATACGGACAGTGTCCGTACTGCGGAATTTCCAATATTGACGCATCAAAAACTATGCCGATTATCCGCCCCGAATCGGAGAGAAATTCAACCGTATGCTCCGAAACCGTCGGGCTTGAAACGGTTGCTTCACCGACTGCCGCAAGCAAGGCGGCATATGGAAACAACGGCAAAACGGTAGGATTTATGCAGAAAAACAAGGGTATTGATCCCGTTGTAGGCTGGCTTGTGTGCATAGACGGGCCTTCAAAGGGGCAGGACTACCGCATTAAATCGGAAAAGAACTTTATCGGCAGAGCGGCAAACATGGATATTTCAATCACGGGCGATGACAGCATATCGAGAGAAAATCATGCCGTTATAAGCTTTAACCCCAAAAACGGCTGTTTCAGGCTGCTGCCGGGCGAAAGTCACGGTATGGTATACTTAAACGATGAGGAAGTATATTCGGCATCTGAGCTTTTCAAGGGAGATGTAATCGAACTGGGGCAGACAAAGCTGAAATTTGTACCGTTTTGTGACGGAGGATTCGTATGGTAAAGAAAATTTTTATTATATGGTCGCTGATAATATCGGCAATGTGCACGTCTGTATCGGCGGACGCATTATACAAAACCGAAATACGTCAGATATACTGCTTTAAGGATTTGTTAAGAGTATATGCCGATATTGAGGATAAAAACTCGCAGACCGTTGAAATACCGTCACAGAGCGATATTGACGCACATATTGACGGAACAAAGCTGACGGTCAAAAATTCCGTTCGTTTCTCCGAAACGGACAGCGGAACTGCCGATATTTTCCTTGTTGATATATCGGGTTCGATACGCGATAACCAGATGCAGCAGGTTAAAAACTCGATTAAAACCTGGGCGGCGGATATGAAACCGCAGGATAAAATGGCGATTATTACGTTCGGTAACGACGTTACGGTAATGAGCGATTATTCCGATGATAAAAACGTGATTAACGCAAGCGTGGACAACATAACCAACAACGACAACAACACACGGCTCTACGGCGGATTAAAAGAGGCTTTGAGAATAGCGCAGAGAGCTGATGCCGGACTTCCTAAGCGCAAAAATATAATTCTTATTTCGGACGGCGTGAACGATTACAGCGGCGGAATAAGCGAAAACGACATATATACCGAACTGAAAAATGCGCTCATTCCCGTTTACAGTATGCGTATGTCTAACAGCAAGGCGGATAATAGCAAGGGACTTGCAACGCTTAATTCGGTTGCCGAGTATTCGGGCGGCGATGTGTATGATATGTCGGGCAAGGATATAGGTACGGTATGCGGACAGATAAGGAGCAGAATATTAAATTCGTGCGTGATTGACTTTACCTATGACGGAACAGAGCCGGACAATAATCTGCATACATTAAATCTGAAAATAAAGCAGAATGACGTTATTGCCGAATGTAATACGGAATTTGTGATGAAAAAGAGCAGCGAAAACTCGGGAACATATCAGCTTGCGCCCGTGCAGTCGCCCGCTCCCGCTCCGAAAGACGCAAGAAAGGCAAGAACCAAAATAATTATCATAGCCGCTGCTCTCGGAGTTGTGCTTGCGGCGTTGATTTCACTGCTTATTGTGCTGCTTACAAAAAAGAAAGACACAAAAGCATCGTATCCTCCACCATCGTTTAACTATAACGGCACAGCGGACGATACAGATACCGTGACGGTACAGGAGCAGAGCGGTTCGTATATTAATGTGGTATTTCATTCGATGCAGACAGGGGAGACCGCTGCGGTAAGGCTTTATGACGCTATAACAGTAGGCAGAAACGCATCAAACGATTTTGTTATAAATAATCCCGTTGTTTCCGGCAGGCACGCGGTTATACGCACAGACGGACGCGATTTGTATATTGAGGACTGCAATACCCTCAACGGCACTCTTTTAAACGGAAAAAGCCTGAGTGCGCCGTCACCGCTTGCAAACGGAAGTATAGTGACATTCGGAAATGCGGAATATCGCATAGAATTTTAGGAGGAAGCAAGTATGAGATGTCCGAAATGCGGCAAGGAATTAAGCGCAGATGCGGCTTTTTGCCCGTTTTGCGGCTCTACGGTAAACGGCGCTGAAAATCAGCCGTTTTATCCGCCGCCCCCAAGTCCGAACAGGAACAACAAGGCGCTGATAGCCGTAATATGCGTGATAGCGGTACTTATAATAGGTGTGATAGCGGCGCTGGCGTCATTTGTTATATACAAAGGCAGCAGCGAGGAAAAAGCAACGCCTTCTCCAATCGCGGCAACCGAAACGCCCGCTCCGACCCCAACGCCCACGCCAACGCCTGTTCCCACACAGGAGGTGCAGGTGATATACGTCACCCCTACGCCTACTCCGTATACAAATTACAGCAATGCCCCCTCCGCAGCTGATGGATATAAGACATTTTACAGCAGCCGTTATAATTTCAGCTGTTATTATCCGGCAAGCTTTAACGAGTATAATGACTACGGAACGGCAACGCTGTATGCGGTTCGTTCGCGCGACGGACTGGGCGAGGAAAAAATAGCGGCAAAGCCGAACACGGGCGAAACGCCGGAATCGGAATTTAACCGATATGTTTCGGCGCACCCGGGAACAGTTACATATAAGACGGTAGGCTCCGACTATTTCGCGGCAAATATACTGAACGGAAACACCGAATATTATAAATACTGCAAATTCAGAAACGGTAATTTGTATTGGTTTGAATTTAATTATCCCCATTCGCAGCATAATGTTTACGATGTGTTTGTAAATGATGTGTACAACAGTATAAACATTAATTAATATCAGAGCAAAAAAAATACGGTGCATATGCACCGTATTTTTTTACCTTTAATTACGCACCAAGCTTTGCAAGCTTGATAGCCAACTGCGACTTTTTCCTTGCAGCGGTATTCTTATGAAGAATACCCTGTGATACGCCTTTATCCAACTTCTTTACAGCGTCGTTGAATAAAACCTTTGCGTTTTCCTTGTCACCCTCTGCAACAGCTGTTTCAAATTTCTTTACAGCAGTTTTAAGCGCAGTCTTGTGAGCTGTGTTAATCTGCGTTTTCTTTGCAATAACCTTAACTCTCTTTTTAGCTGACTTAATATTAGGCACGATATACACCTCCACAAATTTAATATACAATACCATATTAGTATACAACAATGCGGAGATAATTGCAAGTGTTTTTTTAAAAATTTTTATAAAATTATGTAAATTAATTATTTATCATGCTGTTTTTAACGGATAATTCCGCACATTGTCTTGAAATAATCGAGCGAGGCAAAATTTTTGTCCGCCTGTGCAAGGAAATATTTTTCCGTAATTTCTCCCAGACGTTCAATCAGAACATCATTTCCGTTAAATGACAGCATCTTTCTGTCCTCAACGCTTAAAATAAACCGCATTGCCTTATAAACGCTCTCACTGAGCGGAATACAGTCTCTGCCGCGGCAGGCAGGGCACACCGCCGTACCCTTTGATATGTCAAATGCCGCAAGGGTATTTGCGCCGCACACGCCGCAGCCCGAAATAAACGGCTCATAGCCCTCTATTGCCATAAGCTTTAACTCATACACGCTTTTCACCTTAAAAATGTCCTCATTGCGGTAAGAAAGGGCGTAGAGCGCATTTAAAAACACGTGCAGCATTCTGTCGTCGGGGTTATTCTGTCCGAGCATAAAATATGTTATATCCGCAAGATAAGCGCACAGAGAAAGCTTTACAATATCCTCACTTACGGGCAGAAACGCGTCCTTTACGTTCACGTTTTTGAGCGTGAAAATCTCACCGCCGCCGTACAGCTCAAATTCACCGTAGCACAGGAACTGGCTTGAGGCGGCACGGCTGCTTTTGGCTTTTTTCGCACCGTAGCCGACCGCCTTTATAATCCCCGTACCCTCGGCGAAAATACTGAGCATTCTGTTTCCCTCGCCGTAATCGTTTTGTTTAATTATAATTCCCCTTGTATGCAAATCCGGCATTGTTCATCTTTGTCCTTTTCCTCATCGGCATCTGACGCCGATTTATATAAGAGATATGCGTCAATCTCTCCCGTTTTCATAAAAATATCCCATGAAACGTCTTCCATACCTTTTCCCTCCGAACACCAACATCTTTATATATCATATTTTGTTTCTTTTTTCGGGGGATATACTTAGCACTATTTGCTATTCGGCATTATAACCGAAATTTTTTATGAGAAAATCATTGTTGCGCCAGTCCGTTTTCACCTTTACCCAAAGCTCCAGATAAACCTTCTTATCCAGCATCTGCTCTATGTCTTTCCTCGACAGCGTTCCGATTTTTTTGAGCATTTCGCCGTTCTTGCCTATGATAATTCCCTTATGAGTTGCCTTCTCGCAGTAAATGGTGGCATATATGTTAGTTATATCCGGCTTTTCCTGCATTTTGGTAATTTCAATCGCAATTCCGTGCGGAACCTCCTTATCGAGAAGCCAGAGCATTTTTTCGCGGATAATTTCGGCGGCAATCTGCTTTTCGGGCTGATCCGTCACGGTATCCTCATCATAGAACTGCGGCCCCTCCGGAATATGCTCGCGTATGTCATTTAAAAGAATTTCCAGTCCGTCGCCCGTTTTTGCGCTCATCGGCACAATTGAATCAAATTCATTTATAGATGAATAATCCGCTATCATGGGCAGCAGATTTTCCTTATGCACCGCATCCGACTTATTAAGCACCAGTATGCACGGCAATCCCGATTTTTTTATATTTTTTGCTATTTCACGCTCCATATCCTGAATTTTGCGGCTTGCGTCCACAACAAACAAAATTACGTCCACATCGTTTATGCTTTCGTTTGCCGCGTTTACCATAAATTCGCCGAGCTTATTATGCGGATTGTGTATTCCGGGCGTATCGGTGAAAACTATCTGTTCCTCGTCCGTTGTATAAACCGCAAGAATTTTGTTGCGCGTGGTCTGCGGTTTTTCGGAAATTATTGCGATTTTCTGTCCGGCAATTGCATTTAAAAGTGTTGATTTTCCCACATTCGGCATTCCTATTATCGAAACGAACCCCGATTTGTATTTATCTTTTTTATTCATTTGATTATTTAATCCTTTCTATTGTTCTTAAACAGGCATACGGCATTTAAAACAAGCAGTACGCAGAAAACAGCCGCATATACGGCATTTGAAAAAATCTCCGATACCGCACGGAAAAACCGCCCTTCGCTTGTAAAAATCATTATTCCGGCAGCCGCCGACATGATTGCGCAAAAAATCACTGCGCCCGACGCCGCATCTTTTGCACTGCCGATTTTTTCGCTGTATTTCTCCGTGACCGCATCGCAAAGGCTTTCCAATGCGGTGTTTGACAATTCCGCCCCGATTACTGCGGCAAATGCCAGAAAAACAACCGCCCATTCAGCGCCGTTAAGTCTGCAGAATACTCCGAAAAAAGTCACCGTAAGCATCGCCGAAAAATCAAAGCGAAGATTTCTCTCATTTTTAAGGGCAAAGCATATGCCGTTCGCCGCACATTTTAAGCTTTCCAAAAAGCTTCTGTTTTTGTTCATTTGCGTACAATCCCCATTGATTGAAGAATATTTTCCTGCTTTGTAAACATAATTTTTTCCTCCTCTGCGGAATTTACGTGGTCGTAACCGAGAAGATGAAGCATTGAATGAGCCGTCAGAAACGCAATCTCACGGATAAAGCTGTGGCCGTATTCCTCCGCCTGCGCCTTTGCGCGTTCCATCGAAATCACTATATCTCCCAAAACAACCAAGTCTCCGTCAAAATCAAATTCCGCGTCCGCGCAGCCGTCCTCGTCAAATTCAAGCATCGGAAACGACAGCACATCGGTCGCCTTATCGATGCCTCGCTGTTCGTTGTTTATAGCGCGTATGCTTTCGTTATCGACAAGCGTGACGCTTATTTCCGCGTCAAAATCACATTCCTCGCTTTCAAGCGCCTTTTCGCATACCGCACGTATGGTGTTTTCGATTTCCTCCGTTACCCTAATTTTATCCTGCTCGTTCTCCAGTACCAAATTTATCATTATTTTATCCTTTCAAGCCGAAAATTATCTCTTGCGTTTTTCTTTTTCCGCGTCAAATTTCGCATATGCCTTGATTATTTCCTGGACAAGCGGATGGCGCACAACGTCTTTTTCGGTCAGTGTGCAGAATTTTATGCCGTCAATGTTTTTCAGCACTCTTGCCGCCTCTTTAAGTCCCGAACGCTTGTCGCCCGGCAGGTCTATCTGCGTTATATCGCCCGTTACAACCGCATGAGAGCCGAAGCCTATACGCGTTAAAAACATTTTCATCTGTTCCGGCGTTGTGTTCTGCGCCTCGTCGAGAATTATAAACGCATTGTCGAGAGTTCTTCCGCGCATATACGCAAGCGGCGCAACCTCTATAACGCCCTTTTCCTGGTATCTCGCAAAGCCTTCGCCGCCGAGCATTTCGTACATACCGTCATAGAGCGGTCTTAAATACGGGTCAACTTTATTCTGCAAGTCACCCGGCAGAAAGCCTAATTTTTCGCCCGCTTCGACAGCCGGACGCGTAAGAATAATACGGCTTACCTCCTTTGCCCTTAAAGCCGTCACAGCCTTTGCCACGGCAAGATACGTCTTTCCCGTTCCGGCGGGGCCTATTCCGAATACAATGGTATTGTCGGTAATTGCGTCAACGTATTTTTTCTGACCGAGCGTTTTGGTTTTTATCGGATGTCCCTTGGCGTTTATCGCTATGCAGTCGTCACCGAGCATTTTAATGTCTATTCCGCCGTTTTCCTGAACCATGGTTACGGCATAGAGAATTTTCTGCGTGTCTATCACCTCGCCGCGCGCCGTAACCTGCATAAGCATATTAATCACCTGCGACGCCTTATCAACGTTTTCCTCCTCGCCCGTCACGCAAAGAACGCTGTCTTTCGCCCTCACGCCCACCGAAAGCGTTTTTTCCAAAAGCTTTATGTTTTCGTCAAAGTTTCCGAACAGCGCCGCAACGTCTGAGTGCTGCGGTATTTCAATCTGCCTTGTTATCAATATTGTTCACTCCTCTGTCTTTATCTATCGGTATTTGCGTACCTATTTTTTCAATAAAATTCATCGTAAGCGCCGCGCGGACGGTTTCGCCGTCCTCATAGCTGTAAGACAGCTCCTCGTCCTCCAGCGACGAATCGTATAAAAGCTCCTTTGAGATTTTTTCTTCAAGCTCGTTTTTGGCAAGCTCTTTCACCGTATCTATGCTTATCGGCTCTTTATGAACCTCAACCTCGCTGCATCTGACGCTTATCAGCGCAAGTCCCGTATAGCCTATAAACGGCAGTTTAAGCTCATGACGGCTTTCCGAGGCGTCGTAATTTTCGTAATCCGCATTACCCCTGTAAAGCTTAAATGCCCTGCCGAATATCTCTGCGGTACGAAAGGTTTTGTGTCTACCCGTCGGAATACGAGATTCGTAAAAGGTTTTGTAAAGTCCCTCGGCGCGGTGCGTGGTGTATGCTTCGACCGTTCCGAGCGAATGAACCTCCATATACCGTTCCTCCTCGCCCTCGCGGAATACCGGCACAGTACCCGAT
This sequence comes from uncultured Clostridia bacterium, assembly GCA_934476675.1. Lineage (GTDB taxonomy): Bacteria > Bacillota > Clostridia > UBA1381 > UBA1381 > UBA4716. Next base: position 28,325 of record CAKSOE010000005.1, on the reverse strand, counting down.
ATAAGCACATCTCCGGCATTAACGGTATCTCCGGCTTTTACAATCTGTTTTCCGTTTTTGGTTATGACGTTTTTGATATATCCGTCGCAAGCGGCGGCAATGTCGCAGGGGGTATCCTTATCGACCACCGACGGAGGTATTATTTTTTCGTACACCTCAACCCTTGCCTTTGCTCCCTCGATGTATACCCATGCCCAGACAAGAGTTGTGTTTTCGCTTAAAATGCGGCTTTTTATTTCTTCGCCCTCGGGAAGAGCGCTCTTTAACGCTCCCGAATACACTCCGGCAGCCCTCAGCGAATTTTCAATCGACTCATACGGCGTAATCTGTGCGCCGTTGATTTCGACAGTCCATATAAAGCGTGAGCTTACGGCGAAAAATGCCGCAAACAGTACCGCTCCGCCGATAAGTGCGTAACGCTTGCCGTATCGGCTTTTAAGATTGTACAGTCCGCATTTTTTTATTATTCTGACTTTTGTTTTGGTTTTGAACGCAACGGGCGGAAGTCTGAAAAAGTCTCTGCTGCCGATGTCTGTCAGAACAGCTCCGTCCTCTCCGCACACAAGCGCACCCAAAACAATGCCGCGGCGCACGCATATGTTCACAAAACGTTCGATGTCATGACCGTATAGTTTTATTATAACATATCCTTTAAGAAATTTAAAGAACTTATTAAACATTTTTTACCTCATTATACTCTATTTTTTCAAAATTTCCGGATATTATGAGTATTTCCTCATTTATGGAATCAAATTTGAGGTTTTTGCCGTAAATTCCGATAATCATTTCCTTGGATAAAACTCTTATCTGCTCCGAAGTATACAGAAGAATACTTTTATAATTTTCAATGCTTGCCGTACCGTTTCCCTGTACCGTCACGACGGGAATATTCATCACCGCCGCCTCCGGCACTCCCCACACAAGGGAGAGTTTTTTTCTTATTTTCTGCATAGCTGCGCCTTTCTGTTAAAATGTTTTATATTTTAATTTATGAAAAAATCGGAATTTAATTACTGTATACCGTCATATATATAATTAAATCACACGGAAAGGACAACCGCATTATGAAAAAATATATTATAAGCATGGCAGTGATATGCGTTATTTATCTGATAGTGTGCAATGCAGAGCAGTCCGTCATATATGCGCGCGATGCGATGAATATTTGCTTTGAAATGATAATTCCGACGCTTTTTCCGTTTTTTATATGCTCGGGAATATTGATTTATTCGGGGTTTTGCGAAACGCTGGCGAAGATGTTCAGGTTTTGTATGAAGCCTGTTTTCGGAATAAATCCTGCCGGTTCGTCGGCGTTTATTTTAGGAATTATAAGCGGCTATCCGCTGGGGGCGATAACCGCCGGAGAGCTTTACGAAAACAATTACCTGTCACAGACCGAGGCGGAGCGGCTTCTGGCGTTCTGCAACAATTCGGGACCGCTGTTTATTCTGGGTTCGGTCGGAACGGCGGTGTATATGAATATGCGGTTCGGAATACTTTTGTATGTTACGCATATATTGGCGGCAGTTACGGTGGGGATAATTTTCAGATTTTATAAAAAGAGCGGATTCGTGCAGCCGCCAACCGTTATGACCACGCCGAAACGAACGGTAGGGGAAATTTTTGATATTGCGCTGCAAAACGGTATTAAAAATATATTGACCGTCTGCGGCGCAGTGGTGTTTTTCAGCGTGGTGAGCAGGATTATTATAGGGATTTTGCCCGTAACGGGGGTTACAAAGGCAGCTCTTACAGGAATATGCGAATTTGCCACGGGAACGGTTAAGATTTCAAATCTTTCGATACCGATTACGGAAAAGCTTGTGCTGACTGCGTTTATAGTCGGTTTTGCGGGGCTTAGTGTGCATATGCAGGTGATTGCGGTAATTGCAAGGTATCGGCTTAGTCTTGCGCCGTATTTTTTGGGAAAGCTTTTGCACGGAATTATTGCGGCGGCGTATATGGCGGTGTATTTTCACTTTAAGCCGATTACCGAAATGGTGTTTGCGCCGTCTGCATCAAGGGCGTTTGCCGCCGCGTCTTGCTTTGAGATAGTTTCAGCCGTATGCGTGGTTACAGCGTGTGTTTTTTGCGGCGTTGCGCTGTTTTTTAAGGAAAAACGCGGCTGTTAAAAATCATAATATACAGGGCAAAACGCATAATATAGCGTCAGATTCTCCGCATGGCATAGGGTAAAAATTTGTTTTACCTATATTGCTTTTCACCGGAAGATTTTTAATTTTTCAAACAAACGCTTGACATTCGCAGGCTTTTATATTATAATATTTATTGAAAAGAGATATTATTATATAAAGTCATTTATACCATCTTTGGTAGGCTTTTGTTTATAGCTCCCCCCTAAAAGGCAGTTCGGTCAAACCAACTGTCTTTTCTCATTTTTCATGCAAAAATACAGTGCGGCAAACGGTGCAATAAACAAAAATCCCATTCATAGAATGGGATTTTTGTTTATTCAGCTTTATCTTACATTTGTTTCTTTCAAAAGCTCGGGAGCAACCGCATTGCCATGCTGTATAGGCTCCCACTTAACCTGTCTGAACACCGCCGCAATCGAAATAGGTATATAAGTAAACAGATATATCGGGAATGTGAACATATACAAAATTTTCTTTTTCGTTGAACAGTGTATTTGCTTTCTTTCTGTTATTGTGGTGATAAGTCCGAGAACGAATATCGACAGATATACATTCAATATCCAATATCCCACACCTACAAGCAGCTGCGATATGCTTTCGCCGTTATACAGCGCAATCGCACTTCCTGCTATATTCATTGCCGCTGTCACAAACGATAAAAATATCGACGGCAGAATAGTCATTGTCATATCATAGCACGAAAAACTGCCCGTCTTAAACATCGTCGAAATCAGCTTTGACCCATGATGTGCAAAAACCTCCAAAAAGCCTCTCGCCCATCTCAATCTCTGCGTCCATGCCTGTGAGAACGTTACCGGCTGTTCGTCATAAAGCACCGCGTCTTTACAATACGCAATCTTTTCGCCGTCAATAACGCTCTTTATAGAGAACTGTATATCCTCCGTAAGCAGAAAACACTTCCAGCCGTTATTCTTCTTTATAATATCCTTATGCACCAAAAATCCCGTACCGGAAATTGCACAGCTTGTATTCATCAGCATTCTTGCATTGTTCAGATACTTAGACTCTCTCAAAAACCACAGCGCATATCCGGCGCTTATCCAATTCGTTCCGTAATTCTTTGAATTTCGGTAGCTTGTGATAATTCTGTGGCCGTCGGAGAATGTCTTATTCATTTCCGTAACATAGTTCTTTTCCAGTATATTATCTGCGTCAAATACCATGAACGCATCGTAGTAATCCTTGCCGTAACGCTTGAAAATCTTTCCTATAAGGAAATCCAGCGCATATCCCTTGCCGACCTGCTCGGTATTAAACCTCTCATACACAATCGCTCCGGCATCACGCGCAATACTTGCCGTGGCGTCCGTACAGTTATCGGCAACCACAAACACATCCATCATGTCCTGCGGATAATCCTGCTCCTTTAAAGACCTTATCAGCTGCGCAATAACGTTCTCCTCATTCCTTGCGGAAATCATGACCGCAAATCTGTGAAGCTTCGTTTTCTTGTGCGGTTCGTCCTTTTTGATAAACGGAACAAGTATAAAAAATATCTGATATACATACAATAAGAAAAATGCCGATGCGATAACCATATTGATATTCGTAAGCTTTTCAGTAATCATATCTAATCTCTCTTTCTCCCCCGAATAATCTGTTTCAATGCAGATTTATTATAATGTATTTTCACTAAAAAATCAAGTACTTTTTGTAATATTCGTCAAAAAAAATATAAAATTTACTTACTTTCGGCTGTTTTACCGATTTCTTCGGCTCTAAAACCGCCGGCAGTGTTAATTTTACCAAACAATCCCTTGGTATAGTACACTGTTCTATCGTCCGAAATAATTATAAGGTCAATATCCTTATGATTATTGTAAAATTTTTCCGACTTATCAAATCCCATAACAAACAGCGCCGTGGAAAGTGCGTCCGCCGCCGTTGAATCGGAGCTTATGACCGTAACGGACTTTACATTATTCTTCACCGGACAGCCGTCGGACGGATTGACTATATGATGATATGTTTCCCCGTTTTGCTCAAAAAATCGCTGATAACCGCCGGAAGTAATAACCGATTTATCGCTTATTTTTACCACCGCTGCGGTATCCTCGCTGTTGAACGGGTCGGCGATGCCGATATTCCAGTCATTCCCATCGGTGCGGCTGCCTATTGTCAGCACATTTCCGCCGAGATTTATAACGCCGCTCTTTATACCATAGCTTTTTAAAATCTCCGCCGCACGCTCTGACGCATATCCCTTTGCAATTCCGCCGAAATCCAGCCTGGAATTACCGGTTATTTGTATTTTATCACCGTTTATGTAAACATTTCTGTAATTTACCGTTTTCAGCGCATTTTTAATTTCCTCCGTCTGCGGTACTCGATAATTACAGTCGTAAAATCCCCACAGATCCATTACCGGCGTAACGGTGAAATCAAAAGCGCCGTCCGTTTCACGGCTTATTTCAAGCGCTTTTTTCGCCGCCGCAAAAACGTCCGCGTCCGCCGTATCGCTCTGATGCGCATTAAGCCGATACACATCGCTGTTTTCGTTATTCCTGTCAAACAGTCCGTCAAGCCGCTCTATTTCGCTGCGTGCCGCTTTTACGGCGGTTTCGCTGTTCTTTCCGTATGCACTGATTTCCATGACCGTATCCATGCTAAAAAAGCTCTCGCTGCTTTTTTGCTCTCCGCAGGAGCATAACAGCAGCAACACAAGCGCCGATGCAAAAAGCTTCTTCATTCACATCACCTATCCTCCGCAAGCGCGGCGCAAATCCTTTTTACATATTTATTCTTTAATATATAATATGTACACATTCCCGTAAATAAACCTGTAACTATTCCCGAAATCAAAAGCGCCGGCAGATAATACATCACCGCCGCATTGCCCGTAACGGCACACGCCGCCGCAAGCTGACCGACATTATGCGCCGCCGCACCGAACACGCTTACCGCCCATATTTTATCACAGCCTAACCGTTTCAGTGCGGCGCACATTACCGCAAAGCTTAAAACGCCGCCCGAAACGCTATATACAAACATACTCATGCCACCCGAAAACACGCACGACAAAATAATTCTTACCGCAAGCGTCAAAAACGCCTCGCGGCGGCTCAATACCGCCATTGCAAACAGTGTGACCGCATTTGCAAGCCCCAATTTAACGCCCGGTACAGGCACAATCGGCGGTATCTGCGATTCTACGGCAAATACAGCCACGGCAATGCCTGTGAGCATTGCCGTAAGTGTAAGTCTTTTAGTTTTTACCATTTTTATCCGCCATTTTCAGCATCAGTCCGTAAAGCTTTTCCAGGGCATCGGTACGCGCAAGCTTTTTGAGGTTTTCGGACATTTTTTGCATACCCTCTTTATCCTCCGTCATTTCGGAAAGCTTTTTATAAAGCCGCTCCGGTGTAAGCTCCGCTTCGGTAATCACCGCCGCCGCACCGCATTTTTCAAACTCGCGCGCATTCTGTTCCTGGTGATTGCGCACAACATTCGGCGACGGAATAAGTATCGACGGCTTACCCATTGCGGCAATTTCGCTGACCGTAATTGCGCCCGAACGCGACACCACCACATCTGCCGCCGCCATCATATCCGCCATATTATTGATATACGGCAAAACCTGCACATCTGAATTAAGCTGTATGCCTCTTTCGCCGATTTTTTTCATTACGTCGGAATAGTTTCTGTCACCCGTTCCGAACACAAGCTTTATTTTGCCGTCCGAAACGATTTTACCGAGAATTTCAACAACCGTATCGTTTATCCTTGCCGCACCCAGACTTCCGCCGAAAATCAGTACAAACGGCTTATCAATGCCGAGCCGCTTACGGCTTTCCTCTCTGTCGGCGCAAAGAATTTCGCTCCTTATCGGGTTTCCGGTAACGACGCATTTGGACTTATCCTTCATTTCATTTATTGTTTCGTCAAAGCTCAGCGCTATATAATCCACATACCTTTCCGAAATCTTTACGGTCAGACCGGGGAACACATTCTGCTCATGAATAAGCGCCCCGACTCCCATTTGTTTCGCCGCCATTGTGACGGGGCCGCTTACATATCCTCCGGTACATACGATACAATCCGGCTTGAATTCCTTTATTATCTTCTTGCAGCTCCTTACGGACGACACAAGCTGCGTTACTGTTTTGACATTTCTTAAAAGACGCTTTCTGTCAAAGCCCTGAACGGCGATATATTCTATATCATACCCCGCCGCCGGAACAAGCTTTGTTTCAAGTCCCTTTTTCGTGCCTATAAACAGCGCCTTGAAATTATCGTCATGTGCTTTTGCATAATCGGCAACCGAAATCGCCGGATTGATATGTCCTCCTGTTCCGCCGCCGGCAAATATTACGCGCATAAAAACTCCGTCCTTTCCTAACTGCTCTTAATCCTTTTATTTGAATACCTCGATATATTCAGCAGCACTCCCATTTCAAGCAAAAGCGTCATAACCGACGTTCCGCCGTAGCTGAAAAACGGGAGCGACACGCCCGTATTCGGCACCGATGAGGTTGCAACCGCAATATTCAGCGTAGTCTGAATTGCAATCTGTGCCGTTATGCCTATGCCGACAAGCATGGAATACGTATCGGGCGCATTTAACGCAATGCGCAGCGCACGCATAATAAGCAGCGCAAACAGCGCAATTACTATTACAGCGCCGACAAGTCCAAGCTCCTCGCATACTATCGCAAATATGAAATCATTATACGGTTCGGGCAGATACGTATACTTCTGCACGCTCTGTCCGAGACCCAGACCGAAAATACGTCCCGAGCCTATCGCATACAAACCCTGCACAACCTGATAACCCGTATTCTGCACGTCCTGGAACGGGTGCAGAAAGCTTACTATTCTGTTCCATCTTACCGGACTCCACAGATAAACTCCGCCGACCACCGCCGCGCCGACCGGAATAATTCCGGCAATAATCGGCTTAACCGGCATACCGCCCGCGACAAGCAGAACCATACCTATTCCGGCAATGATTATTGCGCCGCTCAGATGCGGTTCGGCAAGCATAAGCGCAGTGATTGCCGCAATCCAGCCGAGGTAGGGCATATTTCCTTTAAGCGTTCTCAAATCGTTTTTGCCCTGTTCTATCTGCGTTGCGAAATACATTGCTATAACGGGCTTCATAAATTCTGAAGGCTGAATCTGAATACCCGGTATCGGCAGCCATCTTCTTGCGCCGTTAAAGGATTTACCGATAAACGGAATTGCAACCAGAATCAGCATAAACGTACACGCCAGCATCATTGACGGCACGTATTTTTTGTATCTGTTATAATTTATCCGCGAAACCACCCACATTCCGACAACGCCCACAACCGCAAATACCAGCTGACGCTTGAACAGTCCGTAGGAATCGCCCTTATAAATCACGCTCGCCGACGGCGCGGACGCCGAAAGCAGCATAACCAGTCCGAACGACAGCACCAGAACGATAATAGACAAAAACGTGTAGTCTATTTCTCCTGTAAGCGTTCTCGAATTTTCCTTATATTTACGGTTCAGCTCCTCTATGCGTGAGGAATGTGTTTTTTTCACCGCCGCAGTGTTTTTTCTTTTATTGTATGCGCCGTGCTGTTTCACCATCGGTTACTCCTCTCACATTACGCCATAGGCGCCCCGAGCCATGCTGTAAGACACAGCAGAAGCGTTACAAGCGTAAATACTCTGACAATCTTTTTTTCCGTCCAGCCGCACATCTCGAAATGGTGATGTATCGGCGTCATTTTGAATATTCTTCTTCCCTCGCCGTATTTTTTCTTTGTATATTTGAAATACGAAGTCTGCATAATTACCGAAAGCGTCTCCGCAAAATAGACAAATCCGACAAGAATAAGGAATATTTCCATTTTAAGTCCTATCGCCATGAGCGCCACCGCCGCGCCGAGAAACAGCGAACCGGTATCGCCCATAAATACCTTTGCCGGATATTTATTATAAATAAGAAATGCCAGAAGTCCGCCCGTGAGAGCCGCCGCAAAATATGAAATTCCCGACGCAGCAAACACGACAAACGAAACAAGCGTAAAGAATATTCCGTCAACAACCGTTACGCTTGCCGCCAAGCCGTCCAAGCCGTCCGTGAGGTTTACGGCATTTACCACGCCGACCGACACGAACATTACAAACGGTATGTACAGCCACACCGGAAGTCCTACGGGATTTTTCACAAACGGAATGTAAATCTCCGTTTTCAGCTCGCCCATGAAATACAGCACACTCACATAAACCGCAGTCAGCACAAGCTGCATGAGAAACTTCTGCAGGGCGGTCAGTCCGAGATTTCTTTTCTTTACCACCTTGATATAGTCATCTATAAAGCCGATTATTCCGAATCCGAGAGCTATCACAAACACCAGCGCCGCCTTTAAGGACGTACCGTTTATGTTATGCTTTGCGGCAAGTATGATAATATATGCAATAATCGCCGCGCCGATTCCGGCAATAAACATAATTCCGCCCATGGTAGGCGTACCGGACTTCTTCTGATGCCATTTAGGCCCCTCCTCGCGGATTTCCTGCCCGAATTTAAGCTTATGCAGCCACGGTATAAACACCGGCCCCAACGCAGCCGTCACGGCAAACGCTATGACAAGTCCGAGTAAATCGTTCATTAACATTTGTTTTATAATTTCCATTTTGCGCTGTCCTTTCAAAAAAGCTTATTTTTCCGTTAATGCCTCGTAGATTTCTTCAAAGTGCATTCCTCTTGACGCTTTGATTAAAACAGCGTCGTCCGGCTGTACGAATTTCTTTGCAAAGTTGCACGCTTCAAGCGTTTTTTTGAACGAATAAACCTCTTTCATACCGCACTCCGCCGCGCCTTTTGCGATAAATTCCGAATTTTCTCCGGCGGTAATAAGCACCTGTGCGTTTTCAAACACGTTCTGACCGAGTTCATAGTGCGCTTTCGGAGCAAAGCCTCCCATTTCAAGCACGTCGCCCAGAATTGCCACTCTGCGCTTTCCTTTTATCGAACCGAGAACCTTTAACGCGGCTCTTATCGAATCGGGCGACGCATTGTAGCAGTCGTTTATTATCGTCATGCCGTCCGTTTCCTCAACGGACATACGCATAGCGGTAAGCTCGAAATTTTTTATTCCGTCAAGGATTTTTTCCATGGGTATATTAAACTGCCGTCCGACGCATATCGCCGCAAGCGCATTATACACGTTATGCTCTCCGGCAACCCTTACCTCAACTCTGTATTCGCCCTCGTCAGTCACAGCCGTAAACTCCGTTCCGTCCACGCCCTTATTTACAATATCCTTTGCGTAAACATCGTTTTCGGGATTGGTTATGCCGTAGTATATTACGTTATAAGCGCCTTTTCCCTTTGTTGTCGAAAGAAATTCATCGTCACCGTTCACGATAAGCACGTTATGGGCGTCAAAAAGCTTTGTAACCTCCATTTTTGCTTTGAAAATCCCCTCGCGTGAGCCGAGATTTTCAATATGCGACATTCCAATATTCGTTATCACCGCAACATCGGGGCGCGCAATGGCGGCAAGACGTTCGATTTCGCCGAAATGGCTCATTCCCATTTCAAGCGCCGCCATCTGATGCTCTTTTTCCAAACGGAAAACCGTGAGCGGAAGTCCTATTTCATTATTGAAATTTCCGGCGGTTTTCAAGGTATTATAGCGTGTGCTCAAAACCGCATGAATCATATCCTTTGTTGTGGTTTTTCCGACGCTTCCGGTGACTGCAACGGTCGGCACGTTATACTTCGCCTTATAATACCTCGCAATATCCGCAAGCGCCTTAAAGGTATCGTCAACACGGATTATTGTTTTGCCGAGGAGCGGCTCGATATTTTTCTGCGTCAGAACCGCCGACGCGCCCATATCAAACGCCGCGTTTATAAACTCATGACCGTCAAATTTTTCGCCCGCAAGCGGAATGAACAAAACTCCCTCCGCAGCCTTTCTCGAATCGGTCGTAATTTCCGAAAATTCCGTATCGGTGCTGCCGCATACAAGTTTTCCGCCCGTTGCGGAAAGAATATCGTTTATGGTTAATTTCTGCATTGTGCCTCTCCCATCGTAACTTATCTTAAAACCGTTTAAGGGAGCGGCCGCAAGAAACAAGCCGTTCCCTTATTTATATCGTTATTTTCCGCGCAGGTGAGAATAAACCTCCGCGCGTTCATCGAAATCAAATTTCTCCTTGCCGATAATCTGATATGTCTCCTGACCTTTTCCGGCAAGTATTATAACATCGCCCGCCTTTGCATTGTCAAGCGCATAGCCTATTGCCTCGCGGCGGTCGGTTATACATATATATTTACCGCCGGTCTTTTTCATGCCCTCTTCAATCTTGTCTACAATCTTCTGCGGATCCTCCGTTCTCGGATTATCCGAAGTAATTATGCTGAAGTCGGAAAGTCTGCCGGCAATCTCGCCCATTATCGGACGCTTTGCGCTGTCGCGGTCGCCGCCGCAGCCGAACACCGTAATAACTCTGCCCTGCGCAAAGCCCTGAACACAGTTAATGATGTTTTCCAAGCCGTCCGGCGTATGCGCATAGTCGATAATTACGGTGTAGTCCGTATCTGTCGGAACAACCTCCACTCGTCCCAAAACGCCTGCCGCAGCAGCAAGTCCTTTTTGAATTGTTGCAATATCTATGCCCAGTTCAATCGCTGCGCCTGCCGCACAGATTGCATTATATACGCTGAATTTTCCGGGAATACGCAGATTTACCGGATACTTTTCGCCCTTATAAATCATGTCGAAATCCGTTCCGCGCGCGGTTATTTTTATATTTTCCGCTTTAAGGTCGCAGCCGTCCTCAAGCCCTGCCTTTATAATCTCGCAGCTTGCCTCGTTTGCAATGCGCATTCCGTATTCGTCGTCACTGTTGACAACGCCCTTTTTGCACATGGTAAACAGCTTTGCCTTAGCCTTATAATAGTTTTCCATTGTTTTATGGAAATCAAGGTGATCCTGTGTCAGATTTGTGAATATTCCCACGTCAAACCGACAGCCGTAAACTCTGTCAAGCTCCAGCGCATGGCTCGAAACCTCCATAACCACATATTCCGCCTCGCTCTGTGCCATTTCGGCAAACAGCTGCTGCAATTCCAAAGCGTTCGGCGTGGTGGGCGTGGTGCTTTGCGTTATAAGCACCTTATCGCCTATTATGTTCTGATTTGTACCTATTACTCCGACTCTTTTTCCGGCTTCGTCAAGGATGCTTTTTAAAAGATATGTTATTGTAGTTTTTCCGTTTGTTCCCGTCACTCCGACAAGTCTGAATTTTTCGGACGGATTTCCGTAGAACTGCGCCGCTGCTTCGGCGATTGTCTTTCTCGAGTCCTTAACATAAATTACGGGAACGTTAACATCTATCTTATTCTCCGCAATAATAAGCGACGCGCCGTTTTCCACGGCGGAGGCGGCGTATTTGTGACCGTCTGTTTCAAAACCCTTTATGCAGACGAATACATTCCCCGGAAGAACATTTCTTGAATCGTAGGCTATACCCGTTATTTCAAAATCTTCAATGCCACTGTTCCAATTTTTCCCGATAAGCTCGGATGCCAGCATAATAATACCCCCCTGATAAGTTTAATCTATTGCAGTCTGTCTGAATTCCACTCCGACAACTGTTCCCGGCGAAACACTTTCGCCTGCTTTTATACTCTGATTTACCGCATATGAATTTTTCGATTCGCTGTGTCCCGCGCCGACAACCTCAAAGTTAAGGTCGCAGCCGGCAAGTACCGCCTGTGCCTCGTCAACCGACATATTTTTGAGATTCGGTACGGTTGCGGTTGTTTTGTCCGTATCCTCCTCTGTATAGAGGATAACGGTCGAATGTTCACGCATCATAACGCCCGGTTTCGGCAGCTGTGCGGTTATTTTATTGCCTTTGCCCTTTATCTTGTAATAGAGGGAAAGCTCCTTGATTTTGCTCTCCGCATCCTCCATGGACATATCGCGGACATCGGGCACTTCTATCATGTTCTCGGGGGTGTCGTCTGATGTATACTGTTTCTCAATTCCGAGATAATTCAATGTATCTTCTATAATTTCACCCACAAGCGGAGCGGCAATCGTTCCGCCGTATTTATTATCAACCTGCGGCTCGTCAAGCATGACAAGGCACACGATTTCCGGATCGTTTGCAGGAGCAAAGCCGACAAACGATGCGATACGTTTATCACTTCCGCGCGGATTTTTTTCCGAAGTTCCTGTTTTTCCGCCTATACGGCAGCCTTTAACATACGCATTTTTACCCGTTGCGTCCGGCTTTGAAACAACCTGTTCAAGCACGTCGCGCATTTTTGCCGAGGTTTCCTCCGATATTACGCGGCTCACGACCTCCGGCTGATACGACTTGACAACTCCGCCGTTGTTGCGGATTTCCTTTACAATCTGCGGACGCATACGCTGACCGCCGTTTATAACTGCGCTTATCGCGGTTACAAGCTGAATCGGCGTGACCTGAAAACCCTGTCCGAATGAGCTTGTTGCCAAATCGACGTTATTCATTTTCGTTTTATAGTAAATGCTTGTGCTTTCGCCGCCAAGCTCAATTTTTGTCGTTTCGGTAAGTCCGAACGCAGTAAAATATTCCATAAACTTCTCGTAACCGAGCTTTAAGCCTATGTCGATAAATACCGGGTTACAGGAGTTTAAAACGCCCTGCGTAAAGGTTTCGGGGCCGTGACCGTCCGAATTTGAACATTTTATAAGTCTGTCCTCAACAACACGGAAGCCGGGGCAATAGAATTTCGTATTGCCGTCAACCAAATGCTCCTCCAATGCCGCCGCCGCGGTGATGATCTTAAAGGTAGAACCCGGCTCGTATGTATCCGACACAGCCTTATTTCGCCACATCTTGTTACGCATGGCGGCGATTTTTTCGTCGCTCATATTTTTCGGATCCTCCGTCGGTTTCGGCGAAGATGAGGGCGATGCGTCCTCTTTTTCATCTTTCTTTTCGCCGTCATAGGTGAAGTCAACGGCTATCTTATTAAACGTTTCCACATTATACGGATCGTTTGCGTCAAAATCCGGTTTGGTGGACATTGCAAGAATTTCTCCCGTTTTCGGATTCATTATTATGCCTGCCGCGCCCTCTTTGAGCTTATTCTGAACAACTGCCGTTTCCAGTCGTTTTTCAAGAAAGTGCTGTATTGTTTCGTCAATCGTCAGCACGACATCGTTGCCTTTATCGGCGGCTTCAACGTATTCCGCCTGCTGCGAGGAAAGCGACGTTCCCCTTGCGCTCTGGTTTGACAAAATCGCTCCGGCTCTTCCGGAAAGCTGCTCGTCAAAGGTAAGCTCTATTCCCTGCAAGCCGTTGTTGTCATAGCCGGTAAACCCAAGCACGTGCGGCGCTATATCAAACGGATAATATCTCTTTGAATCGCTTTCAAAATAAACGCCCGTAAACTGCTTTGCGGCTTTTTTTGCCTCATCGCTCGCTTTATCGCCGGGGTTTATTATTCTTTCCACAGCGTTTGTTTCGTCCATGGAAATGCGCTTTTTTATCACCTGATAGCGGTTGTCCTTTTTAAGCAGCTTTAAAATATCGTCATAACTCATATTGAGTATCGGCGACAGCCTTTTTGCGATTTCCTCCGCATTGCCCTTATCCTTGACGTCCTGCGGATTACATATTAAAGTGCTTACCGATGCGCTTTCCGCCAGAGTTTTGCCGTTGCGGTCGAAAATATTTCCTCTTGCGGCGGTTATAACGCTGCTGCCCTGCTGCTGATTTTTTGCCTTTGTGCTTAATTCATCGCCGCGCACAATCTGCCAGTATGCCACACGCACAACCAATCCGGCAAGACACGCAAAAACCACCCCCGCCATTGCAAGGGTACGTTTTTTTATTTTATTTCCCGATGGTTTTGGCATTAAATTTCATTCCTTTTAAATTTTTTACAGTCCGCAGAAAACAAACTCCCTGACGGCTGATTATAGCGGCGCACACAAGACGCCGCTGTCCGAATTTTATGTATATATACTATTTTATGCTGAAAAATGATACAATATTACTGCCTATTTTCCGCAGCGCCTGTACAAAGCGGTTTTTTACGCCCTCAACATCGCCTGCGGTTTTCTCTGTCACGCTGTCCTGCTTTACATTCACATATATTATCTGATACTTTTCGGGTCTTTGCATACCCAGCCGATTTGTCGCTTCGTCCTCAATTTTTGACAAGTCAACGCTTCGTTCAAGCTCAAACATTTTCTGCGAGGTCACAGATTCCGCCGCTTCAAGCTTTTTTTCAAGCTCCGCCACCTGCTGTTTTGTTTCGTTCACCGTAACAAACTCGGAAATCATAAACCCTGCCGAAAGCGAGATAACAAGTATTGCACATATTCTGCGTACATTTCTGTTTCTGCTGAGCATCTGATTTTGCTTCTTTTTATTCTGTTGTGGTTTTTTCTTCACGGGATAAGGCTGATATTCCTTATACGCCAGATTACCGTATTCCACAATCATTTACTCCTATAATTTTTCTATAATTTTTCTATTACTCTTAATTTTGCGCTTTTTGAGCGGGAATTGGATTCCGTTTCCGACTCGTCCGGAAGCGCCGGCTTCCTTGTTATTATGCGTACCTTCGGGACATTTCCGCACACGCAGACGGGAAATGATTTCGGGCAGGTGCAGCCCTTTGAAAGCGATAAAAAAGTCTGTTTTACTATTCTGTCCTCAAGGGAATGGAATGTGATAATTGCCAATCTGCCCTTTGGATTTAAGCAGTCGGTAAAGTCACGTATTGCCGTTTCGAGTATGCCCAGCTCGTTATTTACCTCTATTCTTACCGCCTGAAAAACTCTTTTTGCGGGGTGTCCGCCGTCCTCACGAGCGCCTTTGGGTATTGCCGCTCTGATAATATCCACCAGTTCGAGAGTGGTTTTAACGGGCGATTTTTCCCTCGCTTTTACGATAAATTCCGCAATGCGCTTTGACCATTTTTCTTCGCCGTATTCGTAAAAAATATGCGTCAGCTCCTCCGCCGTAAAGCCGTTTATGACGTCATAGGCATTTTTTTTCGCATCGGGATTCATACGCATATCGAGAGGTGCGTCGTGCATATAGCTGAAACCTCTTTCAGCGTTGTCAAGCTGATACGAGCTTACGCCCAGATCAAGCATTGCGCCGTCAAGACCCTTTATATCAAGCTCCCTTAATATGTCCTTTATTTCGCTGAAATTCCTGTTTACGGTAACTACCCTTCCTCTGAACCGCGCAAGCCTTTCTGAAGCCGCGGCAATTGCCTCTTTATCCTGGTCTATGCCGATAAGACGGCACGTTTCGTTTGATGAAAGCAGCCTGTATGAATGTCCGCCGCCGCCCAAGGTTCCGTCGGCATATATGCCGCCGTCCCTGACGTTTAAAAGCTCTATGCTTTTTTCCGGCAGTACCGAAATATGCTTAAACTCCATTCCGAAATCCTTTCACTGTCATTTTGCCGCCTCGGGGAATAATTTTAAATCAAAATAAAAAGTTCATGCCGCAATTTTATTCAGACCGAACCTTTTACCCCTTTCCCGATATAAAGCGGAATACGTTTTAAATATTCAGACCGTATTTTAATACGCCGTCCATCACAATATCGTCAGACAGTGCGTTCTGGTATTCGTTCCATTTTTCGCTGTCCCATATTTCAAGCCGCTTATTGGCGCCCACAAGCACAATGTCCTTTTTAAGACCGGCATATTCCAAAAGCCTTGCGGCAATCGGAATTCTGCCCTGCTTATCCACCTGCACTGCGGTTGCCTTTCCGAAGAATACACGTACAAACGCCGCCGCGTTCCTATCCGTTGCGGTCGGCAGCTGATTGATTTTCTCAGCCAGCTTATCCCATTCTTCTTCGGTGTAGAGATGAAGACACTTATCCTCCGGAGCCTGAGTTATGTATACGGTGTTTCCGGTCAGCGTCCTTATTTTCGAGGGCAGAATAACTCTGCCGCGCTCGTCCAATTGTCTTTCGTATTCATCTACAAACGCCGTCACCGTATATCACTCCTTTCAGAATTATCAGTACTCCGGAGAAAGCGTGCCCGTGAATGGTTTTTTACTCCCATTCACTCCATTTTGCTCCCCTCACTACCATTTTACTCTAAAATCGTGAAAAACGCAATAACTTTTTTCAAATTTTTTTAGTTTTTTTTCAAATTAGTTTCCTCTTTGTAACGGTTTTGCTAATTCTCTTGTAAAATTCGTTCGGATAGGTTATAATTGTTAGTGGAAGAAATGTTTCCGTAACATATATATTGGTATTTTACAATTAGTTGACACACTATATATTGTGCTTTTACTATTCTATCACATTTAGATTAATTTGTGAATACTTTTTTGTAAAATTTTTTTCACAAATGTTACAAACTTTTCTTTTTGATTACACATATAATTTGGAGGTTATTTTATAAATGGAAAATGCAGACAGCAAGATAATCGATATTATAACGGAGGAGTTTAAAATCAAGCGCTGGCAGGCGGAAAATACGATTGAGCTGATAGACGACGGCAACACGATACCGTTTATTGCGCGTTACCGCAAGGAAAAGACGGGAACGCTCAGTGACGAGACGCTAAGAGAGTTTTTCGACAGGCTTACATACCTGCGTAATCTTGAAAGCAAGAAAGAGGAAACCGCACGGCTTATAGACGAGCAGGGCAAGCTTACGGAGGAAATAAGCGCAGCGATTGCGAATGCCGTTACGCTATCGGAGCTTGAGGACATTTACCGTCCGTACAGACCCAAGCGCCGCACACGTGCGACAATCGCAAAGGAAAAAGGTCTTGAACCACTGGCGGAAATTCTTATCAAACAGGATATATCTGACACAAGCGCGGAAAATCTTGCTCTCGATTACATTGACGCAGAAAAAGGCGTCGAAACGGCGGAGGACGCATTAAACGGCGCAATGGATATAATTGCCGAATCTATAAGCGACAATGCCGATTACAGAAAGGCAATACGTTCTATGACCATGCGCAGCGGAATGATTGTTTCAAAGGCGGCAAAGGACGAGGACAGCGTATACAGGCTTTATTATGATTTTTCAGAGCCTGTGTCAAAACTTGCAAACCACAGACTTCTGGCAATAAACCGCGGCGAAAAGGAGGGATTTCTTACCGTAAAACTTACGGCGGAGGAAGAACCCATCATAAATTATCTTTACCGCCGTCTTACGCCGAAAAAGCGCGCCGTGACAACGGAATATGTTGAGCGCGCGGCGGAGGACGCTTACAAGCGGCTTATCGCGCCGTCAATCGCAACGGAAATACGAAACACCCTTACGGAAAATGCCGAGGAGGCGTCAATAAAGGTATTTCGGCAAAATCTTTCGGGACTGCTTTTACAGCCGCCGGTCAAGGGACGCGTTGTTCTCGGCTTTGACCCCGGCTACCGCACCGGCTGCAAGCTTGCGGCGGTGGACGAGACTGGAAAGGTTCTCGATACGGGCATAGTTTACTGCACATTGCCGATACACGACAAGGAAAAGGCTAAAAAAGTATTAAAAGACATGATAATGCGAAACAAGGTTGATATTGTTTCGATAGGAAACGGAACAGCGTCAAAGGAATCGGAAATTTTCGTATCGGAGCTGATAAAGGAGCTTGACAGAACGGTGTATTACGTTATGACAAACGAAGCCGGAGCGTCGGTTTACAGTGCGTCAAAGCTTGCAACGGAGGAATTTCCGCAGTATGACGTCGCTTTAAGGAGTGCGGTGTCGATTGCAAGACGCTTGCAGGACCCGTTGGCGGAGCTGGTTAAAATCGACCCGAAATCAATCGGCGTGGGACAGTATCAGCACGACATGAACCAAAAGCGTCTGGGCGAGGCTCTCGGCGGCGTGGTCGAAGGCTGCGTTAACAGCGTGGGCGTTGACCTTAACACCGCTTCGCCGTCGCTTTTATCCTACATCGCCGGAATAAACGGCACGGTTGCAAAAAATATTGCCGCATACCGTGAAGAAAACGGAAAATTCACCTCGCGCAAGCAGCTTTTGAAAGTGCCTAAGCTCGGAAACAAAGCGTTTGAGCAGTGTGCCGGATTTCTGCGCATTGCGGACGGAGACAATGTTTTTGACAACACTTCCGTTCACCCCGAAAGCTACAATGCCGCGGAGGGACTTTTGAAATCGCTCGGATACACCGAAAAAGAGCTTTTGGACGGACAAATCGGCGACATAAAGGACAGGCTTAAAAATGCGGGCGTGAAAAATCTGGCGGAACAGCTCGGCACGGGCGAAATCACTCTTTCCGACATAGCCGACAGTTTGTTGAAAAAAGGCAGAGACCCGCGTGAGGAGCTGCCGCAGCCTGTTTTGAGGAGCGATATTCTGTCTATGGAGGATTTAAAGCCGGGTATGATTCTTACCGGAACGGTCAGAAACGTAATTGATTTCGGCGCATTTGTGGACATCGGCGTACACCAGGACGGACTTGTGCATATTTCGCGCATTTGCGACAGATATATAAAGCACCCGACAGATGTGTTGTCGGTCGGCGATATTGTAAAGGTAAAGGTGCTTGAAGTTGACACCGCGAAAAAACGTATTTCACTTACAATGCGCGATATATAATAGGAAAGGACAATTTTTATGAACAACATAGCATTTCCGAAACTGGGCCTCAGCTTTAATATCAATCCCGTTGCGCTGACGCTCGGTATACGCGAGATATACTGGTACGCGCTTATTATTCTCACGGGATTTCTGCTGGGTCTGCTTTTTGCCTGCCATGGCTGCGAAAAGCGCGGCGTGACAAAGGACAACGTGTGGGACGTGGCAATGATAGGACTTGTTGCCGGAATTATCGGCGCGAGAATTTATTATGTACTTTTTGCGCTTGATGAATTTAAGTCCGACTGGACGGATATTTTTAAAATATGGAACGGCGGTCTGGCGATATACGGCGGAATTATCGGAGCTGTAATAAGCACGCTCATATACTGCCGTGTGAAAAAAATCAGCTTTCTGAATATGGCGGACGTATGCTGCCCGGGTTTGTTTATCGGGCAGGCTGTCGGCCGGTTCGGGAATTTTATGAACGCCGAGGTGTACGGCAGGGAAACCTCTCTGCCGTGGGGTATGTCAATAAACGGCGCACCCCCCGTACAGCCGCTGTTTCTGTATGAATCGCTCTGGAACATTCTCGGTCTGATACTGCTTGTAATATTCCGCCGCAAAAAAACAGCGGACGGACAGGTTTTCTGTTTTTATATATTCTGGTACTCTCTCGGACGGCTGTTTCTGGAGGGTATGCGCGACAGCGACTATATACTCTACCTTATTCCCGGCAAGCTCGGCATATCACAGGCGGCGGCATTTCTGTTTATTATCGCCTCCGCCGCAGCTTTTGTTTGTCTGACAAGAAAAGCCGCAAAACAACAGGCGTAAAAAAAACAAAGACAGCGCAGCAGCATATTTTTGCCGTGCTGTTTTTTTTATTGAAAATCTTTCCGTTATTGTCAATGCCATTTTCGGAAATACTATTGTCAATTTCGGAAAAATATGCTATCATAGCCATATAATAATGTTGAAGAAAGGCTGATGATTATGAACAAAGCAGAACAGCTGTCACAGACGATATGAAAGAACCGCGCGAAAAAAACGATCCGAATGATTTGACATCTCTTATTTATACGGTTCGGCGATGATTACAGGTTATTCGGCGAAATTTATAGGAAATCCCGGCTCGTGGTTCGGTATTGAACTGAACCACGGTTAAAATATGAAAGGGTGGTGCAAAATGAAGAAAAGTTTTTTGGCATTTATGGTTTTAACGGCGGTTTTATGTACGGTTTTTCCGGCATTTGCCCAGAACACGATTGACGGATCATGCGGTGAACATCTGACATGGTTATATGACTACTCATCAAAAACGCTCACGATAAGCGGCGAGGGCAATATGTCGAATTATTATTCGAGCGGCACAGCAGGCTCACGTGCGCCGTGGATTACTTCTACCAGCATTAAAAACAATCTTGAAACGGTTGTAATTTCCGACGGTGTAACAAGCATCGGCGAATATGCATTTTTCTATTGTGAAAAACTGAAAAATATAACAATACCAAGCAGCGTAAAAAGCATCGGTATTGGTGCGTTTTACCATTGCGACGCCTTACCGGAGATAACAATTCCTAACGGTGTGGAAAGCATCGGCAAAGAGGCGTTTCAGTATTGTAACGGCTTAAAAGAAGTTACCATCCCGGGCAGCGTAAAAAACATCGGCGAGGGAGCGTTTTCCAACTGTTATATTTCGGCTGACGAATCGGAAGCCGGTATAGAAAGCGGTCTGGAAAAAGTTATAATTCAAGATGGCACAGAAAGCATTGGCGGCAGTGCGTTTTATATGTGTGAAAAATTAAATACGATAACACTTCCCGACAGTGTGACAAGCATCGGTTATTGGGCATTTTACGATACCGGCTGCTATAATGATCGGGAGGACAGTGAAGATGATGTGCTGTATATAGGAAATCATTTTATATCGGCATATCAGGGCAAATCGACTCCGTGTGACATAAAATCCGGAACAAAAACCATTGCCGATTATGCATTTTTCGCTTGCAGGGATTTACCGGGCATAACAATTCCCGACAGCGTGGAAAGTATCGGCAATCATGCGTTTGAAAGCAGCAACAGTTTAACAAACATAACAATCCCGAAAAGCGTGACAAGCATCGGCAGCGAAGCGTTTTATTCTTGTTTTGATTTGGCGGACATAAATGTTGATCCCGATAATCCCGCTTATTGCTCCGAAAACGGCGTTTTATACAACAAAACCAAGACGGAAATTATACGTTTTCCGAGCAATAAAAAAGATCCCTCGTTTACAACCCCGATCGGCGCGGCAAAAATTGCCGACGGAGCATTTGAATTTTGCCGATACTTGAAAAGCATAACAATCTCGGACGGCGTGACAAGTATCGGTAATCATGCTTTTGAAAACTGCTATTTTGAGAAGTATGAGAAAGGAAAAATAATTTCTGTAATCGGTCTGGAAAAAGTAACAATTCCGGACAGCGTGACAAGCATCGGCAGCTGTGCGTTTTTGAAATGCTCAAAATTAACAAGCATAACAATTCCGGACGGTGTGGCGGAAATCGGCGAACGTACCTTTTATCAGTGCCGGCGATTAGCAAGTATAACAATCCCTAACAGTGTGCTGATCATCGGCAAGGAGGCATTTGAAGAATGCCCAAAATCAATGAAAGTTAATTATATCGGAAGTGAATCTGATTGGGAAATGGTAATAGGAGACGGAAAATATGTTTTAACTTATGCGGATATCAGTTACCTCAGCGGCATAAGTGCAAAACATTCTGCTGACGGAAAAAGTATAGTTGTCAAACCGATAAATGTAGTTCCCGGCAAGACCGTTATCCTTGCTCTTTATGACGGAGACAGATTTGTCGAAATGAAGCAGTCGAGCGAATACGGCAATGACAACAGAGAAATTATATTCACGCCCGCCAAAGCCTATACGAATGCAAAAGCTATGATTTGGAACGGTCTTGACAGCCTGTCGCCCGTATGCAGTTTCAAAAATGTAAAATAAAATCAGATTACATCACACCGAAATTTACAAACGACAGAATCTGCGCACCCATCCGTTTTGATTTTTTAACCCCAAACCGGAAACAAAGATTCTATCATAGCGCATATAATAAAAAACGTGTAAGAATGAAAACAGACCGCATAGCTATGCGGTCTGTCGGCATTTTGGTGGAGATATGGGGATTCGAACCCCAGACCTGTTACATGCGAAGCAACCGCTCTCCCATCTGAGCTATACCCCCATATGCGGCAATTATTTTACCGCTTTATAATATGATATTATACTGCACTATTTATAATTTGTCAAGTGTTTTAAATCTTTGAGTTTCTCCAAAAGTTTTTTAGAAAAAAGCAAAAAAAGTGTTGACAAATATCGTTTGTTTTGTTATAATATAAAAGTCGGTTAGACAGTGTCTGTATTTCGGAGAGATGTCTGAGTGGTTGAAAGAGCCGGTCTTGAAAACCGGTGACGGTTCCGCCGTCCGCGGGTTCGAATCCCGCTCTCTCCTCCAATAAAATTCGATATTGGTATTTGCATACATGGTGATTGCTTATCAGAAGGCGGCAGTCAGGCAGTGTGTATGTTTTTCTTTACGGAGAAGTACTCAAGAGGCCGAAGAGGCGCCCCTGCTAAGGGTGTAGGTCGGGTAACCGGCGCGAGAGTTCAAATCTCTCCTTCTCCGCCATAATCGGGATGTGGCTCAGTTTGGTAGAGCACTACGTTCGGGACGTAGGGGCCGCTGGTTCAAATCCAGTCATCCCGACCAAAAAATCCGTATATCTTCGGATATACGGATTTTTAACAGATAATCGGGGTGTAGCGCAGTTGGTAGCGCACACGTCTGGGGGGCGTGATGCCGCAGGTTCAAGTCCTGTCACTCCGACCATAGGTCAACGATAAAGTTGATACAAGAAAAATCGCTTGAAATCAAGCGATTTTTTGTATTTCAGCCACAATTTTGTGCCTATCGAATCACCGGTTGGCAACAGAGGAGCTGCGGTTTGCACCCCCCCTGCACACAATTTGGCAAAATATCGGCAGTTTCAAGGTGCATTGCCCCCCTCTGGTATTCGAGGCTCTTTGTCAATAGTTGTAGTGAAGAAAATTATGCAGCCCTTATTCCCAGCCGAAAACCTTTCGGTCAGACGACTTCTCACCATTCTTTACATACTGGAAATAATTTGACTGTTCTCCGGTTACGGCAAAGAGATTGCCGTTGGTGTCAACCTTTACAAGTCTGCCTTTGTTATCTAATATAAGATATTTCAATTCTCCGTAACGGTAAAATCCCTTGTTAGGATAAACCTCGGCGGTTTTTTCGCCGCCGTCTCTTGCAATGCACATATTAAACGTATTTGCGGTATACATCATCCAACCGTCTCCCGTACGCAGACCGGTACGCACGGTATCCGAAATCAGCGTATATTTACCGGTTTCCAGATTATATGAGCAAAGCTCCGTGTTTATGCTTGAACTCTGCGGATATACCAGGCAGTAGACCATATTTCCGGTACGGTAAGCGCTGACGTGTCTGCCAGACGCAATAGTACGTTTTTCGCCGCCGGATTCCACATACAGCTCCATAAAATCCTTCGTATAATCATCATCGTAAAGCGTGTATTCTCTCTTTATTTGGTAGGTATCATCGCTTATCTCCTCGCACAAAGATGTGTTCTTATACGGTCTTTTAAACACCGCGGGATCATACGGTTCTTCCTCCGGCTCTTTATAATCGGACGGCACAGGCTCTTTACCGTCAAGTCCGCTTTCGTAGTATTTGCCGCCCTTCGTTTTGTAAATAACCTTTTCCTTATCGCGGTCAAACATATAACTTGTTACAATAAGCGAACCGCTTATACATTTTGTTGTTTCGCCGTCCCACAGATAAACCTTTCGCTCAACTATATCGCCGAGCTTTGTTATGCTGCTCATCAGCGCACGCGAATCATCGACCGGCAGTACAGCTGCACCGGTGGTATTTGACAAAAGCTCCTTTTTCTCCGTTCCGTCGGGAGTATGTCTGACAGCCATAATGTTGTTTTCAAATCTGCTTTCTCCGCAGTTCTCTGTGTAAATAACGTACTCGCCCACGTGCGTGAGGCTGACGTTGTCAGATATGGCAAATACAAATCCGTCAAGCATCGGTTGTACGTCGTAATCTGCCAGGCGCGCCCTGTTATCGCTCAGCCTTTCCTCACACGTTCCGTCAGCCTTTATGCAGAACAGCTTGTTTTCGTCCTCGCCGCGTATCGAGTAATACAGCCAGCCGTCATAATATTTGATATTAAAGCAATCGTTATCGGAAAGCTTTTGCCTGTTTTCACCGTTTGTGTCAACCTTGTACATTTTGCCACCGTCGGTCCAGTCGGCATAGTATATCCAGCCGTCCGCCGCGCGCTTTTCCTCCTGCGGAGGTGTGAAATTGTTTGCAATAAGATAATCAATCTCATCTAAGCTGTATTCCGGCTTTAAAACCTCTTTTCCGCTGTAATCGTAAAGTCCGTAGCTCATAGGCCCTATTTTTGAGGATTTAGTGTAAATATAACGGTCATCGGTCTTAAAAACATTATACGGAACGGTGAACAAAAGCTTTTTATCCGCCGCATTGTAAACCTCGGACGCATCGTTATAGTTCTGTGCGGTTATAATTACGTTTCCGTTGTTGGTTGCGCAGAAAATATTTGAATATATATCCGTTTCAAATTCCATATAATTGCCGATTTTAAGCAGTGCGCCGACTTTTGTTTCGGTAACGCCGTTGGCGTAGGTCTGTACAAGAGCCTCGCCGTCCGAATGAATATTGCTGCCGTCTGCCGGAGGCGCTGTGGGTAACATTCGGTAAAACCTGCTTATTATGCACACTGCCTGTTCTATTGTAAGATTTTCTTTCGGCATAAATTTGTTGTCGCCCATGCAGTTCATAATCCTGTTAAACATAAGGTGATTAACCGCCGTCTGCGCATAGTCCGAAATATCATCATAATCCTGCGGTGCGGAAACAAACTCTGTCATATTGCCGCTTTTGTCGCCGAACCAGCCGGGCGATGCATATTTTTCTGCGGCATTGTCGAGAATAACCGCCGCGTCCTGGCGCGTTATATTTTCCTCCGGCGCAAAATAGTGTATTGTCTGACCGTGTTCGCCCTCTTCCTCTCGCACTCCCGATACTATATAGTTTGCACCGAGAGAATT
This sequence comes from uncultured Clostridia bacterium, assembly GCA_934476675.1. Lineage (GTDB taxonomy): Bacteria > Bacillota > Clostridia > UBA1381 > UBA1381 > UBA4716. Next base: position 3,435 of record CAKSOE010000005.1, on the reverse strand, counting down.
TACAGCCTCATTTCCGGGGCAGTCCTCAAAATAGTATAATGAATCGTTTATTATACTCGCTTTTTTAAGAGCCGAGTATAAAGCCTCACAAAAGTCCATGCGATTTATCGGCTGTGTGAAATCCGATACATTTTCGAGCTTTTCGGGCAGCAGACCCTCGCTCACGTAGGAGCTGACGTCATTGTATGCCCATTTTGAAAGCTGAATCCACGCCTTTGCACACGTGCCCGAAGCCGTCACTGCAAGAGCGGTAATAACTGCGCCGATACTTAATATTGTTTTTTTCATATTTATAACCGTTCCTTTCCTCAGTTTAGTATATAGCCGTGTTTGAGAGTGTCGCCGGCATACTGCAAAACCGCCGTTCTGCCGTCATTGAGCGTGTAAATATTCTTCAAGCCGTTTGAAGAAATTGTGTCGGCATTGCCTATCACGGCATAAACGTCACCGCGTGAAGTTCCCATGGCAACGGACATTACCGCGTTTATGTCCGCCGCCCGTACCGACGGCGCACAAAACGCCGTCAGCACACATATTGAAATTATTATCCCTTTCATAGCAATTCTCCTATTCTATCCTTTTATCCGGCATTTGGGCTTTCCCTTAGAGGTGAGCAACACAGAGTGTTGCAGCATAGCAAAACGTAGTTTTGCGCAGCGTCGACGGGGGAAACTGTCACGCAGTGACTGATGAGGTGTTATTTTCACGGTAAGCACTGCTTTAATACCTCATCCACCGCAAGCGGTCCCCCTTCCCCTCAAAGGGGAAGGCTCTATCTGCCTGTACATTTTATTCCTCATTAATTATGTAGCCGTTTTCGAGAGTATCGCCATCGTACTGCAAAACCGCCGTTCTGCCGTCGTCAAGCTTATAGATCTCCTTGCTGCCGTTTGAACTGACGCTTTCCGGTTCACCCATAGCCGAATACACTGCGTCGCGTTCCTCGCCTATGGTGGGTTTTTCGGAGGATTCCGTTTTTGTTTGGGGCATAGCGGACGGTTCAACCGTCTCCGCAACCGGCGCCTCAGCCGGCTGCTTTGCAGCCGGAGCAGCGCTTTGCCGCTGCTGCACCTCCGGTGCGGGGGCTGTACGTTTTTGCGGACGCGCCGTGCGTTCGGGGGCAGAGGACGGCACAGTCGTCGGCTCTGCCGTGGGTTCGGGCGTTGCGGACGGAATCGGGATAATCTCCGAGATTTTCACAGGCTGCGGTGTTGCGGAAATGTCAATCGTACTTTCCACCGCAACGGAAACTGCATCCGTAAGGCACAGACACGAAACCGTAACGCACGCGCAGGCAGCTGCCGCCGCCCATACGGGCTTTTTGCGTTTCCAAGCCGCAATGCGCTTTACTCGCTTAAACACCTCATTTTTGCCGTTATGTACCGATGCCGCACCGGGTACAAATCTGCTCCTTACAGCTGCGCTTTTCACCAAAACGCGCGCATACTCCTTTTTGCTGTCGGTCAGCTTTAAAACACGGTCATCACAGAGCATTTCTATATCGGAACGGAATTTTCCGAATGCAAGCCATATAACGGGATTGAACCAGTTAAGGCAGACAACCGCAAGCGCCGCCCAAAGCTTAAAATTATCGCGGCTGCGGTAGTGGCACAGCTCATGCAGTAAAATCTGATATTCCTCATCGGGCGAATAGCCTTTTGGGATAATCACCGTACTGTCTATCATTTGCGCATTTTCGCCGTAGCGCACCGTAATATCCGTATTTATTTCCAGAGCGTTCTTCACGCTCCGCAGCTGAAAAAGCGTTTCTGCGCCTTCTGCCTTTTCATAGCTGCCTATTTTATGCCTGTACCTGAAAAACACCGCGCCGTACCATGCGGATAAAGCCGCTGCACCGCCTATCCATACAAAAACGATTATATTCCTCACATCTACGTTTTTCACCGCATTGCTCACCCTGTCGTCCGCAAAGCTGCCGACGGCGTTGTATATGCTTGTTTTTGCCGGAATACTTACGCTGCCTAAGCAAAACACAAGCTGTATGCCCAATATGCACCATATAAGGCAATGTGCTTTTGCCGAAAGCTTTGTCTTAAACACCGTTTTAATCAGCATTACAAAAGCCGTTATAACAGTCATTTTGACCGCCAGTGAAATAAATGCGGAATACAGTATACTGTTCATAATCAATCCTCCATTTTGTCCACAAGCTGCATCAGCTCCTCCGCATCGTTCTTGGACAGATTGCTGTCCTTAACGAGACTTGCAAACATCATCTTTACTGAACCGTTATAAATTCGGTCGATAAAATGTTGTGTTTCCCTGCTTTTGAGGCTTTCCTCGCTGATGGCAGGATAGTATGCCCTCCCTTTATCGGAATTTTCATAGCGCAAAACACCCTTTTGCGTAAGCCGCAGAACCAGGGTTTTTATTGTGGAATAGCTCCAGCCGCTGTCACTTAAAGAATCACGGATTTCACCAATAAGACTCCCCGGATTGCTCCACAAAATCTCCAGCACCTTCCATTCCGCATCCGAAACGTTAATTTCTTCTTTCACAAAACATACCTCCTTGTTAGGTTACACGTGTAATCTCAATATCAGTTTACAACAGTAAACCCGTTTTGTCAAGAGTTTTTTTAAATTTTTCGAAAAAAATTGAAATAGACAGCAGTAAAGCGTAATGATACAATAAAAATATATTTAACACAACCGTACAACCGGTATGCTTTTCCTCATAATGCACTTTTTTAATAATGACGAAAATCCCCGTTCCAATAAGGATGGTAAGTTCGAAAAAGGACAATAATGGCATAAATCTGCGGAAATTTTGAGACAAACAAGAAAAAATCACGCGAAAATTAAACATTATAACACCATAGGCAATATTGAAATACCCGACCTTGAAAAGCTACCCGAAAATAATGTTTCGGTACATACAAGACAGGGCGCAGATGTTCATTTTGCCGCTTGTGCAAGTTAAAAAGACAATAAAAAACCGAGTGTCATACAAAACCTTTCAAGTTCTGTAAGAACACTCGATATGGAAAAGGTGAATAGCTTTGATACAATCCGCCGCCTTGTGCATTTTTAATTTTTCCGTGTCATAGGTACTTCTAACGCTGCTTTAATTGAAGCATAGATAATTAGCAAGCCTGTTTTAAATATTTACCCAATAGAATATTGTCATCAACTGAAAATTTTCAAAATTAAGAAAGTTGCCTACTTGCTTCACATAATTTCTCCGGCTTTTTTCTTCAAATTAGCTACATAATTCTCATCAAATTTATCATATAATTTTTTTAGCATTGCCGTGATTCGGATTGAGTTAGCAGAAAGCTCTATTAACACATCCTTTGTGTGTCCGAAGTTATAAGTATATGAATATTTGTATTTCTGTAAGCGTCAAATGATACACACATTTACACCGTCGAACCAAAATGTTACAATAGGTTCAGGAGGCGATGCAAATGAA
>CAKSOE010000004.1 GCA_934476675.1 uncultured Clostridia bacterium | reverse complement strand
AGAACTAAAGACGGAGGAGAAACATGGGAGGATTTATATGCTTCTGCCAAGAGAATGAATACCATTTCATGGTGGCCGGATAGATATTTCTTTGCAAATACGAGTTCTGTGAGTGTTAATCCGTTTAACAGTTCCGAGGTGTGGATAACTGATTGGTACGGAGTTTGGAAAACCCCTGATATCAATCAACAACCTCAAGCAGCATGGATAAATGACGTAAGAGGGTTAGAAGAAATGGTTGGATTTTGTGCCATTTCATTCCCGGAAGGCGGACCAAAGCTTATGGTTGGAAATGCAGATAATGATGGCGCTGTGTGGAGTGACATAAATGAGTATCCGGACTACAGAATAACCGGAAGCTTTGATACAACAGATACAAATGAGCTGGATTTTTGTGAAGGAAGTCCGAATATTGTAGTAAGGGCAAGCGGAAACGGAACATATGGAAGATATGCATATTCCATGGATTATGGAAAAACATGGACTCAGTTTTCTAATTTCCCGAAAGATGATAAGGGTAATAATTTACTTTCGGGAAGAGTTTCTATAAGTGCGGGGATAAATAAAGATACCGGATATCCTACTGTGTTTATTATGCCTGTAAAAAGTGGAGGATATTATTCTACGGATATGGGAAAAACGTGGAATAAGTGTGAAGGCGAACCGGAAAACTTAATTTCTTCGCGTTTTTCATGGTCTTATAATTTTTCCTCTGACAGAGTTAAACCAGACGTCTTCTATGGATATTCAGATGGTAAGTTCTATGTTAGTACAGATGGTGCAGTAAGTTTTGAACAAAAAATAAGTAATTTGCCTGTATATAATAGATCATTTGTCAGGGCAGTGCCGTATATGGAAGGTAATGTTTGGGTGGCTTTAGGTTTTGATGGAATTTATACTTCAAGTGATTACGGAACTACAATGACAAAACTACCGGATGTCACAAGGGCTTATATGATAGCATTTGGAAAACCGGCAACGGGAAGAATAAATCCAACTGCGTTTTTGTACGGTGAAGTAAAAGGAGAGACCGGTATTTTCATGTCTGTTGATATGGGGAATAGTTGGGTCAGAATCAACGATGACGAGCATATGATTGGTGATGAACCAACATGTATAGGTGCGGACAGACAGGAATTTGGTGTAGTTTACATAGGTACTAATGGGCGAGGCTTTTCATATGGAAGACCAAATTCTAATTTAAACATTGAAGGTGCAGAAATTACAATTTCCGATAATGAGAAAGTTGAAGATAAAATAAAAACGCAGGATGATAAAGTAAGGGTATTTATAGATGGAAATATTATTTTCTTCGATTCTGAGCCTGAATTCTCTTCAGATAGAGTAATGGTTCCGGTGCGGAAAATTGTTGAAACTATAGGAGCGGAAGTTGACTGGTTAGAAAACAGTCAGACAGCTATAATCAAGTATTCCGATATTGATATTTGTATGCCTATAAACGCAAATTGGTTTTTTGTTAATAATGAAAAGCATTATACAGATGTGAGTTCTTATTTGAAAAATGGGCGTGTGTATATACCCTTAAGAAGTATCTTTGAAAAATTAGGTTGTACAGTTTCCTGGGATAATGATAATAGATGTGTTTGGATTGAAAATAAAGGAAAAATAAAATGATGAAAAAAAATAGAACATTAAAAACTGTTAAAAGACATTATGCACTATATTTAATGCTAGTTTTACCTGCATTATATTTTATAATTTTTAAGTATGTGCCAATGATAGGTACGTTACTTGCATTTAGAAAATATACTGTTGTATGTCCATTTTTAGGTGAAAAGTGGATGGGATTGCATTACTTTAAATTATTTTTATCAGAGCCGAATTTCTATAATATTTTAAAGAATACGGTTATTTTAAGTATTGAAGTATTGTGTATATCATTTCCAATACCAATAGTCTTTGCACTATTACTAAATGAATTAAGATACAACAAATTCAAAAAAGTTGTTCAAACAGTATCATATTTACCTCACTTTATCTCTATAGTTGTTGTTGTAGGATTTGCTTCGCAAATATTATCGCCTACAAATGGAATTTTGAATATGGTTCGAGTAAAAATGGGGATGGAAACGATAAACTATATGGCGAAACCTGAATGTTTTAGACCTATCTATATAATTACAGATATATGGCAGAATGTGGGATGGAATGCTATTATGTATATAGCTGCATTATCTGGTGTGGACATACAATTATATGAAGCTGCAAAAGTAGATGGAGCCGGAAAATTTCAACAGATGTTAAATGTTACTATTCCAGGCATAATGCCTACAATTGTTATAACATTTATTTTGGCTGTTGGTAATATGTTATCTATTGGTTATGAGAAGGTTTTGCTTTTGATGAATAGTCTTAATCGAGATACAGCAGATGTAATTGGTACATATGTGTATAGAAGAGGTATCGTTGATGGGAGTTATAGTTATTCCACAGCTGTAAGCCTGTTTATGTCTGTAATCAGCTTATTCTTGATAACTATTACAAATAAAATTAGTGCAAAAGTAACTGAAGAATCTTTATGGTGATAAGGGAGGTGTTTGGTAATATGAAATTGCATGGGACTGATAAAGCATTAGATATTTTTAATATGACTTTGATGATTTTGATATTAATAGTGATAGGATATCCGTTTCTTAATGTTTTATCGTTGTCGTTTAGTTCGGAAAACTATATTCTATCAGGACAGGTAAATCTTTTGCCTAAAGGATTCACATTATCTGCCTATAAAACTATAATAAATCATCCATCTTTTTTGGGGGGTTATTTAAATACTATTGTTTATACTGCGGTACAAGTGATAATTTCGTTGGTGTTAACTTCGCTAACAGCTTATCCGCTTTCAAAAAGTGATTTGCCGGGAATTCCGTTTTTAAAAAAAGCGGTTATGTTCACAATGTTGTTTTCGGGTGGAATGATACAGATGTTTTTGTTGGTAAAAGCATTGAATTTGTATAATACAGTTTGGGCGGTTACATTGCCGGGGGCTGTTGCACCATTTAATGTTATGATTATGATGACGTATTTTAAGTCTTTACCAAAAGAACTAAATGAGGCTGCAGAAATTGATGGATTGGGAGAGTTTGGGACTTTTTTAAGAATAGTTCTTCCTTTATCAAAACCAATTATCGCAACAATGGTATTGTTTTTTATGGTTGGACAATGGAATAACTGGTTTGGTCCATTAATTTACTTCAGTGATAATGATAAATATCCTGTCATTCTGTTGTTAAGGAATATGTTGTTTAATGCACAGCAGATAGCAACAAATTCTAATATGGCAGAAGAATTGTTAAAAAATCAAGAAAGCACCGGTGAAGCAATAAAATATTCAACGATCGTGTTGACGCTTGCACCATTTATGTGTATTTACCCGTTTATGCAAAAATACTTTGCGCAAGGTATGATGGTTGGTTCAGTAAAAGGCTAATAATTGGAAAAAGAATTTGCGAAAGGAAGATTATTATGAAAAAAATAAGTAAAAGTTTAGTTATCATATTAACTATGATAATGTTGGTTTTAAATTTTGGTGGATGTGCAAAAAAATCAGGTGATGAAGCTATGAAAGTGAGCATCTTATTTTCTGATAATGCCGGTTCACCGTATAATGCGAATTGGGCATTAATAAAAGAAGTAGAAAAGTTAAAAAATGTTAAACTTGATGTTCAGGTTGTACCTGCATCGGATTATGCAGCAAAAAAAAGTATTGTTATGCAATCAGGAGAAATTCCGGATTTGTTGACAAATACATGGGCAAATCAAGTACATCAGTATGCTCAACAAGGATTATTGTTGCCTGTAAGTGATTATATTGACAAAATGCCAAATTTGAAGAAATATCTAGAATATATTGATGATGAGGCGGCTATTGATGATATTTGTGAGGCTGACGGAAAATTTTATGTATTACCTGCATTTGAAAAACATCCGGTTGGAACAAATACATTTGCAATAAGAAAAGATATTTTTGATCAAAATAATATTAAGGTTCCGGAAACTTACGATGAGTTGTTTGATGCTTTAGTTGAATTGAAGAAAATTTATCCGGATTCTTTAGGTATTGGAGATTTATATAATGGCAAGTTGTTAATGTCTTTTGTTGCATCAAGCTTTGGAACTAAAGGTGGATATTCACTGCCGTTTGGATACTCATATAATTATGATACAAAAGAATGGTATTTTGCACCAACCAGCGAACAGTATAAGACATTACTCGGCTATATGAATAAGTTATATAATGCAGGTTGTATTGATCCTGAAGGATTTACACAAGATAGTGCGTTATTTAAGCAGAAAGTTTTGACAAACAAATATTTTGTTGTCCCTGTTTTTGGTTATGGTAGTTGTGTGGACTACAATAAAGAACTTAAAGAAGCAGGTTTTGAGAATGCTGATTTTGAATTGATTTATCCTATGGCAGGACCGGAGGGTATAAGGAAAGGAAAGCCGACCAGTAAGTATGGTGGTGGTTTGGCAATTTCTTCAACGGTTGCTAAACGTAAGGATTTCGATAAATTTTTGGAATTTATTGATTGGATGTATTATAGTGAAGAGGCTGCAATTCTTACAACTGCAGGAATTGAAGGTGTTACATATACAAAATCAGGCGATGAATATATTTTCAATGAAGATATAATTACTGTAGCCAACAAAAATGGAACAAAGTCACTTTCTAAAGATTTTGGTGTAGGGATAAATGGCATAAAAACCTTGACTGATTATAAACCGGAATCTGTGGAACGAAGCTTGGTAGAAGAAAAGGAACTTGAATTCAAACAAAATATGATAGATCAGAACTGGGTTGACAAAGATGATCCGGGCTTGAAATTTTCAGAAGAACAAAATGAGAAAGTACAGTTGCTTTACACCGGATTAAATGATTATACCGAATCTATGATTGTGAAATTTATTTATGGAGAAGAATCATTCAATAATTGGCAGAATTTTGTAGATAAGTGTAAACAATTGGGTTCTGATGAGCTTATTGAAATTGTAAGGAAAACATGGAGTCAACAAAATCAATAAGGTACGATTTATGAATAATTGCAAAGGAGGAATTGTTCGTGTCAAAATTATATGCAAGTATTCTTGTTTTATCAATGTTATTCGGAATGACAACAACACTTGTATATTCGCAGGAAGATGTTTCTGAACAGAGTATATTAACAATAACAACAGAAGAAGGATTACCGGACGGAGCTGTTGTTCTAAAGGATATATTTACAGATAGCTTTACCGGTTGTACATGGGGTGGATGGTCTATCGCCGGTGAAATTGCAGATGATAATGTAAAAGTAGGCGAAAAATCTTTTAAGATACTTGCGAAGGAAGATGGTTCGTTCGGACAAGGTGCAATAACTTTCCCAAAAACCATTAGTGGCGATAACAAAAAAATTAACGCAGCGATTGCTGAAGGTTGTGCTTATATAGGCTTGTGGGAATATATCCCAAGCGGAACAAGCTGGTATGAGATAAAAGCTAATAATGGTGAAGTGTTAAGAACAAGCACAAGGGATCAGTGGCAATATATGTATAAGCCGTTGAATACAGCAGCTAATAACGGAACTTTCATATATCTAAAAAATCAGTCTAAAAAAGATTATTGGATAGACCAGATTCAGATTTTTATGATTCCACCTGAAGACACAAGTATGAATATCAGTTCGTTTGTTTTTTACAACAAAGCAAACGAGGTAACAAATAAGTATAATGTATTTGTTGAATCACCAATAGAAATAAAATTTGATCATTATGTTATGCCGGATACCGGTACAATAAGTATTTTCGATGAAAACGGTAAAGAAGTCGAGGCTTCGATTTTATATGATGACAGAACTATAAAATTACAACCTGCAACAAAGCTGAATTATAGTTCTGAGTATAAGATACAGGTTTCCGGTGTAAACAATATGTTTGATGAAACTGTTAGTGATACAGAGTTTGCTTTTTATACGGCAAAGCCTGAGTTCAGAGTAGAAAATATTACATATTTATCAAACGGGAATGAATTGGAGCTTGAAGCAGAGCTTGATGAATTGCAAACAGAAGCATTGATTATCAATGATTTAGATGAAAATAAAAAATATAGATTTGTCAGCTTTAATGATGATGAAAACGGTGGAAAAGTTTTTGCGGCATCGGATTTTAGAGTATGTTCTGCTTGTGGAAATGATACTGTTAGTATTGTAAGTAATAACTTCGGAACTGTTAAATATTCTGATAAAAACCAGCTTGGATATTATTTTCTGGATGAAAATAATATTGTTGTAGATGAATGTGAGGCAGCGAGCACAGTCTTTTCTGATAATACTGATGTTTCTGTAAAAGGAAAAAAGCTTGATGTTAATATAGAAACAGAGGCTAAAGAACAAAGAAGCTTTACAATAGCAATGATACCCCGAAATGATAGTGGATATGATTGGGCAAAGCCCGGGCTTATCTATTGCGATACATTAGATGATAATGGTTGTTTTTCTAAGGAGTTTGATTTGTCTGATTATATTGCTTCAGGCTACTATGATGTCTTAATATATGGAGATGGAATAAAAAATCAAGAAGGAATTATAAGTCCTTATATAGAAAAAGATTTCTATTATGTCAGCAAACAAAAAAGAGACGAGATAATTAATATAATACAAAAGGGAAGCAAAGAAGAAATAGAATCATTATTGAATAACGAGGACAACGCCATTGCTCTTAATTCTTTGGGGATTATGATTGATAAATATGCAACTTTAGCAGAGAGAAAAGCTTATGCTTGTGAGTTGGTTGCTAAAATGCCGATAAAAGATAAAGAGGGTGACGTTCTGAGTGTAAGTGCTCTGAACAGGTGTATATTGTTGCAGATGATAAATGAAGCAAGTGATAAAACAGGTATTCTGTTAGATAATTTGTCATCTTTAGACATTTCTGAAAGAGTAACCGCGACATTATCCGATTTAAAAGATAATGGCAATATACTAAAGTTTAGCTCATTCTTCGATTATAATACATATACAGATTTTGTTGATTTCGATAAAAAGATTGAAGAATTTGCACTTTTAGCTGGGTTAAACAGTGTTAAAGAAGGTGACTATCCACTTGTTTTGCAATATTGCAATAATTATCAAGATGTGCTTGAGTATGATATAGATAATAAAATGAAAGAGAATAATATATCAGATTACAACCAAATATTAGTTCTCAAAAGTCTAATTGGTAAGGAATTCAAGACTAAATCGGATATTGTAAGTACAATTAGTTCAAGTATAGCTACATATAAACCGAAAATAAATTATGGTGGTTCTTCAGGCGGCGTTTCGGGCGGAACTTCTGTAAAAGGTGGAATATCTATATCATCTAATGTAGTATCAAATAAAGAAGCAAGTAAGGAGCTATTTGATGGTAAGACTTTTTCAGATGTAGATGAAGCTCATTGGGCAAATAGTTACATTATGGAGCTCGTATCAAAAGGAATAATTGATGGATATGAAGATAAAACTTTCAGACCAGACAATAATATTACAAGGGCTGAGTTTGTTAAAATTTTAGTATCAGCATTATTCACTGAATACGACGGGGCAAATAGTGAGTTTGATGATGTGACAAACAGTCATTGGGCATATAAATATATTTCATATGCAAGTGAAAAAGGCATAATTTTTGGTGTGGATGGCAACAGCTTTGCACCTGACAGAAATATCACTAATGAGGAAATGGCTGTCATATGTTCGAGAACAATAAGTGCTTTAAATATTAGTATTAATGACAAAAATAAACAAGCATTTAATGATTTTAATGATATTAGTGATTTTGCTAAAATGTCAGTAATAAACTTGATGTCTCTTGATATCATTGATGGTGACGAAAATTATTGTTTCCGACCAAAAAATACTTTGACACGTGCTCAAACGGCAAAAATAATATATCAAATGTTGGAATTGGAGGTGTAATTAAATGTTGAAAAAGAAATGTATTTTATTGACTGTTATAATATGTATGCTAACATCTTTTATACCGTTTTATACAGTTTCAGCAGCAGAATATTATGATATGAAATATTTTCGTTTTTTAGCCTCTCAATCCGATGATGATAATTTGCCGGGAAATGTAAAGGAAAAGGATAAAAAATGGACAACAAAGGAACCTCAAAAGCAAGGTGATTATTTCCTCATTGATATGTATCAGGAGCTTGAGGTGGGCAAGGTTGTTTTAGATCATGAGCAAAGTGAATATCCCGGAAAATATAGTGTTTACGTATCCACAAAAATGGAATATTTCGGGGAACCTATCGTTTCAGAAAAAAGTGGCAATGAATCTACGCAAACAACCATTGATTTTCCTAGTATTGAAAAAATCAGATTTATAAAAATTGTTTTGGAGGCCGGAACAGAGACAAACAGTAATGCATGGTCAATCAATTCTTTGAAGGTATTCCACGCAAACAATGCATCTTCAAAAGTTCAGTATAAAAAAGCTGAAAAAATGCAAATGCCTTCAAAATCGGATATTCATGCAGAGTTTGAAAAAAGCATAGGTATAGATGTTGATTCGTTTGATGGTACAAGAGCATCCTTTGCGGCACTGTTGGTTGCTCTTACTAAGCAAACGGTTAATTCGTCGGTAAAAGGAACATGCTTTGCTGACGTTAATCAGTCGACCAATAAAGCTATAGAAATAGAGGCTATATCACATTATGTTGAAGAAGGTAAGTTTTACCCTGATGCGAAAATAATTCTAGATGATGCCTTGGAGTGGATTATTAATGCATTGGGATATGAGGCAATAGCTAACTATGCAAAAGAGGATAAAAAAAGGTATAAAGATATAGCTGATCAGCTTGAGCTGTTAGAAAATGTGAACTTATCATATGGGCAAGAGCTAAGTAAGGAGGCTGCAGTTGAACTTTTATATAATGCATTGATGACTCCTTTAGCTTCTTATGACACAGACGATAATACAACTCAATATGATTTAGCGGCATACAAATGGCATAATATTGTTGAAATTTCGGGTAATGTAGTAAGCAATGGTTATACATCCCGTTCCGGTGCAGCATTAGTTCCTGCTGATCATGTTATGATTGGAGACAATACATGTTCTGATGCAGAGGGATTAACGGATGATTATATTGGGTTAGATGTTATAGCATACATTAATATAGATAATAGAGCTTTAGGCGATTTTAAAGTAGTATATGTTGCACCTAAGCCAAATCGGAATGACGTTACAATTATACCCGGAGAAAATATTGTTTCAGGTGATTTATCTTCCATAAAGTACTATGAAGATTTGGAAAATAGTCGTTCGAAAAAAATGAGATTTGATCAACATCCTGATATGATATATAACGGAAAAGGATGTACTCCGTTTAAAGAGGATAAATTAGCCGGAATTAAGAATGGATACGTTACCGCTATAGATAGTGATAATAATGGTCGTATAGATCTTGTTATTGTTGATGAATATGTTGATTATTTTGTTTCATATATCGATAGAAGTAAAATGATTATTTCAGACATGTATAGTAATCCAAATATATGTCTTTCAGAATCGGATATAGAAAAAATCAGCATATATAGAGGCAGTGATAAAATCTCGTTTAGTGATATCAAATCAAAATCAATATTGTCAGTTGCTGCAGATGTTACAACTATTGATAGTAATGGCATTGTTAGAATTGATGCTGAAAAATCAAGTATTTATAAAATTCAGGTTAGTGAACAAGTTTTAAGTGGTGTATTGAATCGGTCGTCCGATGAAATATATAGCATTGATGGAATGGATTTTGAGAGAAGCTGTTATTTTGATAATGCTATATATTTGAAAAATGCGACATTGCCGATGATAGGAAAAAATTATACATTTTATTTGAATTATTTGGGAAAAATTGCAGCAACAGAATCTATAAGTAATGCTAATATTAACTATGGGTTATTGGTAAAGGTAAGCACTGATGATATAGAAGAAGATGTCGAGGTTAAACTTATAAATACTGCCGGCAAGCTACAGAGCTTTGTTTGTGCGGAGAAAATCAAAGTAGATGGTGTGAGAACTAAAATTGATTTTAATGTTGCAAAATCTCTTTTTTATGATAATGTTGAGACTGAAGTGTTTGATCAAAATACTTCTGAAGTTGTAACTGTGTCGAAATATCAATTAATACCTCAAGTTATTGGTTATACTTTGAATGAAGAAGGAAACATTACCGGCATAGACACTAAAAAATATAATGAAAAGAATGAAGAGAAATATAGCACTCTTACATATCAAGCACCGGAACAGTACACATGTAATGTGTATAGAGGGATGATTTATCCTACCGGAATGAAAAGTACATCACCTAATATGAACTATGATGGCGCGGTACTATTTGTTGGTCCTGCCAATATTGATGATGCTGATATTGCAACAGATTATCAGGTGTATGGCAAAAGCTATTTTCAGCAAGATGGAAAATACAGCTTAGAAGTATTTAAACGTTCAGAATTTAATAACCTTGAGATAGGATTTTTACGTGACGGAGAGGCATCAACATCAACTGCTGACAATTATATTGTTGTGGATAGAACATTGATAACTCTTAACGAAGATGATGAAGCGGTGACAAGAGTAGAAGGTGTTCAAAATGGCACTAAGTTCTCAGCAGATTTATACAGTGATGATGTGCTTAAAGCTGCCGGTTTATTTGAAAACGGTAAATGCACATTGAAATGTGGAGATTTGATCACTGTAGATACAAATCAACGGGGACAAATAGTTACAATAAGCAGACTGTTTGATGTAAATAATAAGGATATTGCTTTATCCAATAACGGCAAGTACTATTCGGAAAGAAGAACTACCATCGGTAAGGTGTATAAATCGTCAGGGGATCAGATTATGGTTACCAGCAGTAAAGCAGTTACAGATGATGCAGCAGAAGATTCATTAGAGTTGTTTAACCTTCCGTCAACTGCTATTGTATATGATGAGGAAAACCGAGAAATACGCAAAGCTACAAAGGATGATATAAGAGCATATAAGAGTGTCCATAGCGAATCAATGACATCACTCGTATTTATTCTTACTACATGGGGACAAAATGTAAGCTTTATAATCTACAATTTTGTAGAATGATGTATAAAATATCAATTGCAAAATAAATAGAGAGTTGATTAAGATGCAATTTAAAGGAGATGTTGTTTATGGCTTAAAATGTTTTGAGTGTCAATGAAGGAGATGAATATTATAAATAATTAAAGAAAGGGAGTTTTATTATGGAAAAAATTATTTCTATGTTAATCACATTAGCAACCTTGATAGCACCTATATCAGGATATGCAGCAGAGGGAGAAGTAACACAGACTGTTTTGAGAACTATTGTATCGGATACCAAGGACAATTTTTGCGGTCAGAAATTAACTGATTATGGTTATGCAGCTGAGGGCTTAACTGATAGCATGTCATATAATGGTACTAAATCATACTACTATTCAAATTGTAAATCAGTTATGAGATACAGAGCATGGGATAAAGTAAATATTGCAAATGGCAATAAAGAAATTACAGCAGCGGTAGAGGCGGGAAATGCATATATCTGCGGATGGTTTTATGTTGATAAGGGAGAAATTAATACAGAGGATGTTACAGTACATTTGATATCCGATGGAGCGACAAAAAGCAAAATTACAACTGTGCAGCCGGGTGAGTGGACATTTCTTTCGGCAAAGATAACGAATCTTGAAGAAAAAGCAACAGTTGGCGTTGTAGACACTCGTGGAAAAGGTACTGTATATGTTGATGATTTATGTATTGTATCGACTTCTAACGGCAGTGAGCCATCACCGAGCGCAAGAACTAAAACAGTTGCCGGAGCAACTTTTGATAACGGTCCAAACAGATATGCAAAGGTGCTTGCTACAGTATTTGACGGTAGTAATGATTCAAAATTTATTGGACCTAGTGGCGCTACTGAGGCAAGCGTAGATCATGAATTTGTCAAGGATGGTTTTTATCGTTCATTAAAGCTTGCAGGAAGTAGTTACAATTTGTGGTATTTATCGGGTGCTAAGGCTATTAGTACTGACGCGACATTAACAGAATATGCAAATGCCGGAAACTTATATTGGACAGCCTGGATGTATATAGATCAAAGTTCATCAATCTTATCAGTTCCGGGAGGCAGCAAAAAAATAGGAGAATGGTTCTGGATCTGTAAGAAGATTACGGATACGTCCGCGAGACACGAGTGGATAGAGAAAAACGGTGCAACAATATGGCTTACAGATATTAAGCTTATGGCATTTGAGGATAATGATCCGGAAGGATTGGTGATTGATGCATTTGATGTATCAGGTGCAAGTTCAGAAAAAACAGTGGTTGCAGGAACAACATTGACATGCAATGCAAATATATTCAATAATTCTATGGGCAATGAAGATGTTGTGTTACTTGTGGCAGAGTATTCTAATGAGGGACAGTTGATTAATATAAATATGGATACATCAACGGCGATTACATATAGAAGTGCTGATATGAATTTATTGTTTAATATATCAGAAACAGTCGGAAATAAAGTAAAAGTGTTTTTGTGGAATTCAAAGAAAAGTGCTCCTTTAATTGGGAATAAAGAACTTTTAGTGGTTGCTGAATAATTAAAATTAAAGTGGGATTAAGAGATTGATGGTTTTTAATCCCACTTTATAAAGCAGGATTAATATGTCACTTGAAGAAAAATAGCAAGCTTACAGAATAAGGGATATTCAATTCAAAATATATAAATAATACAGGACGGTATAAATATGCTGAAGAATTATTATCGAGGAAGTGTATTAAAAAAATTATTGATATACAGCCTGATACCTCTTTTGGTGGTATCATCCTTTGTCGTTGGGGTACAAGTGTTTCAGATGAAGCATGATATGGATAGAGAAATATTATCATCAAAGGAAATGTTTGAAAACAATATTCGTAAGGTAGAAGAAGATATTGACGAAATTGTAAATAGTTTTGAATTGCTGTATTCTGATGATAACATAAGACAGCTTATGTTTTGGAATAGTACAGATTCTCAGATATCTATTTTTCAAAAATACGAACTAAGGAAAACGTTAGCAAAAACAAAAAATATATATGATTTTGTTGACAATATTGCGGTTGTTAACTGCGTTAATGATTTTGTTATTGATACAAGCAGAGAATGTGATTTGGATGTGTATTTTGATAATCAGAGAAAGTATGAAAAATACGATACATTTTTTTGGAGACAGATGCAATCAAATAAGAATTTTTATTCTTTTTTACCCCCGGTTGCGGTATATAACGAAGGCAATAGGGAGGTAGTTATTCCGTTAGTTATATCATGTATGAACGGTATAAAAACTAAAAATTATATTATTGTGGATATAAAATGTGATTATATTCATAAAATAGCAACCCAAGACGGAATGTTAAAAGAGGCGCTGATATTGGTGGCGATTGATGATGGTATATATTCACTAAAAACGGGCGAAAAATTTGATGATGTAAAATTATTAAAAAAGATAGAAAATGAAAATGTATTTGATTTTAAAAGGAACAGAGAAAAATATATCGGATTTCAATATAGAAATGTAATCAGTTATTTGGGAGTATATAGATTTGTTGAACTAACTCCGAAAAAAACCTTAATGTCATATATTTATACAAATATGTATTTGATGTTATTCTTTATAATATTGGTTGTTTTATTAAACATCTTGTTGTGTTTTTATTTTAACAAGCGATTATATAGCCCGATTGTATCGATTAAAAAGCTTTTAGAGGAAGTGCATTATAAACAAGAAAAAGATGAGGATGAGTTTGCATTAATAGAAAAATCATTACAGAATCTTGTGTCAGATAATTTATATTTGAAGAAAAATATGCAAAATAATATTTCTTCATATAAAGAGCGATATTTAATAAATCATTTAGCGTTTACTGATGCTGTGAATTGTTCTAAGATCGAGAATGCTTTTAGAGAAAGCAACATTAACTTTGAAAATGATTATTTCATAGTTGCATATATAGAGATTGCTTATAGTAAAAGCTTTTTTGGGGAATTCACTTCGGAGCAATATAAGAGAATTTCGGATGAAGTACAGTTAATATTTTTGTCTGAATTTAATGATAATAAAGAGACAATTATTTTATCCAAAACCAGTGAGTCTTATGTTGTTATTTTTAATGTTAAAAAGGAAGGCAATTCAGAAGTTTTTCACAGGCTTAATAAAATAAAAGATATTTTTAAATTTGACACCGAATTTATAAGGTTGTTCATAGGTGTAGGGCAAATCCATAAAGATTTTTCAGGTATGCAGACATCGTATATTGAAGCATTTAATGCACATTCATTGGTACGTACAATGTCTAAAAATAGTGGTATTTTACAATATCATATCTCAAGAGAAGGTACAGCCGGTTTTTATTACTCTCTTGAACAGGAGAATAAGCTGAAAAACTATATTTTAGGAGCAAATATAGCAAAAGTTATGCAATTACTTGAAGAAATTGTACTATACAATTATGAACTTGGTGGAGATGCAGCTGTAAAAAAAGTTTATAATCAAATTATGCATACAGCATTGAGAGTAGCTGATTCAAAGAATGTAAAACGTAATAAATATATAAATATAAATGGTGTAAATCCGGAAAATGCAATAGATGTTTTATCATTAGAAGAGTTTATTGATTATGTAAATAAATTATTATATGATATAACATCTTTCAAAGAAACAACTAAACAGGTGTTTGACATTAAAAGCTTTATTAAATATATTGATGAGCACTGTGCGGAAGAATTATATTTAGACAAAGTTGCAGAGGAATTTGGAACATCATCTAAAAATTTATCGAAATTGATAAAGACACATCTTGGAGTAGGGTTTAATCATTATGTTTCAATGACAAGGGTAGAAAAAATCAAAAAATTACTGATAACTACTGATTACCATATAAATGAAATAATGAAAATGACAGGTTTTGTTTCCAAAACTACATTTTTAAGAGTGTTTAAGAATTTTGAAGGTGTGACACCGAGCGAATATCGAGATATGTTAAAAAACATAAAAGATAATGAATAAACAAAATGCGACTATAATGAAGGAGGAGAAGATATGAAAAAATTTAGATTAGGTCTTTCACTTTGTGGAAGACCATTTGCAGAAGAGGAGTTTGAACAGTATTCCAAAGCGGGAATAAAGTCGATGGAAATTAGCTTAGGAGATGAAACCTTAGAAAATTTTGATTGGACAGCTTTGCAGCAACGTGCAAGAAAGTTTGATATAGAATTATGGACTTTTCATTTGCCGTTCCTGCCATTTGCTGAATTGGATCCGGCATCTGAAAATGAAGAAAAAAGAGAGCACACAGTAAAATATCTTTCTGAGATTATTAAAAAAGCAGGGTGTGCAGGAATTAAAAATTTTGTAATTCATCCGAGTGCTGAACCCATAGAAGAAGATAAACGTGAAGAAGCATTAAAATGTTCGGCTGATACATTAACAAAGTTAGCGGATGTTGCTGAACCCTTTGATGGATTTATAATTGTTGAAAACTTACCAAGAACTTGTTTGGGAAGAGATTCATATGATATGTTGAAGTTGTTGTCTTGTGATGATAGATTAAGAACATGCTTTGATACAAATCATTTGTTTTATGAAGATGTAGGTGAATATATACATAAGGTGGGGAGTAAGCTTGTAACCACTCATGTTTCTGATTTTGATTATAAAAATGAAAGGCATTGGTTACCGGGAGAAGGTAAGGTGGACTGGATAAAGTTGATTGATGCACTAAGAAGTGGGGATTATGAAGGACCATGGTTGTATGAGTTGGATTATAAAGCACCTGAAACTATAAAAAGAAGACAACTGACAGCTATGGACTTTAAAAACAATTACGATATACTTATGGATAATAAGATTCCTCAGGCTTTGGGAACTCCGGTTGAGGAAAAATGTGTATATTGGAAAGAACGTTGATGTCAATTAAATAAGTATAAATTTGTGAAAGGTTTAAAGTGAGTGAAATGATTTTTGACGTATTCTTGCCGGAAACGTATAATTTAGTCGATTCATCGGTAATATTTAATACGACGGACAAGCATTTAAAAGAGTTGTATGACAAGGCGGAAGCAATTTGCAAGGCTAATATAAAAACGTTTTCCGATTACAGTGTGTTAATTGAGGGGGCTAAGTATAACGGTGTATGGTTAGAAACGCAACCTATGGGTGGAGAAATGTATGCCAAGAGAAATTTAAAAGTTGCATTATCAAACACTCTAATTTTTTTGCGTTATCAAAGAAAAGATGGTAGATTCCCCGGAATGATAAAAAATCAAGGGGAATGGGGAGGTGTTAGCGCACATTATGATTGGTTGCAAGGTTGTTTTTTGCCGCATGCCGCTCTGAAATTATATTTTTACACAGGAAGAAACAAGCAATATCTTGAGTTGTTATATGAATGTCTTGAAGATTTTAATGCTTATTTGTGGAAATACAGAGACAGTGATAATAATGGTTGTCTTGAGAGTTGGTGTGTTTGGGATACCGGTGAAGACAATTGTACAATACATATGCTAAATGGGCTAAAGATACCTGAACATGGTGCGTGGGGAAAATCAATTCCACCTGAAGACTATGGGAATATGCCGTATGAATCACCTCAATTTATGTCATACTCATATGCTTGTTGCGATGTTCTGTCAAGAATATCTGAAATACTTGAAAACGGGAAAGTGGATTTTTGGAGAGAAAATGCAAAAGAAGTACAAAAGAAATTCATCGAATATCTTTGGGATGAAGAAAATAAATATTGTTTTCAAAGAGATAAGCACAATCAAAAGATTGAAGTTTTGACACAAGAAAATATCAAATGTATGTATTCAGGAATTTTTACTCAGAATATGGCTGATGCATTTATAAAAAAACACTTGCTCAATGAAAATGAGTTCTGGACCCCATATCCGCTTCCTTCTATAGCAGCGAATGAAATGTATTTTCATGTGAATTCCGAATGTTCAAATTGTGCAAAAGAATTAAAAAAAATGGGGACAGCAGGTCATGATATAGATGATAATAGTTGGTCGGGTCCTTCGCATGGGTTAAATTATCAAAGAAGTATTCAAGCAATGATTAACTACAATCATCATGCTGAAAATATTATGATAGGAAAAAAGCTAATTGAACTGATAAAGAAAACTAATGTTTTCGTTCAGCAGTATAATCCATACACTGCTGAAATAAGTAAAGCTGCTGATGACGGTTACGGCCCCACTACACTTGCTTTTTTGGAATATGTCAGCCTTTTATATGGTATAAATATTGAATATAACAGGATATTTTGGACTGCTATATTAAATAAACATAATTTTGAATATACTCAGAACATGTGTGGGAATAAATACGTAATAAAATGCAAAGATAATTGGATTGTTGCAAGTATTAATGATGAGATAATTTTTGAATGTTGTGCAGGTCTTAGGGTTATAACGGATTTAGAAGGTAATATTATTTCCGTGTTTGGTATTGAAGAGCAGACAATTTCGGCTGTTTGTAAACTAAACCAGAATACTTACAAATTTGATGTTTCACAGAATCAGGAGTATTGTATGCAAAATGGAAATTTTATTCTTGTAAATGAAGTTTAATTTTAAATTAGTGAGGTGGATCTATATGGTAACAATGAATTTGTGGGAAACAGTACCCGGCATATGCGGGGAAATCCCTACATTAACAGCATATATTCCTGAAAATAAGAAAAGTGATACGGCAGTTGTAATTCTTCCGGGTGGTGGATATATAGAAAGGTCAGAACATGAGGGAAAAGGTTATGCTGATTTTTTTAATAATAATGGGATAACTGCATTTGTTGTTAACTATCGTGTGTCACCGCATAGATTTCCGCTTCCACTACTTGATTCGAGAAGATGCATATTTATCCGCATGGTAATCATGGAATAGGGATACCTGATCCAGATTCTAAAATCAACAAGCATGTGATACAGTGGTCAGAAAGTTTATTAAAATGGCTTAGTTACATGGATTTTTAATATTAATTAAAAATGGTTACTTTAATGAGATATGGAGAAATTTATGTTTGGTGGAAAAAATAAAGCTATATGGGATTGCCACCGTAACACAGGACGTTCTGAATACTGCAAAAAGGAATAATAAAAAAATAATCAGTATGGACGGTGAGATATAAAAGTTATCCGCATACTGATTAAAGGCAATAAAAAACCGAGAGTGTTTATAGAACATCTCAAATCCTATAAGAACTCTCGGTATGGTGCGGATAAGAGGACTTGAACCTCCATGAAATTGCTTTCACTAGAACCTGAATCTAGCGCGTCTGCCGATTCCGCCATATCCGCATATTATTTCTAATAACAGATAATATTATAACACATCTATTTAAAAATTGCAAGTGTTATTTTTAATTTTCTAAAAAAATTTGGTCAATTGTCAATAATTAGAGACGCTTTTATTATGATTATGAGAATTATGAAAACGTTTGACAAGTAATTTTAAAGATAATAAAATGTTTAAAGTTAAAATAATATCAATCATTTACTTGTTTGAACTTTCAGCGGTAATTTATTAAGTCTCATCATATTATTATTAAGAGTGACTAAGACAGAGAACGTTCCTTTCCAATTGTTCTCTGCCTTATACAAAAATCTGTTTATGAAAAATTCGTGGTTTTTTCGTGGTTAAATGCTTTATAAAAGCAAACAAACCGCATAAATATGCGGTTTGTTTGCTTAGTGGTGACTCGTGAGAGAATCGAACTCTCGTTGCCGCCGTGAGAGGGCGGAGTCTTAACCGCTTGACCAACGAGCCAAACAACAATAATATGATACCATATTTTTTACCGTATGTCAATACTTTTTTGAAATTTTTTTCTAAAAATAAATGTTAAATATTGAATTGATATATTTTTTGTGGTATAATAAATTTATTGTTTAAAAAGAGTAGTTGACAGAAAGGCAGAATAATGTATATTATAGCAGGGCTCGGAAATCCGGGCAAACAATATGATATGACGCGTCATAACATAGGTTTTCACACAATAGACTATATGGCCGATAAGCTTAATGTAAAGGTGAAAAAGCTGAAATTCAAGGCTTTGTATGGTGAATGTGAAATTGCAGGCGAAAAAACACTTTTAATAAAACCGCAGACATATATGAATTTAAGTGGCGAAAGCATTGCCGGATTTGCACAGTTTTATAAAATAAATCCATCGAATATAATAATAATAAATGATGATATATCCCTTGAAACAGGCAGAATAAGAGTGAGACCAAGGGGCAGCGCAGGCGGACACAACGGACTGAAATCAATAATATATATGCTTGAAAGCGATGAATTTCCGAGAGTGAAAATGGGAGTAGGTGCGCCTAAGAACGAAAACTACGATTTGGCGGATTTCGTTTTAGGGCATTTTACAAAGGAAGAAATACCAATTATGGAAAAAGCTATCATAAAGGCATCCGATGCGGCAGAGGAAATAATCCGTGCCGGAGTTTCATCGGCAATGAATAAATATAATTCAAAATAGGTAAGATTATGGACTTTTCAGATTTTTTAAATAAATATGAACCGTATAAGCGCATAACAGCGAATCTGGACAAAACACCGATTTCCGTGGCGGGAGTGGTTGAATCCGCGCAGAGTCAGCTTATTTATGCGCTTACAAAATCAAACAAGCAGCCGTCGGTTGTCGTTACGTACAGCGATATGGAGGCACGCGCACTGTACAATGATTTGAATTTTTATACCGACAATGCAGTGTATTTTCCGTCAAAGGAATATGTGTTTTATAATATAGATACAACCGATCACGAAAATGTTTACAAGCGTCTGGCGGCATTGTATGAAATTAAAAACAATAATGAATGTATAGTGGTTGCAAGTCTTGATGCACTTTTGCAGTACACAATAGACAAAAAATATTTTACAGTCGGTATAACTCTGTCTGTCGGCAGCTGTGCGGAAATAAGTGAGCTGACGGAAAAGCTTATTATATTGGGGTATTCCCGCGAGGATATGGTTGAAAATGCGGGGCAATTCTCTGTAAGAGGCGGTATTCTGGACGTTTTTTTGCCGAATGAAGAAAATCCTTTTCGAATAGAATTTTTCGATAACGAAACAGATTCTATTCGTTCTTTTGATGCCACAACACAGCGTTCAATGGATAAATTGGATAATATCAGAATCATTCCGGCAACCGAATCGGTCATGGAGGATATAACGCGCGAAAAGATAACAAATGATATAAAAAAGCTGATCAAAAACGAAAAGGCAAAAAAATCACCAAATGCCGATTTTATAAATGCACTGAATACTGATTTGGATAATTTTACGGAAAGACGGTATTTTCCGGCGATAGATAAATATATATCGAAGCTGTATGACGGAAAAATCACTTCTGCACTTGAATATCTGACATCGGGCGGATTGGTTTTTATAATAGACCCGAAAAGAATTGCCGAGCGCGGAAAAACGTTTGAAACAGAGTGTGCGGAAACAGTAGCCGAGCTGGCAGATAAAGGAATTATAAAGAATGCGAAAGAGCGTTTTTTCGTTTCATATGCGGATTTTATAAATATCGCAAAGGACAGACGTGTAATTTCGATTGATACTCTTTCTCACTCAAAAACAGATTTTGATTATAAATATCTCGAAACTTTTACTACTAAAACAACAATTTCATTTCACGGTAAGGTTGAGTATTTGTATGAAAGTCTTGAAGAATGGCAAAAAGACGGTTATACTTCCGTAATTCTTGCATCTTCACGCGGCAGGGGAGAAAACCTTGCCGGAGTACTTAATGAACGAGGGATAGACGCAAAGTTCCTTTCGGACAGAGAGGAAATAAGAGAGGGCAAAACCTCGATTGTGCGCGGAAATCTTAATAAAGGCTTTGAATACCCCGAAATTAAGCTTGTTCTTATAAGTGACAGGGAAATTTTTGAGACAAAAAAAAGCCGCCGCCACCGCAGAATTGAAAATGCAAACAGAATAAAATCATATAATGACATAAATCCGGGCGATTATGTTGTTCATGCCGCGCACGGAATTGGACAGTATATGGGGACTCAGAAAATTACTGTTAATAAAATTGCAAAAGATTATCTTAAAATACAGTATAGAGGTACAGATATTTTGTACGTGCCAATTGATCAGATGAATATGCTCTATAAGTATGTTGGCAATGATTCAGAAAAGCAAATGCGTCTATCAAAGCTCGGCGGCTCGGATTGGAACAAGACAAAACAGAGGGTAAAAAAAGCAACCGCCGATTTGGCACAGGGATTAATAAAGCTTTATGCACAGCGTGCTAACACAAAAGGCTACAGCTTCAGCGCCGATACGCCGTGGCAGCGTGAGTTTGAGGACACTTTCCCGTACCAGGAAACTGAGGATCAGTTAAGGTCGGTCGAAGAAGTAAAGCGTGACATGGAAAGTGAAAAGCCGATGGATCGCTTATTATGCGGCGATGTCGGTTTCGGCAAAACCGAGGTGGCTCTGCGTGCCGCATTCAAGGCTGTATGTGACTCAAAACAGGTGGCATATCTGTGTCCGACAACCATTCTTGCCATGCAGCATTATGAAACTTTCTTAAAGCGCATGGAGAATTTTCCGATAAGAGTGGAAATGCTTTCACGTTTTCGCACTCCAGCACAGCAGAAAAAGATATTAAAAAAGCTCAAAAGCGGAGAGATAGATATAATCATAGGCACACACAGGCTTTTATCGAAGGACGTGGAATTTCACGATTTGGGACTGCTTGTAGTAGATGAAGAACAGCGTTTCGGCGTTGCCAATAAGGAACGTATTAAGGAGCTGCGCCAAAATGTTGACGTTCTTACAATGACCGCAACTCCGATTCCGCGAACGCTGCATATGGCAATGACAAACGTAAGGGACATGAGCGTGCTTACCGAACCGCCGCAGAACAGATACCCCGTCCAGACATATGTTTTTGAAGATAATCCCGATGTAATACTCGGAGCAATCAGAAAAGAACTTTCACGCGGTGGTCAGGTATTCTACCTGTATAACCGCGTACAGGGGATATTCAGAAAAGCGGAATGGATAAAGGCTAATTTCCCCGATATAAATGTTTCTGTGGGACACGGAAAGATGAATGAACAGGAATTAGAGGAAATAATGTATGATATGGTAAACGGGGACACGGATGTCCTTGTGTGCACTACAATTATTGAAACAGGTCTGGATATTCCGAATGCAAACACGATTATAATTGAAAATGCCGACAGAATGGGACTGGCGCAGCTTTATCAGCTGCGAGGACGCGTCGGCCGTTCAAACAGAGCGGCATACGCATATCTTACCTATCGGCGAGACAGTATTTTATCCGATGTGGCTTCAAAACGTCTGCGTGCAATAAAAGAATTTACGGAGTTTGGTTCCGGATTTAAGATTGCGATGCGGGATCTGGAAATAAGGGGCGCCGGAAATATCCTTGGTGCAGAACAGCACGGTCATATGGAAAGCGTTGGATACGATATGTACTGCAAAATACTGAAAGAAAGTATTAACGAAGCGCAGGGCAAGACGGATAGGGAGGATATGAGCGTTTCTATTGATATTAATATCAATGCGTATCTGCCGGAAACTTATATCGAAAATCATAATCAGCGAATCGATATATACAAACGCATTGCGGCAATAGAAAGCGCCGACGATAAGTTCGAACTGGAGGATGAGCTTGTTGACCGTTACGGAGACATTCCAAAGCCGGTGCAGAACATTATAGATGTGTCGGCGCTGAAAATCAAAGCAAAAGCCTGCGGTGCATACGAAATTTTGCAGCAAGGGAGCGTTCTGCATATTAAATTTGTTGCAGACGCGATTGATGCCTATACGGTGATGGGACTGGATAAAGCGTTTCCAAAGCAGATTAAAATATCGGCCTCCGAAATGCCCGAAATAAGCTTTAAAATCAAAGATGACAATAAAAACATTTTAGAGTATACAGAAAACATTCTTGACAGTATATTGCAGTTAAAAACCGAAAAAAATTAATAATTTTACGAAAAAACAGGGATTTGAGTGTAATATTTACAGCATAGTGTATAAAATTAAAATTTACTATTGACATTTGAAGCAAAAAGTGCTTTAATAGTATTTGTAAAAAGCAAAGGCGCATTTATCATGAATGATAATGCGCTTTTTATTTTTTTATAAACCGGTTTAATAAAGCTTTTAATATTGCGGATATTCACAAAGGCGTGTATACAGATTAGTTTCTGTATACACATTTTTTTTGCCCGAGGGGTATTAAAGAAAGGAGATATTCAATATGGCAGAGATGTTTAAAATTGAAATTATTACACGGCAAAGCAAGCTTGAAGAACTTAAAATGGCTTTAAATGAAATTGGAATTAACGGTATGACCGTATCAAACGTTTTGGGATACGGTGCTCAGAAGGGACAGAAACACGTATTCCGCGGTGTGGAGTACAGCGTTGATTTACTTCCGAAGATTAAGATAGAGATGGTGGTATGCTCGGTACCTGTTGACGATGTTGTTAATACGGCAATAAAAGTTTTGCGTACAGGTGAAATCGGAGACGGAAAAATATTCGTATCACCCGTAACAAGAACGATAAAAGTAAGAACGGGAGAAGAAGACAGAGAAGCGCTTCTTTAATTCGTAATTTATTGCAGGAGATGATTATTTATGGAAACAAAAGTTTTAGCGTTGGCACTAAACAGTTTTTGGTTGTTTGTCGGAGGAATTTTGGTATTTCTGATGCAGACAGGATTTACATTGGTTGAGGCTGGTTTTACACGCAGTAAAAACACAGGTAACATTATAATGAAAAATATCGTAGACTTTATGCTCGGTTCGATTATATACTGGGTAATCGGATACGGAATTATGTACGGTGAGGGCAACGGTTTTATTGGTATTCCGTTTGGAGATATGTTTATGAACGGATTTGCCGGTGCAGAAAACGTTGACTACACAAAACTGTTTTTCCAGACAGTATTCTGTGCAACCTCGGCAACAATAGTTTCGGGAGCGATGGCTGAAAGAACAAATTTTGCGGCATACTGCATATACAGCGGAGTTATCTCGTTCATCATATACCCGATTGCAGGACATTGGGTATGGGGCGGCGGTTGGCTCGCAGAAATGGGCTTCCACGATTTTGCAGGTTCAGGTATAGTACATATGCTCGGCGGAGTTCTTTCTTTGGTCGGCGCAGCAATCCTCGGCCCGAGAATTGACAAGTACAGAAAAGACGGATCTGCAAGAGCTATCCCCGGACACAGCATTTTATTCGGTGCACTCGGCGTATTGCTTTTATGGGTAGGCTGGTTCGGATTTAACCCTGCTTCAACAGGCGCTTTGGTAGAGGTATCGGATTCGGGAGTGGTAATTAACGCAGATGGTACAGCAATGGCTGCAAAGGTATTTATTACAACAAACCTTTCGGCTTGCGCGGCAGCGATAACGGCCATGTTCTTTACATGGTTCCGCTACGGAAAACCCGACGTATCAATGACCTTGAACGGAATTTTGGCAGGATTGGTTGCGGTAACAGCACCTTGTGACGTTGTTTCACCGTTAGCGTCCGTAATTATCGGAGTTGTAGGTGCATTACTTCTTTGCTGGGCAGTACCTTTCTTTGATACAAAGTTAAGGATTGATGACCCGGTAGGTGCAATCAGTGTTCACGGAATGAACGGACTTTGGGGAGTAATTGCGGTAGGCTTATTTGCCAGCGAACCCGAAGCACTTGGCGGAATGACAGGGCTTCTTGAAGGCGGCGGCTTAAAGCTTCTCGGAATACAGGCTCTCGGCGCTGTGTCACTCATCGCATGGGCAGCGTTATTGGGTTCAACACTATTCCTGATACTCAAAAAAGCCGGAATACTTCGTGCCGATAAGCAGGCTGAAATTGTCGGACTTGATATTTCAGAGCATGGTTTACAGTCGGCATATCCTGACTTCTTAACTGCATATAAAGATTAATATAACTAAATTAAACAGGAACCTCAAATTTAAGGTTCCTGTTTAATTTAGTTTTTTATTCTGCGCAGGGGCAATTTGTTTTTTATCTTCCCGTGCTTCCGAAACCGCCGTCACGTTCGCCGTCAGTATCGTCGTCAAAGGTTATTCCGTATTCAACAAATATCCCTTGGCAAAATCCGTCGCCTTGCTTTAATGAAACGGTTTTGCCTTCGTTTGAATCATTTGTTATTTTGCAGAATATGTGTCCTTCATTGCTGCTGTTGTAATAGTCACTGTCGATAATTCCGACAGTATTGTTAAATTGGAGTCTGTACTTAAACCCCAGACCGCTGCGAGGATAAAGTTTCAAAACCCAACCGTCATTTATCTTTACACGTATTCCTGTAGGGATTTTTATTGTCTCGCCGCTTTTTAATTCAAAATCAAGGGGAGTATAAAAATCATATCCTGCCGAGCCTGTCGTTGCACGATGAGGCAGATTTATTCTTTCATAAATTTCTTCAATGTTTTTTTGCTCCGGAAACGTATCCTCCCACGCTTCTTTGAATTGCTCAAGGCTTACTTTTTCAAACTGAGCCACTCTTTTCATATATATAATTCCTTTCCGCTTTATCGAGTAAGAAGTACTATTTTATCCAGTTCAAGACTTTCTTTTACATCGATAACCTGTTGGTTTGAACTCCCTTTCCACGGAAGTTTGATGTCCTTTAATGCGCTTTCAAATTTTCCGTCGACAAGCACATCAACATCCTTCATGAATTTCAGATTTTTCACATCGTTCCACTCATATCCCGTATAAACCCAAATGGTTTTTGAGGGATATTTTTCTCTGATCTCATTAATCAGAATACTGATATCTTCTCTGTTTTTTATGTGCAGAGGATCGCCGCCGGAAAACGTTATACCCGAAATATACGGTTTTTCGAGTTCGTTAAAAATTTCTTGTTTTGCATTTTCATCAAACACGATACCGCCGTTTATATCCCATGTAACAGGATTATGGCAATCCTTGCAGTGATGCTCACAGCCCGCCACCCACAATACGACTCTGAGTCCGTCGCCGTTGAGCATATCGTCCTTTGTTATATTATGGTAACGCATCACATACTTTTCCTTTCAGCAATTTCAGCCATTTTGGCATCGTTAAGTCTTGTATCGCCCTTAACGCGCGAATAGGATAAATATCCGTTCATTCTATCGATTTTTGTCAGATTACTCGAGCCGCACTTCGGACATACATCCATTTCAAGCTCCTCATAACCGCAGTCATCACAATACGCCAGTGACAGATTTACGCCCTCATAAAGGCCTTTTTCCATTGCACGTCTTACCAGGGTTCTTATTGCCTCTTTGTTATAGGCAATCGGATATTTTACATACTGAATTTTTCCGCCGTTCGATAAATTCCAGAAACGGCTTTCTAAATCCTGTTTTTCGATGGGAGTTATATCCTCTGTGACATGACAGTGAAAGCTGTTCGATACGTAAGGTCTGTCCGAAACTTTTTCGACAATACCGTATTTTTTTCTGAACTGAGTTACCTGCAATCCGCAAAGTGATTCGGCAGGAGTACCGTATATTGCGTATAATATACCGTCCTTCTTTTTAAACTCATTAATTTTTTTATTAATATGCTCCAGAACCTCGATAGCAAACTGTCCGTCCTCAACAAGTGATTTTTTGTTATAAAGCTCCTGTAATTCATTGAACGCTGTAATTCCGAACGATGCGGTACACGATTTCAAAAGGGGTTTGATTTTATCATGTATTCCGAGATGGCCGCCGTAAAAACCGCCCTCGCAGTATGCAAGCGGATTTGTTGATGCACGCATTTCGCCGAGATATTCGTAAGTTCTGATATGAAGCTGGCGGATAAGTTCAAGGTAATAATCCAGAACCTCATAGAAATCTATGCTTTCCTGACGCGCTTTTGCCAAAATCATCGGCAGATGCAGTGAGATTGCACCTATGTTAAACCGACCGACAAACACCGGCACATCTTTTTCATCGGCAGGTTCTATTCCGCCGCGTTCGTAATAAGGCGAGAGAAATGCACGGCATCCCATCGGAGAAACTATTTTTCCGTATTTTTTATACATCGACGGAACATAACCTTCACCCGTAAGTGAAAGCCAGTCGGGGTACATTGTCTTGGAACTGCACTCTATTCCGGCTTCAAATACATCTTCAAGCGGGCCGCCCTTGCCATGCAGCTTTTCGTCATACAGAAATACGATTTTCGGAAACAAAACCGGCTTTTTATGTCCTGTCTTGCCCTGACCGTTCATTCTGACGCGCAACATTGAAATTGTTGCCATTTTTGCGAATTTTCCTGTTCCCGTTCCTGCTGTGACAGTTATGAACGGGTAGTCGCCGCGGCTTGAAGAAACCGAATTGAATTTATATTCCCAGCCTTGAAAGCCTTGGTTAAAATCGCGTTCTATATCCTTCATTGCTTCTTCATCGGCACGCTTATCGTCAAGACCGAGATCTTTGTATTTCTTTATATAAAGTGCATATGATTTTTTTGCATACGGCTCAAGTATAAGCTCTGCCGACGGCACTGTAAAGCCTCCGTACTGCTGACTTGCCGCCGAAAGCACTATGTCTCCGATAACATCAAATGCAACATCGAGGGTTTTTGGCTCATTATACCAAAGATTTCCCATCTCAAAGCCACCCTTTAATACGTTTTCCACGTCAAAAAGACAGCAGTTCATTGTATCGCGTCTGGCGCTCATATCATGTATATAAATATATCCGTCACGTATAGCCTGAAGTTCTTCGGTTGTCAGGAAAAACTTCTTATAAAGCTCTTTATTGAGCTGATTAAAAATCAGGCTTCTTTTCGTCGAAACAAGCGCACTGTCAGTGTTTGAATTTTCTTTATCTCCGATATACATAATCGACTGGCTTTTTTTGTAAACCTCATCAAGCATTTCGACAAAATCCTGTTTGTAGTTTCTGTAATCGCGATAGCTTTTTGCCACCTTAGGGTTCACTCTTTCCAAAGCGCCCTCAACAATATTGTGCATTTCCGAAATTTCGATGTCTTCTTTTCCCATTCGCGCTGCTTCTTCGGTCACAAACTTGCAGATAAAATCCTTTTCTTCATCTGTGAATTTCACCAAAACACGAAAAGCCGATTTGTTTACCGCATTGACAACCTTTTGCACATTAAAGTTTTCTTTTGTGTGATCCTTCTTGATTACACGCATTTTTTCTTCTCCTCCATTTCTTATAATTTGTATATGTTACATATTGTGACCACAACATCTTGTGGTTTAGTGTCTGTAATTTATTATAGCTATTGTTAGTATAAAAATCAATTACATAATTATTTTTACTTTATTACAATTCTTTTACGCTCCATAAATTACCCGTTTGCACATATTTTTCAATGTTTTTTAATCAGCAAAAAAGATATACTAAAAATTATCAATAAAATAATAGGGGAGTACTTTATGAAACTGTTTTTGAGCGCCGTTAATCTGTGGATTCTCGGCATATATACAGAGCTTAACAAAAAATATTTCGATATAATGGTTGACAGGTGTATAAGAAAAAATATGCCGCTGTGCGGAGCAAACCTGACACGTCTTTCACACAGATGCAGCAGATTGTATGATTTGTTTTTAACAAAAGAAAAAATCTTTTTAAAACAACTTTCGGCTGCAAAAAGAGAATACAGGTGATGAAAAAATATATTTTGTTACTTTTTACCAACAGAAAACCAATATTTTTTTAATTTTTCATCTTGATTTTATATGTAAATAGTGGTATTATATATGTGTATGCTATAAAAAGTTTTTTTGAGACTTAATACACTCAAAATGTCTTTTTCGGCACATTCTACCACAAGATATGGCATACAGCATATTCTGCGGTACTAAAATAAAATCACAGGAGGAGATTCCGATGGGAAGAAAAATGAAAACCATGGACGGTAACAACGCCGCCGCTTATGCTTCATATGCATTTACGGATATCGCTGCTATCTATCCTATCACACCATCATCCACAATGGCAGAAGTTACAGACAAATGGGCTGCTGCCGGTCAGAAAAACATATTCGGAAACACCGTTAAGGTTGTAGAAATGCAGTCAGAAGCCGGTGCATCCGGTGCGGTTCACGGCTCGCTTACAGCCGGTGCGCTTACAACAACCTATACTGCTTCACAGGGTCTTTTGCTTATGATCCCCAATATGTACAAAATTGCGGGCGAACAGCTGCCCTGCGTATTTAACGTATCGGCAAGATGTATAGCTGCTCACGCACTTTCAATTTTTGGTGATCACAGCGACGTTATGGCTTGCCGTCAGACGGGTTTTGCAATGCTCGCATCAACCAATCCGCAGGAGGCTATGGACTTGGGTGCGGTTGCGCATATGAGTGCAATCAAAGGCAAGGTTCCGTTCCTGCACTTCTTTGACGGTTTCAGAACATCTCACGAGTACCAGAAGGTGGCTTGCTGGGATTACAAGGATTTGGCTGAAATGGTTGACTGGGACGCTATAAATGAATTCAGAAGCAAGGCTCTTAATCCGGAACATCCGGCTCAGAGAGGTACAGCTCAGAACGGCGACGTTTACTTCCAGGCAAGAGAAGCCTGTAACTCAGTTTACGAAGCAGTTCCCGAAGTTTGTCAGATGTATATGGACAAGGTTAACGCCAAAATCGGAACTGATTATAAGCTCTTTAACTATCACGGTGCTGCCGATGCAGAGCAGATTATCATTGCGATGGGCAGCGTATGCGATACAATTAAGGAAACAGTTGATTACCTGAACGCAAAAGGCGGCAAGGTTGGTATGGTTACTGTAAGACTTTACAGACCGTTCAGCGTTAAACATCTTGTTGAGGTTATTCCTTCAACAGTTAAAAAGATTACCGTTCTTGACAGAACGAAGGAACCGGGCGCACTTGGCGAGCCGTTATTCCTTGATGTTGTTGCTGCATTGCAGGAGGACGGTAAGTTTAAGGATGTTCCTGTATATGCCGGTCGTTACGGTCTTGCATCAAAGGATACAACTCCGGCTTGCATAATCGCTGCGTTCAAGAACACAGAGAAAAAGCATTTCACAATCGGTATCAACGATGATGTTACACATCTGTCGCTGCCGCTTGACGAAAATCCCGATACAACTCCGGCAGGTACAACCAGCTGTAAGTTCTGGGGGCTCGGCGCAGACGGTACAGTCGGCGCAAACAAAAACTCGGTTAAAATTATCGGTGACCACACAGATAAGTATGTTCAGGCTTATTTTGACTACGATTCAAAGAAATCGGGCGGCTTGACCTGTTCGCATCTGCGTTTCGGAGATTCGCCGATTACATCAACATACCTTATCAATAAGGCTGACTTTGTTGCCTGTCATAAAGCGTCATACATAAGACAGTATGATATGGTATCGGATATTAAACCGGGCGGCGTATTCCTTTTGAACTGTTCATGGTCGGGCGAGGAGCTTGATAAGCATCTTCCCGGACAGGTTAAGAAATACATTGCCGACAATAACATCAGATTCTATACAATAGACGGTGTTAAAATCGGTAAGGAAATCGGACTCGGAAACAGAATCAACACAGTATTACAGTCGGCATTCTTTAAATTATCGGCAATTCTTCCTGAAGAAGATGCTATTAAGTACATGAAAGACGCTGCAACGGCTTCCTACTCAAAGAAGGGTGAAGCAATCGTTAAGATGAATCATGACGCTATCGATGCCGGTGCGCAGCAGGTTGTTAAGGTAGACGTTCCCGAAAGCTGGAAGAACTGCGAATATGAAGATATTTCGGTTAAGCATGACGGCGAAGGCGAGTTAATCGATTATGTAAACAACATTCTTGTTCCGATTAACGCATTTGAGGGTGCAAAGCTTCCCGTTTCGGCATTCACAAAATACCAGACAGGTGAAGTTCCGCTGGGCAGTGCCGCTTATGAAAAGAGAGGTATTGCAATAGACGTTCCTACATGGAATAACGAAACTTGTATCCAGTGCGGACAGTGTTCATATGTATGTCCTCACGCTTGTATACGTCCGGTAGTTCTTACGGAAGAAGAACTCAAGAATGCTCCCGAGGGTATAAAATATGCTCCGGCAAAGCAGCTTGACGGATTGTACTACACAATGGCAATTTCGGTTCTTGACTGTACAGGCTGCGGCAGCTGCGCAAACATCTGCCCGGGCAACATCAAGAATGATACTCTTGTTATGAATTCGCTTGATTCACAGTACGGCGAGCAGAAATATTTTGATTATGCTTCGGCGCTCGGTGAAAAGCAGGCCGTTCTTGACAAGTTCCCGATGTCAAAGGTTAAGGGTTCGCAGTTCAAGCTTCCGTATCTTGAATTCTCGGGTGCGTGCGCAGGCTGCGGAGAAACACCGTATGCTAAGCTTGTAACTCAGCTCTTTGGTGACAGAATGTTCGTTGCAAACGCAACAGGCTGTTCGTCAATCTGGGGCGGCAGCGCACCGTCAACACCGTATACATCAAATGCAGACGGCGAAGGTCCTGCATGGGCTAACTCACTCTTTGAAGACAACGCTGAGTTCGGTCTTGGTATGTTCATCGCTCAGGATACATTAAGAAATCAGACAATCGAAAAGGTTAAGAAGATTGCTGATGAAAATGCAGACGTTAAGAGTGCATTTGATAAGTTTATTGAAACAAAAGAATGCGGCGCTTGCAATAAGGTTCCGACAGAGGAATTGTTAAAGGCAGTTGCTGCGGTAAATTCACAGGAAGCAAAGGATGTTCTTGCAGATAAAGCATATCTTTCAAAGAAATCATGCTGGATATTCGGCGGCGACGGCTGGGCATATGATATCGGCTTCGGCGGTGTTGACCATGCTCTTGCTTCCGGAAATGATATAAACATTCTCGTATTCGATACAGAGGTTTATTCAAATACAGGCGGTCAGGCTTCAAAGGCTACTCCGACAGGCGCTATCGCACAGTTTGCGGCAGCAGGTAAAGAGGTTAAGAAAAAGGATCTTGCAGCTATCGCTATGAGTTATGGCTACATCTATGTTGCACAGGTAGCTATGGGCTACAATATGCAGCAGTGTCTTGATGCTATGCTTGAAGCTGAAAGCTATAACGGTCCGTCAATCATCATTGCATACGCACCCTGTATCAACCATGGCATCAAAGGCGGCATGAAGATTGCTCAGACAGAGGAGAAGAAGGCTGTTGAGTCAGGTTACTGGCACTGCTTCAGATTCGATCCGAGAAAGGCAGCAGAGGGTAAGAATCCGTTTACTTTGGATTCAAAGAAACCGACGCTTTCTTACGAGGACTTCCTCATGGGCGAGGTTCGTTATAATTCACTTGCTCGCTCAAATCCCGAAAGAGCAAAAGAATTATTCGCACACGCTGTTAAGAATGCAGAAGAAAAGTATGCAAAACTTGTAAAATTAGCAGAAGCTGAATAATAAATACCTATAAAAGCGGTTGTAACCAAACGTTACAGCCGCTTTTATCATTTGCGGCAGGGAATAGGGGAGAGATAGTTCATATGTTTGTATGTTTTGCTCAAAAAAAGGTTCTAAAACGAAAAAAAATATAAAATATGCAAAAAAAATCAAAAAATGTATTTCAATTTTCTAAGAAAGATGTTATAATAACAGTATAATGATATAATGAGGTGATTTGCGGTGAATATGATTTCAGTGCTGACTTTATTGGGCGGGCTCGGAATCTTTTTGTTTGGTATGAATTTTATGGGCGAAAGCCTTGAAAAAAGCGCCGGCGAAAAGCTTAAAACAATGCTTGATAATCTTACATCCAGTCCCATCAGAGGAATACTTCTCGGAATGATTGTAACGGCAATTATACAAAGCTCAACAGCCACTACAGTTATGGTGGTTGGATTTGTCAATTCGGGAATTATGGAATTTTCGCAGTCAATGGGAATAATAGTCGGTTCTAATATCGGTACCACCATGACAGCGTGGCTTTTGAGTCTGTCCGGCGCAGAGGACGGCAACCTTTTTGTTCAGCTCTTTAAACCGTCTACAATGTCGCTTGTATGTGCGGTGGCAGGTATTATTTTGTATATGTTCATCAAAAAAACAAAAAGCAAGGATATAGGCGGAATTATCCTCGGTTTTTCCGTACTTCTTATCGGCATGGGTATGATGAGCGATGCCGTAAAGCCTCTTGCACATAATGAAAGCTTTAAAAATATACTTCTTCTGTTTTCAAACCCAATTTTGGGCGTAGCGGTAGGCGCATTGTTTACTGCTGTAATTCAGAGTTCTTCGGCTGCTGTCGGAATAGTGCAGGCATTGGCTGTCACGGGGCAGATAACCTGTGTAACGGCAATACCTATTATTTTAGGCGCTGACATCGGAGCTTGTACGACAGCTATTTTATCATCAATAGGTGCAAATAAAAGCGCAAAAAGAGCAGCTGTGTTCAGACTTTATTTCAACACAACCGGAGTCGTTATATTTATGATAGTATTTTATATTTTTAAATCTATCACAAATGCACCGTTCTTATATAAATCCATGAATGCTGCCGAAATCGCAATAGTACATACTTCATTTAACTTGTTTACAACAATCACTTTGTTTCCGTTTATGAAGCAATTTGAAAAACTTGCGTATATTCTCATAAAGGATGACAAAGAAAAAAGCGAAAATACATTTGAAAGTCTTATAGACGAACGTTTGCTGCAAACGCCGAGCGTTGCTGTTGCACAGTGTAAAAAAGCAACAGATCAGATGGCTGTTTTGGCAAAAAATAACTTTATATCCTCATTAAACCTTATCAATAACTTTGATGAAAAAATAGCGGAGCAAATAGTAGAAAATGAAAATATGTCCGATATTTATGAGGACAAGCTCGGAACCTTCCTTGTAAAGGTCTGTCGAAAAACGCTTTCGGTGGGCGACAGCCATGAAACCTCAAATCTTTTGCATACAATAGGCGATTTTGAAAGAATAAGCGACCATGCGCTTAATATGATGAAGGTTGCAAAAGAAATACACGATAAAAAGCTCAAATTTTCTGATGAAGCTTGCAGCGAATTGGAAAATCTTAAAGATGCTTTGATTGAAATTCTGGAAATTACGGTTGATTCGTTTATAAACAACGATCTTGAAGAAGCTAAAAAGGTCGAACCGCTTGAACAGGTAATAGACAAGCTTAAAAGCAATATAAAAAAAGCTCATGTGGCGCGTCTGAAAAAGGGCATTTGTACGATTGAAACAGGATTTGTTCTTTCGGATTTGATTACAAATTGCGAAAGGGTTGCAGACCACTGCTCAAATATTGCAGTCTGCCTTATTCAGGTTGCCGATGACAGCTTTGACACGCATGAATATCTGAATAATGTTAAATCTCACGGTGATGAAATGTTTGATAAGCTGTATAAGGCATATAAACAGAAATACGGAATAACAAAAAGTGTGAAGTCGGCAGAACCGCAGTCATAAAGCTATATAATCTTGACAAAATTCCGTATTTGGTATAAAATAATGTATAATAATATTGTAGGAGTGATATAAATGGGACTTACACTGACAGAAAAAATATTATCTGCTCATCTTGTTGAAGGTGAAATGGTAAAAGGGACAGAAATCGGAATTAAAATCGATCAGACGCTTACTCAGGACGCCACGGGTACTATGGCATATCTTGAATTTGAAGCAATGGGTGTGCCGAGAGTAAAAACAGAACGTTCGGTTGCATATATAGATCATAATACACTTCAAAATGGTTTTATGAATATGGATGACCATAGATTTATAGGAAGTGTTGCTAAGAAACACGGTATTTATTTTTCTCGCCCCGGTAACGGCATCTGCCACCAGGTGCATCTTGAACGCTTTGGTGCGCCCGGTAAAACACTGATCGGTTCTGACAGCCATACTCCTACCGGCGGAGGTATCGGAATGATAGCTATCGGTGCAGGCGGCATGGACGTTGCTGTTGCAATGGGCGGCGGAACATATTATATTACTTGCCCGAAGGTCGTAAAGGTTAATCTTACCGGGAAACTTTCACCGTGGGTGGCTGCAAAGGATGTAATTCTGGAAGTATTAAGACGTATGACTGTAAAAGGCGGTGTAGGAAAGGTTATCGAGTACTGCGGCGAGGGTGTAAAAACTCTTTCTGTTCCGGAAAGAGCAACCATCACAAACATGGGTGCGGAGCTTGGTGCGACAACATCGGTTTTCCCGTCAGATGAAATCACGCTTGAATTTTTGAAGGCGCAGGGTAGAGAGGATGTATATATTCCGCTTTCGGCAGACTCCGATGCGGTATATGATGAAGAAATAAACATTAACCTCAGTGAACTTGTACCTCTGGCAGCTTGTCCGCATATGCCGGATAATGTAAAGTCTGTTGAAGAAATAGGCGCAATGAAAATAGATCAGGTATGTATCGGTTCGTGTACCAATTCATCACTGCTTGATATGCTGAAGGTTGCATATATATTGAAAGATAAGACTGTAAATCCAAATGTGTCGCTTTCAATAGCGCCGGGTTCAAAACAGGTGCTCAATATGCTGGCTGAAAACGGTGCGCTTGCGATAATGATAAATGCCGGAGCAAGGATACTTGAAAGCGCCTGCGGTCCGTGTATAGGTATGGGACAGTCACCCAATTCCGGTGGAATTTCGTTAAGAACATTTAACAGAAACTTCGAGGGAAGAAGCGGAACAAAAGACGGTCAGATATATCTTGTATCGCCTGAAATGGCTGCTATATCAGCAATTACAGGCGTGCTTACAGACCCGCGTACTTTGGGAGAAATGCCTGATTTTAAACTGCCGGAAAAATTCACAGTAAATGACAATATGATAGTAGAGCCTGTTCCGGAGTCAGAAATGGACAGTGTTGAAATTTTAAGAGGCCCGAATATAAAACCGTTCCCGTTATCGGAACCGCTTGCAGAAACGATTGATGCAAAGGTAAGTCTTAAAGTGGAGGATAACATCACAACTGACCATATCATGCCGGCAGGTGCAAAAATATTGCCGCTGCGTTCAAATATACCGGAAATATCAAAGTATTGTTTTGCTGTATGTGACGAGACTTTCCACGACAGAGCGCTTGCTCTCGGTAAAAGTATAATTATAGGCGGAACAAACTACGGACAGGGTTCGTCAAGAGAACACGCTGCGCTCGCTCCGTTGTACCTGGGTGTGAAAGCTGTTATAACAAAGTCTTTTGCAAGAATCCATATGGCTAACCTTATAAATGCAGGAATTATTCCGATGACATTTGAGAACGAATCAGACTATGACAGAGTATCACAGGACGATGAATTAAAGATTGAAAACGTCAAATCTCAAATCGAAGCCGGAAATACTGTAAAAGTTACGAATGTAACAAAAGGGTTTGACTTTAATGTAAATGTAAACTTCTCACAGAGACAAAAAGATATGATTTTCGCAGGCGGATTGCTTAATTATACAAAGCAGAATGCGTAGTTAATTTAAACCTCCAAGGCTTTATAAGCTTGGAGGTTTTGAAAATCTGCAGGGAATGGTTAAAAAAACAACCAATCCAAGTAAGATAAATTACCATTTATCTTACTTGGATTACGATTTTTAAATATTAGGAGCTGATAATGATGAAAAATATTAAAACACTTGTTGATGCAGCAAGCGGTAGAGAAAAATTTGATTTAGTGTTAAAGAACGGAAATGTTGTTGATGTATTTAACGGACGTATAATAAAAGCAGATGTGGCTATAAAGGACGGTTATATCTGCGGCGTCGGAAATTACGAATGTGAAAACTGCACAGATGTACGCAATCAATACATAATGCCCGGTTTTATCGATTCGCATCTTCATATTGAATCATCAATGGTGACTCCGTCCGAATACGTCAAAACAACACTTCCGCATGGAGTCACAACAATCATTGCAGATCCTCATGAAATAACAAATGTATGCGGTGAAAATGGTCTTAAATTTATGAAAAAAACTGCCGAGGGTCTTCCTATGGATATCAATTATATGCTGCCGTCATGTGTTCCAGCGGCGGATTTTGAGCACACAGGCGCGGTTCTTACGGCAAAAGACACCGTACGTCTTGCACCGGAATTTTTCGGAATCGGAGAAATGATGAATTATCCGGGCGTATGCGGTGGCAGCGAAGAAGTTTTAAATAAATTGTGCATGGAAAGAATTGACGGTCATGCTCCGTTGCTTTTAGGCTCGGCGCTTGATGCGTATGTTTGCGCCGGAATAAAAACCGACCATGAATGTTCGTTGGTTTCGGAATTGACAGAAAAAGTGTCAAAAGGTATGTATGTACTTTTGAGAGAAGGCACGCTTTCAAAGGATATTGCGCGTTTATACGAAGGTGTCAATTCATATACACTCAGAAGGTGTATGTTCTGTACGGACGACAGATTTATCGGTGAAATTGAAAAAGACGGAAGTATTGATTTTTGTATCAAAAAAGCGGTATCACTCGGCATAAAACCGATTGATGCAATTATAATGGCAACACTTAACTCTGCGGAGTGCTACGGAATGAAAGACAAAGGCGCTGTTGCTCCGTCATATCGTGCCGATCTTGTAGTTTCAGACAGTATCGAGCTTAATAAAATAACGGCTGTATATAAAGACGGAAAGCTCGTTGCTGAAAATGGCAAAGCAATATTTACAACAAAAACTGTTGATAGTACCGATGTTACAAATACCGTGCATTTAAAAACTGTTACAGAGGATGATTTTGCGTATGAACTCCCTGATGAATTTACTGCTATTGAACTTATTCCAGAAGCTATTATAACAAAAAAGGTAACAGCTAAAAAGTCTGATAAACTGTCAAAGGTTTGCGTGTTTGAACGTCACCACAATCTTGGCACAAAAGGTATCGGATTTATTACGAATTACGGTATAGAAAATGCCGCTGTTGCATCCTCGATCGGACACGATTCGCATAATGTTATAGTTGTCGGTGATAACGATCCGGATATGGCGCTTGCTGTAAATACACTTGGCGCTGCCGGAGGTATTGCAGTATGCTCAAACGGACAGGTTTTAAAATATCTTCCGCTTGAAATTGCAGGTTTAATGTCTGTCGGTTCTGCCGATGATACAATAAAAATCCATGATGAACTTTATGAATACGCAAGAAAAGTAGGTGTAAATAAGGGTGTTGATCCGTTTTTGTCGCTTGCGTTTTTACCGCTGCCGGTTATACCCGAAATACGAATTACCGATAACGGCTTATTTGATGTCACGACATTCTCGTTTATAGAGTAATCCCCTACCCTATTTTCGATCCAAATTAACCTACATAGAAAGAAATGCCGCACGGCGTTTCTTTCTATAATTTTAGCTGCAAAAATTAATGCGGCAGTTTAAATCTGCCGCATTATATTCATTTTCACTCCAACTGTTGATTGTAATTAATATGCTGTTGCTGCATAAATCAAACCACTTGCCCAATGCTTATTTGTAACATCAGTAAAGCAACTGTCTGCATTTGCATCCAATGCCTTAATTCCCGCAATTCGGTTTAAAACAGCTACCGCTTCGGCTCTTGTTATTTTAGCATCCGGCTTAAAGGTGTTATCAGGATAACCCGAAACATATCCCAAGCCCATAAATTCAGAAATATATTTTTCACACCAGTGTCCTTTTATATCGGTAAATGTCTGTGAATTTTCCTTAACCTCAGGCTTTAAAATATCGTCCAGAATTTTAACAAATTCCGCTCTGGTTAGTCCTTCATTACCTTTAAAGGTGTTGTCTGTATAGCCTTCTATCAATCCTGCGCCTGCAAAAAGATTTACAATATCTTCATGCTTTGCATCAACATCTGAAAAATCCGATTTTTCGCCCAGATTTTCAATATCAAAAAGACTGCTTATATACTGCAATATCTCATATCTTGTAATCGCTTCATCGGGATAAAACGGCTGATTGTCAAGCGCTGTGATATATTTGATATTTTCGGAGTTTTCCTTGATTGTAGCCTCAGCACTTTTAACTGCATATTCTATCGTCTGCACAGCGGATTTTTTATTACCCGAAACTGCTATAAATTTCAGCGTCATATTATCTGTAATTTTGATTGGTGCGGTATATACACCGCTATTTTCCGTAGGTGCAGTTCCGTCCGTTGTATAATAAATTATTGCTCCGTCAACGCTTGAGCTAAGCTGTACCGATGTTCCTCTCTTAACAGTTCCGCCCTTAACGCTTGCAGTTGGTTTTGACATACTGCTGCCTGTGCTTGCAGTGCCTCCGCTGCTGCTTTTTGTCTGCTTTTCTATCTTTACGGAATTTGAATACAACGGTACATTTGAATAACTTCCTGTTTCCTCGTCATACTCTCTGCTGTCTGTGTATTCATCGCCGCCGCAGACTATTTTTATTTCCGCATCACTGTATTTATCGGAACTGTTTCCGGAAATAACCGCAATTGCATTATTATTATCAATACGTTTTACATCCGAAATTTTAAGCTCATCACTGCCGTCAATACTCCAGTTTGAAGCTGTTAATTCCACTGCAAATTCTCCGCCCGAAATATTAAGCTTAACCTCTTTTCCGTCCTCTTTGCCCTTAATAAGCGCAGTGCTTGCGGTAAGCATTTCCGGTGTATTTTCTGATGCCTTAATTGTCAGCCCCTTAACCGACCGTTCACATGCAGATATATCATACGGGTCAAAATTACCGATGCATCCGTTTTGCGTTTTATTCGCCGTATCATATACGTAGCAAAGCTTTACAGACGAATCATAGTCCATATCACAGGACGAATTACCGTGAAGCTGCAAAAGAATCTTGTTTCCGTTTATACTTTTAACCTCTGCTGTAGTACCGTTCGGTAACCCGTAAATATACAGACCAAGCTTCGTTTTTTCCGTAATCGGCGTAACTTTTTCAAAGAACACCTCTGTTTCAGCCGGAATTTCCAAAGCCTTTTCGCTGCGATTTTGCAAT
The DNA here is from genome assembly GCA_934476675.1 of uncultured Clostridia bacterium. Lineage (GTDB taxonomy): Bacteria > Bacillota > Clostridia > UBA1381 > UBA1381 > UBA4716. The sequence continues at coordinate 101,301 of CAKSOE010000004.1, read as the reverse complement.
TTATACGCTGATATTTCTACCAAAATTCCATCTTCTTGACCATGCGGTATATCAACATTGTCAGCCTTGAACGATATATCATGTCTGTCAAAATTCCATACCTCAGGACCATACGTGCCGATAATTCTGTTTTCTCCGGTAACGTTTTTACTTAATTTAACCGCGCTGCTCATAACTGCAGAAGAAGTTTCATCGAAATCCTTTATCTTTATGCGGAATTGATGATTATTTACATACTCCCAATATGCGTAATTTTCGCTATCCTCGGCGAATGTGTCTTTATTAAGGCTTACAAAGTTCACATTGTATGTATTATAATCAAGATTATCATATTGATATTTATACATTGTATCGGTTTTTTCTGTCGGTTCGATCAGAGGGATTCTCTGAAAATCTGTCGATTTTCCGAAAACGATAATTTCGGACACCATATAATCGAATGCAATATATTTGTCATCCTGCATATCAATAATATGATAATAGTTTCCGTACCCGGTCGGTTCCTCCAATGTCTCTTTCACACGGCAGCCGCCATCATAAACATCACACGTATCAGTACCCCATGCGTACTCCGTAACGCGGTCACTGTAAGACATATTGTTCCATGCGTCAACAACAGTGCTGTATCTGCCGGCAAAAACATTTACGGTTGAGTATTCGTCCTTTGACAGCGACAAAGCTTTTACAGCCTCCTCTGCCGAAACAGCGTTTTTAACGCCCAACTGACTTTTGGAATTATCACCGTAAGTATAAATTTCAAAATTTTCACCGTTTATACATTTTATCGCAATATGCTTTTCGCCGACTGCTGCCGATTGTACTTCACACCCTTGCGGTAATGATATTTTCTTAATGTTATTTATATCATCGGTTTGCATAAAATAGACTATATTATCCGCACCGATGGCGGCGATGCTGTTATATCCTGCCGATATATGTTTAATTTCAGAAAACTTAAGCTTTTTTAAGGCTTCTCCCCTGCCCGAAATCATAAGCTCACCGCTGTTATTAAGTAATATACTGAATTGTTTGCTTGCGGCAATGTCTGATATGTTTTCTGCAATTTTCTGCGGTTTTTCAAATACATTTTCCTTTGAATCCGAAATTCCAAGCTGATTTTCAGCATTACTGCCCCATCCCCATGCCGTGCCTTTTTCGTCTAATGCAAGACTGAAACAGTCCCCTGCCGATACCTTCTTAACTTTGTTTTCAAAATCAATGTAATTTACTTTATCATTTTTTTTGCCTGCAGATACTCCGCATTGACCATACTCATTGTTACCGAATGCCGATACAATTCCATTGCCCGATAATAACAAATAATGGTCCGATACAGAACCGCCGAAAATAACCTCCGGACTACTATCCCCAACATATAAGAAACTCCCATCACCATGAGACACGGTGCAAAAGGTACTGCATACCAAACTCACCGTCAGAAATACGCTTAATATTTTTTTTAACATTAAGTAACCCCTCCTTCTACTTATTTAAAAATGTCTAAATTAAAATATGATGGTTTTATGGTAATGCGTGATAACTGCTGACGTTCATCAGCTCTTTCGTAAGCGCTGAGCGCTATATATGAACCGTCATTACTGCAGGAATATTCATTCGGCACATATAAAGATAACTGCGTTTCGGTTGACGGAATACTTATAGAAAGCTTCCTTTTTTTGAGAAGCACGCCTTCGTGATTAAACATCTCAATTGTTCCGTATACAACATCCGGCATATACTCACCTTTTTTTGCATACACCGTCTGTAAATTTCCCGAAGCGCTTACGTTCGGAATACGGAATACAAAGTCGTCTGCGCCGTTTAATGAGAAGTCTTTTTCTGTAATACTGCTGTAATAGCTTTCAACAGGAGAATAGTCGCTTATGAGATTACCGCGAAGCTTTAATGTTCTCAAACTGCTTTTGCCCGACAGTGCCGAAATATCTTTAATATTATTATATGACAAATCCAACGAAGTAAGTCCTGTAAGTTCTTGCAACGGTGTAATGTCGTCAATCTTACAGTGTCGTGCTGTAAAGCTTGTAAGTCCCGTCATATGCTCTATCCCAGACAAATCCAGCGGCAACTGTTCATTTTCTATCGATACATCGAGTGATGTCACCGCTGCAATGTCCGCTTCTGTTATTAGGGAATCGCTTTTCCCGATAGCAGTTCTTACGGCATCTGCCAGCCGAGGATCTTTAAAATACATTAAATTGCTGCTTCCGTACATTGAAACGGTAAAGCTTAACGTACCATCTGAATTTGTCTGAATATTTGAGACTATAATCCCTGAGCTTGTGCCGTTTGAATAGCGCAAATTCTTATAATCTTTTTTGGGATATATTTCCTCGATTTCATACTTGGAACCGTTCGCATCAGCCGTATTGAAATTATTTCCGCAGCCGTCGAAATTAGAATTTACCCTGTATATGACAAGCCCATCACCCTGCAAAGCGCCGAGTCTGTCGAAAAATCCGTGGGATTTTCTGTATTCCGCAATAAAATACTGGCTTGTATCGCCGTTTCCGGAAACCGGAACAGACGAACGCAGAACATACGCAACCGTATTGTTTTCAATACTGGCAGCCGGCAAATTTCTGAATGTACTCATAGGCTTTAACGTATATGTTCCGCTGCTTTTGATTTCGGGAATATTTATCCAGTTGCCGTATCTGTATTTCATATACGAGGACATATGCGTTCCGGGCGCAGAACTCATTATATCCCAGTTACGAACCGGCATGGCATTGCCATAGACCTGATAAGTACTGTTCCAGGTATTGCGAAGTCTGTTATCATACAAATCTCCGCCCTCAAAAATCGCATGAAAGCTTTCATGGAACAGAATATCTTCATCTTTCTGGAACAAATTTCCCTTTTCGGAACCATACAGTAATTTTTCGGGTACCATGAAATATTTACGGATATGCTTTCCGTATATATCATTGCTTAAATAGCCGCCCCACCATGCCTGCGGCCAGAAAATTCTTTCACCCGATGTCTGTACGTCGCCTGCGAAAATAAATGTAACGCATTCGGCAGTACCGTCTCCGTCAGCGTCATAATTCACATCCTCCGGTATATAATTATTATCTGCCGCCCACTTCACAGCCTCGTCCATAAGGTTATGCAGTAAATTATAATCAGATTCATAATACGACCTCTTTTGGTTTGACTTATATACGGCAACATTCGCACCGGAGTCGGCTGTCGCCAACACGGAGTTAACAATTGTTTTTCCGTAGGAAACTTCATTATAATAATTTTTCAGTGACCTGTCATTTGTATTGAAAAGTCCGTCATAATAGCTGTAATCCTTGTGAGATAAAGAAAATACCGTATCCTTAAATTCAACAAATATAACAATATTATTGAGCGTTTTTCCGTTATATCCCATTGTGTTTGTATTGTTTTCAGACAGTGACATCAGCAATGTGCCGCCGTTTCCGTCACGTTTTGCCTTTTTTTCGGTAATCTGATTTTGGATGTATTCCTCCGGCAAATCATCTGCTGATACTGTTTGGAAGCTTCCGCCCCCTCCTCCTGCCATTGCGGAACTTTGCGACGGCGATTCTATTATGTTTTCCGTACTTACAAGCTGTCCGTTATTAACGGCTGCATATGTATAACTGCCCGTATCGGTATTTTGCACGATAACAGCTCCGTTTTCGTCTGTCAAATATCCGAAGTATTCATCACCGTTTAAGAAACATTCGACTATTGTTCCGTCCGGCTGAGTAACCGTACACGGATATTCCGACAGCATCGCTGCCTGCACCGCAGCGCCTGCGGTTAAAATCATTGCACCTGCACTCAATGACAGAATAATATTTTTAATTTTGTTTATCATTACCGTTCACTCTCCTTACTGTACCGTATACACGTATCTTGACGTGCTCATATTCGCATTTTGCTTCGCTTTTAACCTGATCGAATTTACTGCACCCAACCATGTTTTTGAAGTATGCATAGACTTAAATACGCAAAGTGAATCGGTTTTCTCAATTACATTTATATATCCTGTATTTATAATCCCCTTTCCGTTTTCTATTGTTTGTGTATAATCGCATACATCGTATATTTCAAAATTGTTTTCGGAATATCCGAGCGAAAAACACACATCATTCAGCAGCGCGGCATCAGCCGTAATGAACGGTACAGAGCAGTATTCACCCGATTTTACATTGAAACTAACCGTATCTGCCAAAAGCTTTAAATCAATAACCTCTTGTATTTTATTTCCGGTGCAAACAAAAATCTTGTACTGACCGCTGCTCAGACTAACCGGAACAACAGCGCTTACACTTTCGTTGTCGGCAATTACTGCAACAGACTTTTTCGTAGTCTCGCCGTCCGCGGCAACAATCGTTACATCTGCTGTCTGCGACTCGCCTATCGGATTTGAAGCGGCTCCGGTCAGAAGCATTTCATTAAATCCCATGCCTATCAGCAATCCCGGGGTTTGCTTTACGGAAAATTTATAACTCCCTGCCGAGGCGCCGCTGACCCTAATATAATACGTCTGCTCCGCAGTTAATTCTTCCTTTATATATTTTCCGTTTTCAAACGCTGTTTCGCTTTTAAGCAAGACATTCTGACTGTTATATAAGCTTATATCCGCACTATTTTCCGAATTAAAGCTTATTAAATATTTTCCATCTGCATTCGGTCTGAACTTTATATAATCCACATCGGAGATATCATTAATATTTCCCTCAAATGCTCTGCTTATATCATATTCGTCAGCCGTTTCAAATGTGTTGCTGTAATAATCTTCGTTTGCCGAGGTTAAATCAACACTTTCACACAAAGGCTGCATGGAATTTTTATCCCAGAAAAATAACCTTGCAGCAGCCGCACCGGCAGAAAATGTTTTTTCAGCCTGAACATTTGTACTTCCCTGCATGACCGACACTTCCGCTCCTGCCGTCAGATTAATCAGACTTCCTGTGCTGTCGTATTCAGCCATGTAACAGATTACATTTCTTACCGACGTACCGGTGTTGTTGAGAGCCATGAGCGCTGTTAAGGTTTTATTCGGTCTGATTACTTTTTCGCAATAGATGTTATCATAAACAAGCTTTGCATTACAAGTAACCGTTCCCGAAGCTGCTTCAACACCTATTGTATCGATTTCATCTGTGAAGCTGCTGTTAAGAGACACCTCTTCACGGTTCATGTCAATAAAAGTGTTTTCTGGTATAATACTCCGCACATCGTTTGAAGAATCCCCCCAGTTAACTATTGCCCAGGACTGCACCTCCGAAAAATCAAGACCTACCCATCTGCCGTTGTCATAGTTTTTCAGTTTCCCTGTAAAAATCGTCGATTGTTCACCGTTGCTGCACAAAACAACTCTGACAGACAAATCCGAATTATCTGTGACAACAGCCGCGCCGGCAGCAGATATATCCTGAATTTTCTCTGCCGCCTCTGCCATATATGTACAATTCGTGCTAATCAGCAAAGACATTACAAAACACACTACCGACACCACAAACGCCGAAATAAATTTATTTAATTTTCGCATAAAAAAATCCTTTCTTTCATAATCTTTGTGTTTTACTAAACCAAAAAAAATGTTTGCCCATTTTTTCGTTAAAAATAATTAAGCTTCAGCATAGTTCGTATCCTCCATATTTAAAATATTTTGATATACTCGTTCGCCGTTCCCCTATTATTTTTGAGTCTTTGCTGTGTCTTGTAATATTATACCACATTTTGTTTGACAGTGCAAGTATTTTTGTAAATTATAACAAATGATTTATTAATGCAAGCGGCAACAAATTTAATTCGTTGATTTTTTAATATTTTTACATAATTTTCAAGATATATCTTGAAAAAATGTTTATTTTTTGGTATAATTATTTATGTATTTTTTTCCGCATATAAAATCCACTCTTTTATGCGCGGGATTATAAACATATAAAAGAAAGGATTTATGACAATGTTTACAAAAGTTTTTATTCAGGGAATGGTGCTTTTTGTGTATCTGTGCCTTATGATTCTTATAGGCTTTAAGTTCTACAAAAAAGATTCCAGCAATGCCGAATATGTTTTAGGTGACAGATCCATGAACATCTGGGTAACATCAATGAGTGCACAAGCATCGGATATGAGCGGCTGGCTGCTTATGGGGCTGCCAGGGCTTGCATATCTTATGGGTGCAGGCTTCACCGAGGCAGCATGGACGGCAATCGGTCTTGCAATCGGTACATATCTTAACTGGCTTATAGTTGCAAAGCCACTTAGGAAATATACTCAAAAAGCAGGCAATTCGATTACGCTTCCCGACTTTTTTCAAAATCGTTTTAAGGCAAAATCCAATGTTTTAAGAGTTTTTTCGGCGCTGTTTATACTTATATTTTTCGCTGTTTACACATCTTCGATGTTTGCCGCAGGAGCAAAGCTTTTTAACTTTGTATTCCACCTCGACTATTTTCCGGCGCTTATCCTGTCGGTATTTGTTGTTACGGTATATACTTTTCTTGGCGGTTTTAAGGCTGTTTGCTGGACAGATTTATTCCAGGGCATACTGATGTTTGTTGCAATTGTATTTGTATGTCTTACAATGTTCGGAAAAATGAATGCAATGCCTGATTTTTCGTGGTCACAGCTTGATATAACTTTCGCGCCGTCGGCTGCATACGGAATAAGCGGTATAGTCGGCGCAATCGCATGGGGGCTCGGATATTTCGGTCAGCCGCATATTCTTGCAAGATTTATGGCAATAAAATCAGCAAAGGAAGTAAAGCCTGCAAGAATAATTGCTATGGTTTGGGTTGTACTCAGCCTCTTTGCTGCGGTTTCACTCGGAATGATGGCTTCAAGATACCTTCCCACCCCGACAATTCCGGCTCCCGAGCCGGGCAATGAGGAAAAAATATTCATGATTATGGTTCAGGGAATGTTTCCGACGGTCATTGCAGGAGTATTGCTTTCGGCGGTGCTTGCAGCTATAATGTCAACGGCCGATTCACAGCTTTTGGTTGCATCATCTGCATTTTCCACCGATATATATCAGACGCTGTTCAACAAGAACGCAGATGATAAAAAACTTGTAAGCGTCGGACGCATTACAATCTTAGTTATCGCCTTAATTGCTTTTGCACTGGCTGTTAACCCCAATTCATCCGTGTTTGAAATAGTTTCGCACGCATGGGCAGGCTTCGGTGCAGCATTCGGACCAATTATTCTGTGCAGCCTTTTCTGGAATAACTGCAATGAAAAAGGTGCGCTTGCAGGGATCATCTCCGGCGGCGCCGTGGCGCTTATGTGGGCATATCTCCCCAACCTTATCTGGGGCGCAGGCAATGCTCCGGCAATCTTCTCTCTTTATGAGATTGTTCCCGGATTTATTGTTTCGCTTGCATTTATATTTATCGTAAGCGTCGCAACAGGCGGTGCATCAGACGAAATCAAGGCTGAATTTGCCGCTGTAAAAAACGAAAAAGATTAATCAAAAAGCCGATGCTGAATGCGTCGGCTTTTTGATTTGCAATAAATTTATGGAATTTCGCAAAAATAATGCAAAAAATGTATTGAAATCTAAAATAAGGTATGATATAATAAATGTAATCGTTTAAATGACGAACATTTTACTGTTAATATTTTGTGCTGACGGCACGGAAAGGGATGTATAAAATGATTAAAAAAGAACAGGTTTTGAAACAGCTTACCGACTGCGGTCTTGTTGCGGTGGTAAGAGCCAACAATGCGGAGGAAGCAATTAAAATCAGCGACGCTTGCCTTGCAGGCGGCTGCACGGGAATTGAGCTTACCTTTACCGTCCCGGGAGCGGACAAGGTTATTGCCGCATTGGCGGAAAAGTATTCGAACGGCGAAATGATGCTGGGCGCCGGCACGGTGCTTGACCCTGAAACAGCAAGAGCGGCAATTCTTGCAGGCGCAAACTTTATCGTAAGTCCAGCGTTTAATCTCGAAACAGCAAAGCTTTGTAACCGTTACAGAGTTCCGTATATGCCGGGCTGTGCAACAATAACCGAAGTTATTACGGCAATGGAAGCCGGTGCGGATATCGTTAAGATTTTCCCGGCAGACCTTTACGGTCCTAGAATTATAAAAGACATAAAGGGTCCGCTCCCCCAGGCTCAGATGATGCCGACAGGCGGAGTTGACGTAGATAACGTAGGCGAATGGATAAAAGCCGGTGTTGTTGCGGTAGGCGCAGGCTCGTCGCTTACAAAAGGCGCAAAGACGGGCGATTATGCCGCTATAACAGAAACAGCTAAAAAGTTTATAGCAAACATAAAGGCTGCAAGAAGCGAGCTTAATAAATAATTTTTGAAAGGACTAATCAAAATGGCTAAAATAGTTACAATGGGCGAAATCATGCTCAGATTATCAACCCCCAACAACGAAAAATACATACAGGCAGACGAATTTGACATCAATTACGGCGGCGGTGAAGCAAATGTTGCCGTTTCGCTTGCAAATTACGGTCATGATGCGGAATTTGTCACAAAAGTTCCTGAAAACCCCATCGGCGCTTGTGCTGTTGCTGCATTGAGAAAATACGGTGTTGAAACAAAGCACATCGCAAAAGGCGGTGAAAGACTCGGCATTTACTTCCTTGAAACAGGAGCTGCAATGAGACCTTCAAACGTTACATACGACAGAGCCCATTCCTCAATTTCAACAGCTGTTGCTTCTGATTTTGACTTTGATGAAATTTTTGACGGTGCTGACTGGTTCCATTTCACAGGTATAACTCCGGCTGTATCGGACGCTGCCGCAGAACTTACAGAGGCTGCTTTAAAAGCTGCAAAGGCTCACGGTGTAACCGTTTCTTGCGACCTTAATTTCAGAAAAAAGCTGTGGTCAAGTGAAAAGGCTCAGAAGGTTATGTCAAACCTCATGCAGTACGTTGATGTGTGTATAGGCAACGAAGAGGACGCTGACAAAGTTCTCGGCTTTAAGCCTGCCAATACAGACGTTACAAGCGGTTCACTCAATCTTGCAGGATATGAAAGCATTTTCAAGCAGATGGTTGAGAAATTCAATTTCAAATATGTGATTTCGTCACTGAGAGTTTCAAAATCGGCTTCCGACAACGGCTGGTCAGCTTGCATTTATTCAAGAGATGATGATGAATTTTATCACTCGAAGGAATACAGAATACATCCGATTGTAGACCGTGTAGGCGGCGGTGACAGCTTTGCCGGCGGTACAATCTGCGGTTTTGTTGACGGTAAAAACTTCAAAGACGCTCTTGAATTTGGCGTTGCGGCATCTGCATTGAAGCACACAATCCCGGGAGATTTCAACCTCGTTACGCGCGAAGAAGTTAACGCTCTCGCAGGCGGCGACGGTTCGGGCAGAGTTCAGAGATAAATAAAAAAATATTGCCGCAGATTTTTCTGCGGCAATATTTTTCAGAATATAGGAATAATACTTCCTACATCTTCAATGATATTTTGTTTTAGCGATAATATATCTACTCTGTAATTTTTACAAAACGCAGTTATGTTCTCACAGTCAGGGTGCATTTTTATATCACCGTTCACTGCAAGTATATTAGGGGCAATAAGACCTGTTGCTCCGCCTATAAAACCGTAACTTATACTGTTTAATTTAATGTATCCCGGTTCAATCTTCAAAACGTCCATATATTTTTTTGCAGCATTATATATTCCGTCATCAGACGTTATAACCGCATTATTACCGACTATGCATACAGAACATTTAGCATATCCCTGCGCTGTATTTATAATCGTTTTTTCGCTGCTTTCTGCGACTTCCGCTGCTGTATACTTTGCATTGCAAATAAGATAATTACCAACTGCCGCAGCATTATACGGCACATCATACGGATATTTTTCGCACAGAGGTTTCGAACCTTTAATAATCTGTGATTGTGGTAAAATTGACGTATAATAGTCATATGCCTCAGGTGCTGAAATAAATCGGTTTTCACTCAAGTGATAAAGCTGCATATCCGTATGTCCGCACACCGCATCATAAAGCGTTTCGATTTTTAATGTTTTAAAAACTTCTATGCCAAGTCTTTTCAGCTCCGTCATACTTTCCGACGAAATTCTGTAATCGGTAACAACTCCCTTAGCCTGTCTGTCCGGCAGATTAGGTATAGAAAAATACTTCATGACTTTATCATTTCTTCAAAATCGCTCTCCGAAATGACGGTTACGCCAAGTGATTGCGCCTTTTCAAGCTTACTGCCTGCTTCTGCGCCTGCCAGAACATAATCTGTTTTTTTCGACACGCTTGACGAGGTTTTGCCGCCAAATTTTTCTATAATCTCCCCTGCTTCCGAACGCTTATAATTTTCCAGAGTGCCGGTCAGAACAAAGGTTTTACCGTCAAATCTATTATCCGTACCGCTGTTTTCACTGTCGTCTACGCAGTCAACACCTGCAGTCTCAAGCTTTTTAAGAAATTCTATATTCTGCGGTTCTTCAAAGTACTCAACAACAGACTCTGCCATTACAGCGCCTATATCATTTATTGAGTTTAAATCCTCCGCTTGAGCATTTCGCAGATTATCCAGCGTTTTATATTTTTGAGAAAGTATTTTTGATGCTTTTTCGCCGATATGACGTATTCCCATGGCATTTATAAGCCGATATAACGGATTTGACTTTGATTTTTCAAGCGCATTTAAAATATTTTGAGCAGACTTTTCGCCCATTTTATCCATTTCGGCAATATCCTCTGCTTTCAGATAATACAAATCCGCCGCAGTGTTTATAAGCTCTCTTTCTATAAGCTGTTCGATTATGGACGGTCCCAAGCCTTCTATATCCATTGCACCTCTCGAAACGAAGTGTATAATATTCCGAAGTCTCTGAGCAGGACAATTTACTCCCGTGCATCTGTATGCGGCTTCTTCTGCCTCACGCACTACAAGTGCACCGCAGGCAGGGCAATGCTCCGGCATTGAAAACGGCTTCTCATCCCCCGTTCTGTCCTCGCCTATAACCTCTACTACTGCCGGAATAATATCTCCTGCTTTTTCTACAACAACGGTATCACCTATGCGTATATCCTTTTGTGTAATATAGTCCATATTATGCAGTGTAGCTTTTGAAACATTTGTTCCGGCTACACGTACGGTATCAAGAATCGCAAGCGGCGTAAGAACCCCCGTCCTTCCCACCTGAAGCTTTATATCCCTTATAACAGTTGTCTGCTTTTCCGCCGGATACTTATATGCTATTGCCCATTTCGGAAACTTTGAGGTTGTTCCCAGCCGTTCCCGCATTTTAAAATCATTAACCTTGACAACCGCTCCGTCAATATCAAAATACAATCCATCGCGCATATCGCCGATTTTCAGTATCTGCTCATATGCATCTCCTATTGACGAAAACACCGTATCATTAAGAATAGTTTTAAATCCCTCTTTCTTCAAAAAACGCAAGCCGTCAATATGCGTATTTATTTCCATACCCTCAATCCGCTGAATATTAAACACAAAAATATCCAATCTGCGTTTTGCAGCAATTTTAGGGTCAAGCTGACGCAAAGAACCTGCCGCGGCATTGCGTGGATTGGCAAACAGCGGTTGCTCGGACGCTTCAAGGATATCGTTTATTTTTTGGAAATTATCACGCGATAAAAACACTTCTCCGCGCACTTCAAGATATGGGATTTTGTCTTGCAGCTTCATCGGAACGGAACGAATTGTCTTTATATTTTCCGTAACATCCTCGCCCACATTTCCGTCACCGCGCGTTGAACCTCGTACAAATTCTCCGTCAATGTATTCCAGAGAAACCGATAAGCCGTCTATTTTATGTTCTACAACATATTCGGGATTTGTACAGACTTCTTTTACGCGTTTGTCAAAATCAAAGATTTCCTCTTTTGAAAATGCCTTTTGCAGGCTCTGCATAGGCACTTCGTGGCGAACCTCATTAAATCCCGAAACAGCCTCGCCCCCAACGCGCATTGTCGGCGAATTAGGTCTTTTGAGCTTTGGATATTCTTCTTCAAGCTGTTCAAGTTCGCGCAAAAGTGCGTCAAATTCAAAATCCGATATTTCGGGACTGTCCTCCACATAATATTTATAATTATGATAGTTCAGCTGTTCCGTGAGATATTCAACACGTTCTGCCGGCGAATATTCGTTAGTTTTCAATTGTGCAATTCTCCCTTTCACTTATATCTATTATTCTTACCGAATACCTTTTTTTGCGTTTTTTGCTATACAATACAACTGCGCCGAATGCCAGACACATCATAACCAGAGCAAAAACAATCATTTTCGGCTCAGTATTAAAAATTTTGTTTCCAATCACACAGCCTGCCGCCAATGCTATTATCGGGACTACATATACCAAAAATGCAGCATACAATGCAATTTCCGATGGCAATTCAAGCGCAACGGTATCGCCCTTTTGGGCGTTCAAGGGATTTTCTGCCGTAATCACAGCATCACCGCCGCAGCCGCCTCCGCAGCTTTCACATTCGCCGCCGCACGAGGATTGCCGATACAGCCGTACCTGTGCATTGCCATGCTTTGTGCCGATAACAGTTCCCATCCGTATCATGATAACCTCCTCCGATTATTTCCAGACAGCATTTCCTTTGCATATTCTTTTGAAATACCGCTTTCACTGCCGCCATCTATGATTCTGGATAATTCTGCAATTCTTCCGTCAAAATCAAGCTTTCTTACACTTGTTCGTGCCGCACCGTCTGAAACAGTTTTTTCTATAAGATAGTGCGTATCTGCCTTTGCGGCAAGCTGCGGCAAATGCGTAATACATAAAACCTGTCTGAATTGTGCTATTTCCTGTAATTTAAGTGCAATTTTAAGTGCTGCCGCCCCCGACACACCCGTATCTATTTCATCAAATATCAGCGTTCCAACTTTATCGGCGTCCGCCAAAACGGATTTTAGCGCCAGCATAATCCTTGACAATTCACCGCCGGAAGCAATTTTTATAAGCGGTTTTAACGGTTCGCCGGGATTTGTGCTGATGAAAAATTCCACCTCATCAATTCCGTTTTCCAAAAAGATGTCTTCCGCTTTGACGCTGACTTCAAAGCTTGTGTTTTCCATATTAAGCTCATGCAAAGCTGTTATTATTTGCTTTTGCAGCTTTTGTGCTGCTTGTTTTCTTGCCGCCGAAAGCTTTCCGCCCGCTGTTTTAAGATTGTTTTTGATTTGTTCAAGCTCCTGCGAAAGCTGCGCAGCTGTTTCATCGCTCGAATTTATACCGTCAAGTTCCTCCTGCGCCTTTTTTGCAAATTCGAGTATTTCCGATACCGAATTGCCGTATTTGCGCTTTAAATTTGAAATAAGCGAAAGACGTTCTTCAATATCGTTAAGCTCGCCTTCGTCAAATTCAACCGTCTCCGCAAATTCACGCAAATCATGCACGGTGTCCTGTATGGTGTACATCGCCTCCGACAGTACGTTATATGCGTTTTGCAGCTCCGGAGTAAGCTCCGATATATCCTCAAGCGCATTCACTGCAACGCTTATCCCGTCATATGCACTCTGGCAGCCCTCGCTGTCATACAGGCTTCCGTATGCCGCGCTTACGGCAGAGGATATTTTTTCGGCATTACGGCACACCTCGCGCCTGTTACTCAAATCTTCCTCCTCGCCCTCGCTAAGGTCTGCTGCGGATATTTCATTAATCTGATATTCCAATAAATCCGTTCTTTGTTTCTTTTCCTGCTCATTTACATTGAGCCTGTTGAGCGCAGAAGATATTTCTTTCATTTTTGAATAAAGATTTTTATAGTTGTTTAAAAGGTCTTCATTCTTAGCATACTCATCAAGAAAAATAATATGCTTTGAAGGCGTAAGAAGCGCCTGATTATCGTGCTGACCGTGGATATTTACCAGCAGTCCCGACACCTCACGCAAAAGTGCAAGAGGTACAATTGTGCCGTTTATTTTTGCAACGCTTTTCCCCTCCGAGGTCAGACTTCTCGTAACTATTAGCTGTTCGCAGTCACTGTCAATATCATTATCCAAAAGCAACTTTTCTATTTCTGCCGAAGTATCAAAAACCGCCTGAACTATTGCTTTTTCCGCTCCGTGACGCACAAGCTCCCGATCCGCACGCGCACCTAAAATCATGTTTATCGAATCTATTATAATAGATTTTCCGGCGCCAGTTTCTCCCGTAAGTACACTTAAACCGTCTGACAAATCGAGGTTAACGCTGTCAATTACCGCTACATTTTTTATAGATAAACTGTTAAGCATATTATCCCCTACTTTGCACTGAATATTTTACGGAGCTTTTCCGCCATGTTTAATGCCGCTTCAGGTGACGCCGTTATAATCAAAAGCGTATCGTCACCGGCAATCGAACCGAGAAAATCATTTTTCATCATCGAATCAACAGACGCTGCCACGGCAGATGCCATTCCGGGATATGTTTTTATTACCACGGTATGCAGAGCGCTGTCTACCTCCAGCACCGTATCGGAAAACATATTGATTTTATTGTCGCCTTCCGCAGCAATGCTGTGCGATGCCGCATATATCGAACCGCCGCTCTTAACCGGAACCTTTATAAGCCCCAAATCCTTTATATCACGTGAAACAGTCGCCTGTGTAACGCTGTAACCACTTTTGTCGAGCTCTTCTATCAGTTGTTCATGCGTTTTTATTTCTTTTTCTTTGATTATCTTTAAAATCTGTCCCTGACGTTTGTATTTCAAATCACGTTCTCCCCTTTTAGTTAAGCTTATTCAACAGCGTTTCATAGAAGGACTGTTTAATTGTCTTTATAAGCTTAAATTTGTATTTTGATTTACTTATACGTATACTGTCGCTGTCGGAGATATATTCGCGCACATCGCCGTCAGCCGTAACAACTGCTTTATTTCCGCATATTTCCGAATCAATCTTAATTTCAATAACCTTATCCGCACTCAGTACCGCACTCCTTGCCGAAAGCATATGAGCACATATAGGCGTTGCAACATATAATGCCATTGACGGATCTACCACAGGTCCGCCCGCAGATATTGAATAGCCCGTTGATCCTGTCGGCGTTGATATAATCAAGCCGTCGGCAGCATAGCTGTTTACCAGCTCATCGTTTGAATAGAGCCCAATATGTATAAGTTTTTCTTCAAGCGTTTTTGAAATCACAATATCATTGAGCGCATTACATACAGCGGTTGTACAATTGTTTTTTATAATTTCCGCCTTTATCATCATGCGTTCTTCTATTGTATAATCACCGTTTAAAAGCTTTTCAGCAGCAGCTTCTATGCAGTCGGTTTCAATCTCCGCAAGAAAACCTATTCTCCCCAGGTTCACTCCCATTACCGGCACGTCATTTTCGGCACACATAGCCGCAGTCTGAATAATCGTACCGTCACCGCCGAGAACAATTGCCGCATCGGCAGAAGCATACAGTTCAGCCAACGTAACATAGTTAATATTTCCGCCCACAACACTGTAATTTGACGGCATATAAAGCTTTACCCTGCCAGAAAGGCAGTCTATAATACGCTTTGTCTGAATAAGACCGGTATCTTTTATATCATTCGGAATAATCGCTATTTTCTTCATACCGCACCTCAAATGTATATTTATTCATATTATACACCAATTCAAACAATTTTTCAAGTAAAAAAATAAAAATATATAATTTAACTTGAAGCAAATTTGTGGCACGGATAAAAAAAGAAACCCCGCAACCGTTGTGGTTGTGGGGTTTTTATAGATAAAATAATTATCTCTTTGAGAACTGCGGTGCGCGACGAGCCGCTTTCAAGCCATACTTCTTTCTTTCCTTCATTCTTGAATCTCTTGTCAGGAAACCTGCTGATTTAAGATCTGCTCTGTAAGCGTCCGTATCAACTTCGAGAAGCGCTCTCGAAATACCGTGACGGATTGCTCCTGCCTGACCTGTGAAACCGCCGCCCTGTACGTTTACCAAAACGTCAAACTTATCTGTTGTCTTTGTGAGTTCCAACGGCTGACGTACGATAACTTTTAATGTATCAAGACCGAAATATTCATCGATTGTTCTGCCGTTTATTGTAATATTTCCGTTGCCCGGAACCAAACGAACTCTTGCAACAGAAGATTTTCTTCTTCCTGTACCGTAGTATTGTTCTTTAGCCATTTCTCAAATCCTCCTTACTTTATTTCGCCTGTCCATGCAACCGGCTTCTGTGCTTCATGCTTGTGCTCTGCACCGCTGTACACGTGTAATCTTGTGATAGCTTTTCTGCCGAGCGTGTTATTGGGGAGCATACCGTTTACGGCATAGCTCATAGCTCTTTCCGGCTCCTCTGCCATCAGCTTATCGTAATGGATTTCCTTTATACCGCCGATCCAGCCTGTGTGATAGTAACGAACCTTCTGGTGAAGCTTGTTTCCTGTCAGCACTGCCTTATCTGCATTGATTACTATTACGTGATCTCCGCAGTCTACATTCGGTGTATATGTCGGTAAATGCTTACCTCTTAAAATGCTTGCCGCAACTGCCGCAACTCGTCCGAGAGGCTTATCCGCTGCGTCAATGATGTACCATTTTCTCTCAACATCGCCGGGTTTCTGCAAATAGCTTGAATTCATGATTCTTTCCTCCTGTATAGTTTCAAATAATACCGATTTGCTTCGGTCAACGTTATGTATTTTACTACTTTTTTCATGGAATGTCAATACTATTTTTAAAAAAAATTCTACTTTTCTTATAAATCTTTAATTATCTCTTATTTTCTCCGTTTTTCTTTCGAATACTCACTTTTCATTTTAAAAAAATTCAACTCCTATAAATTAATGTTGCAAAATAAACGTAAATGAGTTATAATATAGATATATAACTTATTCAAGAATCAAAAGGCAATATGCCTTACTTATATTTTCTGATAAAGGAGGATTTGATTTTGGCTAATTACAGCAGAAGAAACAAAAGCCGCGGCAGTGACAAATTTAACTGGGATGAGTATGACAAGCTTACCTCAGCCATATCCGACAGCTCTTCGCAGGAGACTTCGGACAACGGCGGTCAGCCTTACAGTCGGCGCGCACATAAAGCAGCCGCGTCAAATACGCGCACTCATGCGCAGCGTCAGGAAAACATTTCAAAAAAGCAGAAGAACCGCGCCGTGCGAAAAAAAATACGAATTGCGGTTTTGGCAGTATTTCTTGTCGGCTGCATAGTCGCCTCGGGCATAGGTATAGGTATGTATGCGGCGGTTTCGCGCGAAATAAAAGACATGAACATTCAATCCCTGACCTTGAATTATTCATCTTTTATATATTATAATGATGTAAACGGAAATACCAAAGAATATGAACAGATTAAGTCTGTATCAAACAGAATATGGATTGATTCATCGCATATATCTCCATATCTGAAAGATGCTATGGTTTCTATCGAGGACGAACGATTCTACAAGCATCACGGCGTTGATATAAAGCGTACAATCGGCGCTACCGGAAAATATCTGCTTTCAAAGATCGGTATAGGCTCGTCGGATTACGGCGGTTCTACAATTACGCAGCAGGTTATAAAGAACATAACCAACGAAAAAGAAAAGACCTCCGCACGAAAAATTAAAGAAATTATGCGTGCGATAGCAATGGAGCGGCAGCTTTCCAAGGACGAAATACTTACAATGTATCTTAATATTGTATATTTTGCCAATAACTGCTACGGCGTTGAAGCGGCTTCACACACATATTTCAATAAGGATGCTTCACAGCTTTCGCTTTGGGAGGCAGCGTCTATTGTGGGAATTACACAGTTCCCCTCGGAATATGACCCGTTTGTTCACCCCGATAAAGCTTTGGAAAAGAGAAATATTGTTTTAAAGAAAATGTATGAACTCGGCAAAATCAGCGAGGAGCAGTACAACCAGGCAATCAGCAACGGACTGAACGTTACCAATGCTCATAGCAAAAGCTCACAAACCGTAACGTCCTATTTCTCCGACCAGATAGTTTCGGATGTAATACGTGATTTACAGCTTCAAAAAGGATATTCGGAGGATTTTGCAACACAGCAGGTTTATAACGGCGGTTTCAAAATATATTCCACACTGGATAAGAGTATTCAGGATACAATGGAAAACGTCTTTTCAAATACCTCCGCTTTCCCGTCCGGCGAAAGCCAGGGACAGGCGGCAATGGTGGTAATTGACCCTTATACCGGAGAAATAAAAGGGCTTGTCGGTGGTCTTGGCAAGAAAACGGACATTCGAGGCTGGAACAGAGCAACGCAGTCAAAACGTCAGCCGGGCTCATCAATCAAGCCGCTGTCGGTTTACGGTCCCGCTGTGGATATGGGAAAAATAACCGAAGCTACAAGCATTGTGGACGAAGAAATAACAATAGGCAGCGATAACTGGAAGCCGCGCAACTCATATAAAGATTTTTACGGCACAATGAATGTCAAAGAGGCTGTTGCGCGTTCCTCAAACATTCCTGCCGTTAAGGTGCTTGATATGATAGGTCTTTCTTCATCTTTCGGCTACTTGCAGAACAAATTCCACATTTCAACGCTTAACGAAAAAGACAAGAACTACTCTTCCCTTTCTTTGGGCGGTCTTACCGAAGGCGTTACGGTAAAAGAGATGTGTGCGGCTTACGGCTGCTTTGTTAACAGCGGAAAATACATCGCACCATACACCTATACAAAGGTAGTGGATTCCACGGGTCAGACAATTCTGCAAAACTCTGCAAATTCGTCACAGGCAATCAGTGCTGCGGCAGCATATATAACCTCTGATATGTTATCATCAGTTGTTAATTCGGCAGTCGGCACGGCTAAAAACGCCAAACTTGATAATATGCCGACCTACGGCAAAACCGGCACAACAGACGAGGATTACGATAAATGGTTTGTCGGATTCACGCCGTACTATGTCGGCGCGGTTTGGTTTGGATTTGATAATCCATCATCATTGTCAAAGGCAGGAATCAGTGGAAATCCGTCAGTTTCGGCATGGAAACAGGTTATGAGCAAAATTCACTCATCACTTCCGGCAAAACAGCTTAACAAACCTTCGAACGTAGTAGAGGCAGAGATTTGCGTATATTCCGGTATGCTTGCGACAAAAACCTGTGTTTCTACAAAAGGTTATTTTGTTGAGGGTACGCAACCAAAAAATTTGTGTAATTCTTCGCACGCATCATCAACTCAGAAGGGCTCATCAAGTCATTCTCCGTCAGCCTCTCCGGGAGCTTCGCCTGCGATAGGTTCAGCAACAAAAGCCCCGTCTGCTACGGAAACACCTAAAAATAACGACAGTCACAGCGGCGGTGCGTCAAGCAACGGTAATCAATCCGGTTCAAGCAATGGTTTGGGCAACTCGTCTTCCGGTCAAGGCAGCAGTGCGGCAGGCAGCAGCAGTCAGACGGGGCCGGGCAGTTCTTCCAGCAGCGGTTTCTCCTCCGGCAACTCCGGTACGGGAGCATCAAATCCCGGCAGTTCTTCCTCCGGCAGCGGTTCGGGTGATTCAGCCCCGTCAAAGAACTTAGATGAATAAGATTCAAACAGCAGAATTATTGATGCGACCCAAAAAAGCGGCACTTTATATCTTTATATAGAGTAGCTTTATAACTGCTGCGCTATTTCCGGTTTGTGCGCCATAGCGCGCTCTAATGGGTGTAGGATTAACTGCTTTTAAGGAAATATTTAAAATCACATACTGTGGAGATAAATATGCCAGAATGGGTGGATACAAAAAGTGATAACCACAAAGAGACTAACCTCTTTTGGATTAGTCTCTTTGTTATATTAGTACACCAAAAAGTGTGTTACTTGTTAAGTTGATTGAACCGCCATGTACCGAGCGGTATGCATGGCGGCGTGAGAGAACTGTTCTCTCCTGCTCAATTTACAAGTGCATACCGCCGTCTGCGATAATTTCCGAACCGGTTATGTACCGTCCTTCCTCGCTGCACAAAAGCAGCACTGCCGGAGCAACATCCTTCGGTTCACCGACATAGCCTGCCGGAATTGAAGCAGTTACCTTTTTATTGTAGGCTTCGTCCTTTAATGCCTCGGTGTTTCGCGGCGTGCTTATTGCTCCCGGAGCAACATTGTTCAGAGTTATACCATACGGAGCAAGAAACGGCGCGAAATTCTCCACAAGCTTCATCTGCGCAGCCTTTGTTATACCGTAAACCGAAAGCTCGGGATGATTATTATACTCATTTACGCTTCCTATTGTAACAATTCTTCCCCATTTATTTTTCTGCATATACGGCGCATATTTCTTTATCATGTAATATGTACTTTTCAGATTGCAATCAAACTGTGCGTCAAATTCTTCGTCTGTGTAGCCGTCCCAGCTACGTTTATATTGAATAGACGCATTTAAAACCAGTATGTCCACTCCGCCCGTTGCTTCATATAAGGCGTCGATTTCCTCTCTTTTCAGTAAATTTGCCCTTACGGGAACAGAATTGGGGATTTTTTTGCTTGCCGCTGTGCATTTTTCCATACTTGATGCGCCGTTAATATACACAGTCGCACCTTGTTTTGCAAGCATATCCGCTATTGCAAAGCCTATTCCCTGCGTTGAACCTGTTACCAACGCTTTTTTTCCTGTCAAATCAAACACTTTCGGCACCTCCGTATTTTTTAGCTCCATTCACGGTCGTTTGCCCATTCATCATCCCACTGTGTTGTCGGTTCCCACTGTCCGGGATATTTGCTGTGCATATGCTCCGCTATAAGCTCCTCATTCAATTCATCTATACCTAAGCCCGGCTTGTTCGGAACATCCGCAAATCCGTCCTTGAACAGCGGATTGTCTATGCCTATTGCTAAATCGTTCCACCACGGTATGTCTACCGAATGATATTCAAGCGCAAGAACATTCTGTACAGCCGCAGCAGCATGAATTGCCGCCATGCAGGCAATCGGGCTTTCCGCCATATGTATAGCCATTGCCACTCCATATTTGTCGCACATATTTCCGAGCTTTTTCATTTCCAAAGCGCCGCCGACTGTAAGAATATCGGGATGTACTACCGAAACCCCGCCGTTTTTCATCAGCGGTTCAAAGTTTTCCGCAAGATATATATCCTCTCCTGTGCAAATCGGTACGTTTACTGTGTGTGAAATCTTTTCAAAATGCTTTGTATAATGCCACGGAGCAATATCTTCCACCCATGCTATATTATATTTTTCAAGACGTTTTGCAAACATGATGCAATCATCTATCGCAACGTGACCGAAATGGTCTATTGCCAAAGGAACTTCATAGCCTATAACATCGCGAACCTCTTTTACATAATTTTCAAGATAATCCATGCCCTTTTGCGTAAGGTGTATGCCGGTTGCATGATGCGGAATTGTGAAAACCTCATAATTTTTTCCGAGCATCAACTTTCTGTCGATAGAACCGCTCTGATGGTTAATTGCCTTCATGGAGTTTTTCTTTATATCCTCCAAAAATCCGCTCGGCGCATTTAAGCAGCCGGGTTCATCAAGCATAAGTTCAATTCCCAAATCCATTTTAAGGAATGTAAAGCCCTGTTCCATTCTCTTTTTAAGGGCATGACCCATATCAGTACCCGTGTGCTTACCGTCAACATCGGTATCACAGTACATACGAACCTTATCGCGGAATTTTCCGCCGAGCATCTGCCACAGCGGCACTCCCCATGCCTTTCCGGCCAAATCCCACATCGCAATTTCCAGTCCCGACACACCGCCGCCCTGGCGCGAATGTCCGCCGAACTGTTTGATACGTCTGAAAATTTTATCTACATTACACGGATTTTCTCCGACAAGTCTTGATTTAAGCATAAGCGCATATGTCTGGCTTGATGCGTCGCGTACCTCGCCGTAGCCTACCAGTCCCTGGTTAGTATAAACCTTTATCAGCGGACAATGCTTCGGCGCACCGTCAATGTTGGCTACGCGAATATCCGTTATTTTTAACTCCGACGGAGACGAACACATATTCACATTCTCCGAAATTCTTTCTTTTAAGCTGTTCTCCATTTTTTTGTTTCCTTTCTTTGAAAATATATCTTGACTTTCTTCCGTTTTAGGATTACTATATAAATAAATATACAAAATATTGTGCGATAAATCAACTAATATGTTTTGATATTTATCCACTATATTTTGATTTTTCAAACAAAGGAGACTCTGCATGAGATTTAATGAATATTCTCTCCCCGATATAAAACTGTTTCATTCAACCGTATCGGCAGGCAGACGCAGTTATCGCGAACACCACCACACCGAATGTGAATTATCATTATTTAAAAGCGGCAGCGGAATTTATACCGTCGAAGGACGTACATATACATTCAACCCCGGAGATATATTTCTTTTCGGCAGCAATGAAATTCACTGCATCACGCAGATAGATTCTGATATGCCGTTTGACTTAATCAATATTCACTTTGAGCCTAAAATGCTTTGGAGCGAGGAAAACGACCATACACTGATACTTTTAAAGCTTTTTTTTGACAGAAATGAACATTTTGCCAATAAGATAGACCCGTCAAACCCCTCCACCGCAGAAATACGCTCTGCCATTGCGGATATTGAAAACGAATTCAGCACCATGCAGCCCGGATACGAGCTTAAAATCAAGCTCGAACTATATTCTGTACTTTTACTCCTACTTAGAAATTACGGATATGTAAACACACAGGATAGCTCAAATTCCGGCGTTAATGTACTTCCTCAGCTGTCGCTTGCGATTGATTATATCAATTCGCACATCGGAGAATCGTTTTCGCTTGATGACATCGCTCGACAGGCAATGCTCAGCAAGGCATATTTTTCAACGCTGTTTAAAAAATACAACGGCTTATCCCCATGGGAATATATCACCATTAAGCGTGTTGAAAAAGCAATCGGACTTTTACGCACAACCGATATGACCAAGCTTGATATAGCACAGCAATGCGGTTTTAACAGCTCATCTAATTTTTACAAGGCTTTTCGGAAAATCACAGGCAAAAAGCCCGACGATTATCAGCAAAAGCCGCCGGCTGTCAGATAATATTATATCAGAAGTATTGCATAATTGTAAAGTATTATTAAAAATTATTTTATTGACAAATAATATGCCTTGTATTATAATAAACAAAATCACACAAAAGGAGTTAAAATATGCCCTTAAAATACGAACAGCTTTCACCTGAAATTGAAGAAAAACTGAAACATTTTTCAAAAAGCAGATATGATGCAATTAGACGTGATGACAGCCGTGATAAGCCGTCTGTGATACGTCCGGCTTTTATAAGAGATGTTGAAAAAATCATACATTCTCTTTATTATAACAGGTACGCAGACAAAACACAGGTTTTTTCGTTTTATAAAAATGATGATATTTCCCGTCGTGCATTTCACGTACAGTTGGTTTCAAGAATAGCGCGTGACATCGGACGGACACTTGATCTTGATCTGGATTTAATCGAAGCTATTGCGCTGGGGCATGACATAGGTCATACTCCATTCGGACACGCCGGTGAGCGTTTTCTGAACAAGGTTTATTTTGAACATACCGGAAGGTATTTTAATCATAATGTACATAGTGTACGCGTGCTTGACAAAATTCTCAGACTTAATCTGACGCTGCAAACGCTTGACGGAATATTATGTCATAACGGCGAACTGGAGCTTAAAGAATACCGCCCCAAGCCGTTAAGCGATTTTGATGAATTTGACAAAAAAGTTGAGGAATGTTATATAGACCCAAAAGCAATTAAAAGGCTTGTTCCCTCAACGCTTGAAGGCTGCGTAGTGCGGATATGCGATATAATTGCATACATAGGCAAGGACAGACAGGATGCCGTTAAAACGAAGATAATTGAAAGCGAAGCCGTTTTTGACGACAGCGTTATAGGACGATACAATGCCGGAATAATTAATAATCTTGTAACAAACATAGTTGAGCACAGTTACGGCAAAAATTATCTGCGGCTTGATGATGAGCATTTCAAAGCCTTAAAGGACGGCAAGCGTGAAAATAATGAGATAATATATCAGAACAAAGCCTTGAACGAAAAATACGAAAAGCTTATTGCGCCTATGTTTGAACGTATTTATGAAAAACTTATTCATGAGCTTAAAAGCGGAAAAAGCAATTCGGTTATATTTAAGCATCATATTGAATGTATCAACGATGCAACAAAATTCCGCAGTAAGGGCAGTTACCTCGAAGAAAACACTCCCGATGATATTGTGACTGATTTTATCGCAAGCATGACAGACGATTACATTGTAGATCTATATACATATCTGTTTAATGATAAACCCCAGCTCAGATACGTTTCATATTTCAATGATTTGCGCTAATGTGCCAGCCCTGCAAGAGCGGAAGAAGTTAATGAGAGAATATGTGTGTGGAGTTTTTTTGAAATGAAGAAAACATCTGTTTTTAATTATATGGTCATTGACAGAAAGTATGGTCACGGTAAACGCCGCACCTGTTCCGAGAGAATTATTAGGAAGTTGGTATAGCGAGAGCCTTGCTAAAATTTAGCAAGGCTCTTAAAGAGGATATTCAGAGTCGGGATGCGGACATATTTTTTGACTGTTTTATGCTACTCATACATTATTCCTACACCGCTCCTATACTTGTATTCCTACATTTTCTGCCGCCGAATTTATTCACTAACCATATCGGCGATTCTCCTTGCAGAATCCGATAATTTTTTAATTCCCTCCGTAATATTTTCAGCGGTATATGAATCAAGGAATCTATCAGCTTCCAATGTGATATAGCCTTTATAATTAATTTCTTTTAACGCTTTTGCAATTTCTTCAAAATCAATGCTCATTGAAAACGGGATTTGATGCGAATCGTGCCATTTATCGTTATCATGTACGTGCAATGCAGCTATCTTATTCCCCATTTTCTTTATCATCTCAACCGCACTTGTATGTAACCCCTTCATTTCGGCATGACCTATGTCCAGACAAGCTACCAGATAATCATCGTTAACCACATTCAAATGCTCCAAAAAGCTTTCCGGCGTTGCACACGCTGCAAACTTAGCCTCATCAAGCTCCGAATCCCAGTTCCACATATTTTCGGCTGCTATTATGACATTATGCTGTTTTGCAAAAGGCAGCAGCTCCATATACATTTGTGCATTTTCTTCTGCGCTTTTTTGGTTGTCGGGATGGATTATGCAAATTTCTCCCCCAGCCTCTGCCGTACATTCAATAGCTCTTTTAAAATAAGAGCGAATTTCTTTGCACGAAGACGGAAACGGCGCATGAGATTGATTGCATACTATTCCGTTATCAAGACCTATCTGTTTTAGCTTTCTTGCAAATTTAAGATATTCGTTGCCCGAAAGCGGATGATTATTCGGAAGAAGCTTACATTCTTTCCAATCATATCGGCACATTGCAAACATCGAAAAATCCCATGCGTCAAATCCTGCCTTTGCAATATATTCTATTGCTTTTTCTTCTCCTACGATTTTTGAAGATGATCCTATTTCAGTCGATGTTTTCATAAGCAACAGCCCCATCTTTAAATTCAATAAGTTTTAACCAATTACTCAATGCGTCCTGCCACTGTGCAACATGAGGGTTATCGTTTGCCAATCCCAATCCGTGAGGGCCGTAGGGATATACGTGCAACTCAAACGGAACATTTACCTTTGCCAAAGCAGCCGCATACATAAGCGAATTTTCAATCGGAACACAATTATCATTTGCAGTGTGCCACAAAAACGCCTGCGGAGTATCCTTTGTTACCTGCTTTTGCAGCGACATAAATTCTGTTTCTTCAAACGTCGGTCTGCTGCCGAGCAAATTCTGTCTTGAACCGTCATGGCGGTAATTTCCCATATCAATAACCGGATAACAGAATATTGATGCGTCCGGCCGGCATGATTCTTTATCAATCTCATCCGTAGGCTCATACATTATTTTATCATAATGCACCGACAGCGAACCTATAAGATGTCCGCCGGCGCTTGAACCCATAACCGCAATCTTATTCTTGTTTATTCTGTAAATATCCGCATAATGGCGTACAAATCTTACAGCTCTCATAGCGTCCGAAATCTCTGCCGGATGCTTATACGGCACTGTTCTGTACTCAACCACAAACGCCGTAACTCCCTGTGATTGCAGCCATTTTGCATATCCGGCTCCCTCATGAGGCGCACGGTTAAAATATCCTCCTCCCGGAAAAATCACCACTGCACCGTCTGATTCTGCCGGATATGCCTCAATCGTTGGCACAAAATCATTATCCTTCAACGCATACGGCATTGTTTCTCCCCATAAATTCATATTAATCCTCTCTTTCACCGCATTAAAGCCGCATTTAATTATTTTCAGCGTATGAATTGATTGTACCGATAAGAGTATTGATAACACTTCTCTTTACCGTGAACTGTATCTCACCGTTTTTAACAAACGCACAATCCAAATCATCAATAGCTTTAAACTCAACTGTCATATCCTCCGCGCCGTTGTATCCCTTATATTTTAAGGTTAACAAGCTTGCTCCTGCCGGTCGGTTATCGTACATACCGTCAATCTGTATTCCGATTATTTCCTGGTACAGCTTTTTGGCGGTACTCTCGTCTATATCCTTTCCGTCAAGCTTAAATGTAAGCTCATCATCTTCACCGCCGGAATGTGCAATATCAATAGTATGGCTGACTCCTTCGCCGGATATTTCCACTTTTTCCACACCGCTTATATTTATCAGCGACTGAACCTTTGAAATAAAACTCAGCGGCTGTGCCTGTGCAAACTCAAACAGATTTGCCGGCTGCGAATATGCCTTTCCGTTATACTGTACATAAATGTTACCCTCGGATTTCTTACCCAGCACAAGCTCCTCGGTATGCTCATTTTCATCGGTTTTCATGTTAAGTATTATCTTTGCCGATGGCTTGTCAAAACCGTAATTACCGTTTTCAAGCGGAGCCGAAAGATTAACTTCAGTCATATTCTGCAATATGCTGTTGGATATATAATCAGAGCTTGCCTGTGTGTTTATCGGGCTTGTCATTATCCAGTTACTGTATACTTGATTTTCGGTTGCTTCGCCCTCGGAAAGCTTTATTGTAACATCAGAACGTTCTATTGTTATTCCGTGAATTTCCGACGCGTCTTTAATGGTAAATCTTGAAAATTCCGTATAGTAGCTTACCGGATTTTTAAGCTGTTCTACCTTATATGAGCTTATTGTATAAACCGCATCGGTATCATTTTTTACAAAATAACTTCCGTTCACCGGACTTTTTGAGCCGATATATATTTTATCTGCCGTTCCGTCCGTTTTATTTACGGTTACAGTTGTCTCGGGATTTGCCAATCCGTACTGTTCAAGGTCTGACGCGCTTTCCGTAATTTTTTCGGAACTGCTCATTCCTATCACACTTTCAACCACCGAACGCGTTTTGGTTGTATCAACCTCGCCCGTCGGCAATCCGTTTACCGTCCACTTGTCCTCTTCCGCCTTTGAAAATTCCATCTGAAAATCAGCCGAATTTACCGATACGCTTTTAACATTCGCCGCGTCCTCCTTGCATATATCATATGTCGGAGCGGCGGTTGCTGTGGCTGTGTTGTTAGCATCGGTTTGTTTTGAAGGCATTTTAAGCAGAATTGTTCCTCCTGCAAGCAATATCAATACGACAACCGCAATAATGATTTTTACAACATTTTTCTTCATTACAGATGTCTCCTCTTAAACCATACCACAATGCCTGAAACAAGTGCTATCACAGGCACAAGCGCTACAAATATAATTGCCAGAATAAGAACTATAATCGGCTTTATTGTAATTGTTTCCACGCTCAGACTTTTTGCCGATACGGTATAATCGTCCGTATCACCCTTCATGTAGCTGCAAACGTTAAAGAAATAATCGTAGTTTGCAAAACCGAAGCTTTGTGCTATTTCCTCCTGCGAATAATTCAAGAGCATTGAAGAACCCGACACATAAACAGATGATTTATTCTGACTGTTTGTTGCCAGTATACCTATATTAAAGGTTCCTGTTTCATCGGAATCTTTCTTTTGAAGATTTTCATAATCCTCTGATGAATATGCCGAAGAACTTGTAGAAAGCAGCGGCTTAACGCTTATGTTATTACTGTTGTCAAACAGCTTGGTAAGCGTCTTTGCATAAGGCAGATATGCAACATAGCGTTTATTTTTTGAAAGCGCGCTTGTGATGTCGTCCGACTCCATATCGGCTATCATAATGCTCATATTTCCGCCGAGCGAAATCATATTGTTTTTGCCCTGTTCGACAGCAACCTTATCATTTACCTGTATTCCCCACTTTTCAAGATAGGCAAACAGATTTGTCAAGCCGTCGCTTACGGTTGCGTCAAAATAGAACTGCGCGTGTCCGCCGTTTGCAAAATAATTGTCGAGCTTTGCTGTTTCCGCAACGGTAAAATCCTTACTTGGGTCAAGCACAACAAGCAATGACGCATCCTGCGGAATTTCCTCTGTAACAAGATTTAAATCCTTTACCGTATAGCTCTCGTTTTCAAGCGCTGTTTTAACATTTGAAGTATTCGCTTCATTATGTCCGTTTACAATATACGCGTTTACGGTAGCTGTACTCGAAACATATTTCAGTGCAGATGTTATTTTCTCCTCCGCTTTGATTGAAGTTGCCTGTGTTCTTCCCGACTGCGTATTTGATACATTATACAAATCGCTCATCGCAAACGTTTTAAATCTGTCGCCGCCGTCCACAATCACGTATGTGTTTGAAAGGCTCTGGTTGTCCTTCATATATTTCGATCCGAAAGTAGGATTGGTTTTTGGGTCAATATTAGTGATTTTTATGTTCGAACAAGCCGCAGCATATTTATCCAGTACCGACTTAATTGTTTCGTCCTCTTCCGCTTCGCTTGCCATTACAAAAATTTCCGTCGGCGTTTTATAGGATTTCAGATATTCCTTGGTGGAATCCGAAATTGAATATATTTTATTTGGCGTCATGTCAAGCTTTATCGGAAATTTCCCGGTAAGCGCCGTAACAAACGCATTTACCGCAATAAGTATCGCAATCGCAATGATAACCATAACGGAAGAACTGATTTTGTATTTTTTATTCATTTAACTCACCCTTCCTTTCATTACTTAAAGCGGCGTTTCTCGAATACTGTCACTGTAAGGAACAGAAACAGTACCGTAAGGCTTAAATAATATACTATTGATTCGAGGTCTAATATTCCCATTGTAAAGCTTGAAAATCTCTGTATCGGAGAAATCCACATCAATATATTTGAAATCACCTCGTTGCTCACAGCCGACGCCGCACTTCCGATGAACAGAGTAAGGATAAGCACACCATATGTAGAAATTGCAGCAACAATCTGGCTTTCCGTAAGCGATGACATGAATGCGCCTATCGAAATTATAACCGCGCAAAGCAGTATAAAGCCGACATAGCAGCTTATTGTTTCGCCCAATGCAACATTTCCGAAAAAGTTAATCGTTATCGGATAAAACAGCGTTATTGCAGTTCCGGTAAGCAATACGCAAAATGCCGCAAAAAACTTCCCGAGTACCATTGACCATATCGAAATCGGCGCTGTGAGCAGCAACTGATCTGTTTTGAGTTTTTTATCCTCCGAAAACATTCTCATTGTAAGAATCGGCAGAATAAACATTGACCAGCCGTTTATATTCGAAAAAAATCCCGTCATTGACGCAGATGTACTCATCAGATTTGCCAGCGTGAACATTACGCCTGTCATAAGTAAAAATATCGTCAGAAAAACATATCCGAGCATTGAATTGAAATAGGAGTCAAGCTCTCTGTTAAATATCGCTTTCATTGTCTTTTTCTCCTCCTTCTTCCGTTTCCGCATCGTTGTTTTCTTCTGTCACAGTTTCTGCCGTATCGTTTTCCTCCGGTACGCTTTCCTGTGCCGCTGCATCGTCAGATGTTATTTGCAGGAATACATCCTCTAACGAATCCTCAACTTTTTTCTGCATAACTATCGGCATTGTTTTCTCTGCAAAGGCAAAGAACAACTTTTTGTTAAATTCACTGTCTATCTCAACCGATGCTTCAATCTCAAAGTCATGCGAAGTATCGTCGAACTGCTTTAAGAATTTTACCGAAACCACATCGTCAATGTTGTTAAGCACTTCTTCGATTTCGTCCTTACCTCCCGAAACACGCAGCATCAATCTGTTGTTTCTTCCGAATTTTTCGGACAGATTTTCCGGCGTGTCCTCGGCGATAAGTCTGCCGTTGTTTATTATTATAACCCTCTCGCATACCGCGCTGATTTCCGACAGAATATGTGAGCTTAATATTACCGTATGATGCTCACCGAGACTTTTTATAAGATTTCTTATTTCTATAATCTGTTTCGGGTCAAGTCCGACAGTAGGCTCGTCAAGAATAAGTACTTCGGGGTCGCCTATGAGTGCGCCTGCAAGCCCTACTCTCTGCTTATATCCCTTTGAAAGATTGGCTATTTTTCTTCCCTTTACGCCGTCTATTCCGACCTCATCAATAACCTTTTGTATATGAGCCGCCTTATCGTCCTTTTTAACCTTTTTAAGCTCGTACACAAAGTCAAGATAATCAATAACCACCATTTCCGGATAAAGCGGAGGAATTTCCGGCAGATACCCAATACGTTTTTTTACCTCTATAGGGTTATCAAGAATACTGTAACCGTCAACCTCTACCGAACCCGACGTTGCCGAAATATATCCGGTAATGATATTCATTGTAGTTGATTTGCCTGCGCCGTTAGGCCCCAAAAAACCCAGTACCTCGCCGTTTTCTACGGTAAAGCTTACATCATCAAGCGCCTTTTTCTTACCGTATGCTTTGGTAAGATTTGATATTGTTATCACAATACTACCTCCCGTTCAAATATTTATCAGATAGATTATATATTATTTTTATGAACGCCGTATTAACTGTATATTAATTTTCTTCCTCCTCCGTAACGGCAATTGCAAGCTCTTCTTTCTGCTTTTCGTCAATCTCTCCCGGTGCGCCCGACATTAATTCGGATGCGTTCTGAACCTTCGGAAATGCGGTTACATCTCTTAAACTGTCCGCACCGCACATAAGCATTGCCAGTCTGTCAAGTCCGATACCCATTCCGCCGTGAGGAGCCGCGCCGTATTTATATGCTTCAACCAGGAATCCGAATTTTGCTTCTATTTCCTCATCCGTAAGTCCGAGAGCCTCAAACATTTTCTGCTGCAATTCATAATCGTTTATTCTTATAGAACCGCTTGAAAGCTCAATTCCGTTAAGAACAAGGTCATATGCCTTTGCAATAACCTTTTCGGGATTACTGTCAAGATACTGTATGCACTCGTCCATAGGCATTGTAAACGGGTGGTGCATAGCTACCCATGTATCGTTTTCATCATCATATTCAAAGAACGGAAATTCCGTAATCCAGAGGAAATTCCAGCCATCGGGGATTATATCAAGCTGCTTTGCCGCTTTTAATCTCAAAGCGCCCAATGTGGGCAGAGTAATTCTGTCCTTATCTGCAACGATAAACACAACATCGCCCTTTTCCGCTCCGACACGTTCGATTATGGCAGAGATTTCTTCGCCTGTCATAAACTTTTTAAAGCTTGCGTTAGGCTCATCCTCCGTCCATCTGATATATGCCAAACCGTGCGCTCCTATGCCCTTTGCATATTCCGTAAGCTTGTCTATTTCCTTCCTTGTAAAGGTCTGCGCTGCATTTTTTGCCGTTATTGCGCGTGCCGAACCGCCGTTTGCAACCGCTCCCGAAAACACGCCGAAGCCGCAGTCCTTAACCAAATCCGATATATTTACTATCTCCATGCCAAACCTTGTATCAGGCTTGTCCGAGCCGTAGCGTTCCATAGCTTCTTTATAAGTAAGACGTGGCAGCGGAGCGTGAATATCTATATTCATTACGTCTTTAAACAGCCTTTTTATAAGTCCCTCGACTATTTCCAGAATATCTTCAACATCAACAAATGACATTTCCATATCTATCTGTGTAAATTCCGGCTGTCTGTCCGCTCTTAAATCTTCGTCTCTGAAACAGCGTGCAAGCTGAATATAACGGTCATATCCCGCAATCATCAAAAGCTGCTTATAAATCTGCGGCGACTGCGGCAAGGCATAAAATTTACCGTGATGCACTCTTGATGGAACAACATAATCGCGCGCGCCTTCCGGAGTGGATTTCATCATCATAGGCGTTTCTATCTCAATAAAACCGTTTTCATAGAAATAATCTCTTGCTGATTTTGCGATTTTTCCGCGTTTTATAATATTTTCCTGCAAAACGGAACGGCGTAAATCAAGGTAACGGTATTTAAGCCTTAGTTCCTCGTTTACGTTCGTATCG
The DNA here is from genome assembly GCA_934476675.1 of uncultured Clostridia bacterium. Classification (GTDB taxonomy): domain Bacteria; phylum Bacillota; class Clostridia; order UBA1381; family UBA1381; genus UBA4716. The sequence continues at coordinate 69,026 of CAKSOE010000004.1, read as the reverse complement.
TCAGTAATCTCAAACGGCGTTGTCTGTGCTTTTGCAAGTATTCTTACATCGTCTGCGTAAACCTCTATGTCACCCGTTTTCATATCGGGATTTTTACTCTCTCTTTCACGCACAACTCCCTTTACCAAAAGTACATATTCGCTTCTGCACGATTTTGCCTTTTTAAACACCTCTCTGTCGGTGTTGTCGTCAAAAGCAAGCTGAACAATCCCTGTTCTGTCCCTTAAATCTATGAAAATAAGATTTCCCAAATCTCTTATTTTCTGCACATATCCGCCGACAACGACAGTGTTTCCCACACCTGCCGTTTCGCCGCAGTAATTTGTGCGCTTCAAGCCCTTCATTGTATCCATAGTTATATATTCCTTTCGTTAAAAAAATCCCTCAGTTTATCAAGCTTAACCTGTGTCTGTTCGCCTGTTTCCATGTTTTTCACCGCTGCCTCGCCGTTTTGAATTTCATTATCACCCAAAACAACCGAATAGCGGCAGCCGAGCTTGTCTGCGTATTTCATCTGCGCTCTTAAACCGCGTCCGGTGTGGTCTGTTTCGGTCTTAACTCCGGCACGTCTTAACGAATATACAAGCTTCTGCGCATACACCGACGCTTTTTCGCCGAGCGGCGCAACATACAAATCAAGCTTTTCTCTCTGCGGTATTGTAACTCCTGTTTCTTCCAATCTTAACAAAAGTCTTTCAATTCCCAGTCCAAAGCCTATTGCCGGTGACGGCGAACCGCCGAGTTCCTCTACCAGACCGTCGTATCTTCCGCCGCCGCACACTGTAAAGCCGCCGCTTATGATTTCAAACACTGTTTTTGAATAATAGTCCAGTCCGCGCACAATACCCGGGTCAATTTCATATTTTATGCCCATATTGTCAAGACAGGTTTTAAACTTTTCAAAATGCTCACGGCAATCATCACATATATAGTCCAAAAGAACCGGCGCGCCCTTGCCTATTTCATGGCATATTTCCGATTTACAGTCAATAATCCTCAGCGGATTTCTCTCAAATCTGCCGCGGCAGGTTTCGCAAAGCTCCGACAGATGCGGTCTGAGATATTCTCTCAATTTTTCGTTATATGCTTTTCTGCATTCCTTGCAGCCTATGCTGTTAATATGAACCGTCAAATCCTTTAACCCTACTCTGTCAAGGAAAGTCAGCGCCAGAGAAATAACCTCCGCATCAATCGTAGGTTCTTTTGCGCCGAAAACCTCAACTCCAAACTGATGAAATTCCCTCAGTCTGCCCTTTTGGCTTTTTTCATAGCGAAAACACGGTATATTATAGTACATTTTCGCCGGCATTGTATCTGCATACAAGCTGTTTTGCAGAAAGCTTCTCGCCACCGATGCAGTGCCCTCCGGACGCAGCGTCACACTTCTTCCGCCTTTATCGAGAAACGTATACATCTGCTTTTCCACAACGTCTGTCGTGTCGCCCACGCCGCGTTCAAAAAGCTCCGTATGCTCAAAGGTCGGCACGCGCGTTTCTTTATAATTAAACTCATCGCACACTTCTCTGAAATTATCTTCAACATACTGCCATTTATAGCTCTCTCCCGGAACAAGATCCTTTGTTCCTCTCGGAGCTGTTGTAATCAACATAAAAATCCTCCTCTGCCTAAACATAAATATACATCTTATATTTTACCGCTGTTTTGTACTTTCTGTCAAGTTAATTCGGGAATTTTTTTCTAAACACGTCATTTTTTTAGAAAAAAAATGCTTTTTATAAACAAAAAACACCCCTGTCGGGCATTGCCGCAGAGGTATTCTTCAAATTTAGTTTTCTTCACTCATTTTTGCAAAACATTCGCTGCAATAAACAGGTCTGTCGTGTCTCGGTTCAAAAGGAACCTTGTCCACTTTACCGCAGGAAGCACATACTATCTCATACATTTCCTTATTGCTTCTGCTGTTCTTTCTTGCCTGTCGGCAATCCTTACAGCGAAGCGGTTCATTCTGAAATCCCTTCTCAGCATAAAATTCCTGTTCTCCTGCCGTAAATATAAATTCTTTGCCGCAGTCCTTACATACCAAAGTTTTGTCCTCGTACATTTCCATTACCTCGTTTCTTAATGATAAACCGTATTAACAAGATTTACTGTGCCTCATCCTTTTGTATAATATCCTTTTTTCTTTTGAAGCGGCGTTTTATTCGCTGCATCGCATTATCTACCGACTTTTCATCTTTTTTCAGCTGCCCCGCTATTTCCTTATAGCTCCAACCGTCAAGATATTTGGTCAGCACCTCAGACTCCAGACTGCTCAGTTCCTTGTTTATTCTACACTCAATATCGTTTCTGCTCTCACGGTCAATCAATATTTCTTCCGGGTTCCGAACGCTGTCCGCCGGGACAAAATCCCACATAACGAAGCTGCCTTCCTCATCGGTATCTTTATCAAGCGAAACGTAAGAATTTAAAGGGGAATGTTTCTTTCTCAAAGCCGCCGTTATCGCGGTTGACAAATGATTTTCAATACAGCGCTTTGCAAACGCCGAAAAACACGGACTGCGCTTTTCGTCAAATTCCTTAACGGCAAAATACAGACCGAGAAGCCGTTCCTGCACGACATCATTTTCCTCGGCGCCGACCAGAAATTTCACGTCATTTCTCGGACTTATAAGATTTCTGTATCTGGAGATTATTTCCTCCCATGCCCGTGCATCTCCGCCTTTGGCAGCCTGTACGAGCTTTTCGTCCGAAATCCTTTCCGGTTTGCCGTCATTGCCTCCGCTCACTGAAAAATTCTTCCTCTCTGATATTAAGTACATCAATTATTATACCACATTATAATGTTATTGTCAAGTAACTTTTTGTTATCTTTTACAATTTTATTCTTTTTAGACATATTTGTTTTTTGCATATTTCACAATTCGACAAAATGACTTAAAAAACCAACTTCTTTTTGTGTAATTATTACTATATAATATTTAATATATTAAAAAATTATAAAAAAGTATAAATAAATATTGAAAAAAAATTTAATATAATATATAATATAATCAAAATTATTCTGACGGAGGAAAATATGATTTATAATATTGCCGGAATTACGATTGATATGGAACCGAAGTTTCCGCGAACCGTAAAACAGAGCGAGGCATATCTTGCGCCGGACACAGTTAATGCCGATGTCCGTATACGTCTTGATGAAGCTTATATGGCTCAGCTTCTTAAAGAAAATCCTCAGCTTTCCGAGGAAAGCTGTGAATATATATGTATGGGCAGCGAATTTTACGATGCCCTGATTTCTTACGGAGGTTTTCTTCTTCATTCCTCTGCAGTGGTTTATAACGAAAAAGCGTATCTTTTCTCCGCCCCGAGCGGCACCGGAAAGTCAACGCATACTCAGCTATGGCTAAAACGCTTTGACGGCGCATACATATTAAACGATGACAAACCGGCAATAAAAATACAAAAGAACGGTTTTTTTGCCTTCGGAACTCCTTTTTCCGGCAAAACCGATCTTAATATAAACAAATGCGTTCCTCTGGGTGGAATATGTTTCATAGAACGCAGCGATAAAAATTATATTGAAAAAATCCCGTCGGACGAGGCTTTATTCCGTCTGCTTAATCAGACGGTTCGTCCGTACGGACAAAACAAAATGGATATACTCTTAAAAATACTGGATAAACTTATAAATACAATGCCCATTTATAAGCTTCACTGTAACATGGATTCGGAAGCGGCAGATGTGGCATACAACGGGATGAAGGGAGAACTTAAATGAAAACAAAAGAAGGTTTTATGCTCAGAACAGTCGGAGGGAGATCTGTCGTGGTTGCAGTCGGAAAAGCCGCAGATACATTCAACGGACTCATAACACTTAACGATTCGGGAGTATTTTTATGGAATTTGCTCGCGTGCGGCGCAACACATGATGAACTTCTCGAAAAAATGCTTGAAGAATATGACGTTACGGAAATGACCGCACGTGCGGGACTTGACAGATTTTTGGAAAAAGTACGCGGAGCCGGACTGATAGATGATTAACGGTAAAATTGAAAGTTATATAAATGCCAACGGCGAAATGATTATAACTCCCTCGGGAATGAGTATGTGGCCGATGCTTCGCGGTAAACGCGACACTGTATATGTCACAAAACCGCATGGCAGGCTCAAAAAATACGATTTGCCTGTATATAAGCGCAGTGACGGCGCTCTTGTGATGCACAGAGTTATGGAGGTTCTGCCCGACAGCTATACAATGTGCGGCGATCATCAGACCGTACTTGAACACGGTATTACGGACAAACAGATAATTGCCGTTGTTAAGGGCTTTTACAGAGATGAAAAGTATATTTCCGCCGATAATAAAAAATATATGAGATATTGCAGATTTTGGTGCGCCAGTCTGAAAACTCGTGCGGCAATGCTTCGTATTCTCGAGACGGCGGCCTTTTTAAAAAGATGCTTTTTCACACGGGGGAATTAATTGAATGTCAAAGAAAGTAGTACCGATTATAACCACAATATTAATAATGATAATAATTTTTACGCTCTCGGGTCAGAACAGCGGTGACTCCTCTGATTTGAGCCGAGGATTTACTGCAAAAATTATAGATATTATAGCCAAAGAAATGGATAACGTTCAAAAAACAGATTTACTGCTGAATATTCATTCTTTTATAAGAAAATGCGCTCATTTCTTTATATATACGCTTTTAGGCATATCGTCCCTTATAATGATGAAAAACATTTTCACCGTTAAACCCTATTCCAAAGCATGGAAATATGCAATTATTCTGTGCTTTATATATGCCGCTACGGATGAATTTCATCAGCTTTTTATAGACGGACGTTCCGGCGAAATAGCCGATGTTTTGCTTGATACTGCCGGAAGCCTGTTCGGCAGCGGTATATTTTCTGCACTTCGGATGCTTTTTAATTTGAAACGGAGGAATGATGATGATTGACTGTCACGCACATATACTCCCTGCCTTTGACGATGGAGCAAAGGACATGGAAATGTCGCTTAAAATGCTGGAACTTAGTAAAGCCGACGGCATAAGCGGAATAATTTCAACATCGCATTGTTACCCGCAGACCGGCGATAATATTTCCGAATTTGCACGCCGACGTGATGAACGGCTGTCGGAACTTAAAGCGGCACAAAATGAAATTCCTGTTTATTCCGGCTGTGAACTTAATATGCTTACCGACGTTTCGGAATACGAAGAAACGCGAAAAGCTTGCATAAACAATACAAACTACATAATGATTGAGATGCCGTGGGACGAGTGGAAGGAATGGCATATCGAAGCAGTCTACAAACTTACCATACGCAGCTATATTCCTATTATAGCACACATAGACCGTTATGTTATGCACGATAAAAAGCTGCTCAATTCCCTCTTTGAACTTAATGTGCTTTATCAGATTAATGCCGAGGGCTTTTTGGATTCTTTCAGAAAAAAATTCGTGCGCGAACTTGTCGCGTCCAAACGTGCTCATCTTCTTGGGAGCGATATGCACAACACCTCATCAAGAGCGCCCAATCTCGCAAAGGCTCGTGCGGAAATAATCAAAAACTACGGCGAAGACTGCATGGATTATTTTATATCCAATGCCGAAAAGGTTGTAAAAGGCGATGAAATATCCGAATCGGATTTTATATCGTTTAATAAAAAAAGCTTTATGGACAAGCTGCGGAAAAGGTGAAAAATATTCATACTTTAAAATTTTTTGGATTGATTTCACTTGACAATATGCCGTAAATATACTATAATAAGCTTAGTAGAATATATTTTCAAAGGAGTGTATGATTTATGAAAAAGAAACTGCTATCTCTATGCGTTGCAGCTGCTTTATCTGTATCATGCGTATCACCGGTTTTTGCAGCCGGCAGTGTTAAAGATTTGCTCAAGGCAATCCCGGGATATGATACAAAATATAAAGAAAGCACAATCGATGTGGATACCGACATGGAACTCAGAGAATCCGGCGGTACGTTTGACGACGGTCCGGTAAGTGTTGAAGTAAGCGATATCAAATCTTCTGTCACCTTCGATTACAGAACTATCCTCTACATGGAATCGGTAAGAACAAAATTTGAAACATATTGGACGCTTGCACAGGGCTTATGCAGCGGTGATACTGCTCTGCTCAATGAGCTTGACCATCTGCGTGTCACGGGTGAATTTGCAGTTACTGTTGAATTTCCGTCAACAATGACGCTCCCTGCCGAGGCAACAACGGTAGGTAAAATGCAGGGTTTTAATGACGAAGCAAAGAACCTGTTTATTGATACAAAGCGTGAGCTTTCAGGTAACAAGCTTACCATTACATTTATGGTAAAAGATCCCGCTACTTCAATTGATGATATAGATATAAACAATCTTTCAGCATCAAAAATGTATGTAGAAGGCAAGGCTCTTAACGATAATCTTGATACATATCTCAAAGACATGACGTATACCTGCCCGAATGTAACTATAACAGGTCTCGGAATGCACACTGTTATAGGAAAAATGACAGGTTCTACGAAAATAAACGGAGAACTTGCCGCAGCATCGGGAGATTATTCCGACACACTTGCAACCGTAAACTATAATGCTGTTCAGTTACTTGCAGGCGGCGATACAGGCAGAGATAAGAACAATATCTATGAAAGCGTGGTTCTTTCAACTCCTACGCCTACAAAGAAGCCCCACACCGGCAGCACAGACGGTGGTACAGGCGGCGGTTCGGGCGGCGCAATTGCACCGGGAATTCCGTCAAAGGAAACTCCGGCTCCGACAGGAACACCGAAAGCTCCGTCAACTACACTTACTCCGGCTAAACCGGAAACAACCGTTAAACTCAACGACAGCGACCACTTTGCATACGTTGTAGGCTATCCCGACGGTGAGGTTAAACCCACAGGAAATATTACGCGTGCAGAAGTTGCAACAATAGTATTCAGACTGCTCACAGATGATACAAGACGCCAGGTATGGTCGCAGACAAACAGCTATTCTGATGTTCAGGCTTCAAGCTGGTATAATAATGCTGTTTCAACAATGACAAACGCAGGTGTTCTGACAGGTTATGAAGACGGCACATTCAAACCGGATGCTCCCATCACAAGAGCAGAATTTGCTACAATAATGGCAAGATTTATCGGCGGCAGATATTCCGGCGGCGAGTGGTTCAGTGATATTTCAGGTCATTGGGCAAGCGAATATATAAACAGAGCAAAGGTTACAGGCTGGGTAAATGGTTATGAAGATAACTCATTCAGACCGGACATTGCTATAAACCGTGCAGAAGCTATGACTCTGATTAATAATGCACTTAACAGACACGTATCGATTGAAGGTATGGCCGCTGTTAGCGATGCAATGGTTAAATGGTCGGATAATACTCCCGATGCTTGGTACTACACAGCAATCCAGGAGGCTACAAACTCACATAACTATACACGTGAAAATGATACTGATGATGAAACATGGATTTCATTAAGAGAAAACAAGGACTGGGAAGTTCTTGAAAGCGAATATTCCACAACAAACGATTGATTCTGCAGTCAAAACGGGCGGAGGATGTTTATCCCCTGCCCGTTTTATTTAAGGAATTTTGAGAATGTTTGATTCTTCTTAACAAGCTGCGGTTCAAATTCACCATCCCTGCCTCGCGGCGCTTTAATCTTTGTTTCGCCAAAGCTTGTTTTAAGGGTCTTTTTAGAATACCCACTACGGCTGTTTTCGCCCTCTTTATTGTGATAATCATACTTGATATAACCAAGTTCATCATCAGGTTCTCCGTCAAGACCGTTTTCATGCATTTCTCCCGCCATCATCTCAAACACATCTTTAAGGTCATGAAAATTCTTTACTTCCAGTCCTTTCATAATCTTGCACAAATTTCCCTTGTGTTCTTTTTCTGCTGACCGTTCTGGAAATGTCAATTCTTTGTTTATTTTTTAATACATTATTCACGAAAAAATTTGCAAAATAATAAAAAAAGGTATATAATAATAAAAAAGGCAATTATGAAAGGAGTATTCAAGGTTATGAACGTTTGTGATGCAGCAAAAGAAAGACGAACTGTAAGAAAATTTGTGCAGAAAGAGGTAGAAAAAGAAAAGCTTGATAAACTTATAAATGCGGCACGTTTTGCCGCAACTGCCGCAAATATGCAGCCGTTAAAATATATGATAGTTGACAGCAGGGATAAGGACATATATCCCCTGACAAAATGGGCGGGGTATCTGAGCGGCTGGGAACCAGCTGAGAATGAAAGACCGCTTGTGTATATTGCCGTATTAACGGACACTTCAATAAAGCCGGCAGAAAAATCGGAGGTTGACTGCGGTTCGGCTATCGCAACAATGATGCTTGCGGCAGAGGATTTAGGGCTGGGAACGTGCTGGCTCGGAGCAATTAACAGACCTGCAATTAAAGAGCTGCTGGCATTGGAGGACAAGTATTATGTTTCGTATCTGCTTGCGGTAGGTTATCCGGCGCAGAAAGGCGAAGTGTTTGACATTCAGAATAACAACGTTAAATATTACTTTGATGAAGAAGAAAATTCACACGTTCCGAAAAGAACCATGGAGGAAATTCTGATAGGTTAAATGTTTTTTACAAGTATAAAAAAAGCTTGCAAAATATTCTTTAATAGTGTATAATATAATAATGCGGTATTAAATACCAATGATTGTTAAACTACAAAAAGGAGGAAAAACATATGCAGGGAAATGTATATGACGTTTTGCTGGAACGCGGCTTGATTGCTCAAACAACGCACGAACAGGAAATAAGAGAATTATTAGGAAAGGAAAAAGTTACGTTCTATATCGGATTTGACCCGACGGCAGACAGCCTTCATGTAGGACATTTTCTGCAAATGGTTGTTATGCGCCATATGCAGATGCACGGGCACAGACCTATTGCCCTTGTAGGAGGCGGTACGGGACATATAGGCGATCCTTCAGGAAGAACGGATATGCGTCAGATGATGACCAAAGAGGTCATTGACCATAACTGCGAATGTTTTAAAAAGCAGCTTTCAAAAGTTATTGACTTTTCTGACGGAAAAGCGCTCATGGTAAATAATGCAGATTGGCTTTTGGATTTGAATTATATTGAATTTTTGCGCGACATCGGTTCATGTTTCTCGGTAAATAAAATGCTTGCAGCCGAGTGTTTTAAGCAAAGACTTGAAAAAGGTCTGTCATTTTTGGAATTTAACTATATGCTTATGCAGAGCTATGATTTTCTTATGCTCAACAGAAAATATGATTGTAAAATAGAGCTTGGCGGTGACGACCAGTGGAGTAATATCCTCGGCGGGCTTGAGCTTTGCAGAAGAAAGGATCAGAAACAGGTTTACGGAATGACCTTTACGCTGCTTACAAACAGCGAAGGAAAGAAAATGGGTAAAACGCAGTCCGGCGCCGTATGGCTTGACCCCGCAAAGACATCGCCGTATGATTTTTATCAGTATTGGGTAAACGTACAGGATGCCGATGTTATAAAATGCTTAAAGCTTCTCACATTTGTTTCTATGGACGAAATAAGAGAAATGGAAAAATGGGAGGGTCAGGAGCTTAATAAAGCAAAGAAAATTCTTGCTTATGAAGTTACAAAGCTTGTCCACGGCGAAGAAGAAGCCGAAAAAGCAAAGGCAACGGCAGAAGCAGTATTCGCAAACGGCGGTATTTCGGAGGATATGCCTACTACAGTCATTGCCGATGTTGTCGGAATGGGTGTGCTTGATATGCTCGTAAAAACAGGTCTGCTTTCTTCAAAGGGCGAAGCAAGACGTCTTGTTCAGCAGAACGGATTATCGATAAACGATAAAAAATACGCCGATGTAAACGGTGTTGTTACTGCTGATATGCTTGGCGAAAACGGCATGATTATTAAAAAAGGTAAAAAAGTTTTCCACAGAGTGGTTGCTGAATAAAAGATTTTTCGGGCTGATTGCATCAGGGGAACGGATCGGACAGGTCTGCGCCTGATGCAGCAGCCTTTTGATTTTATAGGAGATTATAGTATGAGTATAAATACAAAGCAAAGTATAAAATGTCCGAAATGCGGACAAATGAGCGATATAACGGTCTGGAATTCAATTACAGTAAAGGACAGCGAAGATTTAAAGCACGATTTACTCAAAGGAAAGGTTAATATTTTTCATTGTCCTTCGTGTTCGCACACCGGACTTATGCCGTCACCGCTGTTGTATCATGACGAGGATAAAAAGCTTATGATTTCTTTTTCGCCGTGCAATGATGCAAAAATTAAAAAAAAGCTGTATGATGAAATCTGCAAATCCTCCGCAGAATCGGGAGAAATCAAAAAGCTTAGCGGATATAATCTCAGATTTGTGACGGATTATAATGAACTGCTCGAGAAAATCTTGATTTTTGACAGCGGTTTAAATGACAAAACCATAGAGGTTTTAAAACTTATGGTTCTTATGCAGGACGAGGAAAAAATGCAGGATAGATCATGCCGTTTCGGAAAGTGCGAGGACGGAGCGATTGAATTTATGATTCAGGATATGAAAGAGGTACAGGTATATACATCATCTGTACCGATGAGCACTTATAACCTTGTGCATAAAAGTCTGCTCGAATCCGGAGTTAAGGATTACAGTTTCGGCTGGGAAACGGTAAACGGAGAATATGCTTCACGTCTTTTGAACGGATTTAATAATTAAAAATTTTTTTTAAATTAATGCAACCTTTTAGCCTGTTAAAAAGTATTATATATGAAAGGGTAAACAACAGACAAAAAACAAAAAAAGAAAGGAAGTTGAGAAAATGAAAAAAATTTTATCAGCCGTTTTGGCGGCAACAATGGCGGCGGCAATGATCGTGCCTGTAAGTGCAGCGCAGTCGGATGAAATGGCAGAGGTTCTAAACGCTGTCAAATCGCGTGTGGAGGTTCCCGAAACGGATAAATTCCAAAGTAACAGCTACGAAAATGAATACAAAACAGTGTATGAATTTTCATGGTGGTCGGAAAGCGATGACGGAGAAAAAGGACTTAATATAACCTGTACGTCCGATAAAGTTATAACGTCATATAATGAATATGATTATACCAAGAGAACAAGCTACAACGATAAGCCTGCATTTCCGAAAAATGATTATGCAAAACTTAAAGCAGATGCAGAAAATTTCGTAAAAAAGCTGAATCCCGACTTAGACCTGAAAGTTCTTGATACGGATGAAGCATTAAATGATTACGGCTTGTATTTTCCGGTTGAAAGAGAATATAACGGCATAAAGGTTGCAAGAGACAGTGGTTCTGTGTGCATGGAAAGCGACCAAATTAAAAGCTTTAATCTTCATTGGTCTGATATAGATGAATTTGAGGGCGGAGAAGAAAAAATAACCACACCGGAACAGGCTCAGGCGGCGTTTTTGGAAAAGCTGGGATTTGAACTTGTTTACAAATATTATAACGATAACAGAAAGATAGTTTTCTATCCCGCATACACACTTAAAGACGGTGAAAAATACATAGATGCTGTAACTGGCGAAGTTTTCGAGCCGGAAAACGACATTTGGATTTTCAGAGAAAGTACGTTGAAAGCAGCGGCAAAGGATTCAAATTCCGGAGGTGGTTCTTCATTCTCGAAAGCTGAACAAGCCGAAATTGACAAGATTGCAGGTTTGATACCACAAGCTGAAATGGAAAAGAAAATCCGTGCAAACAAGCTTATCGGTATATCAAGCAAGCTTAAACTTACAAATATTCAGCTGCTCAGAAGCTACACCGACGAAAACTTGTATACATATGAAATGACATTCTCTGATGATGACAAATCAAGTGCATATGTAACAGCAAACGCAAAAAATGGTGAAGTTTACGGTTTGTCGAAGTACAGTGACACCATCGACAATGAGGACGTAACAAAAGACGCCAAGACGGCTGAAAAAGCATTAAAAGCGCTTGCTCCGTCAATAAGCGGCGAATACAAAGAAAACGGCGATTCACTTTCACGTTATGTAAACGGAGTAAGAGTTGACTGCGACGATGCGTATGCCTACACAGACAAAAACGGCAAGCTTGTAAGTTACAGTGTAAATTATACAACAAATGCTGAATTTCCGTCACTTGACAATGCAATAAATGCAGAAGAAGCAGCAAATAAAATTTTTGCAGCTGTACCGTATGAAAAGCTTTATATGCCGCAAAGAGACAAAAAAGCATATCTTTTGTATTCCTTTGACGGAACAATAAACCTCAATGCACTTACCGGAAAAATGGTAAATTACCGCAATGAGGAGGAAAAGGATAACAAATATAAATATAATGACCTTGACGGACATTATGCAAAGGACATGATCGAAAAGCTTGCTAAATTCGGCATAGGCTTTGAGGGTGAAAAATTCAGACCGAACGATTACATCACAAAAGAAGATTTTGACGCTCTTATGCTGGATGTATTCCACAGAGGAACGGACAAAGTCTCCGACGAGGAAAAGAAAGCCGAGATAACACGCAGTCAGGCTGCGGTTGAAATGGTTAAAGCAATGGGTGCCGGAGAATATGCAAAATATGACGATATATATGTAACACCGTTTAACGATGTTACCGAAAATAAGGGTTATGTCGCGATTTTAGCAGCAACGGGCGTTATAAGCGGCGATGAAAACGGAAACTTCAATCCGTCAGACAAGCTGACGCGTGCAGAAGCGGCAGTGCTTGTATACAATTATCTGAACAAGTAATTTTATATTTATAGGCTCTATAATATCTACTAACAACGGGATATTATAGAGCTTATTATATTGCACAAATACACTACTGCTCGCAAATTCTATTTTGTCTCCCCTTCCCTACTGTAAGCAAAAATCTCTAAAAAAAACAATAGAACATATTGAAAAAATCAATATGTTCTACTGATGCAGGAAACAATAAGAGCAGAGCAAATCCTGCTCTTATTGCTATTATTAAGCTCTCGGATTGACCGTGGACTGTTGAGAGAGATGTCAAGACGACCAGTACACGATCAATCCTCAAGCCAATAACCAAAATATAAAATGTGCAGCCTATTTTGTGTTATTTAATATCGCTGCCTTTACAGTATTTTTCATAAGCATTGCAATAGTCATCGGCCCTACACCGCCCGGAACAGGCGTTATAGCTGCCGCAACCTGCTGTGCAGATTCAAAATCCACATCTCCGACCAATTTTTTCGGAGCAATGCGATTTATTCCGACATCTATTACCACAGCGCCTTCTTTTATCATATCACCTGTTATAAAATTAGGTTTGCCTACTGCCGCAACAAGAATATCGGCTCGTTTTACCTTTTCTTTTAAGTTAACTGTCTTTGAATGACATACTGTTACCGTTCCGTTTTTGTGCAAAAGTAACATCGACATAGGTTTTCCTACAATGTTACTTCTTCCTACAATAACACATTCTTTGCCTGTTACATCAATTCCCGATTCTTTAATCAGTTCCATAACTCCGGCAGGAGTGCACGGTACAAAATCATAATCACCCGTCATAATCTTTCCGACATTTACCGGATGAAACGCGTCTACATCCTTTTGAGGATTTATTGTATTTATGACAGCCTGTTCATCTATGTGCTTCGGCAACGGCAACTGACACAATATTCCCGATATGTGTTCATTGTTATTAAGCTTTTCTATAAGCGCTAATAATTCATCTTGTGTCGTATCTGCGCTTAATGCATATTCTTCCGATAAAATACCGCAATAGTCGCAGGCTTTCTTTTTATTATTTACATAAACCCTGCTCGCAGGATCATCGCCCACGATGATTACAGCAAGTCCGGGATTTATTCCCTGTTTTTTTAATTTCTGAACTTCTTCCTTTATTTCGTCTTTTATCCGTTGGGAAACTTCCTTTCCCATAAGAAGCTTTGCCATGATTATTTCTCCTGTTATTTTCTGTGATACCGCCCTTTGGAGGACGTATAAGGCAACGTTCATGATAACCTATTAAATCGGTTCTGCCTGTTTTTACAAGCGCATCATAAACCAATTTATAATTATCAGGATTTTTAAATTGCAATAGTGCTCTTTGCATCGCCTTTTCATACGGCTTTTTCGGAACATACACCTTTTTCATCGTAAAGGGGTCAAGCTCTGTATAAAACATACACGTTGAAATTGTTCCGGGTGTCGGATAAAAATCCTGCACTTGCTGCGGATTTATATGATGTAAATTCAAATATTCCGCAAGCCTTACCGCATCATGAAGCGTACTGCCCGGATGGCTTGACATCAGATACGGAACTATATACTGCTTCAGTCCGAGTTTTTCGTTTATTTTGCAAAACTTTTCCGCAAATTTGTCATAAACGCTGTTTTCGGGTTTTCCCATATATTTTAAAACATTATCACTGATATGTTCCGGTGCAACCCTCAGCTGACCGCTTATATGAAACTTACACAGTTCATTAAAGAATGTATCATCTTTATCATTAATAAGATAATCAAATCTTATTCCCGAGCGTATAAATACTTTTTTTACACCGTCTATTTTGCGAAGCTTTCGCAACAGCGCCAAATATTTGGAATGATTGATTTTCATATTCGGACACGGTTTTGGAAAAAGACACTGCCTGTTTTTACAAGCTCCTGCCTTTAACTGTTTTTCGCAGGCAGGCTCTCTGAAATTTGCTGTCGGCCCTCCTACATCGTGAATATATCCTTTAAATTCAGGATTTTTCACCATGCGTTTTGCCTCACGAATAATCGATTCATCACTCCTTGATGTAACAATCCTTCCCTGGTGAAATGCCAATGCACAGAAATTGCAGTTACCGTAACATCCGCGATTAATTGCAAGAGAAAATCTGACTTCCTCAATAGCTTTTACACCGCCCGTTTCTTCATACATAGGATGATAGTTATTCATATACGGCAAACCGTATACTTCATCTAATTCCTCAGTATTAAGCGGTTTCATCGGCGGATTTTGAATCAAATACCTGCCGCCGTGTTTTTGCACGACCGTTTTTCCGATATAAGGATTTTGCTCGGTATATTGTATTCTGCAAGATTCGGCATATGCACGTTTGCTTTCCAGACATTCCTCGTATGACGGTATTACAACTGAATTTTTCTCGTCATAGTCATCGGATATATAGCAAATTCCTGCAATATCGGTTATTTCCTTAACAGACACTCCGTCGCGGAGCCTGTCCGCAACAGCTACAATCTGTTTCTCTCCCATGCCGTACATAAGAATGTCGGCTCTTGAATCAAACAAAATCGAACGTCTGAGCTTATCATCCCAATAATCATAATGTACAAACCGTCTGAGACTTGCCTCAACACCGCCAATTAATATCGGAATGTTGCCAAATGCCTCTTTCACACGGTTACAATAAACAATCGTTGCTCTATCTGGACGCATACCGGCTTTATTCCCCGGCGCATAAGCGTCATCGCTTCGGCGTTTTTTGCTTACGGTATAATGATTAACCATGCTGTCCATATTTCCGGCAGATACCAATACTCCCAGCTTCGGTCTGCCAAGACGCTTAAAATCATCTGCACTGTGCCAGTCCGGCAAAGCAATAATCCCTACCTTATAGCCATGTTTTTCAAGCACTCTCGAAATAATAGCGTGTCCGAAACTCGAATGGTCAACATACGCATCGCCTACGATATACAGAAAATCAAGCTGTTTCCAACCTCTTTTTTCCATATCCTCCCGACACACAGGCAAAAAACCGTTTTTATCCATTTATAACTCCATTGCGTCATTAACATCTTCGTCCTCGTCAAAGTCACCTGCCGCCGACTGCATCGGCATATCAGCATGACTGATAAGAACATCTCTCGGCTTTGAACCGTTAGCGCCCGAAATTATTCCGCGTGCCTCCATCTGGTCAATTATACGACCTGCTCTTGAATACCCCACTCCCAATCTTCTCTGAATCATAGAAGTTGATATTTTGCCAAGCTCAACAGCGAGAGCAATTGCATCCGGTAAAAGCTGATCTCCGTCCTCCTCGACATCGGGAGTAACTCCGTTTTCACCTGCTGCACAGCGTTCAATCTGTTCGGCAAGGTCATCGCTGTAATGAACATCGCCGACATTACGCTTTATAAATTCAATTATTTTTTCAATTTCTTCATCACTGACAAACGCACCCTGAACACGTATAGCGCTTCTTGAACCTGTCGGATAATAAAGCATATCACCCATACCTAAAAGCTTTTCTGCGCCGCCGCGATCTATAATTGTACGGCTGTCTACCTGGCTCGATACGGCAAAAGCCACTCTCGACGGGATATTTGCCTTGATAAGACCCGTGATAACGTCCACAGACGGACGCTGCGTTGCAATTATCAGATGAATACCTGCCGCACGCGCAAGCTGCGCAAGACGGCATATGTAGTCTTCAACTTCTTTCGCTGCAACCATCATAAGGTCAGCCAACTCATCTATAATTATAACCAACTGCGGGATTTTTTCTCCGCCGGTTGTTTCCATAAGCTTATTATATGACTCAAGCTTTCGCACACCGGTATTTTTAAACAAATCATACCTGCGCATCATTTCCGAAACTGCCCAGTTAAGAGCGCCGGCAGCTTTTTTCGGTTCTGTGACAACAGGAACCAGCAAATGTGGTATTCCGTTATATACACCCAATTCAACCACCTTAGGGTCAACCATTATAAGCTTGACATCCTCCGGTGACGCCTTGTACAAAATACTTGTGACAATCGTATTTATGCAAACACTCTTACCGGAACCCGTAGCGCCGGCTATCAGCACGTGCGGCCATTTTGCCACATCACCGACAACCACATTGCCTCCAATGTCCTTACCGAGTGCAACGGTAAGCTTTGATTTTGCACCGTTAAATTCTTTTGATTCAAGCATTTCCCGAATCGAAACGGAACTTACTTTTTTATTCGGTATTTCCACACCTACGGCTGCTTTTCCCGGTACAGGCGCCACTAAAACGGTCGATACCGCCAGATTAAGCGCCAAATCATCGGCAAGTCCGACAATTTTTGAAAGCTTTATTCCCGTATCCGGCTGTATTTCATATCTTGTTACGGTAGGTCCCTGTGTTACCTGCAAAAGCTTTGCCTTGACGTTAAAATCATCAAGTATGCTTATCAGCTTTTCGGCCGTCCGGCGCATTTCCTCTCTATGATCCGAAGACGCATTCTTTTTCGGATTTAAAAGTGAAAGCGGCGGAAATACATACTTTACAACAGGTTTTTCTATTGCTTCGTTAAATTCTTTGTGATATTTTTCCTGTTCTGCTTTTGTAATACTGTCAGCTTTTTCTTCTGCAATTTCTTGATTTTCCGTATTTTTCTTTTGTTCGATTTTCGGCTCACACTTATCTTCTGTTTTCTTTTCCAATGCGCCGAAAACTTCATCTATTCCGTCGGATTCGATTCTGCCTTTGCTTTCGAGATTTTCATCAAAAACCTCCGGCAAAGACATATCTGTGTCTTGTATGCCGGTCTTTTTCTTTTTTGACTTTTGATCTGCATCGTTTTTTGTCTCAGCATTGTCTTCTGCAAAAGAATTTGCCGCTTCAACAGCCGAAACACTGTGTTTTTTCTCCGCACGCGGCTTTACGGAACGCACCTCGTCGTTCTCGTGCAAATCACGATAATCGGTGTATTTCTCCTGTGCGCTCATTGCCGTATTCTTTATAAACTTCCCTATGTATGCAAAAACAGGGACTCCGGTAATTGCACCTGCAAGAAACACCATTGTCAGTGACAGCGCTATATAGGCGCCTCCCTTACGAATAAGCATTGTAAACAGCCACGCAATCGCCGCACCGCACGCTCCGCCGCCGATGCAGTCATTACCTCCGGTAAAAAACGCATCTGCCGCATTACTGTCTTGGTACAGACCGATTAATGCAGACATATTCATCATTAAAAGTAAAACCAAAGCTAATTTAAGCCAGAATTTTCTTATATTTTTAAATTTTCCGAGATATATCGTTAATCCTGCAATTACCAAAGGCAAAAACAGTCCGACCCGACCGAACAGACCGCAAACCGCATATTTTACTGCGCTGCTTACTATTCCGCCTTCTCCGTTCACATACATGAAAATTCCGAAGAACAAAGCCAAAAGCGAAAGAACAATCATGTATGCACTCAAATAATCTTTTTTCTCCGCCTTTACTCTTTTTGCGGATTTTGCACGTTTATTTTTCGTTTTCTTATTTGTTGACATACAACAACCCTTCTATACTTTGTTTCATTAGTAATTATAACACACTCTCTTTTTTATTTCCAGTACTTTTTAAAGTTTTGTTAGTTTTGCATATATTTATCCAAGTAAATTGTTCATAATCTCCAACTCGGTTATGATATCTGCTATTTTCCCTTTCTTATCTACTTTAAACACAACATTATATCGGCCAAAATCTAATCTCTTTGACAATGCAAAGTCTGAAATCTCTTTATCCGCCACCACAACCGACACTTTCTTTTTCTTCTTGTTTTTGTAAAACATAAGCTCTTTCATATAATCCGGGTTGTATTTTTCTTTCTGCGTAAAAACATTCCCGATAACAAGCGCTGAAAGCAGCATTACGGAATAGTTGCAGCGCGTAACATATATAATATATCCCCCTGCCGTCAAAAGCGCAGCCGCAAGGCACACAGAAATCGCTGTCATAACACGCTGTGCTGTTTTAAAGCCAAAAAAATTTGTCAAAATCTTCTTCATAATAATGCCGCCGTCAAGCGGCACGGCAGGCAGAAGATTTACAAAGAATAATGCGGCATTTAAGATGTACATATATTGAAAGCAATAACGCCCCGAATGCGCGTAAAGCGCCATTGAAATCAGCGCAAAAACCGCATTGCACAAAGGTCCTGCGGCATACAATATAATTTCGTCCGCGGTTGAATAAATCATTTTATTTTTCAGCCTTAAATTCACGCCGAACGGATAAATGGCAATATGCGAAATATGCAGGCCTATTGCAAGTGCGGCAGTAAGATGTGCAAGTTCATGCAGCATCATAACGATATATGCCGCCGTTATCTCAAATAGTCTGCCGTTTGCGGCGCACACCAAAATCAGCGCCACCGTAAGAAAATGCACATAAACATGCCTGCCAAGTTTTAACATAACATCACTCCAATATAATTATATGAAGCCTGTACCCAAAAAAGAACAAAAGCCGCAAAAAAATTCACAGCTTTTGTTTGTTATTATATTTCTTCACCTGCGCAAACCATTTCAACCGCTTGCGGAAGAATTTTCCACTCTGCTTCCTCCATTACGCGTTTCTGCAAAGTTTCCGCCGTATCATCAGGATTTATGTATACCGCTTTTTGAAGTATTATCTTTCCTCCGTCAGTAACCTCATTCACAAAATGCACGGTTGCTCCCGTTACCTTTACTCCGTATTCAAGAGCCGCACGGTGTACCTTTAATCCGTAAAATCCGTCTCCGCAAAACGACGGTATCAATGACGGATGAATATTTATTATCCTGTCCTTGTATTCGGATAAAAACTCGCCTTCAAGAATTGCCAGAAAGCCCGCAAGAACCACAATGTCCACGCCTTTTTCCTTCATATATCCGCACAGCGCCTTATTAAATTCTTCACTGCTGCCGCCGCAGGATTTTTTTGTTATAACCTTTGCGTCTATTCCTGCCGCCTTTGCGCGTTCAAGCGCATACACGCCTTCTTTATTGCTGACAACCGTTACAATTTTGCCGCTTTTGATTTTTCCGCTGTTCTGTGCGTCAATAAGCGCCTGCAAGTTTGTACCGCCGCCAGAAACAAGCACACCTATCTTTTTCATTACCTAATTACCTCTCCGCTTGCTTCATCAACAATTTCAACGCCCTTTTCACCCTGCTGCAGCTCGCCGAGAATATATGCGGTTTCGCCTGCCTCCGTAAGACTTTTTACAGCCGTATCCGCCTTATCCGCATCAACTGCCGCAATCATTCCGATACCCATGTTAAAGGTATTGTACATATCTCTTTCGGGGACATTGCCTAATTTTTGCAGCACGTTAAATATCGGCAGTATTTCCCATGTACCCTTTTTAATTACCGCTTTGAGCCCGTCGGGTAACATTCTCGGTACGTTTTCGATAAAACCGCCGCCGGTTATATGCGAAACAGTGTTTATCCCCACTTCATCAATCAGCTTTAAGAGCGGCTTTACATATATTTTAGTCGGAGTAAGCAATGCTTCGCCGATTTTCATTCCCAATTCTTCCGAATATTCGTTAAGCTTTTCTTTCGCTCCGTCCTCATTAAGCCCAAACAGCTTTCTTACAAGCGAGTAACCGTTTGAATGTATTCCGCTTGAAGCTATTCCTATAAGCACATCACCGGCTTTTGCACGTTTACCATCAGTTATTTTATCCTTTTCCACTACACCGACGCTGAATCCTGCCAAATCATACTCATCAACAGGATAAAATCCAGGCATTTCCGCCGTTTCGCCGCCTACAAGTGCACATCCTGCTTTCACACATCCGTCAGCAACGCCTTTGACAATCTGCGCAATTTTTTCCGGAACATTTTTGCCGACAGCAAGGTAATCCAGAAAAAATATCGGTTTTGCACCCGAACACGCAACATCATTTACACACATCGCTACGCAGTCCTGTCCGATTGTATCATGCTTGTCCATCAGAAAAGCCAATTTCAGCTTTGTTCCGACACCGTCTGTGCCGCTTACAAGAACAGGATTTTTATAATCCTTTGAAATTTCAAACAATCCGCCGAAGCCGCCTATGCCGCCCAAAACTCCTTCAATCGCCGTTCTTTTAACGTCATCCTTTATAAGTCTTACCGACTCATATCCCGCTTCAACGTCAACGCCTGCCTGTTTATACGCATTTTCACTCATCTTTATAAATTCCTCTCTGATTATTATAATTCTTCCGCAATAGACTTTACCTTGGCATTCTTTTTCTCTACGCCGTCAACCATTTTTTGTTTTTCTTCCTTTAACACATCCTTTAAATAGTCATATTTTAAAGAAAGCATTTGTGCCGCAAGAATTGCCGCATTTGTGCCGTTGTCTATTCCCACCGTTGCAACCGGTATTCCGGGAGGCATCTGAACTGTCGCAAGCAATGCGTCCATGCCGTCAAGCGTAGATTTTATCGGAATACCTATAACAGGCACAGTTGTATGCGCCGCCAGCACTCCGCCAAGATGCGCTGCCATTCCGGCTGCCGCAATTATAACCTCTATGCCGTTCCTTTCGGCATTTTTCGCAAATTCTGCCGCTTTATCGGGCGTTCTGTGAGCCGATATTACGTTTACATCTACTTCTATTTTGAATGATTTTAATTTTGTGATACATCCCTTTAATTTTTCCAAATCGGAATCCGACCCCATAATCAGGGCAACCTTTGGTGCTGACATTGCATTCATATCCTTTCAAACTTTAATATCTATATAGTAACAAAAAATCCTTACTTTGTCAATATCTATAGATTTTTAATGGCAAATTAAACAATATACAAAAGCTTTTTTCGATGACATTAGCGCAAAAAAGCAACGGCAGAGACAAGTCTCTGCCGTTGAATAATCAATCGCAGTCATTTATAGGCGATATTACCGCTCCTGCTGTCGGGTCGGGATTTTTGCAATCCACGAACTCGCTCTTTGCCGGTGGGAAAAATTCGTCTACCGGGAACTGGATTCTGTCAAACAAATCACACGGCGTATCATCGCTTGCGCCTACACACTCTTTCTGCGGAATACAGAAATCATATGACGGAATAAGCAGCTGAACACGGCGTTCAAGCTTAATTATCGAGAATACGCCTATCGATACGAAAACTCTCTTTGACTCTCCGCCGACAACCAGAGGACAGTCAAACACCCTTGCTACTGATGACGGAATCGATGACAAATCGAAATCATCGTCACAGCAGCAGCACTTGTTGTCGCATACGTCAACGAGCTTTGAACCGAGTGTTATCGGGTCAACCACCTCGGCTACCGACGGCATTATGTAACTTTAAATCAAAAATTCAATCGTCACTTCCCCATTGTCACTGACAGAAATCTTCCGTATCAGCCTTTTTAATTCGGCATTTGCATATTCATCATCCGAAATAATCATTTCTATTCCCTTTGAAACGGAAAGTTTTTCCGTTTTATCCGTTTCTTTTTCCAATCGGCTTTCCAGTTTTTTAATCTCGCTGCACAGTTTTTTTGTTTTTGTTTTTAATTCATCAAGCGTAATAATTTCGTTTACATACATATCCGTATATTTATCTTTCATTCTTCGCATTTTTGTAAGCTTTTCCGCAATTTGTTCTCTTTCCCCCTCACGCTCACCGATTCGGATATTTATAAATTCTTCAATTTCAGCAAAATTTTTTATTCGGCTCAAAATATACTGTTTTAAAAACACACCAAGCTCATTTTCCAGCACTATTGTTTTATTTTGGCAAAACTCGCTGCCGTGAGCATTTCTTCCGCTGCATTTCCAAAACGCATACTGTTCCACACCTCGTGAAAGCCGTCTTGTGTATGAATAGCCGCAATTCTCACAGCATATAAGCGTACTGTATGGATATGCCGCACTCGTCCTGCCACACGGATTTTTTGATTTGTAAAAATCCGCTCTTTCCTCAATAATTCTCTGCGCCGCATAAAATTCCTCATCATTGATTATTCGGTATTCATCTTTTCTGAATATATAGTCCTCATCAGGCAAAAGCGCCTTTCTTTCCCCCGTAATAAAGTCCACACCCTCGCTTTTTCTGCTTATAAGAGTGCCTTTATACAACGGATTTTTTAAAATCCGCCGAATGGTTTTTTCCTGCCACAAATCTCCGCCTTTTGTATTTTTTATACCCATTTCCCTGAGCTTTGTACAAATCCCCCTTGCACCTATACCGCCGTAAACATACCAGTTGAAAATTTTTCTTATAACCTCTGCCTGTTCCTCGTTAATTTTCAGATTATATGCGTCTGTTCTGTCATATCCGTAAACAAAATTCGGGACTTTTCCTTTTTTGGCAGACTGCATTTTCCCGAATTTAACCCTCCCCGATAAATTTGCCGATTCCTCCTGTGCCAGCGCCGAAAACACCGTCAGTATAAATTCGCTGTTTCCCAACACAGTTTGATTTGTAGATAAAAACAATACCTCGATTTTTCTTGATTTCAGCTCCCGTATTGCTGTAAGAAAATCCAGTGTATTTCTTGCAAACCTTGAAATATCCTTAACCACTACCAAATCAAACATTCCAAACCTTGAATCGTCAAGCATCTGCAAAAATCCCGTTCTGTTCTTCATCTGTTTCCCGCTTATTCCCTCATCGCTGTACAGTCTGATTAGCGTATGTCCGTTTTTTGCGGCAAATTCCTCAAAGAAATCCTGCTGATTTTTCAAAGACGTTAATTGTTCTTCGTGCTCGGTAGATACTCTGCAATATGCAACCATTCTCATAACAATCCCTCCAAAAACGTCAGCCCGAAATAAAAATATACCGCATCTTTAAAGATGCGGTATATTTTTATTATTTTGCTTTTGTTAAAGCGTTAATAAGCCATTCACGCAATTTATCTTTTGAAGGTTCTTTTACAACCGTATATTTTACGGCTGCATTCTTACTTTTTTTCAAGCTGCATCCCTCCAACGATATTCTATTAATAATCTTGCGGTTTTATGCTTATCTGAGCTTTGCTCCGAGATTTTTTTCAAGACTTTTTACAATCTTATCATGCAGATTGTCCGCTTCTTCACCGGTCAGACTGCGGTCATCCGCACGGAATGCCACCTTATACATAACGCTCTTTTTATCCTCCGGAATCTGATGTCCCTCATAAACATCCGAAAGCTTTAATTCATCAAGCAGCTTTCCTGCCGCTTTCTTCATAAGCTTTTCTATTTCGGCAACCGGAATTTTCTTATCGAGAAGAATAGAGAAATCTCTTGTAACCGTCGGGAATTTGGGCAGCTTATGATACTTTATCTCACCGTTTTCGGCTTTTATAAGCTCATCAAGCTTTAATTCTCCCACATAGCACGGAACATCAATTCCAAAATTGCGCCCTACTGACGGATGCAGTTCGCCGATTGTACCGATTTTATTTCCGTTTACCGTAATGTCTGCGCATCTGCCCGGATGATACGTAGGATTGTCCGTCACAGCCGTATATTCCGCATCCTTTATATTAAGAGCGTCAAACAGTGCCTCGCATACGCCTTTCATATCAAAGAAGTCCACGCTGCCGTACATACCGAGACTTATTATAACCTGTTCGTCAGGTAACTGTCCCTTTTGCGTCGGTATATAAACCTTTGCGGTTTCAAACATCTTTACGTCAGCATTACGATAATTATAGTTTCTTGCCAAAACCTCAACCATGCTTGCTATCGTTGTTGTTCGCATGATAGAAGTATCCTCACCTATCGGGTTTGAAATTTTTATAGTATTTCTGAGACTGCTTTCGGCAGGAATATTCAGCTTATCGAATATTGACGGCGATGTGAACGTATACGTATAGATTTCGTTCATTCCTTGTGCGGTCAGCACATCGTTGATTTTATCCTCCGTCTTTTGCTGTTCGTTCTTCATTCCTCTTGTTGCTTCACCGGAAAGCAATGTTGTCGGAATTACGTCATATCCGTAGAAACGTGCAACCTCCTCCGCTATATCCGCCTCTGCTTCAAGATCCGGTCTGAATGACGGCGGTGTTAAAAGCATTTTTTCTCTGTCCACTTTAACTTCAAGAGATGTCAGTATATTTACCATTTCATCTTCCGAAACATCCGTTCCGAGAAATGCGTTTATTTTGTCGGGACGGAATTTGATTGTTCTCTCGCCTTTTACGTTACCCATAACGTCAATCATTCCGCCGACAACCTCGCCGCAGCCGAGTTCTTCCACCAGCTGACACGCTCTTTCAAGCGCCGGTACCGTATTATTATAGTCAAGCCCCTTTTCATATCTTGCAGACGCTTCGGTTCTAAGTCCCGCTCTCTGCGCCGTAAGTCTTACGGAAACTCCGTCAAAGGTTGCGGATTCAAATGCCACCTCTGTCGTGTCATTCTTTATTTCCGAATTAAATCCGCCCATTACACCGGCAATCGCAACCGCCTTGTCGGCATCGGCAATAATCAAATCTTCGTTTATGAGCGTTCTGTCCTGTTCGTCAAGAGTTTTTATAACCTCTCCGTCCTTTGCGCGCCGAACTGTTATTTTATGCCCCGACAAATCTCTTAAATCAAATGCGTGCATAGGCTGGCCGTATTCCAAAAGCACATAGTTTGTTATGTCAACTATGTTGTTTATCGAACGCACACCGCAGGCTTCAAGTCTTTCACGCATCCATTTCGGCGAAGGACCTACCTTTACGTTTTTGATTACTCTTGAACAGTATCTTAAACATTTATCCTTATCCTGCACATCTATCGACAAAATATCATTTATATTGTCACTGTTTTCGCAAAATTTCACTTCCGGCACGGTAAAAGGCTTTTTAAACGAAACAGCCGTTTCTCGTGCTAAACCGATTATCGAAAAACAGTCCGGTCTGTTGGAGGTAATTTCAAATTCAACAACGTTTTCATTAAGACCGAACAAGTCTTTTATATCCATTCCTATCGGCGTATCCTCCGGCAAAAGCAAAATACCGTATTCAGGTTCATACCCCAAAAGCGATTCGCTTATTCCCAACTCATCATGCGCGCAAAGCATTCCGTTAGATTCAACGCCCCTCAACTTGCCCTTTTTAATTTTGACTCCGCCCGGCAAAACTGCGCCGTTAAGTGCAACTGGCGCAATAACTCCTGCTTTTACATTAGGAGCGCCGCATACGATTTGCAGCAGCTCGCCCGTACCTGCGTCAACCTTGCATATCGAAAGATGATCGCTGTCCGGATGCGGCTCACACTCTACAACCTTTCCTGTTACAACTTTATCTATATATTTGCCGAGATAATCAATGCCCTCAACCTTAGAGCCTGTCATTGTCATTTTATCTGCATACTCATGCGGCGTAATACCTGTTATATCGGTATAGTCGCTAAGCCAGCTCATTGGTAATTTCATATTCTGATACTTCCTTTCATTTATTAAAACTGATCCAAGAATCTCTTATCGTTTTCAAAATACAATCTCAAATCATCAATATC
Organism: uncultured Clostridia bacterium; assembly: GCA_934476675.1. Taxonomy (GTDB): domain Bacteria; phylum Bacillota; class Clostridia; order UBA1381; family UBA1381; genus UBA4716. The sequence continues at coordinate 42,953 of CAKSOE010000004.1, read as the reverse complement.
GTATTTACCCATAGCTATTCTTTCAAGACCTATACCGAACGCAAAACCCGAATATACCTCCGGATCTATATTGCAGTTTGCAAGTACTTTCGGATGAACCATACCGCAGCCGAGCACTTCAATCCAGCCCTCGCCCTTACATACGCTGCATCCTTTGCCGCCGCAGACAAAACAGCTTACGTCCATCTCTGCCGACGGTTCCGTAAACGGGAAGTGATGCGGTCTGAAACGTACCTTTGTCTGCTCGCCGTAGAGCGACTTTGCCATCATCGCAAGAGTTCCCTTTAAATCAGCCATGGTAACACCCTTGTCAACGACCAGTCCCTCAATCTGATGGAATACAGGTGAATGTGTAGCATCGCCCGTATCGCTTCTGTAAACACGTCCCGGCGCAAGAATACGGATAGGCGGCTTTGTTTTCTCCATAACACGAACCTGCATAGGCGAAGTCTGTGTTCTCAAAACTATATTATCTTCTATATAAAATGTGTCCTGCGTATCACGTGCAGGGTGGTTTTTCGGAATATTTAAAGCCTCGAAATTGTAGTAATCGTACTCAACCTCCGGACCGTCAGCAATCTGAAAGCCCATTCCGATAAATATATCTTCGATTTCGTTCATGGTTTTTGTAAGCGGATGCAGCTTGCCTGTTTTATGTTTTTTGCCGGGCATTGTTACATCAACAACCTCGGCTTTGAGCTTTGCTTTTTCGAGCGCTGCGCCGATTTCCGTTTTCTTTTCGTCAATTTCTTTTTCCAGACGGCCTCTTATTTCATTTGCAAGCGCGCCCATTTTCGGACGTTCCTCTGCCGACAGCTTTCCCATGCCCTTTAACACTGCCGTAAGCTCACCTTTTTTGCCCAGATATTTTATTCGTATCTGTTCAAGAGCCTCCATATCCTTGGCGTTTTTTAAAACGCCCTCGACGGAAGCCTTGATTTCTTCAAGTTTCTCTTTCATAACATTTGTCCTTTCATTATTAATAAATACAAAAACACTCCGCCCCGATTGGGACGAAGTGTGTAATCTCCGCGGTACCACCCGACTTCCGGCACATCGCCGGCGCTCAACTGTGTATAACGGCACTGCCCGTCATCTGCTACACATCATACGACTTCACAAATGCAGCTCCAAAACGAAATTTCGGCATCTGCTCTTACCGCAGCGGCTCACAGCTCAATAACCTCTGCTCTCTTATGGCGAAACAGCGCCTACTTAATTTTTTCATAGCCTTTAATATTCATTTATATGCACATTATAACATATATATTTACAAAATGCAAGCATTTTTATTCCGATTCTGCAATTTTTTCCGCAACTTTTATTCCGTCAACGGCGGCGGACGTTATTCCGCCTGCATAGCCCGCTCCCTCGCCGCACGGATACATGCCGTATATTTCGGACATAAGCGTTTCCTTATCGCGGATTATTCTCACGGGCGATGATGAACGCGTTTCGGGCGCTGTAAGCGCCGCCCCCGGGTCTGCAAAGCCTTTAAGTTTTTTATCCATCATCGGAATCGCCTCACGCATCGCGTCTGTTACAAACTTCGGAAAAATTTCGTCCAAATCCGTAAATACCACGCCCGGACGATAGGTAGGCTCTGTCTTTACGGAATATTCCACGCCTAAAAAATCGCCCACATACTGTGCCGGAGCTTTATATCCGCCGTTTGCCGCCGCATATGCGCGCTGTTCGATTTCACGCTGTAAATACATTCCCGAAAGCACATCGTCACCCTCAAAATCCTCCGGTGTCACCGAAACCAAAAGCGCACTGTTTGCGTTTTTTTCGTCGCGTGCATAAAAACTCATACCGTTTGTCACCACACCGCCCTTTTCGGAGGCTGACGCGATAACCTGTCCCCCGGGGCACATACAAAACGTATACACTCCGCGCCCCGACGGAAGATGTACCGCTATTTTGTAATCCGCCGCGCCGAGCAGCTTATAAAATTTACCGTACTGGCTTTTGTTAATTTCACTCTGCCGATGTTCTATTCTTGCGCCTATCGAAAAAGCTTTTCTTTCCATAGGCACACCTCGTGCTTTAAGCATCTCAAACGTATCTCTTGCACTGTGTCCCGAGGCAAGCACCAATGCGTCCGCTTTCATACGGTATTTTTCGCCGTCTGAGTCAATTTCTATTTCTTTAAGCCTTTCGTTTTCTGTTATTATATCCGACAGTCTGTGTGAAAAACGTATTTCTCCGCCGTTTCGGATTATTTCGCGGCGCATATTTATTACCATATTATAAAGATTATCCGTACCTATGTGCGGCTTTGACAAATACAGTATTTCCTCCGGAGCTCCGTGAGAATAAAATTCTTCCAAAACCTTTTTAATTCTGAAATCGTTTATCCCTGTTGTCAGCTTGCCGTCGGAAAATGTTCCGGCTCCTCCCTCTCCGAACTGCACATTTGAGTTTTCGCAGAGTATTCCGTCAGAAAAAAGCCTTTCTACATCTTTTTTTCTCTCCTCTGCGCATTTTCCGCGTTCTACAACAACAGGATTAAGCCCCGCTCTCGAAAGCATCAGCGCACACATCATTCCTGCCGGTCCCGCTCCGACAATAACCACGGTTTTATCCTTGTTTTTGCATTTTGGAAAAATGTATTCCTCGTTTTTTATTTCGGTTACATTTTTACCTATATATTTTTCGTCATTCTCCGTTTCGGCGTCAACGCTGTATACAAAACAAATATTATCCTTGTGCCTTGCATCAATGGATTTTTTGGAAATTTTAAAGCTGCTAATCTTTTTTATTCCGTATTTTTTCTTCACCGATTCGCAAAGCTTTTCCTCATCACCGTCAATCGGAAGCTTTATATTTGAAATTCTGAGCATAAGATTTTTCCCTCAATATTTATTATGATTTTAATTATAACACAATTTTCTTAAAAAAGCAAATTTATTCTTGACAATCGCCTGTTTTGGTTGTATAGTAGTATAAGCATTCAGACAACTTTAAATTGAATAAGAAGGTGTATTAATGTCAAAGTCATATGAAATCGATATGTGCCACGGGCCGCTTGCCGGTAAAATTCTGAGATTCTCACTGCCGCTTATGCTGTCAAGTATGTTACAGCTCATTTTTAATGCCGCAGACGTAATTGTTGTCGGACGATTTTCCGGAAGTGAGGCGCTTGCGGCGGTAGGTTCTACCGGACCGCTTATAAACCTTATGATAAATCTGTTTATAGGTTTGTCGGTCGGCGCAAACGTTGTTGTTGCGCGCGCCTTGGGCGCAAATCATCCGACAGATGTCAGCAAAGCCGTACATACCTCCTTGCTTTTAAGTGCCGCCGGCGGAATACTGCTTGCGGTAATAGGTATTCCTTTAGCAAAGCCTGCTTTGGAGCTTATGGGTTCTCCCGATAATGTTATTGATTTGTCCACACTGTATCTGCGTATTTATTTTATCGGTATTCCGGCAACGCTGATATACAATTTTGGCAGCTCAATACTTCGTGCCGCCGGAGATACGAAAAGACCTCTGTATTATCTTTTTACGGCGGGTATAATAAATGTAATATTAAACTTATTTTTCGTGATTTTCTGCAAAATGTCAGTAGACGGGGTGGCAACGGCAACAGTTATATCACAGGTTGTGTCGGCGGTGCTTATCGTGAAATGCCTTTTAAAGGACGAAACAGCGTTAAGGCTCATCCCGAAACAGCTTAAAATACATAAACAGAAGCTTTTGCAAATTGTTCGCATAGGGCTTCCCGCCGGAATACAGGGAATGGTATTTTCTCTGTCAAATATAGTTTTGCAGTCCGCGATTAACTCTTTCGGTTCGGACACAATGGCAGGCAGTGCTGCGGCGGCAAATGTCGAGGGCTTTGTATATGTCGCAATGAATTCTCTTTATCAGGCATCTCTCACCTTTACCGGTCAAAACATCGGTGCAGGTCAGTACGGCCGTATAAAACGAATATATGTTACCTGTGCGCTGTTTTCGGCTTCTATCGGAATAATTCTAAGCTCACTTGTACTGTTGTTCCGTTATCAGCTTTTAGGCATTTATTCCTCCAGTCCGCAGGTTATTGCCGAAGGAATTACGCGTTTTAAATTTGTATGCGTTCCCTACTTTTTATGCGGTCTTATGGATGTTACGGTCGGAAGTCTGCGCGGTATCGGATATTCCATTCTGCCGATGATTGTTTCGTTAATCGGCGCGTGCGGTTTAAGGCTTCTGTGGGTGGCTACAATATTCCGAATGCACCCGAGTACAAATGTACTGTTTATGTCCTATCCTATAACATGGTTTGTAACTTTTGCGGCGCATCTTATATGTTTTTCGCTCGCATTAAGAAAATTGCCATACAAAAATTAATCAAAGCCGTTCCGGTACACGCTGCCGGAACGGCTTTTTGTCGGAATTGACTTTACGGGCATTTTATGATACAATATACTTAATAAAAAGATTGGTGAGGATATATGAAAAACTTTGATTTTACCGATAATGAACTTCTTGACATTCTCGGCACAGATAAATATGACACTGAACTGTTAAAAAAAGCCGATGCCGTAAGACGCGAAATATACGGCAATGAGGTATATATAAGAGGTCTTATAGAATTTACAAATTACTGTAAAAACAACTGTTTTTACTGCGGAATCCGAAGCGGAAACAAAAGCGCCCGGCGTTACAGATTAAGCCATGACGAAATTCTCGCTTGCTGCAAGGAGGGATATTCGCTTGGGTTCAGAACCTTTGTACTCCAGGGCGGTGAGGACACGTATTATACAGATAAAATGATTTGCGAAATTGTTTCGGATATAAAAAGCCTGTATCCCGATTGTGCCGTTACTCTTTCTATAGGCGAAAAAAGTTATGAAAGCTATAAAGCATTTTTCGATGCCGGCGCAAACCGTTATCTTCTGCGCCACGAAACAGCAGACGAAACACACTATTCAAAGCTTCATCCGCACAAAATGAGTTTAAAAAACAGAAAAGAATGTCTTTTTAATCTGAAAGAAATAGGTTACCAGGTAGGTTCTGGATTTATGGTCGGAAGTCCGTTTCAGACGCTTGAAAACATTGTGTGTGATTTGCGTTTTTTGCAGGAGCTTGACCCCGATATGATTGGTATAGGGCCTTATATAACGCACGCACAGACGCCATTTAAGGATTACAAAAGTGGATCTTTGGAGCTTACTCTGCGGCTTGTTTCTATTTTAAGGCTTATGTTCCCTCATGCGCTTATTCCATCCACCACCGCCCTCGGCACTATTGCGCCGAACGGGCGTGAACTTGGATTAAAAGCAGGCGCAAACGTTGTTATGCCCAATCTTTCTCCTGTTTCCGTGAGAAAGCTTTATGACCTTTACGAAAACAAAATATGCACCGGAGAAGAAGCCGCACAGTGCCGCAGCTGCTTACAGCGGCGCGTGGAATCCGCAGGGTACAAAATAGTAACCGACGTCGGAAATGTTAAGAGAATCTAAAAAAGTTCTTTCCAGCTTGTAATATATTTATCAGCTGTGTTTTTCAGAGTTTCCGTTTCATGCTTATTGGTATCGTCGTAAACTGCACAGGTTTTAAATCCTGCCTTTCGGGAGCTTTCAATTCCGGGAACTATATCCTCAAAAACCGTGCAGTCCACGGGATTCAGTCCCATTCTCTCAGAAGCAAGCAGATAAACGTCCGGCTTGCTTTTGTTACAGCCTACCTCGGTCGAAAACGCATATACGTCTATGTAGTCGATTATCCCCAGACGTTTGAACGCTGATTTGCACAATCCCTCATACCCCGAGGTTGCAACGGCAATTTTGATTCCCTTATCATGAAGCTTTTCTATATATTCCTTTGCGCCGTCCTTTAATTCTACGCGCAGCGCATATTCCTCAGCAACCATCTTTTTAAATTCCGAGAAAATTTCTTCATGTGTAAGTTCAAGCTTGAATTCCTTTATAATCTGCGGCAAGCTTTCTTCAAGCGTCATTTCTTTATATTGCGCCGCTTTTTCATCAGAAAGCGCTATATCATATTTTTTCAGAAAACGTTCCGTAATATTCCGCCAGACCGTCATTGAATCCAGCAATGTACCGTCAACGTCAAAAATTGCACCTTTCATATTTTAACCCCTTTCATCTTCTTCTATCATGCGTTTGATTGCCGAAAGCTTTTGATTAAGTCCGGTAAATCGCTGCTGATATGAATCATTCTGCGTCATTGCGGCAACCGTCTTTTCGCTGCCGACCAGCACTACCATATCCTTTGCACGTGTAACTGCGGTATAAAACAGATTGCGGCTCATAAGCATAGGCGCAAAGCTGCACACCGGCATAATCACTATCGGAAATTCACTTCCCTGACTTTTATGAACCGTTACGGCATATGCCAAATCAAGTTCATCAAGATTTGTGAACGGATATTCCACCGTTTTGTCCTCATCAAAGACAACATACATACATTTTGCGTTTAGATCTATACTCTTGATAATTCCCATATCACCGTTAAAAATCCCCGTTCCGTCCTCTGCGCCTTCACGGGTATAACCGATATCGTAATTATTTTTAATCTGCATAACCTTGTCACCGACTCTGTAGGTGGTGTTGCCGTACGTATGCTCTGCTTTTAACGGTGACGGAGCATTTATATGCTGCTGCAACAGCTTATTAAGATTTATTGTGCCGGCAATACCTTTTTTAGTAGGCGAAAGCACCTGTATATCGCTTACCGGATTTACATCATAGCTTTTAGGCAGGCGTGTTTTGAACAAATCCATAATCGTAAAAGACGCCTGTTCCGGATTCGTGCGCCGCAGGAAAAAGAAATCACTGTCCTTTACAGATAAATCCGGCAGCTCTCCCTTGTTTATTCTGTGAGCGTTCACAATTATTGCGCTTTCCTCCGCTTGCCGGAAAATTCTGTCTAAACATATTACCGGAACTGCTCCGCTGTCAATCAGATCGTGCAGAACATTTCCGGGGCCAACCGACGGCAGCTGGTCGCTGTCTCCTGCCAAAATCAGCCTTGCTCCGCGTTTTACCGCCTTTAAAAACGACGACATAAGGCTTATATCAATCATACTCACCTCATCGAGAATAATAACGTCCGCCGTAAGAGGATGCTCCTCATTATGAACAAAGCTGTCAAGCCTGTCACCGCTCCTCTGCGTTCCCAAAAGACGATGTATTGTTTTCGCTTCAAGTCCCGTCACCTGGCTCATGCGTTTTGCCGCACGACCTGTCGGAGCAGCAAGCGCTACCGATAATTTAAGCTGTTCAAATATTTCTATAATCGCATTAACCGTTGTCGTTTTTCCCGTACCCGGCCCTCCGGTAAGTACCATACAGCCGCTTTCAAGCGCGGTCATAACTGCATTTCTCTGCCCGCCGGCAAGAGAGATATTATTTTTTTCTTCAAATTCATTAATTGATTTTTCAGCCGTTTCGGTGTTCATCGTGAATTTCTGCTCACTCTGCGCCAGCGACACAATACGCCGTGCAATATAATACTCCGCCTCGTAAAACGAAAACAGATAATACACCTCCGTGCCGTCTACCCTGTCCGATATAATCTCACGCTTTGACATCAGCTCGGAAACTGCATTTTCGGCTTCGTCCTCCTCTACCTGCAAGGTGTATGCCGCGTGTTCAATCAGCACACTTTTCGGAAGGTATGTATGTCCGCTTGTGTACGCCGCCTCCTGCAAGATATATTTTATGCCCGTACAAATTCTTAAAAGACTGTTTTTTGGCAGTCCCATATTAAACGCTATTGTATCGGAGGTTTTAAAAGAAAATCCGTCCACCCTGTCTGCCAGCACATACGGATTTGCTTTTATAAGATTTACGGCATTTGTTCCCAAAACATTATGTACCTTTACCGCCATATTTGCATTAACATTATATTGCTGCAAAAATATAACAATATTCTGAACCGATTGCAGCTCCGCATAGGCATCACCGATTTTTTTTGCTTTTTCCTTTGAAATCCCCTTGATTTCAGCTATCCGCTCCGGCTCTTTTAAAAGAATCTGCAAAATATCCGTACCAAACCGCTCAACAAGCTTTTTTGCGGTTGCCTCGCGTATTCCGGGAACAATTCCCGATGAAAGGTATTTAATGACCGACTGTTCATCGCTCGGCAGTACCGTTTCATAGTAGCTTACTCTGAACTGCTCGCCGTAATCGGGGTGTGTTGTCCATGCTCCCGCCAGTGAAACGCTTTCCCCTTCGGAAACATACGGCATATATCCCGTTGCCGTGAACAGCCCTTCATCAGCGCTGTTAATTTCACATACCATGTAACCGTTGTCGGTATTTGCATAGATTATATCCTCTACAACCCCCGATACCGTTATTTCCTCCATGAGCTCTCCCCTTTCTGCCAATGCGTTTTCACATTAAATTAATTATATCGAAAAAACGTTTGTTTGTAAAGAGATATATAAAAATTTAAAGAACTTTTAATGTTTCAATGCGATTTTTTTAAATTTTGTAGAATAAAACGTCATTAAATCAAATATCTTTGTGAAATTTGTTATTGAAGATTTCTCGAATATATGATATAATTATTATATTAAGGCGGTTTTATGCCGCAGCTTTCTTGAAAGGAGTAATAATATGAAATATTCAGCAGAAGTAGAACATATGTGTCCTTTGGCAAAAGGCGCATATCACGGTCCTGCTCCCATCCCCCAGGAAGGAAAATGGACTCAGGCAACGGAAATCAAAGATATTTCCGGTTTGACACACGGTGTTGGCTGGTGTGCACCGCAGCAGGGCGCATGTAAGCTTACGCTTAACGTAAAAGAGGGTGTTATCCAGGAAGCACTGGTTGAAACAATCGGCTGTTCCGGAATGACTCATTCAGCTGCTATGGCATCTGAAATCCTCGTCGGAAAAACAATCCTTGAGGCTCTTAACACAGACCTCGTATGTGACGCTATAAACACAGCTATGAGAGAGCTTTTCCTGCAAATCGTTTACGGACGTACACAGACTGCATTCTCAGAGGATGGTCTGCCTATCGGCGCGGGTCTTGAAGACTTGGGCAAAGGCTTGCGTTCACAGGTCGGCACTACATATGCTACTCTAAAAAAAGGTCCGAGATACCTTGAACTTGCAGAGGGTTATATCACAGAAGTTGCCGTTGATGAAAATGACACAATTATCGGTTATAAGTTCGTACACCTCGGCAAGATGATGGAAAACATCAGAAAAGGCATGGACGCAAATGAAGCTCTCGAGAAAGCAAGCGGCCAGTACGGCAGAGTCGAAGATGCTGTTAAGCTTATCGACCCGAGAAATGAATAAGAAGGAGGTAAACTACAATGGCATTATTTGAAAGTTATGAAAGAAGAATAGACCAAATCAACGCCGAGCTTAGCAAGCACGGAATAGCATCCATTGAAGAAGCAAAGAAAATCTGTGACGAAAAGGGCGTTGACGCATACAACATAGTAAAAGGTATTCAGCCTATCTGCTTTGAAAACGCCGCTTGGGCATATGTAGTAGGCGCTGCAATCGCTATTAAGGACGGAGTTAAGACAGCCGCTGAAGCTGCCGAAAAAATCGGTGTAGGCTTACAGTCATTCTGTATTCCGGGTTCGGTTGCGGATGACAGAAAGGTTGGCTTAGGTCACGGTAATCTCGGAGCTATGCTTTTGAGAGAAGAAACAAAATGTTTTGCATTTTTGGCAGGTCATGAGTCATTTGCGGCAGCAGAGGGCGCTATCGGTCTTGCAAAGAGCGCAAACAAGGCTCGTAAAGAACCGTTAAGAGTTATATTAAACGGTCTCGGCAAAGACGCAGCTAAGATTATTTCAAGAATCAACGGCTTTACTTATGTTCAGACAAAGTTTGATTACTACACAGGCGAATTAAATATAGTTGAAGAAATCGCTTATTCAAAAGGCGAAAGAGCAAAGGTTCGCTGTTACGGCGCAGATGATGTACGTGAAGGTGTTGCAATCATGTGGAAAGAGGGCGTTGACGTTTCTATTACAGGTAACTCAACAAACCCGACACGTTTCCAGCACCCTGTTGCAGGTACTTATAAGAAAGAATGTATCGAAAAGGGCAAAAAATATTTCTCGGTTGCTTCCGGCGGCGGTACAGGCAGAACGCTTCACCCCGATAATATGGCGGCAGGTCCTGCTTCATACGGCATGACAGATACTATGGGAAGAATGCATTCGGATGCTCAGTTCGCAGGTTCTTCATCAGTTCCGGCTCACGTTGAGATGATGGGACTTATCGGCGCAGGCAACAACCCGATGGTCGGTATGACCGTTGCTGTTGCGGTTGCTGTTGAAGAAGCTATGAAAAACAACTAATAGCGTCAAACAGGCATAAATAAGGACTTTTAAAGGTGTGCAGGAGTAGTAAAAATCGGTAAATGTATGTTATTCATACAATATTCCCACACTACTCCTACACACCTATTCCTACACTCACGCCTACCACGTTTTATTGCTTATTTTCCTTATTATATTGAGATGACATACCCAAACATATAATGTGATCATGTCCCGAACCAATAAGCATTTGCGTCTTTACATTCCTTTAAAAATTATTTTTTAAATACAATAGTACTTACAGAGTTTTCCATGACGTCAAAATACCACCATTGACCCTCGTAAAAAAACTGATACTGACGCTTTTCATCATTCGGATTAACCACATTGATAACAAAACTGCCATCGGGATTTTCCGCTGCACAGGAAACTGTTTCAAATTTTAATTCACGAAATGCAGATATCTCATGTCCTTCATTTTCCGGTCTCGAACGGTAAATTTTTGCGCCGTTTTGAATAAAATGTGCAAAATGCCCAAATGCTCTATACTGTCCGCTATATGACAGCTCTTTTGTTTTGCTGTTAAGCGTCACAAGTCCTGCACAGTAGCAATGCCCAACATTCGGCCGTCCCTCTTCGTCAAGCATAAGATTCCACCCTGTAAAGCTTTCGCAGCCGTGGTTTAATGCTTTTGCCATCATTGTTCCCCATTTGCACCAATCGCTGTCAAAGCAGTCTTTAAGCCGAGGTCCACCCTCTGTAAACTGAAAATGTATTTCCGGATGCTTCTCCTTTATGCCGTCTATCATTTCAATGCAGCCGTTATAATAATGAAAAGCCGCAGAGGAACAGCATTTTTTAAGCTCCGGATATTCGTCAAGCATCCAGCCGACACGCCTGAAGCCGTTAAAATTATGGTCGTGAAACCATATATCCGTATCCATTCCCTTTGCCTTTAATTTTTCAGAGAGCGTAAAAATATACTGCGCCTCCTGGTCGGGATTCCATATACAAGCCGGAAATTTTCCATATTGGTCAACGTCAGGCTCGTTCTGCGGAGTAATCGCGCTGATATGTATTCCCTCCGCCTCATATGCTTCCAAATATTTAATTATATAATCTGCAAAAACATCTATATATTTTGTCCGCATATATCCGCCGCAGATAAATCCGCCTGTTTTCATCCAGCCCGGCGGGCTCCACGGCGAAGCGAAAAATCGTATATCCGGCCGTATTTCAATTATTTCCTTAATCATCGGAATAATATATGCGCGGTCACGCTCTATTGAAAAATGCTTTAGCTCAGTATCGTTCTCTGTATCATCATACGTATAAATTTCCGCAGAATAATCGCACGAGCCTATCGCCAGCCTCGCAATGCTTAAATTAAGTCCGTCTCTGCCGTAAACATCGTTCAAAAATTTCTTTCTTTCCGCTTTATCCATCTGCATAAGTTCATAGCACGATGCGCCTGTCAGCGCCACGCCAAAACCTTTGCATATATCGGACGGCGTTTTCTCCGTAATTATCCGCTGCGCCGCTCCGCATTCGCTTCCTGCCGGAAACACCGGCTCTGCATGTAAAACATAATTATCATTTGTTGTATATTTTGTAACCTTCACAATTCGCACCCTCATCTCGTAATTCTCTCAAAATATGGCAAAGTGTCAATATCTGCATCAACGCATATCGTCTGTCCGCCGTCATATACCCTTCCCGACGCATCACGCCATTTACCCACAGGTAAATGCACATTCTTAATGACAGCGCCTTTTTCCAGAACCGGTGCGGCAAGTATATCACTTCCAAGCATAAACTGTCCGTTTTCCGTTTCAAAATGCTCATCCGGAAATTCATATGCCATATGCCTTACTATCGGCTCGCCCGTTTTTGCCGCATTCTGCGCCAATTCATAAAATTTGTCTCCGAATTTTGCATGAAACTCTGTCGCTTCCGCAACACGCTTTGCGTTTTCAGCGCTCAAGACTCCCCACGGGAGTCTTGACAGCTGCATCATTCCCATAAGCGCATTTGCCTGCGCCCAGCGTACAAACAGCTCTTCGTCAAGCTTTTTACCGCCCGTAAAGCAGTCGAGAATTCCGCCGCCGACCATATCCGGACAACAGTATGCATATCCGCACAATCCTTGCGCTACAGTATGCGAAATAAGAGTGTTAAGTCCGAATTCATCCCAACTATGGTACTTATCATGCAGACGCGCCACTATCGGATGTCCTCCGAACTTCCATGCGGCTCTGTATTCATTGAATTTATATATTTCACCCATACGGTTAAATTCCGCCGTCTGATCTCTTGCCGGCATTGGCTTATATATCATGTCGTCATCGCCGTAAAAAGAATAATCTCCGGCATCAAATTTAAAGCCGTCAATACCGTATTTTTCCATAAGAGCCGACAGACAATCCCGCATCCACTGTACAGCTTCTGGATTTGAAAAATCCAGAACCGCACTGTAGCCGCTCCACCATTTGCGTACTGCCGTTTCACCCTCGGCATTACGGATAAGATAACCCTTTGCACGCAGTTCCTTAAACCTTGTACCTGCCGAAGCAACAATCGGAGAAACCCACAGCATAACCTTGAATCCCATATTATGCAATTCTTCCGTAAGCGCTTTTGGATCCGGAATTTTACCTCTGTTAAATTCCTCGTAAATGCCATAATCCTCTTGCCAGCCGCCGTCTATCATAAGAACACCCGGCGGCAATCCGTTGTCAAGGATTGCTTTTGCATAATTTATTATATTTTCCGAGGTCTGATTTGTACCCAGCTCAATCCATGTATTATACTGCGGAACACGCCAGAACAGCTCGTCGGGCAATTCGCCCGTAAACGGAAAATGCGCTTCCATTGCGGCAAGATAGGCGCCCTTAAGATTCTTATATCCGTCATGCAGCTCAAAATCCGCATTACCGGCAAGCTCAATCATTCCGTTTTTGATTTTTACCTTAAACGATTCCTCGCTCCATACATAACGTCCGAGACTTGATACCATTACCGGTGCATATTGGTCGCTTTCATTCCCGTTACCGTTTAAATCAACCTCCAGATCGGTCTCGTATGAAAACGGCATTTCATGCCCCATGTCTACTGAACCGCACCACCAGTATTCGTTTTCCAACATTTCAAATTTCATATTTTTCTCCTTTTTGCCGTTTGAATAAAAGGAGTTGCCGCAGATGCGGCAGCCCCTTTCATACAAATTTTATAAATCAGTCTCCGATTACGGATACCATATCCGACCATGCAAAAGCCTTTACGCCGTATGCCTTATCCGAAGATATGTTTTGGCACACAATCGGATCCGATGTGAACGGAACTTCCTTTGTTCCATTCGGAATGTCAAATTCCTGCATTTTAATACTCTTAAGCATTCCGTCCTCATAAATTGCCAGCGCCGCAAAAACTTTTTTATCTGCGCCCGATGTGTTCGTTACAGTTGCAGATGCCGTTACGCTTGAGTTTTCCGCAATATCTCCTTTGATTTCGGGGAATGACGTAACCAAAGCGTGTACTTCTTCATTTGTTATCGGCTCATATACAAGAATATTGTCAAATCTTGCCTTTGCCGATGCGCAGTGCACTCTGAATGTATGTGCCACATTCGAACTCCACCAGTCAACATTAGTAAACTTTTTATTACTTAAATCTTTAACTGCCTCTCCGTCGAAATACATATTTTCCATATATACGTCATATCCGCCGTCAGCATTAGCCACACGTCTCAATACAAATTCAAACTTATGCATATCTGCTGCGCCCTTCCAAATATTGGCTGAGTCTGTAGTTGCCTCCCCGCCGTCAGCATTATAAAACAGTTTCATTTGTTTATTAGCATAAAGCTGAAATGCAAACACAGGACTGTTTCCTATATATATATTTCCATCACAGTTACCGCTGCTGCCTGTCTTATAACCCATCTCAAAGGAAACAGCAACCCTGTCGGTATTGGTCGCTCCGGGAGTGTACGGTCCGGATTTTAGATGACTCTCCAGCTCAAGATATTGATTTGCGGTAGTGCTGTCTTTCCTCACGTAAGAACCCCAGCTGTTCTCCTCGTAAACGCCGTACTTATTCACAAATCCTATCTTTACGGGATGCGGAATTGCATATGTTACCTTTGTACTCGCTCTCTGGTCTGCCGGTCTGTTTTCAAATCCGTCGTCTGCAATCAATGTCTTTATCTCGGGCATATATGAGGATTTTGTAACTATTGTTTTTGTTTTTCTGTCTTCCGGCTCATATATAAGCAGATTATCTATATAGTTTCCATTTTTGGTTGATCTGATTGACAAGGTTCCCTCCGTATTGGTTGATCCCGTCCACCAGTCGGCTCTGATCGGTGCTCCCGCAGCCGTACCCAAATCAATCTGCTTTCCTGCAACAAACAGCTCTGTCACCTCCGATACATATGTACCGTCAGCCTGTTTTTTTCTTTCAAAAGTCATTGTGATATTTGTCCATGCGTTATCCGCAAGTGCAGCAAACTGTTTACTGCGCTTGTCAAGTCCGTCGACGCCTACAAAATCCACCGTACCGCCATTTGACCACACATTGAGAGTTGCAAACTTCGCATGATACGTCTGATTCTCTTTGCCGCGTCCTATTTCCAGATATATGGTTTTATCATCGCCCTTTTGTACATCAAACGAAATTGTCAGCTTTTTCTTGCCGATTGTTTCTCTTGCAACGGGATAAATAAAGCCATTATATAACTTCAGCTTTAAAAATTTGTTTCCGTCCGTTTCCGATGCAACAGTAACATCTTGTTTGGCATATTTTTTTACCGGGTTTGCATAATCCGCACTTACCTGCGGTGTTGTCGACTGCTGATTGTTAAAATCATCGTCTACATACAGTGTTTTTACCTGCGGCATATAATCCTTTACAGGTACTTTTGTCGTTACCTCCGCATGACCCACTGCTGCAAAACTCACCGCAATCAGTCCTGCAAGACATAATGTTCTCAACTGTTTCATATAAATCATCTTCCTTTCTTAGTTATAATTGCTTAAAATTTACTTATTCCTTTAATACTATTATAGCTCTCTTCATAGGTGTATGTATATATGAATATCTTCCCTTTTGGTGTACTTTTTTAACTATTTTACCGTCATTTCATATATTTTCAGTGTCCCGCCCGCGTTTTCATCAACGCTTACGCGCAGACGGTTTATATAACGTTCGTCAAAATCAATTACATTTTCGCCGTTTTTAACGGAAATTCCTTTTTTAAGGCTTATCTGCTTTCCGTCATCCCATACGGTAACGGATATTTTCATATCCTGCGGACATTCGGCAGTAAATATTAAGCTTGACGCTTTTTCCTGCTCACCGAAGTCAATATCAAGATATGAGTCCTTAACTCCCTCGCAAGCCCAAAATGTGTTGGTATTTTTGTCAAAGGCATACATTGGACTGCGATAACCGTAGTTATTATCGGCATATGCTGACTTTTCGGTATAAAGCTTGTTATCCGATATATTTTCGATTTGACTGCAGTTCTCTAAATCATACCAGCCGTTATACGACGGACAGTCGATCCCGAGCTTTATATCCGGATTTTCCTTATCAGCATCCGAGAACACGCCCAGCATCAGTCTGCCGCCGTTTGTTCCGGAAAATTCATATGACGCCGTTTCAAAAGAGTATTCGCCCGTTTTCCAGTTTTCGGGATTTATGCCGTTCAGTACACGGCTTTCCATGATATTTCCGTCAGCATCGGCAAGCGCCAGCTTTACGCACGCATTCCGTTTATATCCGGCATACAGCCGTGTATAACCGTCATTTTTTATGGTCATATTGAACGTTCCGGAGCTGCCCGGCGTATATGCTATTTTTACCGGTTTGAACCAATAGCCCGTTTTATTCGCAAGTCTTTCACACAAGTCGGTAAAACAAGCGTAAAACTCCGTCGGATTCCAATACCCCATAGCCATATAGCTTGCCTTGCCCTCCTTGACGGTCTTTTCCATCATTACAGGCATATATTCATAATAATCCGACCATTTGCCGTCGGGATATGTTTTGCCATTATATGTCCCAGCTTTATAAAAGCTGCTCGGCTGATCAAACCATTCCGCAACAGCGGCATTTATTCCGTCAGCCGCCGCAAGGCGTCTGTGATTATTGGCAAGCTTCGGATTCATTGTACCGTCAACACGTATTCCGGTGCCATATGTGTTTAAAGCATAACTCAGCTGCACGGGCTGAGAAGTAAACATCATCAGCGGCGCTCTTACGTTTTTATAAACATCAACAAAATTATTCAAATTCGTGTCAGTATAGCTTTTGCTCTTGTTTTTGCTTTGCGAAAGACTTCCCCAGTGCCACTCGCCCCAGTTGCCGTAGCTTCGCATATCAACATACGCAATGTTTGTATAATCCTTAAATTCCTCCGCAAAGGCATCTATAAGCTTTGAATATTCTTCAAGAAAAACAGGATCGTTAAATACCGGTACCTTTAATGCGTGATCAGTGCCTGCAAATTCCGTTACATACTGTGCACCGCATTCATTAAAAAGCCAGTCGGGAGTTTCCTGCGTCCAGGAGGACGGCGAGTTATAATTCACGGTGTGGGCTATGCCTATACCGAGCATCTTACCGCTGTTTTTCAGCAATTCAAGATTATCCTTTATAAGCTTAAAATTATAGACACCTTTTTGAGGCTCAAGAGCATTCCATCCGAAACGCGTATATACCACACCCGCACATTCGCCGGCAGGCTGCGACAGAATATTGGCATATGAGTTTTTAAACTGATAGCACACAAGTCCCTTGTACGGATTTATCAGTCTTTCGTTACTCTCTTTCGGATGAATAACCGTTTCTCCCGTTTCGGATTTTATTTTCTCTATGCGATTTTCCTCCGGCGTATTGTCTGCCAAAAATTTTTCATACGTAACTACCGGCTTCATACTGCATTTATCAACATAGAAATTATCATTGGTTCCGCCCTCTATATAAATTTCGGCTTTTACCATATCCTTGGGCACTTCTATATATGCCGTTTTATCAAAACTGTACCATTTATCCTTTTTGATTTCCGGGAGCCAGCCCATATTCTTCCCCGTTGTAAATTTATTATCGTCTTCTCTGTTACGGTCGCCGCCAGGATGTGTAATTCTCACAATGCACTGATAATTTACACCTTCGACTGTAGAACGGACGCTGCCGCGTACCCGATACCATCCGCTTCCGTTCTTTTTAAGCTGTTCGGTTATATCCTGGGTTATGCTGTCATAGCTGTATTTACGTTTTGTAACAAGACAGGATCCGGCTCCGTCCACAGTATATTCGCTGCTTTTGCATATTTGGGAATCACCCCTCGGATCCCAGCCGTCGGCATACTGATTTTCATATTCCATACTGCCGTTTTTAAGCATTTCCCTGCCCGTGTACACAATTTTATTGTCATCATTGATGTTTGTGTAACGCTCCGTTTCATACGCTCCCGAGGCATCATAGCTTAATGCCGGGCAGAGCGGCCGAATACTTTCTTCTGATAAGGCAAACGCCTTGATGTAATAATTTAAATACGGAATATTCTCCGGAATTTGCGCACCGCAGTATCCGTCGGCCGTTCCGAGGGTTTCCAGAGTATTTGTGTCGCCTTTGTACACAGCATAAAGTCTGTCTCCGGCATAAACACCGCAATAAACGCTGTACTTGACCGGCTTGTTTTCATTATTCGTAAAGCTGCCTCCGACCATAAAACTCGTGCCCGGCGAAAGCTTTCCCAAAACCTCGGTTTTATCCGCTTTTACTATCGAAAGGCTGCCTGTGACGCCGCCGGATGCCGATACGCACGGCATCGCAGCTGCCAGTATACACAAAATTAAGAATGTTGTTATCCTTTTCATTTTACTCCTTTCACATTGCAATATTATGTACTGCTGAAACAAGTTCTCCGCTCTCCGTACCGTCAATCAGAAACACCTGCGCCCTGTCTGCAGCTTCCTGCACCTCGATACTTACGGTGTATATATCAGGCTGTGCACACGGAACGATTTCAAAGCCCAAAAGCTTATTTTCCGACCATACACCTGCCGCAAGATACACTGTTTTACCCTCAACAGGCTCAACTGCCGCCGTTATCTCTACACTGCCGCCATCGTTTTTTACACTGAGCTGATTCTCATCTATCGGTATAGCAAGTCTTTTATAAACCGGAAGTCTGTATAAAGGCAATTTCTCACCGCATACAGATGGCAGCGCCTTTATAATAATACAATAATTTTTATTTTCGGTATCAAGCTCTTTCGGCATATTTATTTCCAGTATTCTTTTGCTTTCGTCCGTTTCGCATACGCACGCATATTCACCCTGTGAATCGACAAGCATAATTTCGGCATTTTCCGCAGACACCCCTGCGGTAACCGTTGCTCTTGCCTTGCCTGCGTCATAGTCATAGTCCAATGTTTCTATACCGTATTCCTTTGGGCTGTAAATCAGAATATTATCCATACATACGTCTAACTGGTTGTAATTTCCTATATTGACATACATATTATTCCACCAGCTGACATTAGAATATGCCCGCTCCGCTGTTTCTAAGATATGCACTTTTCCGTTCAGAACAAGCTTTTCCGGATAAACCGCATACCCGTCACCGTCTGCTTCGCGGCGTATTGTAACCGCTATATGATTCCAGCCGTCCTCCGCTGCGTTTTCGGTCAAAAGCTTATGTGCGCTTCCATTGCCGTCAACATAATTGACCGTCATCTGCCCCGGACTTCCTACAAACTTAATCATTACATTTTCGCTTGCTTCGCCTCCGATGTAAATGTTTCCGTAAGTGTCCTTTACTCCGAATTTAGCGTCAAATGCAATTGTCAGTTTGTCACAGTCTGCACCGATTCCTTTGTTTGCCCTCAAGCGCTGCCATTTCGCGCCTGTCCGGCAATATATATTTTCCCCTTCCTGTTCCGTATTTGTGCTTCCGAAAGAGGTAATTGCATATTCGTCCGTATTTCCCGTCACAGCTGCTCCCGGTTCTCTGTCATCAAAATTATCATCAAAATATACAGTCTCGGGAGTATTCATATACGGATAAAGAGGTGTTTCCGTTTCGCCCTCGGCAAATGCCGTGACAGAAAACAAAAATACAAATATAAATAATATTTTTTTCATACTAATCTCCTACCTGAATACAATTACGATTGAAATTGAAGAATGTCTTGAATAAACAAGCACATTATCGGCATTTTTTCCGCCTGAAACATAATCGTTTATTTCTTTATAATCGGTCTGCCGGATTTTTTCCAGATGACGTGCTGTTTTATCATATATATAATAATTTGGCGTTTTCTTTTTCAGCGTCACAACATCACAGTCAGACGGAATAGCCTTATCTATTGCGCTTTCTCTGCCGTCACGCAGCACATACATAAATCCGTTGCCTGCAAGGTACGCTTTTCCAAAAAGCCAGCGGTAGTTTGTGGGCGAAACGACAGCGCTGCCGTTTCCGTTCATTGCGCCCGTAAACGCCACACCCGAATCTGCCCTGTACACAGTCACGACATCACCTACACGTCCGCTGTATGTTATATTAAGATCAAGAATATCTCCGCTCTTACACCCCGAAAGCTTTGATGCGTCCTCAACTGTCTGCGAATATTTGGCATTCTTGAGCAAATCCCAGCCGTTTATACAGTATTTTATTTCGTTATTGTCGTCTGCCACCTCCGAAACACTGTCAAATAAAATGCTCTGACCCGTTGTATTATTTATCTTATTACGCTCTGCATCGTCCAGACCGACCATAACTATTTCGGCAATACCGTTTTTTATATCAGTTGTATATGCCGACACCGCCGAAAAACTTTCGTAAATCGGTAAATTTGCCGTAGTGACCGTGCTGTATTCACTGCTGTTATCCGGCTCGTTTGTATTATAGGAAAACATTTTACTTGCCGTTTTGTCTACGACAAATCCCGTACCGTCCGAATTATAGAAAAAGCACGAATCGCGTTCATAGCTTTTTACTCCCGATTTTGCAAGCAGCTGCAAGGATTCTTCAGGTTCATGTGCCGAATCATACCGGCTTGTGTCAATCTCGCGTATTTTTCCGTTTTCGTTAAGCTTAAAACGTATCACTCTATATTTTAGATTATCCGTGTTTTCCGTCAATGCTGCGATTACCGCTTTTGATTTTTTTCTGAGAACGCCGTCAACCTTGACATTTTTTTCAAGCTCCGTCACTTGCAGCTTTTTGTCTGTCATATTGTACAGCCGAACCTCGCCGATTGCATCATCGGGATCTCCGTCCTTCTGATATGCTTTAAGAAGCACGGCGTTTGTGTACGTATCGGAGCTTTTTGCAAATCCCGACACTATGCCGAATTTATCAAAATACAGCGTATATGATGTTCCGGTACTCATTTCATGCAGATGCTTTCCGACAAAATCGTATGCCTTAAATTCTTCGGTATCGGTATTTATCACCGGCCATCTGCCGCCCGTTGAATATCCTTTAACAGTCGCATCGATTGTTTTTGAGCTTATTACCGATTCCGCAATTTTTCCGTCCTCAGTCATCAGCACAGACATAACCGTTCCCGATTTAATATCGGTAAATTTTATATCGTTTCCGTCGGTATCTTTATAAATATAACGCGTTTCGGCTTTATCGGGGTCAAAGGAAAGTCTTGTTTCAGCATCGTATCTGTCGTATACCGTATTGTTATATGTACTCGTCTTGCTCACAAAAATCGTTTTGTATTCACTTATCGACACAATATCATATTTTCCGTTTGAGTTTGTATCTGTAAGCATAAGTTCTGCATTCATATCGAGTTTGGAAAAATCCAAAAGGCTTTTTTTCGTCACTCTGCCGTTATACACAATACAGCTGCCGCTTTCGATTACCGCTCTTTTTTCTTTTCCGTTTGAATAATATAAAATCTCGTTCCCCGACACCTTCGGTTCTGATGTATAATCTAAATACAGGCTTTTTGACGTATCATCCTCCATGTAGAGTATTTCCTGCGAACCGCTGTCATAGCGTTTATACCAGAACTCCACATTATAACCGAAGAATTTATCAAATCTGTTGTCAGAACATTCAAACTCCTCTCCGTCGATCTGTGCACTCCCGTCTCTGAATCGTTCGGGTTCTGTCAGCGAGGTAATACTGTTTGCCGTTACCTGTCCTTTTGCCCGGTAAATATGAAGTATTTCCTCCATTACCTTACCACCGTTATAATTATAGGAATTTCCGTCCTCCCTGACCGTATTACAATCAAGCGCATTGTAAAGCAGCTTCGCCAACGCTCCCCATGTCAGCTCCTCCGACTGCTCCGCTTTTATTCCGTCAAGCAAGCCCATACCTGCGGCGGCAAGCATATATCCGTTCGGATAACCGCCGTTTCTTGTCGCTTCGTCATCATATCCCAATGCCGCAACAAGCGTCTTTACCGCTTGAACATACGTTATCGGTCGTTCAGAATATACACACATAGGCGGCATATATCCGCTCTCCGTCATTCGTTCAAAAATTCCGTCCTCGTAATAATCTCCCGTCATTCCGCTTATCACAGCCGCCGCACCGGCAAATTCGCCGTTTGTTACGCTGCTTTCAAGCTTATTCTCAGCTATATCGATAATTTGCAGCGCCCTCAGAAAATTGCTTTCATACAACCCCGGCTGCTCCTGTTCCGGATTTTTCGCCGCAAAAACAATCATATTCATAAAAATAGCTATCACGGCTGTAAGAGATATTATCGTTTTACTTCTGATTTTCAATATTCTTTCCTCCCTATCCGATAAGTTCAAGAACACGGCATATCATGACAGCCGCCTCCGCACGGCTCGTCTCCGAGCGCGGATAAAATTTTCCGTCATCCGCTCCCTGCATAATCCCAAGCCTGTTCAGCATCGCAACGGAATAAACCGCATACGAGGCAATATCATCTTTATCTGCAAAGTCCGGCTGTTCCATTTCCGTTTTGTCAACAAGCGCACTGTTATACAGCTTTATTGCGTTAAGCAGCATAACTGCCGCATCCTGGCGCGTTATTTTTTCGCCTATTCCGAAAAGCGTGTCCGATATTCCGTTAACCAATCCGGCCTTTTTCGCCGCATTTATATATCCCTCATACCATTCTCCGGCTTTAACATCTTCAAAGCCGCAGTTTTCTTCACTTTCCGTTAAATCCGTTACAACCGACATAAGCTTTATAAACTGTTCCCTCGTTACGCTTCCTCCCGGAGAATATTTTTTATCCCCGATTCCGTTTATGACATTTTTTCCATACAGCTGCATAATATATTTTTCAGCCCATTCATAGCCTGCAAGATCATCAAATACAGTCTCGTTTTCTATTTTCTCCGTAACGGGAGCAACGGGTAAATAATTTGTTTTTGTACCGCCCGAGCTGCTTCCCGAACCGCCGCCGGAACCGTTTATCTTGTTTAAGCTTTTCTGTTCTGCGCTTTTTTCGTCGTTTACCCATCCTTTAAAAAGCGTTTCCAGCTCCGCAAAGGTTTTATATGAATTTCTTTGGCTTATCACCTTTGAATCTACGGGATACGTATTTTTAAGCTTGTTATATTCTGAAAAATTAAGCTTAAAGTAATCGTCATTGTATTTTTTCATATAAGGATTTATGTCGCCATAGTGCTCTATGCTTTTAAGTCCCGCCATAACCGCTTCTTCGTATATTAATGCAGTAAAGCCTTCTTTTGTTACCTCTCCGTCTATTCTTTCCGCTGCCGATTTATACAGCGCCAGACGTTTATCCTCCGGCATAACGGATAAAATATCCTTAAAAACATCTCCCTTTGCGCTGTCTATATAATCGTAAAATTCTGCCGTAAGTTCCGCACACGTATCCGGCGAAAGCTTATTTACAGCAAAAATTATATACAGCGGTGTAAATTTTTCCGATGCGTCCTCTATTCCGTCTGTTTTTCCCGTTTCAATCAGCTTTTTTGCAAGTTCCGTTTTATCCGCTGATTTCAGTTCATTTGCAATCTTTTCCGCACAAGCTGAATTCAGCAGGATTTTCACTGCTGCCTCCGAATCTATAAGCCTGCACATTGCGCTTGCATCATTGTTTTCAACCGCACTGTTCCACTCGGATATAACCGTTTCCAGTCCCTTTGCGGAATAAAACTGAAGCTTTTCAGATGCGCCGTCGGAAATAAACGGCTTTACAAATATTTCCTTACTTCCGGAATCAACGCTGTCGGGAACCGTAAAAACTGCATTATATCCGCCGTTTTCATCTGCATTGAATACGCCTATAAATTCCGGCTTTGTCCTGCCGGCAGCATAATCGAACATTTCAACAAGCACTTCCTCGCTTGCTGTAAGTCCCGATCCCGTCACTGTCACCGCACCGCTTTTTGTGTCCTCCCGGACACTGTCGATAACCGCAGCGCTGGCGTTTGTGCCAAGCATTGCCGATATCAGCAGTATACCTATAATTTTCTTTTTCATATCAGTCTCCGTTCCGCCGCCGATGGCGGCACACCTTTTTTAAAACACCGTTACATCGCTTATTTTAATTACCGCATCTTTTGTTTCTTTCAAAACTATTCTGAGCTTTTCGGTATTTACTTTGCGAAAACGTATTTCAGTTCCCGATTTTGAAATTTTATACGCTTCGGCAATATCCTTCCAGCGACCACCGGAAAAAATTTGTACGGAAATTGTTTCCTTAATATCGTCAACGCTCGTAACCGTCATTCCCGTAACATTCTTTTCTTCACCGAAATCTATTTCAAGATAATTTCCGTTTATGCAGTTATTTGCCCAATATGTGTCGGCATTGCGGTCAAACGCATATTCGGGACGTCTGAAACCGTAGCCGTCATCTGCATAAAGCTGCGACGCTTTATATAATTTATTATTGGCTATGTTTTCCGAATCCGAAATACGCATGGTGCTTATGTCATACCAGCCGTTTATACAGTCTGCTTTTATTCCAAGTTTTACGTTCGGATTTTCGTTGCTTTCACGCGTGAATACGCCCAAAAGTAATTTTGTTCCGTTTTTGCTGTCGTCAAAGTTGTATTCTGCGGCACAATCGCTGTATTCTCCTCCGCGCCAGGTTATAGGGTCAAACCCGTCAAGCGTTACCGTATCCAGAATGTTATTTTGATCGTCTGCAAGAGCAAGCTTTACGCACGCTTTTTTTTCACGTCCGGCAAACAGCGGTGCCACTCCGTCATTTTTTATTTTCATTCTGAAAATCCCATGATTAAGATTTTCGGAATGTTCTATCTTTACAGGTTTGTACCAGTATCCCACAAGATTCGCCATACGGTTATACAAATCGCTCCAAATGGCGTACGCTTCGTCGGCTTGCCAGTTTGCAACCGCTATAACACTTGCCTGCCCCTCTGTTATAATCCGTTCATAGAATATCGGCATATAACCGAAATACTTTGCGTATGAGCCGCCCGGAAGATATACAGACGCATCGTTTGCAAACCATTCTCCGACAGCCATTGCCTTGTTTTTAACAATCGAAAACCGCCGATGTTCATTGAGCAGATTCGGATTCATTATTCCGTCGCCTCGTATACCTGCTCCGAGAGTTTTAAGGGCGTATTCCGATACATCGCTTCTTGCCACAAATGACAAAAGCGGTAAATCTACATTTTTCCACATATCTATAAGGTCAAACAGCTGTCTTTGCGTTCTTTGCGCGTCCAGCTTACGGTTTACCGGCAAGCGGTAAAAATGCCATTCACCCCAGTTTCCGTAATTGCGCATATCCACATAGGCAATCATTTCATTTCCGTTGTACCTTTCGGCAAATGCGTCTATCATATTCTGCATTTTTTCTCTGAATACAGGATCTTCGTACACGGGCAATTTTAGTATACAGCCGTCACCCATATCCTCAACAGTATACTCCGTTCCGGCTTCAAACACCCATTCCGGCGTGTCCTGATGATAATTATCGGTAGAGTTGTAGTTCATCGTCGACCCTATACCTATACCCATCTGCATACCGTATTTTCTGCAATACTCTATGTTTTTATCTATAACATCCCAGTTAAATACATTCTCCTCCGGCTCTATGCTGTCCCACGAGTAACGCATATACATAATGCCCGAAACCGGGCCGGCGCCCACACTTCTGTCACCTGTAAATTCCTTCGTATAATACGGATATATCATAAGTCCCTTGTACGGATTTTTTAAAATCTGCCTGTCCTCCTCGGGATATACCGTAACAAGCTTTTCATCGCTGTATTTAGCCGAAAGTGTGCGATACTGTTCCTCGTTTTGCTTTTTCTGTTCATTATCTGCGTTTTCTTCTTCAAGCTTTTTTGACAGATACTCAATACATTCCTCTCGGGTCATAAGCTTTCGCAGACTGCAATTATCAACGTAATAATCCTGCACCTCGCTTGTTTTGCCCGTATTTGAGGTCGCCTCGGCATAAAACAGAGCTGATGAAACATCGTAATCCCACTGCACGTCCTGCACACCCTCAAAATGCGTCCATTTCTCATTATCTACATCTTTAACAATCGGAAAGCTATATTTTTCATTTTCCGAATTTTGCAGCAAAATTTTCACTGACATTTCACATGGCTCATCTTTTGTGCGCACATATCCCGACAATCGGTATTTACCTCGTCCGTATGAGGAAATTTCTGCGGTAACATCCTGAGATATTGATGACCAGCCCATTGTTCTGTCGGTGACAAATCCTGAGAATTCTCCGTCTTCCACCTGCGCCTTTGTCTGGCGCACACTGCTGCCCGAACGGTTTGACCAGCCGCCGTAAAGCATAAAATCCTGCTCAAACGATGGATTTTGCAAAAGCTCGTCACTCAGATACATTCCGTCAATCATTTCCATGTCTAAAAGCATTTTCTCAGCATCTGACAGCAGATTTACTGTTGCTTTTTTACCCTTACATTCTGCTTTGCAGCCGAAAAATTCAAGTATATCTACCGGAACATATAATTCCCCGCTGCGCATTTGGGGTGCGGCGGAACATTCTTTTTCCTCACCGTTTACAAACAAGCTCTGATTATTTTCTTCGGCAATCACAAGCGTACCTCCGCTCGTGAGCATAATCCGTTTTCCGCCGTTTAATCCTGTTACTTCTATATTAAGCTTACCCAATCCCGAAGCCGCCGTAAGAGGATTTTCATCGGCGGTTACATCAATAACCGCCGCGCCGCTTTTTTCATCAGCGGCATAAACGGGAGGAAAGCACATACAAACAGTTGTCAATATGGTAATAATTAATCTGAAAATACGCATAAAATCACCTTATCCTTTTACACCGCCTATTGTAATTCCTTTTACAAAATACTTCTGCACAAACGGGTACAGCAGCAAAATCGGTCCTGCTGCAATTATCGTCATCGCAAGTTTAATGCTCTCTGTCGGGATTGCAATTGAATTGGTATCAATTGTTGTTCCCGACATAAGCTCCTTCATTGCCGTTGCATTATTAAGCATTGTATAAAGATAATATTGCAGCGTATATAAATTCTTATCACTTATAAACAGCATACAATTATACCACTGATTCCACATGGTCAGTCCGACAAAAAGCGCAATCGTTGCAATTACCGGTTTAACCATGGGCAAAATAATTGCCGTATAAATCTTAAAATCGCCCGCGCCGTCAACCTTTGCAGCCTCCACAAATTCGTGCGGCAGGCTTTGCATAAAGGTTCTGACTATAATTATATTAAAAACCGACAGCAGATGCGGCAGAATAAGCGACAATATATTGTTTTTCATTCCCATCCACATCATAAGCATATAATACGGCGTCAGTCCCCCGCTGAACAAAGTTGTAAAATACATAAAAAACGATATCTTACTTCTGTACGGGAAATCACGCCTGTGCAGAACATATGCCGTCATAGAGGTCATAAACAGAGCCATAACCGTTCCTGCGGCGGTAGTCATAACCGTTACGCCGTAAGCATTCACAACACTTTGGGCATTTTTAAAAATGCTCTTGTAGGCTGCAAGTGAAAATTCACCCGGTATAAGCGAATAGCCGTGATTTATTATGTATGATTCCGATGTGAATGAGCCTGACAGAAGCATAATAAACGGCAAAACTCCCAGCACAGCTACAATCATAACGAACAAATACGCCACTGTTATAAAGAGTCTGTCTCCAAAGGAGCGGCGCTTTCTTATATTACTTTTCATTGTATTTCTCCTTTATTGTCAGAACAACGCACTGTCACTGTCGATCTTCTTTATAACGGCGTTGGCAAGCATAATAAACACAAAGCACAGCACCGACTGATACAGTCCCACAGCAGATGACATTCCTATATCGTTCGAGAACAGAAGTGTTCTGAAAGTAAATGTATCTATAACATCGGTATAGTTATACAAAAGTCCGTTGTTTCCCACCAGCTGATAGAACATATCAAAATTACCGCGGAATACCCTGCCCAAACCAAGCAGAATAAGCATAATCATGGTAGAGCGCAGCGACGGTACCGTAATATACATTACACGCTGAATAAGACTTGCTCCGTCAATTTCGGCAGCCTCATAAACCGAGGTGTCTATTCCCGTTACGGCGGCAAGGTAAACCACCGAGCCATAGCCGAGACCTTTCCATATCTCTATTATGCTAATTATAAACGGCCAGTATTTCGGAGTATTGTATACGTTAACCGGCTGCATTCCCAAACCCTTAAGTATGCTGTTCATTACGCCGTAATCAACGCTGAAAATGTTATATACAAACGCTCCGACAATAACCCATGATATAAAATACGGAAAAAACACAAAAGTCTGCGCTGTTTTTTTAATTTTTTTATTTTTTATTTCCGACAGAAAAATTGCCGTAATCATCTGCATTATATTTCCCAGAAATATAAATACCAAATTGTAGAGAAATGTGTTTCTTGTAACAAGCAGCGCCTGACCGCTGTTAAAGAAAAATTTAAAATTTTCCATTCCGCACCACGGACTTTTCAAAATGCCGAGTGCATAATCATATTTTTTGAATGCCAGAACCGCTCCGAACATAGGAACGTAAGAAAAAAGCAAAAAGTATATAATGGACGGCAGCGCCATAATCCACAATATTTTGTATTTCATAATTTCCCGAATAAAATTACTTTTTTTCCCTTTAAGAGCGTTTTCGGCAGTTTTTGTTGTGCTCATAAAATTGTTCTCCCTATTAAAATCAATTGGCAGCCGCATTAAAAGCCTTCTCTTAATGCGGCTGTATATTTTGGTGTCAGTTCTTCTTGTATTCCTCGTACTGACGCTGCACCTCACTGTAAATCTTATCTATACCTGCCTGTTCCAGTTTTTCGCGGTATTCTGCTATTGACGCGTCTATCTTCGAGCTTTCTATCATACCGTTATACAGCGGTCCGCCATACTGCGACGCTACGCTTGAAACAGTAGCTATTTCCGTTTTAACGTTTGTATCGTCAAATACAAAGCCGTAAACATCCGATTCCACCGTATCCTCCGAAATCCAGCGGTTTAAAATTTCCTGTTTTTCGGGAATCTCATCATCACTGCGGCGAAGCATACTCTCGTTCTTCCAGCCCCATACACAGCCCGGTTCGTATCTTTCCTCGCTCGGCAGCTTTTCCTCAAGCGATATGTACCCGTTGTCACCGTCAGCCTCCCAATGTTTTCCTTCAATTCCATACCATGTGAGATCAAAATATCTTTTATCATTTCTTAAAAGCTCAATAAACTGCAATGACTTATCCGCATTTTTTGTGGTTCTCGATAAAGAAAGTCCGTTTGAAATTGCCGAATTTACAATTTTCGGTTTTCCCTGTGAAAAATCATAAACCTCAATCTTCCACTCCGGATGAAGCAGTCTTTGCTGCTTTACAAAGTTTGCGGTGGTTTCCAGATTTTTTATCGAGGTTGCGCTTTTTCCGTTTTCAAACATACTGGAAATAGTCTTATTCACCGAAATGTCCTGCGGTATAATTCCCTTGTCTACAAGCGAGCGTGTTTTCTTTATGCTGTCAACATACCAATCCTGAAAATCCTTTTTAACAAAGTTTCCGCTCTCTATTTCATACGCAATCTCCGTTGATTTCGGAATCGACAGATACGGTTTCATCCAGAATGCAATTGCTTCCAGATTTACAAGAGGAATAATGTCACTTTCGTTCTTTGCCACAGCTTCAAGGTATTTTTCAAAATCGTCAACCGTTTCCAACGGCTTCATACCGTACTTTTCACGCAAATCACCGCGGATAATAGCTACTCTGTCGCTGTATTCCTGTGCCGTATTGGGAACCATATACATTTTCCCGTTTACACTTACCTCTTTTTTTATTCTGTCGTTTATCTGCTCGTAAGTCTTAGGCGCATTCTTTTTTAGCATATCATCCGTAATTTCCATAAAGCTGTTTTTCGCCGCCTGCTGGTTATACTGAATCCAGTCCGCCGAAAAAACTATGTCGAAATCCTCGCCCGAAGAAAACAGCAATGAATACTTCTGTTTCAAATCACTGTAATTATAATATTCGATATTAACCTCTGCGCCGATATCCTGACGAAGCATTTCGTTTAATTTTCCGTATATCTCGTCATAAATAACAGGCTTTTCTCCGACAAGTATCATTTTTAACGGCGTAACCGTCTTCTGCGCATTTTCCTTTCCGCCGCAGCCGCACAAAATGCTCAAAGCCGATACTCCCGCCAGCGCCGCTGCCAATATTTTATGTTTTTTCATAATGACCAACTCCTTTTATACATTTTCGTATATCTTATATCATAATTCTACCACTGTACACGCAGCGGTGTAAAGTGTTTTTTTTTCCCTGTCGGTGTAATATCATGTTTAAATCCCAAATGCCTTGACAGCAAGTTTTAAATATAATATAATGGTTGTAAACGGGGGTGCGTTGATATGAATTTTTATAAAAAAAGCAGTATAAAAACGAGACTTTTTATTTCGCAGATTTTGCTGCTTTCACTCAGCATGATGTCATTTTTTGTATTGTCATACGCTTATGTTGCCGTAAAATCCAGGAAAGATGTTTCGCAAAGTATTAACCATTCCTCCGACACTGCCTCACTGCAAACCACCAAGCTTTTAAATCAAATGGAAAATACGCTTTACTATGTTTCACAGGACAGCCGTATTCCTCAGATTCTTTCTTCAAAAAACATTCATGGCACGGTTAATGAAAAATACTCGGATTATCTTTATATAATCAATTCTCTGCCAATATTTCAGAACAGCTGCGATTTTCCTGTAAAGCTTTCGGTTTATATTCCGCCCGAAATAAATCCTGTCTACTATGATTATTACAATACTTTCAATGCGGATGATTTAAAGAACACAAGTTATTTTCATATACTTGACGAAAATGACAACCGATTTTTTTATTACGGAGACCCTGCAAACAACAGCATCTTTATAATCAATACCATATATGATATAAATGATTATAACCGCGTGGTAGGATACATAAAAATTTCAGTTGATATTCCTATTTTCGGAGAGGTTCTGGAACAGGCATCACCCGATAAAACAACCTCTCTGCTTTATAATAAACACGGCGGATTGATAACTGCGTCCTCCGCTGTCAATCTTACAGCAGACGACAACTCCCTGCTGTCCGCACTTGATGAAGAAAAAAACATGAACAGCGTCCGTCTTTCCGATAACCGGCGCTTCTTTGCGGTTCGACGCGGAGCAGACCATTCCAATTACAGCATAGTTATGCTATATCCCGCAAAATACGTATACATAACAAATTTAATTATATTTCTTTTTCTGCTTATTCTGCTTTGCATCGTTTCGGTATGTGCATTTATTATTTCGCGGCGTGTAAGCAGTTCGCTGATAAATTCGATTGACTCTCTGGTGGGCGCCATGAAGCGCGTTTCTCTCGGAGAGTTTAAAACGCTTCCTCTCCCCGATGAATCGAAAGAAAATGAAACCGTTCAGATTACCGAGGCTTACAATCACATGATTGAAACAATCGATAACCTTATAAAATATAACGAGCGTTATGCTCTCACTCTGAAAAAATACGAGTTTGATTTTTTACAAATGCAGATAAAACCGCATTTTCTGTATAATACATTAAATGTTATACAGTCGCTTTATCTGGATAATCATGCCGATGACGCAGTGAGACTTATATCGGCGCTTTCAAAATTTTATAAGCTTAGTTTACATACACAAAGCGATTTTGTGAATCTGGAGCATGAAATAAATCATATTCTAAAATATATTGAAATCGAAAACTATAAATATAACAATGCCATTAAAGTAAAGGTTGATGTTCCGGATGAGCTGCGCAGATGTCTTGTGCCCAAAATTATTTTACAGCCGCTTATAGAAAATGCAATTCATCACGGAATCCTTGAAAAGGACAGCGGTACGGGAACTATTTCAATAAGCAGTCGCAGAGACGGAGAAGATGTGCTTATAACTATTGCGGATGACGGTATAGGAATGAACATTGAACAGCTTAACAATCTCAAAAACGGTTTGGGATCCGGTATAGGCTATGCGAATACCGACCGGCGGATTAAGCTGTTTTTCGGTTCGGAGTACGGACTTGATATTGAAAGCGAAGAAGGAAAATATACCAAAATAACCATAAAAATAAAAGAAAGAACGGAGGATTCTGATAATGACTGCAATAATGATTGTTGAGGACGAAGCTCCTGCAAGAAAAATGGTGTCTCATGCCATAAAAAACAAGTACGGCAATACGGTAAGCATATACGAAGCCTCTAACGGTCTCGACGCATTATCTGCCGCTGCCGGCTTTAAACCGGATATTCTGCTTACAGATATAAAAATGCCGAAAATGTTCGGCACGGAGCTTGCGCATAAAATTCTTGAGCTTTTTCCAAATTGTAAAATAATATTTTTAAGCGGATATTCCGATAAAACATTTTTAAAGACAGCAATTAAGCTTCAGGTTATTGACTATCTTGAAAAGCCGCTGGATTTGGACGAATTGCTGAATGCAGCCGATAAGGCAATAAGTATGCTTAAAAATGATGCGCAGACGAAAAACCACCGTGCCTTTGATGCGCTTCTTGAATGTCTTTTTAAAAATCTTCCGGTCTCAAACGAATTGAAAGACAATGAAATATATAAAGAACTGGCACATTCAAGCTTAACAGCCGCAATTATATCTCCCTGCGGCGAATACCGCACCTCTGTAACCGATATAATTTCCGCCGCCGCGTCACGACTGGCGCTTAAATTGCTTATACGCAAGAAAAATACAGGTGTAATAGAAATGCTTTTTATTAGTCGGAAAAATGATTTTAGTTTGCGCGTTCAGGAGCTGTTTGATGAGTTTTTTTCAAAAATCGAACCGGACGAAAAATTCAAATGCACCGCAGGCAGTTTTGAATACGGCGCATCGAAAGCACATATTTCATACGAAAATGCCGTATGCGCGCTTGACAAGGCTTTCTTCTGCCCTCTTAATACGCTTGTTTGCTACAAGGAATCCACAACGTCTGATTACAGCTTTGATGACGTACCCGATAAGATTTACAACGCACTGTCATCGAATAATCTTGACGCAGCGAAAGCCATCGCAGAAGAGTTATATACCGCATTGCAGCATAGCGGCAATATGCTGAGCGCCTCGGCAAAAAAGATATATTATAATCTCTTTAAAACAATACAATCCTTTTATCGGAATTATTTTATTTACTCCGATAACAATACTTTCAGTGATGTATCAACAATATTCGAGGCAACATCGCTTTCAGAGCTGCACCGTCATATGTGCTCGCTGATATCCAATATCGAGCATATATCCTCCGATTCTGATATAAACCGTACAGTTCAGAATGCGATATTGTGTATAGAGCAAAATTACGTCGACCCTGCTCTGTCCATTGACGATATAGTTAAATTCTGTCATGTGAATGTGAATTATTTATGCAAAACCTTTAAAGATACCATCGGCGATACAATTAATCACTATGTCAATCAGATGCGCATTTCAAAAGCAGAAAAACTGTTGACCGAAACCGATTGCAGCATTGCAGAAATATCAAGTCAATGCGGATTTAATGATGTAAAATACTTCTGCAAGGTTTTTAAGAAATATACCGAAACCACGCCTACAAGCTTCCGAAAAAAATACCGATAAACCAAATACCGCAATATTTGCAATCGGGTCCCGGGCGATGCGATGACTTCCGTTAATGCAGCGGTATCTGAAAGCATACATTTAAATTGAAATCCGCAAAAATGCGGATTTCAATTAATTTTTGTCCTTGAACTACACATAAAACACACCACACAGAGACCGGTCGCAGGCAACAGCCTGCTGCCCGCCCATACAACCGGATACACACATACGCCGTCGAGTGCATTTTATTCGTTCTGCACTCTTTTTTAACAGCCTTATATTTTCTTTGTTTAAGACCTGTAATCCCCGTTGATTTTTACATAATCATATGTAAGGTCGCAGCCCCATGCCGTTGCTTTTTCTTTTCCGCTGTTTAAAGAAATATTTATGAATATTTCATCCTCATGCAGTATAAGCGCCGCTTCTTCCTCCGAAAATTCCACACCGCTGCCGTTGCGGCACACTGCTATGCTGCCGACGCTTGACGCTATATCCACATCGACTTTATTAATATCAAATTCAGCCTCCGCATATCCGACAGCGCATAAAATTCTGCCCCAGTTCGCATCTTCTCCGAACATTGCGCATTTTAAAAGCGGCGAGCGTATAACGCTTTTTGCCACGATAATTGCGGTATCAAGGCTTGGCGCATCGCTTACCGTACATTCCAGCAGCTTTGACGCCCCCTCGCCGTCTTTTGCAAGCATCTTTGTCATGTTCATCATTACAATATACAATGCCTGTCTGAACACAGCATAGTTTTCGTTTTCTTCTGTAATCTCCGTGTTTTGAGCCATTCCGTTTGTCATTACACAAACCATATCGTTTGTTGATGTATCTCCGTCAACGCTAAGGCAATTATATGTTATCTTAACAATTTCGCTCAATGCCTTTTGAAGCATTTTTGAAGAAATTTTCACATCACCGGTTATAAAATTCAACGTAGTCGCCATATTGGGATGAATCATTCCGCTGCCCTTTGCCATACCGCCAAGACGGCATATTTTTCCGTCCATTTCAAATTCAACCGCAACCTCTTTTTTTACCGTATCGGTAGTCATAATTGCTGTTGCCGCCGCTTCTCCGCCGTCATACGAAAGTCCGGCGCACAACTCTTTTATATGTGACTGTATCGGTTCTATCGGCAATATCTGACCTATAACACCCGTTGACGCCACAATAACGTCATCGGGAGACATCCCCAGTTCATTCGCCGCAAGAACACACATTTTCTCTGCTTTTTCCTCGCCGTCGGCATTGCACGTATTTGCGTTTTTTGAATTTGCTATAACCGCACGTGCCTTTTGATTATTTTCCAAATGCTTTTGAGTAACCAAAATCGGCGCACCCTTTACCTTATTCTGCGTATAAACCGCGGCAGCATTACATTCCTCGTCACTCACAACCATGCATAAATCATTTTTGTTCTTGTCGGGATTAAGTCCGCAGTTTATGCCGTTCGCCTTAAAGCCTTTCGCTGCACACACTCCGCCGTCAATATATGTATATCCTTTAAATTGTTCCATTTTCTGCCGTTTCCTTTCACTCTTGCTCTTATTAAGATATAATATCACATTTTCCGAGATTTTTCAATCTAATTTTGCGGCTTTTTCCCAAAATACTGATAAACGTTGCACTTTATCATACCGTTATACAGCTTGCGCCGCTTATCTGCTCTTCTGCCGAATATTTCCTCAAATCCCTCATGTGAAGTCAGAATATAATACGACCAATTGTTAAGCCTTGAGAATGTTTTTCCTATTTTTCTGTAAAGTATTTCACACTCTTTTTTATCGCTTAAACGCTCACCGTAGGGCGGATTGCAAATAATTGTTCCGTTCGGTGTTTCGGTATAAAAATCCGCCGCATCCGCACGCTTGAACTTTATATATTCCTCCACTCCGGCAATACGGGCATTTCTTTCAGCAAGCGAAACTGTATCGGCATCTATATCATATGCGTATATTTCAAGCGGAATATCTCTTTCAAGAGATTTTGCTTCTTCCCTTGCCTTTTCCCAAAGCCGCGGCTCAAACTGAACAAAATTCTGCGCTGCAAAGCTTCTGTTGATTCCCGGGGCGATATTACGTTTAAACATCGCTGCTTCTATCGGTATCGTTCCTGAGCCGCAGAACGGATCGCACAGCGGATATTCAAACTTCCAGTAGCTCATCATAACCATTGCCGCCGCAATAGTTTCACGCAGCGGCGCAAGGTTGGATTTTTGCCTGTAACCGCGTTTGTGCAGCGGTTCTCCCGAGGTGTCTATCATGAGAGTTACTTTGTCTTTCATTATCGAAAATTGTATCTGATAAACATTTCCGTCCTCCGGCAGCCATTCTATTCCGTATTTTTGTGATAACCTTTTCGCTATGGCTTTTTTTATAATTGCCTGTGCGTCACGCGTACTTGCAAGCTTGGATTTCAGACAGTGTCCCTTTACCGGAAACGCTGAATTTTTCCCAATCCAACGTTCCCAATCCAGCGAATAAGTCTTTTCAAAAAGCTCCTCAAACGAAAGCGCCTGAAACTCTCCTATTTTTATAAGCGCCCTTTCGCCCGTTCTCAGCTGTATGTTTGTACGGCACACCGCCTCCAAATCTCCCGAAAATGTAATGCGGCCGTCCTCGACGGCTGTTGTTTCGTACCCCAGGCGGCGAATTTCCTTTGCCGCAAAAGCCTCCATCCCAAGTAATGTGGGAACTGTAATTTCAATGTTTTCCATATTTCTTTTTTATAAACTTCCTTGTATTTATACCGCCCTTTTTTCTTTTCGGAAGCTTAATTTCCTTTTCGTTAAATTTTCTGAACATTTTTCCGGTCATATCTTCCGCAAGTACAAAATCTATACGACGCGAAAGCAAATCCGCAGCTGCAACCGTTATGCGAACATGGTCTCCGATTTTATATGTTCTGCCGTTTCTTTTTCCGGTAAGGGTTTTATTCAGTTCGTCAAATACAAAATAGTCGCCTGACATATTTTCGACGCGTATAAGTCCCTCAATTGAATTTTCAAGCTCGGCAAACATTCCGAAATTCGTAACTCCCGAAATTATACCGTCAAAGCTTTCTCCGACATAACTCGACATATATGCGGCTTTCATCAAGTCCTCCGTTTCACGTTCGAGCGTTTCTGCGGCTATCTCACATTCACTTGAATGTTTTGCGGCTTTTTCAGTATTAATGCCGTCCGAAAGCGTTCCGTCCGCAAACGCTTTCAGTATTCTGTGAATTACCAAATCGGGGTACCGCCTTATCGGAGATGTAAAGTGGCAATAGTATTTAGCCGCCAAGCCGAAATGTCCGGCATTATCCGCACGGTACTCCGCTTTCATCAGCGACCTGAGCATATTTGACGCAACCATTCTTTCCTCCGGAGTCCCGGATACGGCGTCAAGTATCTGCTGTAATGCCTTGGGATGAATTTCACCGTCCTTTCCTCCCTTTACGACCAATCCGAAATTCCGTATAAATTCATTAAATACCGTTATTTTTTCCTGCGACGGCGGCTCGTGAACACGGTAAATGAACGGCAGCTCCGCCCAAAACGCATATTCCGCAACGGTTTCGTTGGCACAAAGCATAAATTCTTCAATTATTCCGTTAGAAATGCCCTTTTCTGCACGTGCAATATCCGACGGAAAACCGTTTTCATCAACCAGTATTTCCGTTTCGGGAAAATCAAATTGTATTGCACCGCGTTTTTTACGCTTTTTCCGCAGTATGTCTGCGAGTAGTTCCATTGTTTTAAGCGCCGGAACAATTTCCTTATATGTTAATGCAAGTTCTGCGCTGCCGTCAAGCAATGCGGTTACATTATTGTATGTCAATCTGTATTTTGAGCGTATAACGGATTTTTCGATACTGTGTCTTAAAACCTCACCGCTGCTGTTAATTTCCATAAAAACCGACAGCGTCAGCCTGTCCGCATTTGGATTTAAACTGCATAATCCGTTTGAAAGCTTTTCCGGCAGCATCGGTATGACTCTGTCCGCCAGATACACGCTTGTGCCTCTCTTGTATGCCTCTTTGTCCGGCGGTGAATTTAAGGTAACATAATGCGATACGTCGGCTATATGCACTCCCAGCAGAAAATTTCCGTTATCAAGCATTTTTACCGAAACGGCATCGTCAAAATCTCTTGCCGTATCTCCGTCTATTGTAAAAATTATCTCGTCTCTTAAATCCGTTCTGTCTTTTATATCCTCCGCACTTATTTCTTCCGGAACGGCATTTACGAATTTCATAACCTCATCGCTGAATTCAGTACTTATTTTGCTGTCAAAAATTATGCCATCAACGCAGCTTTTTAAAGAATTTCCGTCTCCGAAATTCACATCAATGCGTCCCGATATTGTCCCGTTTTCCGAATATTTTACGATTGACGCGGCAACTCTGTCGCCCTCCGCTGCACCGTTTAAATCCTCGGGCTCAATTCTTATTTCGCTATACAACTGCTTTTTATCGGGAATAAGCCGCATGAATTTTCTAAAATGCAAGGTTCCCGTCACGGTCGTATTTCCGCGTTCGAGAATTTTTATGATATGTCCGTTTTTATGCGCGCCGTCAGGCTGATTCGTGTCAATTTTTACAAGTACTCTGTCACCGTCAAGGGCAGTTCCCATGTTTTCTCCGGCAACAAATATATCCTCGCCGCCGTCATCACATATCACAAATCCGAAAAACCCCCGCGCACTGCACTTTAAAACGCCTTTTTCGGTGTTTGAACACCTGCCCGAGGATGCATAGCGTCCGCGCTTTGTAATATAAACGCTGCCTTCGCCGCAAAGCTCGTCCAGTATTTTTAAAAATTCCGTTTCATCCTCTGACGGCACACCTAATACAGCCTTCAGTTCGCTGAATTTAAGCGGTATATATTCTTTTGAGCGTATATATGCCAAAATCCGTTCTTTTCTGTCCATTAAGTCCGCTCCTATGCTTTTTGTTTTTATTATTTCTGATAATCCTAAAAATATTTTACTCTATTTTATGTATCCGGTCAATAGATAAGTTATAATTTTATGCACTTTTTTGACGAATTTCCTATATGTTACAGTAATGTAACATAAAAACGCTTGACGTTTTTTTTATTGTGTTGTATAATATCGTTATGCTATTTTATAAACTGGGTTATTAATGTATAGCCCTAAGACAGAAAGGATGAATATGCAAATGAAGAAAAAAAGCATTGTTACGCTTTGTTTCTCAATTGCAGTCGCATTGATTCTTAACTATGTTGCATTTTTCGGTTTTAACATAGCTGGATTTTCATGGGGCGGTACATTGAGTGACAAGGGTATCAAAAAGGGGATTGACCTTGCCGGCGGTTCGGTCATAACCTTCCAGGCGGAAACGGAAACAACTCCGACAGACGATCAGATGAGCGTTGTCGAGGCAATTCTCCAGACACGCTTAAACAACGCAGGATATACAGAATCACGTATATCCAAGGGCGACGGCGGAAGAATTACTGTTGAAATTCCGTCGGTTTACGAAACGGACGACGCTGCGGCGCTTCTCGGAAAAATGGCACAGCTTTCTTTTAGAGATGCTGACAACAATATCGTTTTGGACGGAGCAACCGATATTAAGGACGCTTCATACCATTTTGGTCCCACAAAGCAGAACGGAGCTTCTGAGGCATATGTTACGGTAGAATTTACCGCAGAGGCAAAATCAAAGTTTGCGGAGGCTACTAAAAAGGCTGCCGCTGCTGCTTCGGAGAGCAAGAATTATATCAAAATCATGATGGACGAAACTGAGATTTCAAGTCCGAGAGTATCGGAAGAAATCAACAGTGATTCATGTATAATTTCGGGAAGCTTTACTCCCGAATCGGCACAGGAGCTTGCAAATCAGATTAAATCAGGTCAGCTGCCGTTTAATCTTACGGTTGCAAACCAGGAAACAGTCGGTGCGGAGCTTGGTGCAAACGCACTTCCTACAAGCTTGCTTGCTGCCGGAATAGGCGTATTGCTTATTATGCTGTTTATGGCAATTATGTATAAGGTTCCCGGACTTATTGCTGATATTTCGCTTTTGTTCTATGTCGGAATTATCAGCCTTGTATTGGGTGCATTCCATATCAACCTCAGCCTTTCGGGTATTGCAGGTATCGTTCTTTCGATAGGTATGGCGGTCGATGCAGACTGTATCATATTTGAGAGAATGAAAGAAGAATTACGTCTCGGCAAAACCGTCAAGGCATCTGTTGACGCAGGCTTTAACAAGGCGTTTTCGGCAATTCTTGACTCGAATATTACAACGATTATCTCTTGCGTAGTATTAAGATTGTCAAATATCGGTACTGTAACAGGCTTTGCTACCACACTCGGAATAGGCGTTATTCTTTCAATGTTTACCGCAATCGTTGTTACAAAATTCTTATTAAAACAGCTTGTGAATATCGGTATCAAAAACAGATACGTATTTTACAGACCTGCAAAAGCTAACGGAGGTGCGGAAGAATGATGAATAAGAACTTTACTCAAAACAGATGGAAATTTGTTATACTTCCTGCACTTATAATCGTACTCGGTATAGTTATGTATGTTGTACACGGCGGTTTCAATTTTGATATTGAGTTCCTCGGCGGTACAAGAATGCAGGTTGAGCTTAACCAGGAGTTCGACAACGAAGAAATAACAAAAGAAGTAATGGACAAGCTTAATTTGTCCGCAGCAGTGCAGAAATCGGGCACAAGCTCAACACAGGCGGTTATCAAAATTCAGAACACTGATGATAACCAGGCCGCACAGGCAAACGTAATGAAAATTTTAAAGGAAAAATATAACCTCGCAGATGATGTTCAGCCGACATCGGTTTCTACCGCTTCTGCAAACTTCGGTCTTGATGTTCAGAGAAAGACTTTGGTTTATACACTTATTGCGATTATCTGTATTTTAATATACATCGCTATAAGATTCGAATGGCGAAGCGCTGTAATGGCCGTTATTGCCCTTGCAATCAACGTTATTGTTATGGCTGCCGTATATGCAATTACAAACATTGCGCTTAACACAACCTTTATAGCGGCAATGCTTACAGTTGTAGGTTATTCGATAAACAACACCATTGTTATATTTGACCGTGTACGTGAAAATATGAAGAGCCGCAAAAAGACGGAAACTGTTTCCGCTTTGGTTAACAGAAGTATTGTCGAAACAATCGGAAGAACTCTTAACTCAACGATTACAACTCTTATAACTATCGTACTCATATATATACTCGGTGTTAATACGATTAAAGAATTTGCACTTCCGCTTATTATAGGTATCATAATCGGTGCATATACTTCAATGTTTATTGCAGCGCCGTTTTGGGCTTCATGGAGAGAATCCAGTATGAAAGCAAAGGCAGAGGCTGCTGCCGAAAGACGAGCGGCAAATAAAAAGAAATAGGTTTTACTTTGTAAAATAACAAAAAGGCGGTTCATTAGTGACAGCCGCATAAAGTTAAAGCTGAAAATTCAGTAAAATGGATTTTCAGCTTTAATTTTTACATACATGAATGGTGGGTCCTGTCTTAATGTTGGCATTTGTATGGACTGCGCCGCTGCTTGTGTTTTTCAGGGCTATTGCTCGAAAGAGAAAATAAAAAGACTTACAGTCGTCAGTTTTGCATATTTTTGACGCTTTGGGCGTTTTATTACAATTTATGCAATTCATTTCTTGATAAAAATGCTGAGGCTCGTTGAAAATATCTAATGAAAGGTTTTATATATGGAACTTGATACAAGGAAGAGCTTTATATTTCAAAGCTCTTCCTTGTATTTAAGGCTTTTTTACAGCGTCTTTTGTTATACTTCTTCTATAATCGGTAATATCATAGGATTTCGCTTTGTGCGGTCATATATATATCTTGCAACGGAATTTTTTAATCCGCTTTTCATTGTAAACCAATCCGCATTTTTATGCGAAAGACATTCATTCACACACTGTGCCGCCGCTTCCTTGACTCCGTCAATGAGTCCCTCTGCCTCACGCACATACACAAATCCTCTTGAAATAACGTCCGGACGTGAAACCATCTCGCCGTCCTCATGTGATATTGTGACAACCACAATAATAAGTCCATCCTGCGATAAATGCTTTCTGTCACGCAGAACAATATTGCCTACATCTCCCACGCCGAGTCCGTCAACCAGGATTTTGCCCGCCTGAACGCTTCCCGTAACCGCTGCGCTGTCCCTATCCAGTTCAAGCACAGAACCGTTTGAAAGCACAAACACATTCTTATCTTTCATACCCATTCCTGTCGCCAGCTCCTTATGAAGTACCAGGTGACGGTGTTCACCATGCACGGGAATGAAAAACTTCGGCTTTGTCAGCGCAAGTATCATTTTAAGCTCCTCCTGGCACGCATGACCCGAAACATGGACATCCATAAGAGATTTGTATATAACGCTCGCGCCGATTTTGAAAAGCTCATTTATAACGTTTGAAACTGATTTTTCGTTTCCCGGAATAGGAGTTGCACTTAAAACTATCAAATCGTTTTTAGTGATTTCAACCTTTCTGTGATCCGAAAAAGCCATTCTTGTCAGGGCGCTCATCGGTTCGCCCTGTGAACCTGTTGTAATAATAACTATCTGATTTGGTCTGTATTTACTAATGCTGTCAATATTGATCAATACCCCTTCGGGTATCTTCATATAACCCAAAAGCATGGATATTTCCACAATGTTTTCCATACTTCTGCCCGATACCGCTACTTTTCTCTTGTTTTTTACCGCAGCGTCTATAATCTGCTGAACTCTATGAACATTTGAAGCAAAGGTTGCAACAATAATACGCTTGTCACATCCTTTAAAAATCTGCTCAAATTTCTGTCCTACCGTTCTTTCGCTCATTGCATAGCCGGGACGTTCAACGTTT
This sequence comes from uncultured Clostridia bacterium, assembly GCA_934476675.1. Taxonomy (GTDB): domain Bacteria; phylum Bacillota; class Clostridia; order UBA1381; family UBA1381; genus UBA4716. The sequence goes on along the minus strand of CAKSOE010000004.1, from coordinate 737 downwards.
GTACTGTCCGACATCAGGGCAAGAACCCCTTCTTTTCCCAGTTCACCGAGTCTGGTGAGGTCTATCATTTCGCCGACTATCGGTGTGGTGTCGATTTTAAAGTCACCCATATGCAATACCGTTCCCAGGGGTGTTTTAATTGCCAATGCAGCAGAATCGGCAATCGAATGATTTGTTCTGATAAATTCTACCGAGAAGAAATCCCCTGCATCTACCACGTTACCTGCTTTAACACGTACAAGCTTCACCTTTGCCAATAAATTGTGTTCTTTAAGCTTGTGTTCGACCAGTCCCAAAGTAAGCCTTGTGCCATACACCGGCACATTAATTGCTTTTAAGAAATACGGCAATCCTCCGATATGGTCCTCATGGCCGTGCGTCAGGAAAATACCTTTGATTTTCCTCCAATTCTTTTCCAGATAGGTAATATCGTTAATTACCATATCAACTCCCGGCATATCCTCATCCGGGAAAGCCATACCGCAGTCTACCATTATAATTTCGTTTCCGTACTCGATTGCTGTCAGATTCTTTCCTATCTCGTCAAGTCCGCCCAGCGGTATGATTTTTAATTTTTTGTTTTTCGACATTTTAACCTCCTTCTTACAGATTTTTGTCCGATCATTACAACGTACCTATTATAGCACATTTAACATATGTAAGTCAAGATATTTTTAAAATACTCCTTAACTCCGCATGTAGGTTTACAATAGATGTGTTACATTCCGGAATATTTT
>CAKSOE010000003.1 GCA_934476675.1 uncultured Clostridia bacterium | reverse complement strand
ACGCAAGGGTTAGGGGATGCCGAATGGCATCCTTTTTTGGTTCGAACATTTACCGTGTGTATCATTTGACGCTTACCATATTCCGGTATTAAGCTTAAATCATTGGGATTTTTCCTGCATTTTTTTGGCGATACACACCGATGATTTTAGCAGTAAAGAAAAGCGAAAAATCCGCAAAAATTTTCATAGTGCAAAACGCCGAAAAAGCAGAAAACAGTGAAGATTTTCGCCTTTTGTCTTGACAAGAGGAATAGATTACTATATAATTATTATTAGGAATAATTCCTAATAGAACATAAAAATGAAATGAAAAGTATGAAGTGAATATGAAAAACAATAAATATGCGGGAACAAGAACCGAAAAAACTTATTGTAATCATTTGTCCGGCATATACCGCTGTTGCTCCGCGCAGGGAATATATTTCGCTTGACGGACGCTGAATAACAAATTTGAAATGTGACAAAACTTAGGGGAGCGCATAAATAATGCTGAAACACAGAGAAACAAAACAGCGCAGAATCGTTCTGGAAACGGTCAGAAGCCACACAGATCATCCGACTGCCAATACGATATATGAAGAAGTTCATGCTATTGACGGAAAAATCAGTCAGGGTACCGTATACCGCAATTTAAACTGTTTGTCAGAGGACGGAGAAATACTTCATATCAAGGTGCCGGGTGCAGACAGATATGATTTGAGAACAGACCTTCACTATCATATTATTTGTCTTATGTGCGGAAAGGTAATTGATATTCCGTTTAATTATCTTTCCGATCCGGATGAAAAGGTTGCGGCTGCGACCGGTTACACGGTATTTCGTCACAGGGCTGTGTTCGAAGGAATCTGCCCGGAATGTAAACCGGAAAACCATATATAATCCGAAAGAGGATAAAGAAAGGGTGAGGCATATATGCATTGGAAAAAGGCGGCGGCGCAGACTTTGCTTTTAGCTGTCGGAACAGCAGCGCTGTGCGTTGGAGTCTTGCGGGGTGAGGCGGCGACCGTGCTGAGCAAGGCAATCAGGTTATGTCTGGAGTGTGTGGGAATTGGGTAAGAAATTTTCGGGTATATCACAAAAACTGACTCGCTTCCGTGGGTACATTCAGGCAGCGGCGGCTTTATTGAGCAATCTGCATCTGCCAAATTTTCTGAAGGGCGGAATTTATCGGGGAGCCGGAAAAAAAGTATGTGTGCCGGGACTGAACTGCTACTCCTGTCCAGCGGCATCAGGAGCCTGCCCTATCGGTGCGCTTCAGACGGTAGCAGGGTCTGCAAAGTATGGCTTCTCATATTATATAACAGGAACGCTCATATTGCTTGGAGTATTGCTGGGACGCTTTATCTGCGGCTTTTTGTGTCCGTTCGGCTGGTTTCAGGAGCTGCTGCATAAAATTCCGACAAAAAAGTTTTCAACCAAAAAGCTCAGATATTTGACTTGGATTAAATACGCTGTTCTTTTGGTAACGGTGTTTCTGCTGCCGGCGTTGGCGGTAGACGATGTCGGAATGGGTGACCCCTTTTTCTGCAAATATATTTGTCCGCAGGGTGTGTTGGAGGGAGCAATTCCGCTGTCCGTTGTTAATTCCGGTATTCGATCTGCGCTCGGAGTATTGTTTGCTTGGAAATTCGGCGTTTTGATTGCAGTAACTGCGGCAAGCGTGTTGTTTTACAGGCCGTTCTGCAAATGGCTGTGTCCGCTTGGTGCGTTCTATGCCCTGATGAACAAGGTTTCGATGTTTCAAATGAAAGTGGATACCGGCAAATGCGTAGCCTGCGGAAAATGTGCAGAAGCTTGCAAAATGGCTGTGGACGTAACGAAAACGCCGAATCATACCGAATGTATTCGCTGCGGTATGTGCGTACGGGTATGTCCGGCGAATGCCGTTCGTTTTCGCTGCGGCTTTGGGAACGGTAAAGATAAAAGCGGCGAAAATGCCGCAGATAAAAAATAACAAAAATCAGGAGGAATAAACATGAGTATAAGGAAACTTACAGCAGCTGTGCTGATGCTTGTGATGCTGGCGCTGGTTGCGGCAGCCTGCACAAACAAATTAAACGGTATGGAAAATGAACCGAAAAATGCCGAAGAAGCGGTAACAATGCATAAAGAACTGATGACGCAGGAAAACACGATTCTGGCAGAAAATACCGAACTTTGGGAACGGGTTTTTGCAGCGGCGGACAAAGGTATGACTTTGCAGGAGGACGGTAAAAACTACGGTAATTTTCTTCTCAAAACCATTGATACCGTCAAGGAACGGTTTACGGAGGACGAGCTTAAATTGCTTAAGGGTGAAGCGGAAAAAATCCGGGATATTGAAAATAAGCTGACTATGATTGAAAAAAAATATCCGGATGCGGCTCAAAAATCGTCGGATAATGATATGAGTATGCCATCCGATAACGGCAGTATGGGGAAATTTCCGTCCTTCGAAGGGAAAGATCTGGACGGGAACGAAATAAAGAGCGATGAGCTGTTCTCCGGCAACGCTGTCACAGTGGTAAACTTTTGGTTCACTACCTGCTCTCCATGTGTGGGTGAGCTTTCCGAACTCGATGCGCTGAATAAGGAGCTCTCCGAGAAAGGCGGTTCTCTCATCGGAATCAATTCTTTCACGCTGGACGGAGATGAGGCGGCAATATCCGAAGCAAAGGCGGTTTTGAAAAAGAAAGACGCTTCCTACCGGAACGTATACTTTGATTCGAACAGCGAGGCGGGAAAGTTTGTAGGAAATGTATACGCCTATCCCACAACATATGTGGTTGACCGCAGCGGCAGTATCGTAGGAGAACCGATCGTCGGCGCCGTTACCGGCAAATCGCAAATGGAGAAGCTGAAATCGTTGATCGACAAATGCTTTGCTGCCGACATGAAATAAATCAAAAAGAGTCCGCATCCCTTCCGTATGTTTTTTGTGTAAATTTTTTTGAGATAAGGATGTGATTTTGCTTTAAAATCCGGAAAAACTTTTGCAAAGTAAGCATCACATTATAAATGTGATGCTTACTTAAGCTGCAATATGTGTGAGAAATTTACGGTTCTATGAGGTGGGTATGTGGAAAATAGACGAGAGGCAATCGCTTTCTGGCTGTCATTAGACGGTTTATATTCGAATAGGAGTTGACTAGTAATAAAAAATATTATATAATGACCTATAATAATCAATAGTTTAAAACAGAAAGGAAGACAGGCGTTATGAAAATTATAGACTCACATACTCATCTCGGTTTTGCGAAGCCCGGAAAAACCATTAAAGAATATATAGGCAGCATCGAAATAGCGGGAGCATGCGTTTATTCGCCTCCGCCGGTTGAATATGATTCTCAAATCGGTAAAGATTTTGACACTCGTATTAAAGAAGTAATAAATTTTACAGACGGATATAAAGATATACTTTTCCCGATCGTCTGGATTCATCCCTATGAAGATGATGTTTTTAAGAAAATTGATATTTGTGCAGAAAAAAATATAGCAGGTTTTAAAATAATTTGTTCGAATTTTTATGTCGGAGAGGAACAAGTGACAGAGGTATTAAAATACATATCAAACACCGGAAAACCCGTTTTCTTTCACAGCGGAATTCTTTGGGACGGTCAAAACTCTTCAAAATACAACCGTCCGGTAAATTGGGAAGCCTTAATAAATATTAAAGGACTCAGATTTTCAATGGGGCATTGTTCGTGGCCGTGGACAGACGAATGTATAGCTGTTTACGGAAAGTTTCTAAACGCCGCATCAAGATGCAATAAGGCGGAAATGTTTTTAGATCTTACACCCGGTACCCCGGAAATATATCGCAGAGATTTACTAACGAAGCTTTTCACAATAGGTTATGATGTTGAAAACAATATATTTTTCGGAACCGACTGCGATGCGGACGCATATAATTCAAGCTGGTCATTAAAGCTGTATGAAACAGATAAAAAGCTTTTGGATGAATTAGGCGTCAGCAGGAAAGTACGTGAAAACCTATATTATAACAATACCTTGCGCTTTTTGGGGAAATGCGCGTCAAAATGAAAAACGTATATTCCTGTCCCGAGATAATTTGAACTTTTGGAGTCTGCTTTGCTCAGAGGTTATGATGTAATCTGCCGTGCCGATGAGAAAATGTATAAGGATAAAAAGAGTAAAAAGTAACGCCGGTGGTGATAGGATTTGAGTGAAAAAGATATAAAAACAAAGCCGATATAAAGTTTGAAAAATTTTCAAACATCATATCGGCTAAAATTTTTGTTTAATTTAGAAACATCAGCCCACTATCTCATCCGGATCATCATATGCGGTTCTTGCCGGAATGATCCAAATCATCTGATTGTTTCCGTCCCACTCGACGCGGCAATCCAACGCATCCGTTATATCGCGCAGCTTAAAATAATTGTTTCCGTCGATATTATAGCAGGTTGCCTTAATCGGCACGCCGTCAAGCGTTAAAAATGCCGATGATGAAAGAGCTGTTCTTTCAGCGCCGTCACCGGGCGTTAATTCACCGCCGACCGATGTATAATCATAAAAGCTTAGCATATCAATAGAATTTGTCGCACCGTCATATTTAATGTCAAAGGTTTTAATTGTTCCGTCAAGGATTTTTGCAATATCTCTGAGCTTAAAGTAGTTGTTGTCATCGATATTATATGCTACGGTGTTATATTTGAGACCGTCCAGGCAGACAGTCTGGGTTTTTGCAACGGAGTTTTTGCTGAATCCGTTTCCGGGATAATAGGTAAAAGTATCTTGCATATCATCCTCGTGAACCAGATAGCGAATTTCGCCGTTATAGAAAATAGTATAGATTTTACCTGTTATAATCCATGGATCTATATCGGAAGGATCTATTCCCGGAATATCCCTCATATCTTCGTCACGGTCAAACGAAAATTCTTCAATACCGTATACATTTACCCATTCTCTGTCATGTATTTTATTAATTTCACCGTTGTTTGAAAGAACCCATTTACTGTACTCTGACATTTTATTCTCATCAGCGTTAATATATCCGTAACGGTAATTTTTCAGCTTTGCAAGTCCTTCGGCAGAATAGGTAAGCGCGCCCCATTCGCCCCATGGCGTATCTACGGACAGAACGCCGATAGGTGTACCGAGCGCAGCTGTGTCCGAAGCAGACAGGGTTTTGGTTAAATCATCGAGATTGCTTGTCGGAATGTAACATTCCTTTGAATTAAACCAGATTTTTGAATTTATTCCGTCATAGTTCATCTCGATAACATCGATTGCCGCGCCTTTTTTTACCGAACCGACAACCGAAGAACCGTCAGAAATATCACAGTCAACAGCCGCTATTGCTTTGTACTGAGTTGCCGGTTTTTCGGTGTTTGCGAGTTGTGCATTCACATACTTTGCGTCAACATAATAAAGACCTTTTTTATAGTAGATCTTATAATGACCGTTCTGCGGAGTGGCATCTGCAATCTGGATTGACTGATTGATTTTAATAACGCCCGATTTTACATAATCCGTATCATCGGGAGTAGTCTTAACCAGCAAAAGACCTGTTGCCTTGCCTACCGCCTCTATTTCCGGAGGCGTTGATACCTGATTGTTAATATCCAAAATATAACAATTATTCCTCGGAAGGAAATATACGGCGGGCTTCCAGCTTGTGAAGGCAGTACCGTCTTTTTCGCCGCACTGTCTGATTGTACCGCGCGATTCGTCAACTCCGCCCTCACTCCATACGGCAACCCACTTTTCGTTATAGGCAACAACTTCAAATTCACTCGTTGTTGTAGCATAAAACGCTGTGTTAGCGTTTGATGCTGTTCTGCTTTTTTCAGCGAACGGGGGATCATATCCTATTTCTTTAAGCTCATCAAGTCTTTGGGAATGATAGTTAATCGGCGGATTGCCGGGATAGAACGAGGCTTTTACCGAGCCGATTTTACCCTCATCGCCTATATGTACAACAGCCATTCCCACAAGCGGCAGCGAAGCGGGCCGGTCGTGTCTGACCCATTCCGTCGGCACCTTAGCATAAAAATTTCTTTCTTGTCCCTCGGTTGTTTTGCTTCCGCCGTAGATGTAATCAGAAAGAAATGTCATCTCTATTGCGTGCTGATACTTGTCGGTATCGGAAGATGCCCATTGTTTGTTCAACTCCTTTTCGGCAGTCTCGGCAGCTTCAAGTATCGGTGTTGTTTCCCGAGCCGTTGTATAAGCAAGGATATATCCGACTGAGCCGTCCGAAAGCTGAATTTTATGAAATTTTCTGTTATCCTCTCCGACTACATAAGGCTCCAAAACCGTCACTCTGGTTCCTTTGCTGACCTCACTTACACCTCCTGAATAGGTAGGATTTTTTGTAACGTTTACAGTGCCGCCGTATACAACATAGGCGGTATCGCCCGCCTTTAATTCGGCTGCAAACGCAACGGTACAAAACAGCATAACTGTGAAAATTGCTGCCGTTAAAATCTTTTTTAACACAATAATTCCTCCTTTTATTTTTTAAGTTAGTTTATTAGAATTTGTGTATTATACTAATTATATACTATATTGATGTAATATGCAAGGGGATAAAAAATTTATGTTGAAATTTTTAAAAAATTTTTTCAGATATTTGACAAAGGACAAATAACATAGTATAATATATGCAGAAAATTATTTCATTATATGTATGTGTGTTAAGCAGAGGATACGGGTTAACTATGAAAAAAACTACATTAAAGATAAAAATGCTTTATTCCAAAATGGGAAAAGCTGAAAAAAAGATAGCGGACTGGATTATCGAAAATCCGAACGGACTTATTCCGCTTTCCATAACGGAGCTTGCCGAAAAATGCGGCTGCGGCGAAGCGACAATCGTTCGTTTTGCGAAAAGGCTTGATTTCGGCGGTTATCAGGAGCTTAAAATATCGCTTGCGCGCGAGGAGGGCACAAGCGATCTGACAAACGGCATAACAGCTGAAGATTCCTGCCATGAAATATTTGACAAAGTTTCAAACGATATCTACTGTTCTTTGGAGCTTACAAAAAATTCACTGAACAAAGCCGACCTTGAAGCCGCAGCAGATTTGATTTTAAACGCCGGTCAGATTATGATATACGGGCTTGGAAATTCCTCCGCCGTTGCGCTTGATTTTCAGCACAAGCTTCTGCGTGCAGGCTGCCGTGCTGCGGCATTTTCAGACAACCATATGCAAGTGATTTCCGCCGCACACCTTACGGACAAGGACGTAGCGGTAGGAATTTCACACTCCGGCTCGTCAAAGGATATTGTCGACGCACTAAAAACCGCGCGTGAACGCGGCGCAAAAACAATATCTATAACCAACAAGGGCAGATCGCCGATTGTGAAGGTCAGCGATATAACGCTTTTCACTGCATCAAACGAAACACAATATTCCATATTGGGACTGAATTCGCGAATTTCACAGCTTGCCATAATCAGCTCAATTTACTATTATATCGTAAACCGAAAGGACATTTCCGCCGAGGCCGTTGAAATGACGGAAAGGGCTCTGCAAAACAAAAAATTCTGACAGGAGTGATTATCTATGAACTTTATTCCACTGGCTAAATACCTCGATTCATTCAATAAGGTATACAGTCTGCCCGGCTGCGACTGCTGCATCTACTACAATCACAGCAATGTATTCCGCCGTAAAAACGGTTTTTCCGAGGTGAAAAAGACAACCTTTAAGGATTTATACTTCATACATTCAGCCGCAAAGCTAATTTGCTGTACCGCAATATTCCAGCTTGCCGAAAAAGGGCTTTTGTCGCTTGATGACCGCGCGGATAAGTACCTCCCCTCTTTCAATGATTCGTCCACGATTGAGGAAATGCTCAGAAAATATTCACAGACGCTCGATTTTGAGGAGCATAAATTTAATCATAAAAATATCAGTGCAATAGTGGAAAAACTGACGAAAAAAACTCTCGATGAATATCTGTCGGAGGCGATTTTTAAGCCGCTTCATATGAAAAACAGCTCTTTTTCACTTAATTCCGAGAATAAAAAACGAATCGGCGCGCAATACATAATCACCAAAAGCGGCGAGAGCAAAGAAACAGACCGACATTTTGAAGAAATGCTGTCAAAAAACGAAGGCTGCATTATTACAAGCGTGAGCGATTATGCGCGTTTTGCCGAAACGCTCTGCAACAAGGGTGTCTCAAAACACAATGTACGCATATTGTCCGCAAAGTCTGTTCTGCACATGATAAACGATGTCGTATATAACGAAACAACCGAGAAGAACTGTTTTGTATGCGTGGGTTACAACGGCAGTCTTGTTTCGATAGATATTGACAACAAAGTTACAATCGTTTATGCACAGCACGTCAGAAACTGCGGCGCCGCACAAATGGAAATTTATCCGAAAATCCGTCTTACCGCATATGAATGCCTCGGAGTGCATAAGTGGTCAAAGGGATTTAATGTTTTTCCGTAAAACCATCTAACCGCCGAAACACTCGTACTGCGATGTGCGCGTAAGGAGCGTGTACACTTTCCCGAATGGCGTATAAGTTTAATTTCGTTCTGACGTCAGCCGGTAACATAGAGTATATAAAAAAAACGGCGGCATATTTGAAAGCAGAATATACGCTCAAACATATTGATTTCTCACTCAGACAGCGAACGGATGCTTTCTTGTATTTTACAGGAAGCATCCGTTTTATTGTCGCAGCGCCGAATTACTTTCATTTACGGAATTGTGCCGCGCATATATAAACCCGACATAATCAGCTTCATTTCCGTTCATCGGCAGGCGCATACCTACGAAACCAAAGTTTTTTTCTTACGTTCCCGACTTTCGTTCAATAATTCTCTGCCCTTACTTCAAAATAGCTTTGCGGATGTGCGCAAACAGGGCATACCTGCGGCGCACTCTTCCCGATGTGAATATGTCCGCAGTTTGTGCAAATCCACACCATATCGCCGGCTTTTGAAAAAACCTCGCCCTTTTCTATGTTCTTTAAAAGCTTCTTAAACCGTTCCTCATGCTTTTTCTCAATTTCGGCAACCATTTCAAACAATACGGCTATACGGTCAAAGCCCTCCTCCTTTGCTGTCTTTGCAAATTCGGGATACATCTGCTCCCATTCATAATTTTCTCCGTATGCCGCATCTTTTAAGTTTGCCGCCGTACAGGGCATTCTTTCGCTGTGCAGGATACTGAACCAGATTTTTGCGTGTGCCTTTTCGTTAGACGCCGTTTCTTCAAAAAGCTCGCCTATCTGTATATATCCGTCCTTTTTGGCTTTTTCCGCATAATATGAATATTTGTTCCGCGCCTGGCTTTCGCCTGCAAATGCCGCCATAAGATTTGCTTCCGTTTTCGTTCCTTTTAACTCTTTCATAACCGTTCTCCTTTCTGCAGCTTTAACAGCTCACAATATATTGTCCGCAAAAAAGTAAAAATAATACAGCTGTTAACTATACTTATAAAATAATATAAAATTTTGTGCTTGCATTAATCAGTAAATTGTGTTATAATATATCGTAAATGTACACATAGCTCAGCTGGATAGAGCATCAGATTCCGATTCTGAGGGTCGCGGGTTCAAATCCTGTTGTGTACGCCACATAACAAACAAACCGCAGTATAATGCGGTTTGTTTGTTTTTTATGACATCACCTGCGCTCACCGGTTACTCCTCTTAAAGTATAATAATGAAACACTTGACTTTTTGCGACAATTTGTGCTATAATTATCACGAAATACAGTATAATTACGAGGTGTAAGATGAAAAAACTAATTGCGTATTTGCTTTCCGCCGCCATTTTATTTTCGGCTTTCACCGTAAATGCCGATTCGTACAGCCGCATCACAGCGACGGAAACATTTACGGAGACGTTTGATGCTGCCGCAAAAAACATTCCGCAGTCTGTTTCGCTGTCCTCGTACTATCTTTCGATACAAGTTAATGAAACGCACCTTCTGACGGCAGAAGTCTTGCCCGAATCCGCTGAAAACAAAAATCTGATATGGTATTCCTCGGACGAATCCGTTGCCACAGCAGACAGCAGCGGAATAATAAAAGGGATCGGCGAGGGCAGTACGGTTATTTGTGCCGTAACCGAGGTTGGCAGAATAAAGGCCGTGTGCGATGTTACTGTGCGCAAAACCGGAACAAATCCGGAATTTGATTTTTCGGAATGGAACATGATAACAAATACAAGCAACTATGCGGAGGACGGTTTCGACTGGGACACAGCCTCAAACGGAGGAAATCCCACTATTGCTGCGGCATATCTTTCGCGCCATGACGGCGCAGCGCTTGAAGAAAATGACGAATATCCACCTTACGGCAACGACCCAAAGTCTTTATACAAAGAATGCGCCGCCGATTATCATATTCAGGAAATCATCTGGCTTCCGGAAAGGAAAAGCGCCGATGATAACGGCGAAATTAAAAATGCCTTAGTAAAATACGGCGCTGTCAGCGCATCTTATTTCTCGAACGAATACTATTACAACAACAATTATTCAAACTACTATCAGCCTGCCGACGGCTCCGATTCGGGCTACGGTCATGCAATAGCAATTGTCGGCTGGGATGATAATTATTCCGCCTCCAATTTTAAAGTCACACCTCCCGGGAACGGCGCGTTTATATGCAAAAACAGCTGGGGTACATATTTAGGTGATAACGGGTATTTCTATATATCATATTATGACAAATACATCGGCAAGCGCAGTAAAATGGCTGTGCCGGCATCTCTTGAAAGCAACACAAACTATAACGCCGTGTATCAGTACGACCCCTTGGGCACCGTCGGTTCATACTACTACGACGATGTTTCCTACGGAGCGAACGTATTTCCTCAACGTGGCGATGCGCTATCTTCGAATGAAATTTTAAGGGCAGTTTCGTTTTACACTCATTCCAAAAACACTTCATATGATGTGTATATAATCAAAAACTACAAGGATAAATCCTCTCTTATAGATCTCGGCAAAGCTGCCGCCTCGGGAACTATCGGCGAAATGGGATATCATACGATTACATTGGATAGTCCCGTATTATTATCGGCAGGAACAAGATTTGCGGTTGTTATCAAATTAACGTCTCCCGACGGTCAGCCGCATATATACTGCGAATATCCTATCGAAAACTATTCTTCAAAAGCGCGTGCAAATGAGGATGAAAGCTATTTAAGCGGTGACGGAGAGCACTGGGAGGATTTTACTGATATATGCAAAAACGGCAACCTATGCATAAAAGCCTTTACCGACAACGGCTCTAATTCGTATTCCGCAAAATTATTTTCTGCAATAGATAACAGCAGCCGCACTTATCAGAACGATAAGGTCTATACACTTGAAGAAGCTGTTTCCGGCGGCTTTGGGATAAGCGAGGACTATATAAAATATGTCAGACAAAGGGGACTTGATACATCAGGAGCCGCTCCGACGGCGCAGGGCAGCTTTCCGGATATAACGGGTATAGATAAAAGCTCTGTTTCGTCCGTAAATGAAACTGTTTTCCCGCAGAGATATGACTTGCGTGAAGAAAACTCGGTAAGCTCCGTTAAAAATCAGGGCAACTGGGGAGCGTGCTGGGCATTTTCGGTATACGCTTCGCTTGAAAGCGCAATATTAAAGAAAGCAAAAACCTTTGACACGTCAGATAATCAAATTACGGATGTATACCAAAACGGTATTTCACCGGCAGGCTTAGCTCTCAGCGAAAATTCCGTTACCATGGCTGTCAATTCAGTATATCGTCTTTATGCCAATATACTTCCCTCAGACGCGACAAAACGCGATGTTTCGTGGTCGAGCAGCAATAAAAATGTTATATCCGTTGACGCAAACGGGCAGATTACTGCTTTAAAACAAGGCTCGGCAACAATAACCTGCACCACCGCTGACGGGAATTATTCCGCCAAATGCGATGTTAATGCCGAAAACCGTACCGGTGCGGAAAGTATTTCGCTTGCATATAATTCTGTAACAAAAACTGTCGGTGATACGTTTTTGATTGATTATCAAATCAATCCGCCCTCCGCTTCCGGCTCCGTAACATGGTCGAGCGACAACCCGTATGTTGTTTCGGTAAACGAATACGGACTTATGACGGCGTTATCTTCGGGAACAGCCCGTGTCACGGTTAATGCGGGTTCCGGGATTTTCGATACCGTAAATATCACCGTTGTGCGAAATTCGGATTTAAGCGTCGCCGGCATTAGCAGCAACTTTAAACTTTCGGGCAGCCGTTATTCCGGCAGCGTGAGCGCATTTATTGATAATAAAAATACCACAGCACAAACGTTTAATGTAATACTTGCAGTGTATGATGATACCGGAAGAATGGTTATGGCAAGACAAAATGCGTCTGCGCTGTACTCCGGAAAAAATACGGTTACCTTTAATGAACTTTCTTTTGAAAAAGTCTCTGCCGAAAATTACAGTGTGAAATGCTTCATCTGGGATAAGGATTTTTCATCGTTAAAGCCCGTTGCGGCATCAATTGAAAAGACGATTTAATTTTTCAATATTGCTGAATATATTTTAAGACGCAGATACTGTTTTAATATTACAGTGTTTTACAAAAAGACACTTCGGTACGGAAAACTGTCCATACCGAAGCGTTTTTAATAAGTTATTCTATATTTGTTATTGCGTCAGCTATAGGTCTGACTTCCTCGTTCCGCAGCATTGTCTCAAACATGAATTTCAACATAAATTTTCCACACGGCTCAAAATATTTTCGTCTTAAAACTATTGACAAATATGTTGTTATTGTGCTATAATATTATGAGTTGCGATAATGCACCTGTGGCGGAATTGGCAGACGCGCCAGACTTAGGATCTGGTGTCCCCGACGTGAAGGTTCAAGTCCTTTCAGGTGCACCATGAAAAACAAACCGCGTAATTACGCGGTTTGTTTTATTTATAATGAAGAATACGGAGACTGATATGAAAATAGGGAATTTTGAAACAGAGAACAATGTCTTTCTTGCGCCCATGGCAGGAATAACCGATACGGCGTTTCGGATAATATGCCGCCGTTACGGAGCTGGTCTGGTGTATTCCGAGATGGTGAGCGCAAAAGGACTGCATTATAAAGATAAAAAAACAGCAGAGCTAATGAAAATTACAGACGCCGAACAACCCTGCGCAATACAGCTTTTCGGTTCAGAGCCGGAAATTCTTGCGGAGGCGGTTTATGAAACGGTAAAAACGGGAACAAAGCTTATAGATATAAACATGGGCTGCCCTGCGCCGAAAATCGTAAACAACGGTGACGGAAGTGCGCTGATGAAAAATCCGAAGCTTATGGGAGAAATAATGCGTGCGGTCAGCAATGTTTCGCCCGTGCCGGTGACGGCAAAAATACGCAAGGGCTGGGATGAAAACAGCGTAAACGCCCTTTTTGCCGCCGAAATTCTCGAAGCGTCGGGAGCGGCGGCGATAGCCGTGCACGGCAGAACGCGCCGTGAATTTTACAGCGGAAAATCAGACTGGGACATTATAAAAAAAATAAAAGAACGTGTAAAAATTCCCGTAATCGGAAACGGAGATATATGGACGGCGCAGGACGCAAAAAGAATGTTTGAATATACCGGCTGCGATGCGGTTATGGTTGCGCGCGGCGCACAGGGAAATCCGTTTATTTTCCGGCAGATTAATACGCTGCTTGGAACCGGTGAAGAAGAAACTTATCCGACATACCGCGAGAGGGCGGAACAGGCTTTGGAACACACAGCGATGCTTGTTGAGGAAAAAGGCGAAAGCAGAGGTGTGCGCGAAGCGCGCAAACACATTGCATGGTATATAAAAGGTATGCCGGGTGCGTCGAAAATTAAGACGGAAATTTTTAAAATAGGTGATTTTGCTGTAATGAGGAGTATTTTAGAAGATTATATTAATCAATTACAATAAATATTGTTAAAAAGACTTGAAAAAGTCAGTAATTTTTGTTAAAATAGAAAAAAGAATCTATTTTAGGCTTTGTAAAAGCAGAGCGATGAAATTTTTCCGTTTTACGGAGCTGTGCATTTAATATTGAAAGGAGATTAATATGGTAGACAAGTTTGCAAAGGAAGGGCTTACTTTTGATGATGTCCTGTTAATTCCGCAGGAATCGGAAGTTACGCCCAATACAGTAGATGTGTCAACTCATCTGACGAAAAGCATAAAGCTAAACATACCGTTCATGAGTTCGGCAATGGATACCGTAACCGAAGCGCCGATGGCGATAGCTGTTGCACGTGAAGGCGGCATAGGAATTATTCATAAAAATATGACAATCAGGGAACAGGCAGCCGAGGTGGATAAGGTCAAGCGTTCGGAAAACGGAGTAATTGCAAACCCTTTCAGTTTAAGTGCGTGGCATACATTAAAGGATGCTGACGATTTGATGGGTCGCTATAAAATATCGGGCGTTCCGATTTGTGACGAAAATAACGTGTTGGTTGGCATCATAACGAACCGTGACTTGCGTTTTGAGGAGGATTTTTCAAAGAAAATCGATGATGTTATGACCAAGGTAAACCTCATAACCGCTCCCGTGGGAACAACCCTTAAAGAAGCACAGGCAATTCTTTCCGCGCATAAGATAGAAAAGCTTCCTATAGTTGATGAGGGAAACCACTTAAAGGGTCTTATCACAATCAAGGATATTGAAAAGGCTATAAGATACCCGAACAGCGCAAGAGATAAAGACGGCAGACTGCTTGCCGGTGCGGCAATCGGTGTTACCGATGATTGCCTTGACAGAGTTGCGGCTTTGGTCGAAGCCGGAGTTGATATTGTATGTCTTGACAGCGCTCACGGTCATTCAAAGAATATTATAAATAAAGTAAAAGAAATTAAGAAAGCATATCCCAATCTGTCTGTTATCGCAGGAAATATTGCAACCTCGGAGGCGGCAGAAGCGCTTATAGAAGCCGGTGCGGACTGCATAAAGGTTGGCATAGGTCCGGGTTCGATATGCACAACTCGTATAATTGCAGGTATCGGCGTACCGCAGATAACGGCTGTTTATGACGTTTCATGCGTGGCAAAAAAGTACGGTATTCCCGTTATCGCAGACGGTGGTATAAAGTATTCGGGTGATTGCGTAAAGGCTATTGCGGCAGGCGCCGACGTTATCATGATGGGCAGCTTGCTTGCGGGCTGCGACGAAAGTCCCGGTGAATTTGAAATCTACCAGGGCAGACGCTTTAAGGTGTACAGAGGCATGGGTTCTCTTGCAGCAATGGAAAAGGGTTCAAAGGACAGATATTTCCAGACAGGCTCCAAAAAGCTTGTTCCGGAGGGCGTTGAGGGACGAGTTCCCTACAAAGGCCCGCTGTCGGATACAATTTTCCAGCTTATCGGCGGACTTCGTTCGGGTATGGGCTACTGCGGAGCGCCTACAATTCAGGACTTAAAGGAAAACGGAAAATTTGTAAGAATTACAGGCGCGGGACTCAGAGAAAGTCATCCTCATGATATTTATATCACAAAAGAAGCGCCGAATTACAGCTATAATACACAGGGTTAAATCAAATGACTGCAAAACGTCGGATTATGCACGCTTTGCAGTCTTTGTTTGATATTTTGTATATTTTAACGGTAAGTTTTTTATACAAAAGTATTGCATTTTTGTCCGGGATATTGTAAAATATATCTATATGACTAAAATAACTACCAAAGATTTAGGAGGAAAAGATATGGTAACAGCAGGAGATTTCAGAAACGGCGTTACATTTGAATTAGAAGGCGGAGTATGGCAGATAGTAGAATTTCAGCACGTAAAACCCGGTAAGGGCGCGGCTTTTGTAAGAACAAAGATTAAAAATGTTATAACGGGCAGTGTGGTTGAAAAGACATTCAGACCGACAGAAAAGTTTGAAAATGCATATATCGAAAGAAAGGATATGCAGTATTCATATTCGGACGGAGATCTTTATTACTTCATGGATCAGGAAACATTCGATATGCTTCCCATTAACAAGTCAACCGTAGGCGACGCTATGAAGTTTGTTAAGGAAAACGACGTATGTAAGGTTCTTTCATACAAAGGAAACGTATTTGACATTGAGCCGCCCACATTTGTTGAACTGGCTATCACAGAGACAGAACCCGGTTTTGCCGGAAATACCGCCACAGGCGCAACAAAGCCCGCAACTCTCGAAACGGGTGCGGTTATTCAGGTACCGTTATTTGTTGACGGCAGCGATATAATCAGGGTTGACACAAGAACAGGCGAATACATGGAGCGTGTAAATAAGTAAGCACGCACACTTTTGTGCCTTTTGCACAGAAAGGAATTAAATATGAACGATTTATCAAAAAAAGTATCCTATTTATCGGGATATGCGGACGGTCTTAATTTAAGTCCCAAGAGTGATGAGGGAAAGCTTATCGGAAAAATGCTTGAGGTCATGGAGGAGATGGCAGACAGGATTGAGGAGCTTGAAGCTATCCAGGACGATGCCATGGACATGATTGATGAAATCGATGAAGAACTTCTTGTTATCGCCGATGATCTGTACGGCGACGGCGAATGGGATGACGAAGAAGACGACGACGATTACGATGATGATGAGGACGACAGCTGGCTGGACGAGGACGATGAGGACGATATGGACAGCTTGGACGACGATCTTTTTGAAATTCAGTGTCCGAATTGCGGTGAGGATGTAATGGTGGATTTTGATATGCTTGACAGCTCAAATGAAATCGTATGCCCGAATTGTCATGAAGAAATTGAACTCGAATTTGATTTCGAAGATGAAGACGACGAAGACAACGACAATAAATAAAAAAATAACCGCTGCAAATTGCAGCGGTTATTTTTTGGATTAAGCGGAGGGGAAAATGCTATGAAAGGAATCTATATTCATATACCGTTTTGTGTGCAGAAATGCAGATATTGTGATTTTGTATCGTATTCGGGAAAAACCGAATACACAGACGCATATTTGGAAGCACTGTTCGGTGAAATGCAAAATTATAAGGGCGAAAGCGCCGATACCGTGTTTATAGGCGGCGGAACGCCTACAATTCTGAGCGCAGTGCAGCTTGAAAAGCTTATAAGAAAATGCTTTGAAAATTTTGATATATCAAAAGAGTACGAATTCAGTATTGAAGCCAATCCCGGTACGCTTGACGATGAAAAAGCAAAAACGCTTTTGTCGGAGGGTGTAAACCGCATAAGCGTGGGAGTACAGTCATTTAATGATAACGAACTTAAAGCAATAGGGCGAATACACAGTGCGAAAACGGCATATAATACCATTTGCAGATTAAAAGAGCTGGGTTTTGAAAATATAAATGCCGATATTATGACAGCGCTGCCGAACCAGACGGCTCAAAGTCTCATGAAAACGGTTGAAACCGCCGTTACGCTGCCAGTTACTCACATAAGTGCGTACAGTCTGATAATCGAGGACGGAACACCCATGGCGGAGGATTACAAAAATAAAAAATTTGCATTTGCGGACGATGACGCGGACAGGGATATGTATGCGCTTGTTTCAAAGCGCCTTGCGGAAAGCGGCTTTAAGCGGTATGAAATTTCAAATTATGCAAAAGACGGCTTTGAGTGCCGTCACAACATAAAATACTGGCAATGCAGGGAATATATCGGACTCGGAGCGGCGGCACATTCGTATGACGGGGAAGGCCGCTGTTTTAATACCTCGGATTTGTCGGAGTATATATCGGGAAATTTCAATAAAAACAGCGAAAAGCTGACGCGTGAAGATAAAATTTCCGAATTTATATTTATGGGTATGAGAATGGAAAAGGGGATTGACAGAAGTGAATTTTTTAAAAGGTTCGGCACGGAAATAGAAAACATTTACGGCGAAACAATAGATAAATTTATAAAAGGCGGCTTTATCGTGCAGGAAAACAGCTGTTACAGATTTACCGATAAAGGCAGAGATGTGTCAAATTCGGTGTTGTGCGAGTTTGTATGATAAGGTATAATGTAAAAAATGTGAACAATTTATGAAAAGTAAAGCAAATCGCTTGACATATAGCAAATAAGGTGGTAAATTATACTTGTTAGCACTCAAAGGCGTTGAGTGCTAACAAAAAAAGACCGTATTGGGAGGGTTCAATGTGGATTTGAATGAACGAAAAAGAAAAATCCTCCAGGCAATCATTGACGAATACATCGGTACGGCAGAGCCGGTAGGCTCACGAGCCATTTCAAAGCATGAGGAACTTGGACTTTCGAGCGCAACCATACGAAACGAAATGGCAGACCTTGAGGAGATGGGCTATATCATGCAGCCGCATACCTCGGCAGGCAGAGTTCCGTCAGATGCAGGCTACCGTTTTTATGTCAATCAGCTGATGCATCGCTATCAGATCGGCATGGAGGAGATTGCGAGATTACAGAATGAGCTTGAACAAAAGGTTACAAGATTGGAAAAAATAATCCGTCAGGCAGGACTTATAGCGTCAGCGCTGACCGATTACACAACAGTCGTTACAGCGCCGGCACAGTCGGACGAGAAAATAAACAAGCTTGACCTTGTTCCGCTGGGTACGATGAAAGTTATGCTGATTGTGGTAACCCACCGCGTAAGAAATCAGATAATGACTATTGATATCGATTCCGATATGTGCACACAGCTTGCCGCCATACTCAACAAAAACCTGTCGGGTCTGAGCGGCGATGAGATAACCTTTGACAGGATAAAGGAAATCGAGAATGAAATCAAGCAGCAGCTTAATCTTCATCCGAAGGTGCTTATAAGCATCATGAACTTTGTTTATGAAACGATTACGGCGCCGGAGGAAACGGAGATATATGTAAGCAATTCAAACTCGATACTCAAATACCCCGAATATAAGGATCCCGACAAGGCGCGTGAAATGTTCAGACTGCTTGAGGACAGAGACAGTCTGAAAAAGCTTATCGGCAGCGGCGAAACCGATGGAGTCAACGTCAAAATCGGAGGAGAAAACAATGTTGATGCGTTAAAGGATTGTTCGCTTGTTACGGTTAATTATTCCTTGGGAGATAAGGTCATGGGGCGGCTCGGAGTTATCGGGCCCAAACGCATGAATTATTCAAAGGTTTTTGCAAGCCTTGATCTTATTTCGGCGGAGATAGATAAGCTCTTGAACTATTATATCAACGGGGAATAACAGAAAGGGGATGGAAAGATGAGCAAAAAAGAAGAAAAAGAATTAGAAGAAAAAGATACAATGCCGGAGGAAACGGCAGCGGAGGAAAATGAAACACAGCCGGAGGAAAAAGCGCCGGAAAAGTCAAAAGAAGAGGAGCTTGCGGAAAAGCTTAAAGAGCAGACAGACAAATATATGCGTTTGTATGCCGAGTTTGATAATTTCCAAAAGCGTTCCCAGCGTGAAAAAGACTCAAGATATGCCGATGCTGTAATAGATGCGGTTGCGGCGATACTTCCGATAGGAGATAACCTTGAAAGGGCAATGCAGACAGAGGTTACGTCGGAAGACGCAATAAAGCTTAAAGACGGTGTGGAAATGGTTATGAAGCAGTTTGCGGATACTCTCGAAAAGCTTGGAGCGTCGGAGATAAAGGCGCTCGGCGAACAGTTTGACCCGAATATTCATAACGCGGTTATGCACGTGGAGGACGAAACAACCGATGACAATACGGTTGTTGAGGAATTTATGCGCGGCTACAAATACAAGGACGGCAGAGTAATCCGTCATAGTATGGTTAAGGTTGCAAACTAAAATTATCCGCAAATGCGGTTCATATATTAATCAATTTTAAGGAGGAATTTATTATGAGTAAAATTATAGGTATAGACTTAGGAACAACAAACAGCTGTGTAGCTGTTATGGAGGGCGGAAACCCCAACGTTATCACAAACAGCGAGGGAGCAAGAACGACCCCGTCAGTCGTTGCATTCCAGAAGGATGGCGAAAGAATCGTAGGTCAGGTGGCAAAGCGTCAGGCTGTTACAAATGCCGATCGTACGATTATGTCAATCAAGAGAAAAATGGGTACAACCGAAAAGGTATCGATAGACGGCAAGGACTACACTCCGCAGGAAATCAGCGCAATGATTTTGTCAAAGCTTAAAAGCGATGCGGAAAGCTATCTCGGCGAGCCCGTTACACAGGCGGTTATTACCGTTCCGGCATACTTCAACGACTCACAGCGTCAGGCGACAAAGGACGCAGGTAAGATTGCAGGTCTTGAAGTTCTGAGAATTATAAACGAGCCGACAGCCGCAGCTCTTGCTTACGGAATGAGCGATAAGGATCAGACAATTATGGTATACGACCTCGGCGGCGGTACATTCGATGTGTCAATCCTTGAAATAGGCGACGGCGTATTTGAAGTTCTTTCAACAAACGGCGATACTCACCTCGGCGGTGATGATTTCGACCAGAGAATTATTGATTACCTTGTAAGCGAATTTAAGGCATCAAACGGCGTTGATTTGTCAACGGATAAAATGGCAATGCAGAGATTAAAGGAAGCTGCCGAAAAATCAAAGATTGAGCTTTCGACAACAACAACATCAAATATAAACCTTCCGTTTATTACGGCGGACGCAACAGGTCCGAAGCATCTTGACATCACTCTTACAAAGGCTAAGTTTGATGAACTGACAGCCGATTTGGTTGACAGAACACTGACCTGCATAAGAAATGCAATGTCAGATGCCAGTGTAAGCGCATCGCAGATTGACGAGGTTCTTCTTGTCGGCGGTTCCTCGAGAATCCCTGCCGTACAGGAAGCGGTAAAGAAAGAAATGGGCAAAGAGCCGCATAAGGGAATTAACCCCGACGAGTGCGTGGCAGTCGGAGCCGCAAGACAGGCGGGCGTTCTCGGCGGCGAGGAAACAGGCGTACTTCTGCTTGACGTAACACCGCTTTCACTCGGTATCGAAACAATGGGCGGCGTATTTACAAAGCTGATTGAAAGAAATACAACAATCCCGACAAATAAATCGCAGATATTCTCAACTGCGGCAGACGGTCAGACAAGTGTTGAGGTTCATGTTCTCCAGGGCGAAAGAGAAATGGCTCAGTACAACAAGACTTTGGGCAGATTTAATCTTACGGGTATTGCTCCGGCTCCGAGAGGTGTGCCGCAGATTGAAGTCACCTTCGATATTGACGCAAACGGTATCGTTAAGGTAAGCGCAAAGGATTTGGGAACCGGCAACGAGCAGAAGATTACCATTACCGCATCTTCAAACCTCAGTGACGAGGATATCGACAGAGCTGTTAAAGAAGCTGAAAAGTATGCCGAGGAGGATAAAAAGCGTAAGGAAGAAGTAGATACAAGAAACAATGCGGAATCACTTGTGTATCAGTGTGAAAAGGCTCTTAAAGACGCAGGCGATAAGGTTGACGCGGCGGCAAAGAGTGAGGTTGAAGCCGAAATCGAAAAGGTAAAGGAAGCCTTAAAGGGTACAGACACAGCTGCCATCAAAGCTGCAACAGATGAACTGCAGCAGAAATTCTACGGTATTGCCGAGAAAATGTATCAGCAGGCAAATCCGAACGGTCAGGCGCAGCCGGGAGCAGATGCCGGCGCGGCAGGACAGGGCGCAAGCGGTGATAACGTTTACGAAGCGGATTACCGTGAAGTTGATAACAATGACAATAAATAATGTTTTCTCTTGTGGGGTGTTGCGCTAAGTAACACCCCTTTGGGGATATATACATTAATCCGTATTTTATACGCGTTAATTTGTATATTATATACATTTACAAACACATATGAATTTAGTATAATAAAAGTATGGCAGGTGAATAGTTTTGGCAGATAAAAGAGATTATTATGAGGTGCTCGGCGTTTCAAAGGGTGCGTCAGACGATGAATTAAAAAAAGCATTCAGAAAGGAAGCCAAAAAATATCATCCTGATTTACATCCGGGGGATAAGGAAGCAGAAGCGAAGTTTAAAGAAATTAACGAAGCGTACGAGGTGTTGTCAAATCCTGAAAAACGGCAGAAATATGACCAGTTCGGTCATGCCGGCGTGGATTCCAATTACGGCGCCGGCGGCGGCTACGGCGGCAGCGGTTTCGGAGATTTCGGGGACATTTTCAGCGATATTTTCGGCGGCGGCTTCGGTTTCGGCGGCAGCGGCGGCAGGCGCAACGGCCCGCGGCGCGGCAACGATGTAAGACAGGTTGTTACGATATCCTTTGAAGAGGCGGCATTCGGCTGCAAGAAAAAGATTAATATAACAAAGCAGGAGGATTGCCCGACCTGTAAGGGTACGGGAGCAAAGCCCGGTACAAGTGCGGAAACGTGTTCGCATTGTCACGGTACGGGACAGATTCAGACCCAGCAGCGCACAATCCTCGGATACATGACAAACGTTACCACCTGTCCGCATTGTCAGGGCAGCGGTAAAATAATCAAGGATCCATGCCGCGACTGCCGCGGTACAGGCAAGGTAAGAAAAACCAGAACGGTTGAGATAGACATACCGGCAGGTATCGACGACGGACAGACAATGCAGCTTTCCGGACAGGGAGAAGCGGGAGAAAGAGGAGGCCCGAGCGGCGATTTGCTTATCACCGTAAGAGTTCGTCCTCATCAGATGTTTGAACGCAGCGGCAACGATGTTTACCTCAATATGCCTGTAACCTTTGTTCAGGCGGCATTGGGCGCAACGCTTACCGTTCCTACGCTTGACGGAGTTGTCGAATACGATATTCCCGAGGGTACACAGTCGGGAACAAGATTCAGACTGAGAGGAAAGGGCATTCCGTTTATACGCGGAAAGAACAGGGGCGACCAGTATGTTACCGTTGAGGTTGAGGTGCCGAAAAATCTTTCTCAGAGACAAAAAGAAATTTTAAGAGAATTTGACGAGGAAAAGAATTATAAAAAGAAAAAATCCTTTGCAGAGAAAATGAAAGAGCTTTTTAAATAAAGCAGGTAAGGAGCAATGCTATGAAACCCAACATATACGAATTAGACAAAATGACAAAGGAACAGTATGATTTCATAATGAAGCGTGCCGAGCTTGACATAACCGAGCAGATGAAAATTGCAAAAGAGGTGTCGGACGATATAAGAAACAGGGGCGATGAAGCGGTGCTTGAATATACCGCAAAATTCGACCGCGTGCAGCTTACTGCCGACACAATGAGGGTTACGCAGGCAGAGATTGACGCAGGTTATGAAAGACTTGACATAAAAACGCGTGAAGCAATAGAATATGCGTATAAGAACATATACGATTTCCATGAAAAGCAGCTTCCCGAAGAAATGTGGTTCACAATGGTGGATAACGGTCTTATGGTCGGCGAAAAAACAACTCCTATCACAGATGTCTGTTTGTATGTACCTCACGGTAAGGGTTCTTTCCCATCGGTATTGTGTATGCTGGGTATTCCGGCAGTTGTTGCAAAGGTGCCGAAGATTGTGGTTGTAACACCGCCTAACGAAAACGGCGATGTTGACGATGCGATTCTTTGTGCGGCAAAGATTATCGGCATAACCGAAATATATAAAGTTGGCGGTATTCAGGCGGTTGCGGCTGTGGCATACGGCACGGAAACAATCCCCAAATGCCATAAGATAATAGGCCCGGGAAACAGCTATGCAACGGCGGCAAAGCGTGTTCTTGCAAACTGTATCGATGCCGGACTTCCGGCAGGCCCGAGCGAAATTATCGTGCTTGCGGACGAAAAGGCAGACCCGGAAAAGGTTGCGCTTGACTGGATGATTGAGGCGGAGCACGGCCCGGACAGCGCGGCGCTTTTGGTGACTCACTCGAAAGAGCTGGTAGAAAAGGTAATACCTATCGTGAACCGTCAGCTGGAAAAAATCAGCCCCAAACGAAAGGAATTTATCGAAACGAACTTCACAACCTACGGCGGCGTCATACTTACAAATTCGCTTGACGAGAGCATTGATTTTGTAAACGATTATGCGCCGGAGCATATGGAGGTTATGACCGAAAAACCGTTCGATACATTGCCTAAAATTAAAAATGCGGGCGAAATTCTTTTGGGAGAATATACTCCCGTTACGCTCTGCAACTTTGTTCTCGGCCCGAATGCAATACTGCCGACGGGCGGCTTTGCAAAGACATATTCGTCTGTATCGGTGCAGGATTTCTTAAAGCGTTCGTCGGTCGGATATGCGTCAAAGGACGGCTTTGAGAACGTAAGGGAATATGCTTACAGATTTGCAAAGGTTGAAGGCTTTGATACTCACGGCTTGGCGGTAAAGGAAAGAAAGTAAGCGGAGGATTGGTATGGAAAAGATAAAAGTAACAAGAAAAACAACCGAATCCGAAATGAATGTAGCGCTTGATTTTTCGCCGCTTAAAACGGATTACAGAAAATATATAAAAACACCTATGCCGTTTTTAAACCACATGATAGAGCATATAGCATATCGCGGCGGATTTAATATAGACGTTGATATGAGTCTTGACGAGTTTACGCTCACTCATGTTATTGCGGAGGATTTGGGCATAGCCTTGGGAAAGGCTTGCAGGGAATACATCGACAGAACCGATGGCTGCTACGGCTATGGTGATGCCGTGGGAATAATTGACGAAGCAAAGGCGGAATGTGCCGTCAGCTTTGAGTCAAGAGCATATATTGATTTTGATTTTCACGGTGTTTCTTTGCCCGAGAGTGTTGAGGGAATGTATAACGAGGATTTGGAAACATTTCTTGAAGGCTTTGTTCAGGGTGCGATGTGTACGCTGCATATAGATGTGTTAAAGGGCAGAAACGGCCACCACATCTGGGAGGCGGTGTACAGAAGCGTAGGAACAGCGCTTAACCGTGCGTTTGAGGTTTCGGCGGACAGAAAAGGCAAAACCTCCGGCGTGGCGGGAAAAATTGAATGGACTATTGAATAAGCGGTAAGGCTGCGGCTTGCAGGCGGTCTTATTGTGTAGGGAGGAAATGATGAAATTAAAACCATTTTTGGATAAATATGATACTGTTATTTTTGATATGGACGGCGTTATAACGAGTGAGCAGAGCTATTGGGACAGTGCGGCGCTTACAGTGTGGGAGTATCTGAAATTCAACAGAAATGAAGAAATAGATACCGGCGTCGACTATAAAGAAGTGCGGCGCAATGTGTTCTGCAATGACGAGCTCATAGACGTTTTAAAGTGTAAGGGCGTAAATTCAAATTGGGATTTAGGTTATGTTACGGCGCTTATGGCGTGGATATGCTGCGGTGTTGACAACGAAACGGATTTTCAAAAGGCGCTTGAATATGCAAAAAAACTGCCCGAAAATATCATAGAAGCATATGATTTATTAGCCGAGGAGTGTTCAAAGGCGACAGGCTTTGATTTGGACTGGCTGAAAAGAAACGGAGTCATGTGGAAGACAATGCAAACGATTTTCCAGGAATGGTATTTGGGAGACGAGCTTTATCGTAAGCGTTATAATGTTCTGCCGAAAATCAG
This sequence comes from uncultured Clostridia bacterium, assembly GCA_934476675.1. GTDB lineage: Bacteria > Bacillota > Clostridia > UBA1381 > UBA1381 > UBA4716. Next base: position 126,814 of record CAKSOE010000003.1, on the reverse strand, counting down.
CGGAAAAAGCGGTCAGATTTTTAAGGAAACACCGCTATTACCGATTGAACCGCTCAGAGAAATGCTGAAGCTGTTAAGCGAAAACAAACGTCTTTGCGTAGGCACAGGGCGGATTTCGGACGAGATAACGCAGCCGCTTGCGGATTGGGGAATAGATACATATTTTTCAAAAAACGGTATGTCTACGTTTGATTTGGTTGAAACAGCCGAAAGAAATACCGGACTGACGCTTACAAAGCCGAGTCCGTATGTGTTTTTAAAAGCGCTGTACGGCACGGACTGCGATGATGAAGAAATAATCAGAAAAACCTCCGAGGACGAAAAAATTTCACGGACGCTCATTGTCGGTGACGCAGGCGCGGATATTCTTGCGGCAAAGGCTATGGGTGCGGATTTCTGCGCGGTGTTAACCGGTGTGCAGGGAGAACGGGCAAGACCGTATTTTGAAAAGCTTAATGCGGAATATATACTGAATAGCGTACTGGAATTTACAGAATAACAAAGGGGGATGTAAAAAGTCCGGACTGCAAAAAAAAGGCAAGTTTGTGATAAATGGAGCACATTTTATATTTCGTTAAAAATCGTATTTTATTCGATTCTCTTATTTAAATGCCTTTTTGCTGCGAACAAACCGAACCTCTCGGAGCGTATTTATAGCCGGTATCCGTTCTGAAATATTTTTTATGTTCCTTAAAAAATTTTGTAAAATGTTTTTAACTTTATGCACCTTTTCCGATGTCGATAGCGGCATTGTTATAAAAAAATAAGCAGACCGCGTAAAATTAATTTGCTGATATTTTATATTGCAGATGAAATCATCTTGTGATTGATTTTTGAATATTCTGCATAAAAATGCAAAAACTATAAAAAAGCCGTTTGTTGTTCTCTCAAAATCGGTTTCAAATTCAGCAAAAAATACGTACGTTTTAGTGCTGAAACGCCGTTTTAAGGGCATTTTAACGCGAAAATTCAACATTGTGTGTAAAAAAAGCAATAATATTCGGTATAAAACGCCAAAAATGTAAATAAAAGCTTGACATATGCTGTGTTTTGTATTAAAATACAATAATGAAAGAAAGTTTTCGGGCAATAGTCCGTAAATTTTATGTTCGGACAGATTATAACGTCTGTCCTGAAAAAAACAGGAGGAAAATTATGAACAAGACTGATTTAGTAGCAGCAGTTGCTCAGAAGGCAGAATTATCAAAAAAAGACGCTGAAAAAGCAGTAAACGCTTTAACAGCAGCAGTAACAGAAGCTTTGTGTGAGGGCGACAAGGTTCAGCTCGTGGGCTTCGGAACATTTGAAGTAAGAGCAAGAGAAGCAAGAAGCGGTAAGAACCCCCGTACAGGCGAGGTTATTCAGATTGCAGCTTCAAAGATTCCTGCATTCAAGGCAGGTAAGGCTTTAAAGGACGTTGTAAATAAGTAATTGATTTACAAAAGAAGAAACTGCCGGCTTGTTTCGGCAGTTTGTTTTTTTATCTTTCGAAAGAGGGAGAATATGAGGATTGATAAATATTTAAAGGTGACGCGTTTAATAAAACGCCGTACGATTGCAAACGAGGCGTGTGACCAGGGCAGAATAACGGTGAACGGAAAGGTTGTCAAGGCGTCGTATGACGTAAAGGAAAACGACATTATCGAAATAAAACTCGGAGAGCGCATTATGAAGGTGCAGGTTGAGGGCATTGCGGAGCACGTTCTCAAAAACGACGCCGCATCTCTTTATAAGGTTCTGTAATCTGATGTCCAATCATATATTTAAAGTAAGAATATATGATATGGAGGCATGGAATATGGCTGTTGAAACAAAAAAGACGCTTGCGGCAGAGCATAATATAGCGCTGACAAACCGCTCCGCTCTGTCAGCTACGGGAATTGAGGACGTAGTGTGCTTTACGGACGAAAAAATAGAGCTTAAAACAAATATGGGAGCTCTTATAATAAAGGGCAGCGGACTTGTGATAAACAAGGTTGACACTTCTGCCGGAAATTTAGAGATTTCCGGTGAGGTGCAGATGCTGGAATATTCAAAAAAGCGCAGTAAAGAGGGGTTTATCACCTCGATGTTCAAGTGATATGACAAGAGAGACATATGCGCTTTTAGCGATGTTTGTGTGCGGCGGTGCGGTGGTGATGCTGTTTGATATGTTTCGTGCCGCAAGGAGCTGCGTAAAAACAAATGTCTTTTTTACCGCCATGCAGGACGCTGCATTCTGGACGGTATCGGCATGGTTTCTGGCAAAGGGTCTTTGGATTTTCAGCGACGGCAGGTTGCGGCTCTATGAGGCGATAGGCTTTCTGATAGGAGCGCTTTTATACATATTGCTGTTTCAGAGGGTGTTTTTGAAAGTTTTTATGGTGTTTTTTGAAAATTTTTTTAAAATTATTCATTTAATTTTGAAAATACTCTTGACACCGCCCGTATTTTTGTATAAAATGCTATTAGTACCTTTATACACAAAAGCAAAAGGTCTGTTCGGAAAGAAAACGGGATAGGGTTTATATAATATAATTCGGAGAAGGCAAACGGATATGAATAACAAAGGTGTTTTGGGCGGAAACGTACAAAGCGTAAAAAACGCTTTGCCGTCACAAAAAAATATTATAAGGTTTTGCAGAAAAAACAGCTTGAAAATCAAAACTGTCTGTGTGCTGCTTTTGGCCGGAGCAATGCTTTTTAAGGGGGTTATGCAGCTGCCGCAGATTTCTCAGAACAGAAAGACGGCAGCCGAGCTGGAGGAAAAAATTGCATACGAAGCAACAAGGCAGCAGGAAATCGAGGAGTTAAAAACCAAAGTGGATACGGACGAATATATCGAGAAGATTGCGTCGGAAAAACTCGGACTGGTAAAAAATAACGCAAAAATCTTTGTTGATGTATCGGACGGAAAGTAAAATTCAGGGGGAAAAGCAATAAAATATGGTTTCAGTAGGAAATATCTTAGACGGTAAAGTGGTAGGAATAATGCCATTCGGCGCATTTGTAAGCTTTGGAGAAAATCAGTCCGGGCTTGTACATATTTCGGAAATATCCGACGAGTATGTAAAGGACATAAACGATCACTTAAAAAAGGGCGACAGCGTAAAGGTGAAGGTAATCAAAATCGACGACAACGGCAAAATCAGCCTGTCGATTAAAAAAGCAATGCAGCAGCCGAAGCAGCGGCAAAAATATGAAATCAGCCGTTCGGAAACAAATGTGCGTCCGGCTGACGTTGAACTGTTCCTTAACCGTGAGTCCGATTTGTCCTTTGAGGATAAGCTGTCGCGTTTCAAGCAGGACAGCGACGAGAAAATACAGACATTAAAGAAAAATGCCGATTCAAAACGCTCCGGCGGTTACAGCCGAAAGGGCAGATTTTCTTTCTGAATAATTGCGTTACAAAAACGAATATAGTTTGTGAAAAGGGCGGAAATATTTCCGCCCTTTTCACAAATTGGTACTGGAGGTTATACATTGAAGTCCATCAGCCGTAAAAACAGAATATTTCCGATTATCGGCGCATTGGCGGCAATGATACTTTGTTTTATCGTACTCTATGCCGGAGATAATGTGGGACTGAGCGACAACGGCGATTTCAGACGCGTTCTTTTGAGTACAAATCTGAGCTATGCCGACGATACAAACCACTACTATCTTTTTAAGCAAAATTACAAAATGCCGGTTTCGGGCGATACGCTTACCGAAAAAGTAAAATCGGTGTGCGCCATAAATACGGAGGACGAAATATATTCATCACCGCACTTTCAGATAATAAAGCTTTCAAAGGTTTTAAATCTTTTCTCAAACATCGTCACGGGGCATGACGAGACGTCATATAATATAGTGTGGCTTGCGGTGATATATATATTTATGCTGTCACTGGCGCTGTGGGGTATCTTTACGTTTTTCCAGGACATGGGCGGCGCGATGAAAATAACGGCGCTCATTATAGGACTGGCGGTGTTCTGCGATGCGGGGTATATTTTGTATTTTAACTCCTTTTACGGAGAACCGCTGCAATATACGGCGCTTATGATGCTGATTTCCGTAGGAATGATGATATACAAGCGTCCGAGTATTCCGAAGGTTATGTATTTTTACGTTTCGCTTTACTTTTTTGCCGGCGCAAAGCTTGCCAATATTCCGTATTCGATAATCGTCAGCCTTTTGGCGGCTGTTATAATGATTATGCGAAAGGACAGGCTTTTTAAAATAAGCGTTGTGTTTTCGGCAGCGGTTGCAATCGGGTTTATGATAAACTTATATGTATCGATACCTGATTGGATGCAGAACGATACCACATACCAGTCGGTATTTTTCGGCATAGTCAAGGAGAGCGATACGCCCGGAGCAGATTTAAAAAGACTGGGCGTTGATGAAAAATATGCGTGTCTTATGAACACTCACGCATATATGGAGGAAAACGAATATCCCGTAGATATAAAAAGCGAGCAGTTCCAAAAGGACTTTTACGACAAGGTTTCAAAAACGGATATACTGTTTTTCTATCTCACACACCCGAAACGCTTTGTTGAAAAACTGAGTATTTCGATAGAAAACTCGGCGTATATACGTCCGCCGAGCGTAGGAAATTCGTCGGTGGAGCTTATGGAGATAACAAACAGGTGGAGTATGTGGAGCAATCTCAGAGTTGCGCTGAAATTCCTGTATCATCCGCTTGTGATATATGTTGTATTCATAGTTCTTACGGTATATATAATATTGGTGGATATTTTTCTTATTTACCACAGAAGAAAAGAAAGTCCCAACAGACTGTATATGCTGTGCGGAATAAATATACTGATACTCGGTCTGTGGATAAATCTGATGCTGCCGATACTCGGAAACGGCGAGGCGGACATTGCGAAGCATATGTTTTTGTTTACCAACTGCATAGACATATTGTTTGCGGTACTGATTATCGGTATGTTCGGAATGAAGCGCCGCAATGTCATAATAACGCTTATGTGCGGCTCTCTCCTTACAGGCAGCTTTTATATATCGCCGCCTAAAAAAACAATGGTTCTGGGAACATATAACGGTAAACCGATACGCTGGGAGGTTGTGTCGCAGTATAATGATGACAGCGTACTTCTGATTACGCAGGATATAATAAAAGAATGTGCCTTTGATTCCAAGAGCAATCTGTGGGAAAATTCGGAGCTGCGCGAATGGCTGAACAATGATTTTCTGAACGGCTTTTCGGAGGAAGAAAAGGCGGGTATAATGCCCGTAACGAACAGTATTATACTTTCGTATGACGACAGAAAACATTCGGTTGCCGGCGACCATGCGCACTACTGGAACTATACGCGCGGACTGGCGGACGATTTGTCGAAAACCGCATACCATTGCTATCTGGAGGACAAGGTGTTTATTCCGACTCTGGATATGCTCGAAGATATTAACGTAAAAGGCGCATATTGGGCGCTCTGCCCGTATGCCGGAAATTCATTTATGGAAAGATATATGAACAGCGACGGATTTGTTCTGCATACAAATGTTGTGAACAAAAAAGGCGTGAGAGCTGTAATTAAGTACAGCACGGAGAACGGAAAGGAACGGTTGTAATTATGAACCTGACAATGCTTACAGATTTTTATGAATTTACGATGATTAACGGCTTTTTTGAGCATAATATCGGAAACAAAACAGCGTATTTCGATATGTTTTTCAGACGTGTGCCGGACAACGGCGGCTTTGCCGTTATGGCAGGCGTGGAGCAGATGATAGATTATCTTAATAAACTGTATTTTACGGCGGAGGATATAGAATATCTGAGAAGCAAGAAGATATTTAACGAAAAATTTTTGGAATATCTCGAAAACTTTAAGTTTGAATGTGATGTATGGGCAATTCCGGAGGGAACGCCGATTTTTCCGGGCGAACCGATTGTAACGGTGCGAGGCCCCGTAATCCAGGCGCAGTTTGTTGAAACGATGATATTGCTTACAATCAATCATCAAAGCCTTATCGCTACGAAAGCAAACAGAATAGTCCGTGCAAGCGATGGCAGAGCGGTTATGGAATTCGGCTCAAGGCGTGCGCAGGGAAGCGCAGCGGCAATAACAGGTGCAAGAGCCGCTTACATTGCCGGCTGCAGCGGAACGGCGTGTACTATTACGGATAAGCTCTACGGAGTGCCGGCGCTCGGCACAATGGCTCATTCGTGGATACAGATGTTTGATTCGGAGTATGAAGCGTTCAAGGCATATGCGCAGACATATCCCGACGGCTGCACGTTTCTGATTGATACGTATAATGTTTTAAAATCCGGACTTCCGAATGCCATAAAGGTATTTGACGAGGTGTTGAAGCCGATGGGGAAGCGTCCTAAGGGTGTGAGAATAGATTCGGGAGATATAACATATTTGTCTAAAAAATGCCGTAAAATCCTTGATGAAGCCGGCTATCCGGACTGCGGAATAGTTGCGTCAAATTCGCTTGACGAATATATTATACGCGATATGCTGCTCCAGGGTGCGCAGATAAATCAGTTCGGTGTGGGCGAAAGGCTAATCACGTCAAAGCCGGAATCGGTTTTCGGCGGCGTGTACAAGCTTGCGGCGACTGAAAACGAAAACGGAGAAATTATACCCAAAATCAAAATAAGCGAGAATGTGTCAAAGATAACGACTCCGTGCTTTAAACAGGTTTACCGTCTGTATTCAAAGGACGGAGGAAAGGCAATGGCAGACGTTGTTACGCTTCATGACGAAACAATAGATTCCGATAAGCCGTATGCGATTTTCGATCCGGAATATACATGGAAACGCAAAACCCTTACGAATTTCTACGCAAGACCGCTTTTAAAGCCGATATTTAAGCATGGCGAATGCGTCTATGAAAACCCGGGAATAGACGCTCTGCGTGAATACTGTGCGCTGGAGATTGACGGACTTTGGGACGAGGTAAAGCGTTTTGAAAATCCGCATAAATATTATGTGGATTTGTCGGAAAAATTATGGAGAATAAAGTATAATATGCTTGAGGAGTATATGAATTGATGAAAACGGAAATCTTTGCGATAAATCCGGAGAATATAGATTACAGCCTTATTGAAAAAGCCGGACAAGCCGTGAAAAACGGAGGTCTTGCGGCATTCCCGACCGAAACGGTATACGGCTTGGGAGGTTCTGCAACAGACGCTTCGGCTGCAAAAAAAATATATGCCGCAAAAGGCAGACCGTCGGATAATCCGCTTATAATTCACATATGCAAAAAAGAACAGATTGACGAGTATTGCCGCGATATAAGCGAAACCGCAAGAAAGCTTATAAACGCGTTTATGCCGGGGCCTTTTACGGTGATACTGAAAAAGAAGACTTGTATACCGGACGAGGTTACGGCAGGAATGGATACGGTTGCGGTGCGTTTTCCAAAAAACAGGATAGCCTGCGCGCTTATAAATGCGGCGGGAGCGCCGATTGCCGCACCGAGCGCAAATATATCGGGAAAGCCAAGCCCTACCGAGGCTAAGCACGTAATCCATGATATGAACGGAAAAATAGATTTTATAATAGACGGCGGAAAATGCAGCGTGGGAGTTGAATCGACCATAGTGGACGCATCGGGAGAAATCCCCGTGCTTTTAAGGCCGGGCGGAATAACTCTTGATATGCTGAAAAATGTTGTACCGCAGATTGCGGTGGACGAGCACGTTTTGAAATCGGTGAGCGCGGACGAACAGCCCAAATGCCCGGGAATGAAATATAAGCACTATGCGCCCGATGCGGACGTTACGGTTGTTGAGGGCGAAAAGGAGCAGGTTCGGGCGGAAATCAGGCGTCTGCTTAACGAACACAGCGATACGATAAACGGTGTGCTTACGATGTATGGCAGCGACTATGACAATGCGGTGATGATAAGTGCCGGAGAAAGCAACAGGGAATATGCGGCGAATTTGTTTGCCGCTTTGAGAAAATTTGACGATTTGGGCATAGAAAATGTCTATGCTGAATTTTGCGAAAAGGACGGCTACGGTCTGGCAGTAAAAAACAGGCTGTATAAGTCTGCCGGAAATAAAGTTATTCACGTATAGGAGGAGTGATGCAGATGAATATTTTATTTGTATGCACGGGAAATACCTGCCGAAGTCCGATGGCAGCGTATATAATGGATAAGATAGCGGTTGAAAACGATCTTGACGTACTGATTGAAAGCGCGGGAATATTTGCAGAGCCGGAGCAGAAAGCAAGTGAAAATGCGGTTCTGGCAATGCGTGATATGGGAATTGACATATCGGAACACCGCACACAGCCCGTAACGGAGGAGCTGTTAAAGAAGGCAGATCTTATTCTGACAATGACTGAGGGACAGAAAATGATGATTGCCCAGTATGCAAAGGATAAGGTGTATACTTTACTGGAATATTCAGGTTCAAAGGGCGATATTTCCGACCCTTACGGCGGAGATTTGGAGGAATACAAGGAAACGGCGCAGGAGATTTATGACGCATTGGTAGACGTTGCGGAAAAATTGCCCGTAAAGGAAAAGCATGATAACGATTGACGAAATGCAGTCGGGTGACTGGCGTGATTTTGCGAGGATTGACAGGGAGTGTTTTGCGCTTCCATGGTCGGAAAAATCCTTTGAGGACGAATATAAAAACGATATTGCCGTATATTTCAGCGCAAGAGATGACGGCGAATGTATAGGCTATGCCGGCTTTTGGAATGTCAGCGGCGAGGGCGATATAACGAATGTTGCGGTTACGGAAAAATACCGCCGCAAGGGTATAGGCGGCGAATTGCTCCGTGCGGTTATTAATAAATCGGTATCGCTCGGACTGTCGATTATAACTCTTGAAGTCAGGGTATCCAATACCGCCGCACTGGCGCTGTACAAAAAATACGGATTTGAAATTATAGGCAAAAGAAAAAAATATTACAGCGACAATAACGAGGACGCGTATATAATGAAAAAAACGCTTTCCTGCTGCTGAGAGGGGAAAAGTATGGAGGATATATATATTCTCGGAATTGAAAGCTCCTGTGACGAAACAGCCGCCGCGGTGGTGAAAAACGGTCGGGAAATACTTTCAAACGTGATAAATACGCAGATAGCTCTGCATAAAAAATTCGGCGGCGTTGTGCCGGAGGTGGCGTCAAGACGTCACATAGAAACGATTGATAATGTTATTGACGAAGCGTTAAAGCAGGCGGATATGACCTTTGCGGATATTGACGCAATAGCCGTAACCTACGGTCCGGGACTTATCGGCGCACTGCTTGTGGGCGTTTCAACGGCAAAGGCGCTGGCGTATGCTTTGGATAAGCCGCTTGTGCCGGTGCACCATATAAAGGGGCATATAAGCGCAAATTTTGCGGCGCACCCGTTGCTTGAACCGCCGTTTGTGTGTCTTGTCGCATCGGGCGGACACAGCCATATAGTCAATGTTAAGGATTACACGGAATTTGAGGTTATGGGAAGAACGCACGACGATGCGGCAGGAGAGGCCTTTGATAAGATTGCTCGTGTTCTCGGACTCGGATACCCCGGAGGGCCGCTTATCGATAAGCTTGCAAAAGATGGAAATCCGAAAAGCATAAAATTTCCGCGCGTAAAGATGGATGAAAATTCTCTTGATTTTTCATTCAGCGGAGTTAAAACGGCTGTTATAAATTATCTCCATAAGCTTGAACAGAGCGGAGAAGAATATAACAAAGCCGATGTTGCGGCAAGCTTTCAGGACGCCGTAACGGATGTTCTCTGCTCGCATACGATTGAAGCGGCTAAAATAAAAAACAGCCGCATAATCACGCTTGCCGGCGGAGTGGCGTCAAATACGAATTTAAGAGAAAAGATGACGAACGAAGCGAAAAAATGCGGTATAGACGTTTTGTATCCGCCGCCCGTACTTTGCACGGACAATGCGGCAATGATAGCCTGTGCAGGCTATTACGGCTATCTTAAAGGTGATTTTGCCGATATGACGTTAAATGCCGTTGCTTCGCTTTCGATTTGATATACGGAAAGGAAACTGATATGGACAGGCTTTATGTTGATTTGGGCGAAAATTCATATGATATAAAATTTTCGGCGGATTTCGGCGGCTTATGCGGTGCTTTATCGGAAATCGGCGCGCCGAAGAAAATACTGATTGTCACCGATACAAATGTCGAAAAGCTCTATGCCGATGAAGTGAAAAGCATGCTTTGCGGCGCGGGTTATGACGCAGAAGTTTACACATTTTGCGCAGGGGAAGAAAACAAAGGTATGCAGACGGTGCTTGATATATGCGCCGCGGCAATGTCGCACGGACTTGACCGCAAAAGCATGATTGCCGCATTGGGCGGCGGCGTTGTCGGAGATATGGCAGGCTTTGCGGCGGCAATTTATATGCGCGGCATACGCTTTGTGCAGATTCCCACAACGCTGCTTGCGCAGTCGGACAGCTCCGTTGGCGGAAAAACAGGAGTTGACTTTAACGGCAGTAAAAACATGATAGGCGCATTTCATCAGCCGTCTATGGTTTATATTAATGTCGGAACGCTGAAGACCTTACCGGAGCGTGAATTTATTTCCGGAATGGGCGAGGTTATAAAGCACGGAATTATCAGAAACGGAGAATTTTTCGATTATCTGAATGAAAATTTTGAAAAAATCAAGGCGCTTGACAGTGAAACGCTTATATATACCGCAAAAATCAACTGTCAAATCAAAGCAGAGGTCGTTATGAACGATGAAAAGGAAAACGGTTTGCGTGCAATCCTTAACTTCGGGCATACGATAGGTCATGCGGTTGAATCCGCGTATGATTTTCAAAAAACACACGGAATGTGCGTCGGACTGGGTATGGCTGCCGCGTCGTATATAGCTTTAAACCGAGGACTGATAACGGACGGCTTTTTTGAGGAAATAAAAAGTATTCTTAAAAGATATTCGTTTGAAACAAGTATCACCGTAAACGATAACGAAAAAATATGGCAGCTTATGCAAAACGACAAGAAAAAACTTGACGGAAAGCTTAAATTCGTTTTGCCGGACGGTAAAGGAAGCGTAATACAGGTGACGGATGTGTCGCAAAAGGAAGCGTATGACGCTTTGGATTTCCTTGAAAAAGGATTTTAAGAAAAATAAGGAGAAGAGTTACATGACGGTTATATATGTCATTTTGGCGGCGCTTATTATTGCTGCTGACAGATTGTCAAAGATTTTCACTGTTTCGGCTGCGGAAGTGGGCGGAAAATTCGGCGAAATACCGTATCTGGCGGATTTTATATACGTTAAAAACACAGGCGCGGCATTTTCGATGTTCAGCGGAAAGGTATCTGTTTTAAGCGTAATATCGGCGCTGTTCTGTATAGGAGTTATCGTGTATTTTATCGTAAAAAAACCGAAAAGCAAGCTGATGTGCACATCTCTTGCACTGCTGTTTTCCGGTGCGGCGGGAAATGCGATTGACAGAATCGCAAACGGATATGTGGTGGATTTTATAAGCCTTAAATTTATAAATTTTCCGGTGTTTAATATTGCCGATATAGCCATAACCGTCGGTGCGGCGCTGTTGGTGATATATATGATATTTTTCGACAGGGAGCAGTCGTAATGGAAAAGCTGATATTAACGGCAAAACCGGAGGATAAGGGAATAAGAATAGACAAGTTTTTGTCCGAAAATTCCGGGCTGTCAAGAAGCTATGCCGCCAAGCTGTGCGAGGATAAGCTTGTGAGGGCGGGAGAAAAGCTTATAGGCAAGAATTATAAGCTTAAAGGCGGCGAGGAAATATCGGCAGAACTGCCCGAAGCAGAGGAGTTAAGCGCAGAGCCGGAAAATATTCCGCTTGATGTCGTATACGAGGACGATGATGTAATTGTTGTCAATAAGCCGCAGGGAATGGTTGTTCACCCTGCCGACGGAAACAGAAACGGAACATTGGTAAATGCGTTGCTGTACCATTGCAGGGGCGGTCTTTCGGCAATAAACGGAGTAATCAGACCGGGGATTGTGCATAGAATAGATAAGGACACATCGGGACTTCTTGCGGCAGCAAAAAATAACGAGGCTCACATAAAACTTGCCGAGCAGTTAAAGGAGAGAAAAGCGGTAAGGAAATACTATGCGCTTGTAAACGGAAACATAAAAGAGGATAGCGGCACTGTCAATAAGCCGATTGGCAGAAGTGCAAATGACCGCAAAAAAATGGCTGTGCGCGCGGACGGGCGTGAGGCAATAACACATTTTAAGGTTGTCGAACGGTTCGGAAATTACACGCTTGTCGAATGTATACTGGAAACGGGACGAACGCATCAGATAAGGGTGCATATGGCGTCAATCGGTCACAGTATAGTCGGTGATAAAACATACGGCATAAAAAAAGAGAAATTTAACCTTAACGGTCAGCTGCTCCATGCAAAGACAATCGGTTTCGTGCATCCGTCAACGGGAGAAATGATGACGTTTTCTTCAAATCTGCCGGACTATTTTACCGACGTATTAAACAAATTACGGAAAGAATGTTAAAAAAATATAAATTACTGCGCAATATGCTTGCAATTTCAGTTCTAAAATAGTATTATAGATGAGTGAGGTGTTTACATATGGAAAAGAAACAAATCTGTGTGATTTTCGGAGGAGAATCACCCGAACATGAAATATCTAGAAAATCGGTTACATCAATACTGGGTAACCTGGATAAAGAAAAATACGATACGATTGCTGTCGGAATAACAAAAAGCGGCGAATGGTATCTTTATGACGGCGATTACAGCGCAATAGAAAGCGGAGCGTGGGAAAGCGTTAAGGACTTGAAAAAGGCGGTTATTTCGCCCGATGCGTCGGAAAAATCTTTGCTTGTGTTTGACGGCGATAAGGTTATAAAAAAGCATATAGACGTAATATTCCCCGTACTTCACGGCGAATACGGCGAGGACGGAACAATTCAGGGTTTGTTTGAATTGTCGCATATTCCGTATGTCGGAATGGGAGTTCCGGCATCGGCAAACGGAATGGATAAAACCTTTTCAAAAATAGTTTTTGACAGCGTTGATATTCCGCAGGCGGCATGGGTTGTTGTAAAGAAAAACGACAGCATGGCGGATAAAACGGAGGAAATAGAGAAAAAGCTCGGTTATCCGTGCTTTGTAAAGCCCGCACGCACCGGTTCATCGGTCGGAGTGGGCAAGGCTCATGACAGAGAGGAGCTTAAAGCCGCGCTTGAAAACGCATTTAAGTTTGACACAAAGGTATTGGTTGAGGAAAATATAGACGGTCATGAGGTGGAATGTGCCGTTCTCGGAAATGATGACGCAAAGGCGTCTACTGTCGGAGAAATTCTTCCTACGGTTGAATTTTACGATTTTGACGCAAAATATAACGACAACTCAACAGCCTTGCAGATTCCGGCAAAGCTTAGCGAAGAAACAATCGAAACCATACGCGGCTATGCCGTAAAGGCATTTAATGCGCTTGACGGTCAGGGACTTTCGAGAGTGGATTTCTTTGTAAAGTACAGTGACGGTTCGGTGACGCTTAACGAAATAAATACGCTGCCCGGGTTTACCAATATAAGTATGTATCCCAAGCTTTGGGGAGCGGCAGGCATAGAATACAGCGAGCTTCTCGATAAATTGATTGAGCTTGCGGAAAAGAGAACCAAAAGATGAATAATCGAAGCATAGGCGTTTTTGATTCGGGTCTGGGCGGACTTACGGCGGTAAAGCAGATAATGCGCGAGCTGCCGGACGAAAATATAATATATTTCGGCGATACCGGCAGAGTCCCGTACGGAACACGCTCAGCCGAAACAATATTGAAATATACAAGAGACGATATACGTTTTTTGAAGAGCTTTGACGTAAAGATAATAGTTGTTGCGTGCGGAACGGTAAGCTCCGTTGCGCTGCCGACCGTCAGGGAGGAATCTGACATACCTGTTGTCGGAGTAGTGGACGCTGCCGTTTATGCGGCTGTAAGGTCAACGAAAAATAAAAAAATCGGTATCATAGGAACCCCCGGGACAATTAAGAGCGGCTCATACGAAAAATATATCAGAGCTTATGATTCATCAATCGGAACGTTCACAAATGCGTGTCCGCTGTTTGTGCCGATTGTGGAAAACGGGCATTTCGATACTCCGGTAACGGATTTGCTGGTTGAGGAATATCTGTGCGATATACGCAAAGCCGGAGTTGATACGCTGATTTTGGGCTGCACGCACTATCCGCTGCTTAAAAAAGCGATTTCAAGGTATATGGGCAATGAAGTGACGCTTATAGACCCGGGTGCGGAAGTGGCAAAATATCTTAAAAAGAAGCTCGGCGACGATATGCTGCACGAAAAATCTCCCGATGGCGCGGAATACAGCTATTATGTAAGTGATGATGTCAGAAACTTCGAGGAGCTGGGGGGAGTTTTTCTGGAAAGGGAAATTATAGGTCAGGTACAGAAAATTGACATTGAAAAATATTGATAATTATGATATAACTATATATAACAATCAAAAAATCGATAACGATACCGATATAATCGAAGAAAAATGCACCGGAAGTTTTCACATCAAAAACGGCAAATCATACATAATGTATAAAGCCGGGCAGGAAGGGACAAAAACCTCGGTTACGGTTATCGTATCGGAGGATTATGTGAAAATCAGACGCACGGGAGCGGTAAATTCGGAAATGCTGTACAGAACGGACAGAAAAACCTCCTTTATGTACAACCTGCCGTACGGTTCGATGAGCATTGATATTGAAACGGAGCTTATCGAAGCGCAGCTTTGCGATGACGGCGGTGAAATACGGCTTGTGTACGTGCTGATAATTCAGAACGAAAGATACTATAACGACTTGAAAATTACAGTAAAAAAGAGGTATGAGGAATGAAATTAAAAAAGCTGACGGCTCTTTTGCTGACCTGTACAATGCTCTCTTTGCCGGTGTTTGCGGCAGATAATACAACCGAACAGCCAAATGAGGAGACAAAATCGTCATCGATGCGTGTAAGCAGCGAGTATGAAGCAATGGAAAACCTTGTTGATTATATTTCCGGACTTTATATCGACCCGTCTCTGACAAAGGAAGATATGATTAAAAAGGGAATTTCAAATCTGCTGGAGGAAAATCCGCAGCTTTTGGTTCCGCTTCTGAAAGAAATATTCAGAGGTATTGACGATTACAGCGAGCTGTTCACGGCGAGCGAATATCAGGAATATGTAAATTCGATAAATCAGGTCTTTTACGGAATCGGCGTTTCTATTCAGAAAAACGGCGATTACGTGGAAATAACGGGATTCTCGGAGGAAAACAGTCCTGCGGAGCAGATCGGCTTGCAGGTGGGCGATAAAATTGCGGCAATTAACGACGAGGAGTGCCACGGCAAATCTTTAAACGATGTCAGAAATCTTATCATCGGTGAGCTCAATACAAAGGTACATCTCACGGTTTTGAGAAATAACGAGCTGCTTAATTTTGTTGCGACAAGAGTTGAAGTTCGTCATAATTCCGTTACGGGCGGGGTTTTTGAAGGCAATATAGGCTATATGAAAATCAGTACTTTCGGCGAGCAGACTGCCGATGAATTTGAGGCGCTGTTAAATGATTTCCGCGAAAAGGGCGTAAAGAAGATAATTCTTGATTTGCGCGATAACGGCGGCGGCAGACTGGCTTCGGCGGTGACAATCGCGCAGAAAATTGTGCCGAAAGGCAAAATAATAGACGTTGTATACCGTGACGCAAAAAATAACGTTACATACAATTCTGATTTGAGGAAAAAGGAGTTTGATTTCATAACGCTTGTGAATGAAAACACTGCAAGTTCGTCGGAAATTCTGGCAAGCGCAATACAGGATTCCGGCGCAGGAAAGCTTTTGGGTACAACAACCTACGGAAAAGGTATTGTTCAGCAGACCGTTCCTCTTACAAACGGAATGTATTTCAAGCTGACCGTTGCGGAATATAAGACGCGAAACGGAAAAGAAATAAACCGCGTCGGACTTGAACCGGATGAATATATCGTGAACGAAACAAAGCGTATCGATTCGACAATATACCATCAGTTTGATTTTAAGTCAAAGTATGCAATGGGCGATTCGGGAGAACGCGTTATTGCGGCAAAAGAGCGTTTATCAATGCTTAACTACTATGCCGGCAATGTTACCGACCCTGTTTTTGACGATGATTTAAGACTGGCGATAACGGCGTTCCAGGTGGATTATGATTTGTGCGGTACGGGTGTGTTGGATATTCCGACGCAGGTCAAAATACGCAATTCCTTTGAACAGCTTGAAACTGTGATTGATACGCAGCTTGAAAGCGCATATAAGATGTTCGGAGGAAATCCCGAAAATCTCTATAAAGAATAGGGTGATTAACATTGGATAAAAAATATACGATTGAAGATTTATTAAAAATCATGGAAAGACTCAGACAGCCGGACGGCTGTCCGTGGGATAAGGTTCAGACGCATGAAAGCATAAAAAAAAGCCTTATAGAGGAAAGCTATGAGGCGATAGACGCTCTTGACAGCAAGGACGACAAGGCGTTTGCAAACGAATTGGGCGACGTGCTTTTGCAGGTGGTGTTTCATTCGCAGATTGCAAAGGAACGCGGTGCGTTTGACTTTGACGATGTGGTGAATGAAATATCCACAAAGCTTGTGACAAGGCATACTCATGTGTTCGGCAAGGAACACGCAGGTAACGAGGACGAAGCCTTAACCTATTGGGAGGCTAACAAAAAGAAAGAAAAGGGACTTAAAACCTATTCCGATATGCTCAATGATGTGCCGCATTATTATCCGGCGCTTATGCGTGCCGAAAAAGTGCAGAAAAAAGCAAAGGGAGTCGGATTTGACTGGGATAATATCGGCGATGTGTACGCAAAGGTGTATGAGGAAATCGATGAATTAAAGCAGGCGCAGGCAGAGAAAAGCAAGGAGCATATTGAAGAAGAATACGGAGATTTGCTTTTTGCGGCGGTAAATCTGGGAAGATTTTTGGGAGTAACGCCGGAAACGGCTCTTGCCGATGCTTCAAACAAGTTTGTAAAGCGTTTTGAAAAAATGGAGCAGGAGGCTGTTAAGGAAAATAAGGATCTGGCACAGATGTCCTTGGAGGAAATGGACGAAATCTGGAACATGATAAAACATTAAAAACATTGTTTTGGGCAGGGTTGAACCTGCCCGTTTATTTTTGCGAATAAGATGTTGATTTTACGAGTGCATGGTGGTATAATTTAATATAGAAATACTGAAAGGATTGCAGTGGAGTGAAACCGAGAATAGAAACAGTTTTTAAGGAAATAGACGATGAGGAAATAAAGGAACTGGCGATCGAGAAAATTATGCTGTCCAAAAACAGACGGCAGATGAAGATTATTTTTGAAAAAGGAACTTCGCGCTATCTTATGGATAAAGCCGGCAGCGCAGTAAAAAAAGCGTGCAATCTTATGAAGGTTATTACCGAGGCGGAGGCTGGAGAAAAAGAAAATAACGTGATGATGTATGAGGTGGAGGAAACCGAAAATACAGCGTCGGAGGAAAGTTTTTCGCATGAGGGCAAAAAGCCTGTGCGCAGAATGGGTAAGGCAGAGGTAACGAATATGCTCTACGGCAGAGCCATACACGGTGATATAACGCCGCTTGCATCGGTTAATGCAAATTCAGGACGCGTGATAGTTACCGGACGAATTTTCAATGCCGAGGAACGCGAGATAACCTCAAAGAAATCGGGAAAACAATTTCACCTTATCACAATGGATATAACCGATATGACGGACTCCATTTCAATGAAGATGTTCATTACCAAAAAAGAGGACGACAGTGCGTTTTCCAATTTTTTCGGCACGATTAAAAAAGGCTTGAAATCAGGCGGAATATACGTTGTATGCCGCGGAAAAGCGCAGTATGACGATTATGCCAAGGAAGAAATCATAATGGTAAGCGATATTGCGAAAATCGATGCGCCGACGGTGCGTATGGATAATGCGCCCGAAAAGCGCGTTGAACTGCATTTGCATACACAAATGTCGGCAATGGATGCCGTATCGGCAACGAGCGATTTAATAAACCGCGCGGTGTACTGGGGACATAAGGCGATTGCTCTTACCGACCACGGAGTGGTGCAGTCGTACCCGGATGCGATGAAAGCGTCGGATTTAAACTCAAAAATCAAGGTGCTTTACGGTGTTGAGGGCTATCTGATAGACGACTGCAAGAAAATACTTTATGACGGCGATAAGGCGAAGGGACTTAATATAAATTCGTCATTTGTGGTGTTTGATATAGAAACGACCGGACTGGACAAGCATACGTGCGAAATAACCGAGATAGGCGCAGTAAAGGTGCAAAACGGTGAAATCACAGACAGATGGTCAACGTTTGTAAATCCGCAGATGCCGATTCCTGAAAATATAGTCGAGCTTACGGGAATAACAGATAACATGGTAAAGGACGCTCCGACTATCGAGGAACAGCTGGACGGCTTTAAGGAATTTTGCGCCGGCTGTGTGCTTGTGGCGCACAATGCCGAATTTGACGTGGGATTTATGAAAGAAAAGGCAAAAAGAGCCGGAACGGACTTTGAATTTGCCTATATGGACACAATGACGCTTGCAAGATGTCTGTATCCGGATTTGCCGAATTATAAGCTTGATACGCTTACAAAGCACCTGAATATTCTGCTTGAAAATCATCACCGTGCCGTGGACGATGCAAAGGCGACAGCGGATATTTTTGTGTGTATGCTTGAGCATTTAAAACTGCTCGGCAAGGACAATCTGAATAATGTAAACGATGAGTTTAATCTGCGTATGGCGGCAAAAAAAAGTAAGGCATACCACATAATTATACTTGCAAAAAATCTTGTGGGAATACGCCATATTTATGAGCTTGTATCCGAATCGCATTTGAGTTATTTCTGGAGAACGCCGCGTATTCCGCGGAGTCTGCTTGAAGAAAAGAGAGAGGGACTTATTCTCGGTTCGGCGTGTGAGGCAGGCGAATTTTTCAGAGGCGTTGTCGGCGGAGCAAGCGAGGAACGCTTAAAGGAATTGGCGGACTTTTACGATTACCTTGAAATTCAGCCTATCGGAAATAACGCTTACATGAAAGAATCGCGTGATTTTCCGAACGTTAATACGGACGATGATTTAAGAGCGCTTAACAAGCGTATTGTTGAGCTGGGCGAAAAATTCAACAAGCCTGTGTGCGCAACGTGCGACGTGCATTTTCTTGATAAAGAGGGAGCGGAATTCAGAAAAATATTAATGCACTATAAAGGCTTTAAGGACGCGGATAACCAGGCGCCGCTGTATCTCAGAACAACCGGCGAAATGCTTGACGAGTTTTCATACCTGGGTAAGAAAAAGGCATATGAGGTGGTCGTGACAAATACAAACATGATTGCCGATATGATTGAGGACGTAAGACCTATACCTAAGGAAAAATGTCCGCCTGTGGTAGAGGGCGCAAAGGACGCAATTGTAAACGATTCGCTTGCAAAGGCAAAGGAGATTTACGGCGATCCGCTGCCCGATGTCGTTCAGGAGCGTTTGGATAAGGAGCTTAACTCAATTGTCACCTACGGCTTTTCGGTAATGTACCGAATAGCGCAGGAACTGGTAAGAAAATCGCTTTCGGACGGCTATCTGGTCGGTTCGAGAGGTTCTGTCGGTTCGTCGTTTGTTGCGTATCTTTCGGATATAACGGAGGTTAATTCACTTCCGGCGCATTATATCTGCCCAAACTGCAAAAACGTCGAATTTATCGGAAGTGATACCGGTATGTCCGGCTGCGACCTGCCGGAAAAGGTGTGTCCGAAATGCGGAACACCGTACAACAGGGACGGCCATGATATTCCGTTTGAAACATTTTTGGGATTCAAGGGCGACAAAGAGCCGGATATTGACCTTAACTTTTCGGGCGAATATCAGCCGACAATTCATAAATATACGGAAACCTTTTTCGGTGAGGGATTTGTGTTCCGCGCCGGAACAATCGGCACGGTTGCAGAGAAAACCGCCTACGGATATGTACTTAAATACTGTGAGGAAAAGAACGTAAAAATGCGTAAGGCGGAGATGGCAAGGCTTGCGGCGGGCTGCGTTGGTGTAAAAAGAACGTCGGGACAGCACCCGGGAGGTATAATAGTTGTGCCTTACACAAATAATATACACGAATTTTGCCCCGTACAGCATCCGGCTGACGATGCACAGTCAACTATATTCACAACGCATTTCGATTACCATTCGATCGACCAGAACCTGCTAAAGCTTGACGAGCTTGGTCACGACGACCCTACCGTTATACGAATGCTTGAAGATTTGACAGGCGTAAATGCGCGTACAATATCGCTTGGCGACAAGGACACATTAAGCCTTTTCACATCGAATAAGGCTCTTAAACTGAACGATGATATAGGCACGTCGCTTGGAACATACGGAATACCGGAATTCGGTACAAAATTCGTGCGTCAGATGCTTGAAGATACAAAGCCAACAAAGTTTTCGGAGCTTGTGCGAATTTCCGGACTTTCGCACGGTACGGACGTGTGGCTGGGCAATGCGCAGGACTTAATACGCCAGGGACTTACGGATCTGTCACATTCAATATGTGCGCGTGACGATATTATGATATATCTGATTGCGGCAGGCGTCGAAGCAGGACATTCCTTTAAAATAATGGAAAGCGTGCGAAAGGGCAAGGGTTTAAAGCCCGAGGACGAAGAAGCAATGCGCGCGGCAAATGTGCCGGAATGGTATATCGAGTCCTGTAAAAAAATTAAATATATGTTCCCAAAGGCTCATGCCGTTGCATACGTAACAATGGCTTTCAGAATTGCGTGGTTTAAGGTAAATTATCCCGTAGCTTTCTATATTGCGTATTTTTCGGTGCGTGCGGATGATTTCGATGCATCGCTTATGGCGCGCGGAATGGAAACGGCGCGCGCGGCTATGGACGATGTGCTTAAAAAGAAAAAGGACGGCACAAGCACGCCGAAAGAGGAGGGGCTTATACCGATTCTGGAAATATGCGTGGAGATGTACGCAAGGGGAATAACGTTTTCTGCGATAGATTTGTATAGAAGTCATGCAACGGATTTTTTGCCGGACGGCGATAATGCAATTCTCCCTCCGCTCAATGCGCTGCCGGGTATGGGTGCGAATGCGGCAAAGGCAATAACCGATGCACGTGAGCAAGGCCCGTTTAAAACCGTAAACGATTTGAAAGACCGTTCGGGAATAACACGTTCCGTAGCGGAGCTTTTGGAGGAATACGGCTGCTTTGAGGATTTGCCCGATGCCGATCAGGTAAGTATATTTGATTGATTAATCAATAAAAAAAGTGCAAGTTCTCCGAAAAAAAAGAAATTTTTGTTGTTTTTTTTGACTTTTTTTAAAATTACTCTTGCGGATTTTGTTAAAATCTGATAAAATGTATGTAACGGGTATATTTCAATAATATAAAATCTGGTTAACGAAAGGATGTTACACTTTGGAAAAAACCATTCTTGTTATAGAAGACGAAAAAAACATTAATGATATTTTAACCTTTACCTTTAATCAGGAGGGATATAAAACATTATCGGCGTTTGACGGCGCTACCGGCCTGGCAATAGCTCTTGAACAGGAACCGGATTTGGTTCTGCTTGACGTTATGCTGCCGGAGCTTGACGGCTGGGAGGTATGCAAAAGAATACGCGCTCAGTCAAATGTTCCGATTATAATGCTCACCGCACGCGAGGACGAGGTGGATAAAATACTCGGTCTGGAGTTGGGTGCGGACGATTATATAACCAAGCCTTATTCGGTAAGAGAGCTGACGGCTCGCGTTAAAGCAAATCTGAGGAGGAGTAATTTTGAGAATACGCCGCCCTCAAATCCCGAGAATCAGAACGTTATTACCTCGGGAGAATTGACTATAAATATCGAGAGATATGAGGTTTCAAAGGCAGGAAAGGTTATCGATATAACACTCCGTGAGTTTGAACTGCTCAAATTCCTTGCAATGCAGCCGGAAAAAATCTTTTCGCGCGAGAAGCTTCTGGAAAACGTGTGGGGTTATGAGTATTACGGCGATGTACGCACGGTAGACGTTACGGTAAGAAGACTGAGAGAAAAAATCGAGGACGATCCGAGTATGCCGAAATATATTATAACAAAACGAGGAGTCGGATATTATTTCAATAAATAATTGAAAAATTACATATTGAAAATACGCACCCGGAATAGGATATGTCTATTTCGGGTAATTAATTTTTACTCAAAAGGAGACTAACTATGTTCAAAAGCATACGCTGGAAAATAACGCTTCTGTTCATTGCGCTTGTTGCGGCGGCAGAAATTATAATCGGCGGAGCGGGAATTTTGTGTGCGGATAAATATTTCCGTACGGATTTTATTAATGTAATAAACGCGGCGCTTTCCGACGGTTTGCGGCAGAGCCTTGACAGTGCGGCAAACTCCGTTACCGTGCCGAATCCTCCGGCAGACGGAAGCCCGCTGATTATGGAGGAAACCTCGCACATAAATCTTGACGGAATACGTGATACCATGAACAGCTACTTAGGAACGCTGGCAATGAGCGCATCACGTACATATTCAGTGCTGGACGGCAAAAGCGCAGAGGTTCTGTATTCGTCGGTAAACAGCGAAACGGTTGATATTACACCGGTTATTCAGAGCGCACTTTCCGGCAGCGAAGCGTTTCAGAATAACATCACGGCATCATATATGGATTACGCACTGCCGCTCGGCAGCAAGGATAATACAAAATTTATTGTGTACATAAGAGACGATAAAACAGTAGAAAAAACGATTGTTTATACAATTATAAGGATATGGCTGTATGTTCTTGCAGGTTCCGTGCTTTTGGCCTTTCTTTTGGGAACGGTCATAGCAAGAACGGTCACTGTGCCTATCGGACAGCTTACCATTCAGGCAAAAAAGCTTGCGGACGGCGATCTGAACGCATTGCAGGAATCAAATTCAAAGGACGAGATTGGGTATCTGACAAATTCGCTGCTGTATCTGGCACATTCGCGCAAGGAGTCGCATGACAAGGCAATAGGCGAGAAGATAAAGGTAGAAACGATTTTGCAGAATATGAACGACGGCGTTCTTGCGTTTAATATGCAGGGTGAGCTTATTCATGTAAATCCCGAGGCGCAGAAGCTTTTAAACAGAAAATATCTGGACGATATTCAGTTTGACAGGTTTTTCAAGGAAATTAATGCCGGAATTACTCTGGGCGACTTGGTTTATATGAAGCCGGACGGCGGCGTCGAACGTGAAATTAAAATAAACAACACATATCTGCGCCTTAATTTTGCGACATTCAATATTGAAAACAAGGTCGGAGGTATTATAGTTATCATTCGTGACATTACGCACCAGGAAAAGCTGGAGCAGTCGCGCCGGGATTTTGTTGCCGACGTTTCGCATGAGCTGCGCACGCCTTTAACTACGATTAAATCATATTCGGAAACGCTTTCCGATATGCCCGATGTTGACAGAGAACTTCAGGTGCGTTTCCTGGATGTAATTGCGTCCGAATCGGATAGAATGGCAAGGATTTTAAGTGATTTGCTGACGCTTTCGGAGCTTGACGCAAATCAGACGCACTATAAAATCCCCGAACCGATAGAAATACGTAAAATGCTTGAAACGATTGTTGAGCGCATGGAAATGACGGCAAAGAAAAAGAATCAGACAATTGTGTATCATCCGATAAATGAAGCGCCGCTTATATCCGGCGACCGTGACGGGCTGGAGCGTGTAATTATAAATATTATTTCAAATGCCGTAAAATACACGCCCACGGGCGGCGCGATTGAGGTTTATTCCTCAAAGGTGTACCAGGATATATGTATAAAGGTTTCCGATAACGGAATCGGTATTCCGAAGGATAAGCTGCCGCATATATTTGACCGTTTTTACCGCGTGGATAAGGCGCGTTCGCGCGATACGGGCGGAACGGGTCTCGGACTGGCAATTGCAAAGCAGACGCTGGAATCTGCGTTTAACGGAAAAATTAAAATCAGCAGCGAGATAAATAAGGGTACGGAGGTTACAATTACCATTCCGGTAAATGAATAAAAATACCGCGGGGTGAGAAATATGTTTAGCGATAAATTCAATGAATATATGGATTTGACGGGATGTTCCGGTAAGGAATTTTCGGAGTATTCGGGAATTTCGGAAGCGACAATAAGCAGATACAGAACCGGCGAGAGAGCGCCGAAAAGCAGCTCCGCGGATATGGAAAGACTCTGCCGCGGGATTTGTATTGCGGCAGAGAAAAAAGGCATTGCCGGAATATCGTATAAAACAGTAGAGGAGGAATTGAACGCACTGTTGCGCGGCAATGAGTTTGATTACGAAAGTCTCAGAACAAGATTTAATATGCTGTGCTCTGTTCTCGATGTCAATGCGGCAGAAATGTCAAAAAATCTGAAATACGATTCCTCGTATGTGTCGCGTATTCGCAGCGGCAAGAGAAAGCCGTCAAAGCCGGAGAAGTTTGCGTTTGATGTTGCGGAGTATATTGTCAGATGTTATGACAGTGTGCATGACAGAAAAATTCTCTCGGAGTTTATATCTGAAACAGATATAAAAACGGAATCGGAATACACAGCGGCTTTGACAAAATGGCTGACCGACGGCGAAAACGGAGAAAATATCAAAAATCCCGTGACTGATTTCCTCGAAAAACTCGATGAATTTGACTTAAACGAATATATCCGCGCAATTCGTTTTGACGAATTAAAAGTGCCCTCGCTGCCGTTTCAGCTGCCGACATCAAAAAGCTATTACGGCGTTGAAGAAATGAAAAACGGAGAGCTGGATTTTCTTAAAGCAACCGCTCTGTCGAAATCAAAGCAAAGCGTGTTTATGTGCAGCGATATGCAAATGGACGATATGGCTGCGGATATGGAGTTTTCAAAAAAGTATATGTTCGGATTGGCGGCAATGCTGAAAAAAGGACTGCACCTTAACGTTGTGCATAATCTTAACCGTCCGTTTAATGAAATCATGCTCGGATTTGAGTGCTGGATTCCTCTGTATATGACGGGTCAGATTTCTCCGTATTATATAAAGGGTGTACATAATCATGTGTATTGTCATTTTTTGAATGTGTCGGGCGCAGCGGCTCTGACGGGCGAAAGCATTTCGGGGTATCATTCAAAGGGAAAGTATTATCTGACGAAAAACCGTGAGGAACTGGCGTATTACAGCGAACGCGCCGAATGTATTATGAAAAAGGCGCTGCCGCTTATGGAAATTTACCGCGAGGACAGTGCAGGCGGTTTAAATGCGTTTTTGCTGTCAGATGTGCATACGGACGGAAAACGAAAAAATATATTGTCCGCACTCCCCATATATACGGCATCGGAAGAATTTTTAAGACGTTTTTTGGAAAAGCGGAATGTGTCCGGGGACGAAAAACAAAAAATTATGCTTTATGCGTCTGCACGTAAGAGACAAGCGCTTGAAATACTGCAACACAATTCCGTCTTAGATGAAATCCCGTATCTGACGGAGAAGGAATTTAAAGAGCAGCCGGTTTCATTGTCACTGTCGCTTATGTTTTTCGGCAGAGATTTTGAGTATTCTTATGAAGAATATACCGAACACTTAGAACTGACAAAAAAATTTGCAAAAGAAAATCATAATTATTCCGCAGCACGTTTGGAACAAAATGCTTTCAGAAACATACAGATAATGATACACGAGAACGAATATGTTATGATTTCAAAAAATAAAGCGCCGACAATTCATTTTGTGATACGGCATCCTATATTAAGAGAGGCAATAGAAAAGTTAGACTTTCAGGTCTTATAAAAAGGGGCTGTTAAAAAAGAGCACTTTATTTAAACAAATGCTATCACTTTAAAGCAGCATCTATGCCTTTGAACGGTCTGTGCCTTTTTAAACAGCCCCTTTTTTGTTATATGTGTTTCTCTATTACTTCGGCAAAGGTTTTCAATTCGCTGATGTTTGTGACGTGCGTGTATTTATCCAAAAGCTGCTGCTGCGTCTGTGCGTCAAGCGAATCAAAAAACTTTTGCGCATCGGCATCCGTTTTCAGTAAATCATTTGTTGAATTGAAGTCCATTGTTTTGCCCTCCGTTTCACCGCATACGGCGTTATATTATGCGCTTAGTATTTGCGGTTGTCAGAAAAAATATACTGTTATTTTATGCTTTCAATATCATACGGTGTAATCTGGTAAACAAAATAATTAAGCCAGTTTGAAAACAACAGACTTGCGTGTGAACGCCAGCGTACAATCGGCTTTTTAGACGGATTATCGCCGGGGAAGTAGTGCTTTGGAATTGAAGGATTTTTGCCCGCCTCCAAATCGCGCAGATATTCATTTTTGAGCGTATCGGAATCATATTCGCCGTGCCCCGTTACGAAAATCCGTCTGCCGCCCTTTGTGGTTATAAGATACACTCCTGCTTCGTCCGATTCGGCTAAAATTTCAAGCTCCTTAACCTTTTTAATATCCTCTTTTCTGACTTCCGTGTGGCGTGAATGAGGTGCGTAAAAAATATTGTCAAAGCCGCGCACAAGCTTTGATGTGCGGCGGTTTACATGATGCTCGAATACGCCCGAGCATTTTTCGCTTAACGGATATTTCGGCACGCCGTAATGATAATAAAGCCCTGCCATTGCCGCCCAGCAGATATGGAGCGTTGACGTTACGTGCGTGGTTGACCAGTTCATGATTTCTTTAAGCTCATCCCAGTAATCCACTTCGCCAAAATCAAGATTTTCCACAGGTGCGCCGGTTATAATCATTCCGTCGTACTTTGAATGTTTTATCTCATCAAAGGTTTTGTAAAAGGTTTTCAGATGCTCCTGCGGCGTGTTTTTTGATAAATGCGAATTCATTTGCAGCAAATCAATCCCGACTTGCAGAGGCGAATTTGACAAAAGCCGCATAAGCTGTGTTTCGGTGGTGATTTTTGTCGGCATAAGGTTTACCACAACAATTTTAAGCGGACGTATATCCTGGTGCATCGCCCTTTTTTCCGTCATCACAAATATATTTTCTTTGTTCAGCTGCTTTGTCGCCGGCAGCTTGTCGGGAATCCTTATCGGCATATTCTATCACACTCCTGAATTTTCTTAGTATATTATAACACAGTATGTCGGTTTTTACAATATTTTTTTGCATGAATAAAACGAAGTATACTTATGCGTCGGCGGTAAAATAACCAATTCAATATCCCGGTAATTTACAGAGGTCGGACAACTCAAGAAACAGAATCTCAGTATTTTTGAATTACATCTATTAAATAATTTTCTTAAAAAGGCATATCCCTCTTGTTAAAGAAGCGTATTTTTATCTGTAATACGTCCCGTATACAGCGCCTTTGACGGCGCCATGCCCATTTCACGTTTAAAAGCCTTTGAAAAATATCCCTGGTCGTTAAAGCCCAATATTTCCGCCGCCTCCGTCACGCTCGTTCCGTCTGCGAGCATTTCAGCAGCAGCCTTGAATTTCAGCTGTAAAAAATATTTATGTATTCCCATTCCGGCAAATTTTTTAAAAATCCGCTTTAAACTTGTCAGACTGACCCTGCAAAAATCCGCAACATCATTCACGGACGGATTGGCATATATATGATTATTCATAAACGTAACCGCATTTCTGAAAACAGTCGTGTCGGGTGTTTCCGCTGCGGCGGCGGTTTTGCCGCTGTCGCCTATCATAAGCAAAAGACGGCATATATACATCGCAATTGTCTGCGGATATATTGCCGACGAATCAAACGGCACAAGATATATTGTTTCCGTACGGTAAGCGTCAGGGTTTTCGGGAGCTTCGCTGCGCGCATAGTCAAGCAGTGCGGCGATAACGTTTTTCTGCGCTTCGGACAGGTGAAACGTTCGGTTTTTCAGATTTTCAAGCACTGCCCCTGCGGCGGAAAAAGAAAAAATAAGAAGATGTGCGCCTTCGGAGCAGTCTATATGAAATTTATGCAGTTCAAGCGGTTTGTGTACTATCATATCCCCTTCGCGCAGACTGTAAACGCGTTCATCACCCGACGCGCATATACCGCCGTTAATAACGTAAACACATTCCCAGAAATCATGCACCTCGCCCGAAAAACTGTACGAGCTGTCATAATAATATTCAAACAGCGAAAACATAGACGTTATTCTCAGTTGTTCCTCAACTTTATATTCACGGTACATAACATCTCCTCCGTATTTTTTAAAATCGGCCCAAAATCTCATACGTTGGCCCAAAATTACATTGATATGTAATTTTGGCATGATATAATTATAACATAATTAATTATTTCTGTAAAGGGGACGTTGTATTTTTTGCAGTAATTTCGGCGCAGAAAGGAAGAGTTTTAATAATGAATGCTGAATTGGTAATAATGGCAGCAGGAATGGGCAGCCGTTTCGGCGGTCTTAAACAGGCGGCTCCGGTAGGCTCGAACGGAGAGATGATTCTCGATTATTCCGTTTATGACGCTGTCAAAGCGGGCTTTAATAAAGCCGTGCTTATCATAAGAAAGGATATAGAGGCGGATTTTCGTGAGGCGTGCGGAAAGCGTATCGAAAAAATGATTGATACGGAATATGTTTACCAGGAAAAGGACGCGCTCCCTGACGGATATACATTAAATCCGTCAAGAGAAAAACCGTGGGGAACGGGACACGCGATTTTGTGCGCGAAAAATGCCGTAAAGCATCCGTTTCTTGTAATCAATGCGGACGATTATTACGGACAGAGCATATACCGGACGATGTACCGCAGCCTTACCGAAAAGGGCGGAATGTGTATGGCAGGTTATAAGATAGGCAATACGCTGTCGGAAAACGGTACGGTTTCAAGAGGAATATGTACTGTGGAGAACGGTATTCTGACGCAGATAACGGAAACAACTGATATTTCAAGGGACAGCGGTTTTGCCGATGATACGATTGTTTCGATGAATATGTGGGGACTTGATACGGGAATTTTTGATTATCTTGAAAAGGAATTTCATACATTTTTAGATAATCACGGCAGCGAACCGAAGACGGAATTTTTTTTGCCGAGCGTAATCAATAAGCGTATGACGGAGGAAAAAATGCCCGTCAGAGTTGAGGAAACAGATGAAAAATGGTACGGAATCACCTACCGTGAGGATACGCCGTCGGTACGAGAAGCGTTAAAAATTATGACAGAGAAGGGTATGTACAAATGGAATTAAACGAAATATTGAGTAAGTTCCGTGTGGAAACGGAAATATCAGAGTACGGAAACGGACATATAAACGATACATATTTATGCGATTCGACACCCAGGTATATTTTGCAGAGAATAAACAGCAGCGTGTTCAAAAATCCGGCGCAGGTAATGGAAAACATATGCGGCGTGACGCAGCATGTGCGTGAAAAGCTGAAAGCGTCGGGCGGAAATCCCGACCGCGAAACCCTGACGGTTATTCCGACGCTTGACGGAAAAAGCTGCTACAAGGCAGAGGACGGCAGTTATTTCAGAATGTACAAGTTCATTGAGGATTCGGTGAGCTATGATATTGTGGAAAATCCAATACAGCTTTATTTTGCGGGAAGGGCATTCGGAAAATTTCAGAAAATGCTTGATGATTTTCCGGTTGATAAGCTGTATGACACCATACCGGAATTCCATAACACGCCTGGACGTATAGAACAGCTCGAATGTGCTGTTAAGGAAAATAGGGCAGGACGTGCTGACAGCGTGAAAGCGGAAATTGACTTTGCACGCTCCTACGGGAAATATGCCGGTCTGATTGTCGATGCGATAGAAAGCGGCGATATTCCCCTCAGAGTAACACATAACGATACAAAGCTGAATAATGTACTTTTTGATTCGGAAACAGGCGAGGACGTTTGCGTTATCGACCTTGACACGGTTATGCCCGGTTCGGCGCTTTACGATTTCGGTGATGCGCTGCGTTTCGGGGCGTCAAGCGCTTTGGAGGACGAAACAGAGCTTGATAAGGTGTATTTTGACCTTGAAAAGTATGAGCAGTTTGCAAAAGGATTTTTGTCCGAAACGGCGGACTGCCTTACGGAAACGGAGAAGAAGCTTTTGCCCGTGTCGGCGCTTATTCTTACGTATGAGTGCGGTATAAGATTTTTCGCCGACTATCTTAACGGCGACACCTACTTCAAGACGAAGTATGAAACACATAATCTTGACCGTGCGAGAAATCAGTTCAAGCTTGTGTACAATATTGAGTCAAAGCTTGAAGATATGCAGAAAATAACGGAAAAATATATTTAAAAAGATAACGGTTTGCCGCGTGTATCGGCAGAATGGAGGATAAATATGAGACTTATAATATGTGACAGCTATGAGGATATGTCCGCAGAAGCGGCAAAAATCGTATCAAGTCAGCTTACAATAAAGCCTGCAAGTATTCTCGGGCTTGCAACAGGTTCAACACCTGTGGGAATGTATAATATTCTCGGAAAAATGTGCCGGAACGACGAGGTGGATTTTTCAGAGGCGAAGTCCTTTAATCTTGACGAATACTATCCCATAAAAGACGATAATCCGCAAAGCTATCATTATTTTATGCAGGAAAACCTTTTTTCTAAAATTAATATAAAGAAAGAAAATACGCATATTTTAAACGGTATGTGTGAAGATACCGAAGCCGAATGTAAAAACTTTGAAAACATGATTGCGGCAAGCGGCGGAATCGACTTGCAGATTTTGGGCATAGGACAGAACGGTCATATCGGATTTAACGAGCCGGACGCAAATCTCAATCCCGACACGCACCTGACAAGCCTTACCGAAAGCACCGTAAATGCAAATTCACGCTTTTTCGACAGCATCGGCGAGGTGCCGACAAAGGCGCTTACTATGGGAATAGGTACAATTTTAAAAGCTAAAAAAATCATTCTGCTTGCAAGCGGAGAAAGTAAGCATAAGGTTGTGAAAGAGCTGCTGGAGGGCAAAATAACAACAGATGTGCCTGCGTCTATGCTTAAAGTACATTCCGATGTTGTGCTGATATGCGATAAGGCGGCATATTACAGCGAAAGAATAGGTGTGGATATAGGCGGAACGGATATTAAGTTCGGCGTGCTCAACGACAGTAACGAAATTATATATAAAGAAAGTATTCCCACGCCCACTGAGAGCGAAGAAAGTCTTATCGGCGCTATTGCGGATAAATGCAATGAGATTATGCAGACACATTCCATAAACGGTATCGGTGTGGGAACCCCGGGAATTATCAGAAACGGTATGGTTACGGCGGCAAATCTGCCGTTTAAGAATACTAAGCTTGAAAGCGAAATATCCCGACTGACCGGCTGTCCGGTGAGAGTCGGCAATGACGCAAACTGTGCCGCACTCGGAGAAGCGGTTGTCGGCGTGGGCAAGGGTGTCAAAAATGTTGTTATGGTAACGCTCGGCACGGGTATCGGCGGCGGAATTGTCATAAACGGAAAGCTTTATCACGGTAAAGGCAGCGCCGGAGAGATAGGACATATGATTGTCGAGAAGGACGGAAAGCAGTGCGGCTGCGGACAGCGCGGCTGCTGGGAAAAGTATGCCTCGGTAACGGCTCTGACGGAGCTTGCATCGGAAAAAGCGAAGCAGAACAGGGACAGCGAGCTTTATAAGCTTATGCAGAACGGCGGCTTGAACGGTGAGCAGATATTTAAAGCG
This sequence comes from uncultured Clostridia bacterium, assembly GCA_934476675.1. Lineage (GTDB taxonomy): Bacteria > Bacillota > Clostridia > UBA1381 > UBA1381 > UBA4716. The sequence continues at coordinate 95,206 of CAKSOE010000003.1, read as the reverse complement.
GCCGCAAACGGTGATGAAACCGCAAAATCGGCTATTGACGAATATCTTGATAATGTTGCGGCGGGGATTGACAGCCTTGTCAGAATATTTGAGCCGGACATGATTATTTTATCCGGAGGGATAACAAATGCCGGAGAAAAGCTCATAGAACCGCTGTGCAAAAAAGTGACAAACGATGTTCTGATAAAGCTTGCCGCACTGAAAAACAGTGCGGGAATAGTGGGGGCGGCCCTATTACAGTAATGCTGTCAGCATGAAAAATACACTGCGCATCTCACCTCCTTTCAAGGCTCGGAGTATATGCGTATACGCCATCGCCTTCCAAGCAGGCAAGCTGCCTGTGTCTTTTCCATGCTATAAGTATGCCGCCGTATGGCGGAGAAAGGAAGGATTAATATGATTTACAAAAATGCGCTGTTAGACGGCAAAATAGTTGATATAAGAACAGAAAACGGCAAATTTGCCGAAATAGGCAAAATCAGCGGTGACGGAGTAAATCTTCACGGATATTCCGTTTATCCCGGGTTGGTGGACATTCATTCGCACGGCTGTATCGGAAAAGATACAATGGACGGAAAATATCTGTGCGAGATTTCGCAGTACCTGGCAAAGCAGGGTATAACCTCATGGCTGCCGACAACAATGACCATGGATATGGATACCGTTAAAAACGTTGTGAATATTGAAATCCCAAAGACCGGCGGTGCGAATATTTTGGGTTTTCATATGGAAGGTCCGTATATTGCGATGAGCCGTAAAGGTGCGCAGAACGGAAAATTTATAAAAGCTCCCGATTTGAAGGAATTTAAGGAATTAAAAAATATTAAAATTGTCACGATTGCGCCGGAGCTTGACGGTGCGTATGAATTTATCGAAAACTGCGGATGTATAACAGCAATCGGGCATACCGATGCGGATTATGAATGCAGTATCAAGGCAATGGAATGTGGTGCAAACTGCCTTACGCATACGTTTAATGCTATGCCGCCGCTGAATCACAGAAGCCCGGGCCCTGTCGGCGCGGCAATTGACAAGGACGCATATGTTCAGGTGATATGTGACGGACTGCATATTCATAAAAGCGTTATAAAAATGCTGTACCGTACTTTCGGAGCGGAGCGTATGGCGCTGATAAGCGATTCCATGCGTGCAACCGGAATGGGCGATGGAATTTATGAATTCGGCGGTCAGCAGATTACGGTTAAGGATTCTGTTGCAAGAACATCCGACGGCGCAGTTGCCGGCAGTACGTCAACTCTTATGGATTGCGTGAAAAAGGCTGTTGAGTTCGGTATTCCGAAAAAGGATGCGTTCAGAATGGCATCGCGCACCCCGTCAGAGCTGTTAAAAGTAAACAAAGGACGGATAAAGGTTGGCTATGACGCAGACTTTATCGCGGTTGATAATAAGCTTAACGTAAAGCTTTGTGTAATAAGCGGAGAAAATATTTAATACAAAAGGGGATGTAAAATTTTTTTACGTCCCTTTTCAAGGGGATAGGAAAAAATGCTTCAGAACGGACAAACTGAACCCGACGGCGTACGTGTGTACTCCGAGAGGTTCAGTTTGTTCGTAGCAAAAAGGCATTTAAATTAAGAAAAATCGAATAAAATACGATTTTTTACAAAATATAAAATGTTATTGTTTTTTTATTTGCTCTCATTCTCATAAAATTGCCTTTTTGCGGTCTGGACTTTTTTTACATCCCTTTTTGTAAAATTAAGAATTATTTCTATATTCCTTTGGGGGCAGTCCTTTGTATTTTTTGAAAACCCTGTCAAAATAATTCAGATTATCAAAGCCGACGCTTTCGGATATATTCGAAACGCTTTCGTCCGTATTTTTCAAAAGCATCGCCGCCTTATCCGTTCTGTAACCGTTAATATACTCCGTAACCGTTACCCCGACAGCATTCTTAAAAATACGGCACATATGACTTTCGCTGAAATGATGTCTGTGCGCCAGCATGGATGTGGTAATCGGTTCGCTGTAATGCTCATGAATAAAGTCCAAAATCATATTTACCTTTTTCAGCCTTGCCATACGTGTGTCATATTCATACTGCGAAAGCTGTTTTTCGGTATAGTTTTTCACAAGATGAGCCATGAGCAGACACGTTTCGCCCATAATTATCAGATTTGAACAGGAATCGGCTTTTTCGTATTCTCCGTATATCCGCTCGATACATTTTGTTACAGCGCTGTCGTTGGGGATTTTTGATTTTAAAATAACGTTTCCGTAATTTACATAAGAAAACAGCGTCGGATTTATAATTATACATATATATTCCGTAACTTCCTCGGAGCTGAATGAATGAAGCTCGCCGCTGTTTACAAAAACCGTTTCGCCGCTGTGCGCATCCGATGCTTTTGCATTACAGAAGAACCTGCCGCCGCCGGACAGAACATAAAGAATTTCAATATGCTCATGCCAGTGCGGCGTAAGCTGTGTTGCGCTGTATTTCCGCACCTTTATCGGAAATCGTTCAACAAGCTCCGATATATTTTCGTATAATTTCAAATCATTCATAAAATCACCTCAAAATTGTGCTAATATAGGGCAAATGTGTTCATTGCATTTATTATGCTTAAAGTATATAATGTTCACTAAGTGAATGCGATTTGCGAATCGCATTGTAAAAACAGCAGCCGCCGGCTGCTGTTAAAGCAAAATCAAGGATTTTGCTTTAACAGCAATTATATTATAAAACTGCGGATAAGTCAATAACAAGATAAAATTTTAATATATCGGAGGAAGTCTGAAATAAATGAAAACGTGTATTATTGTAGGCGCAGGCGGCAGGGGTAAGGATTCGTATGCGCCGTATATCAAAAAAACGGGAATAATGAAAATCACAGGTGTGGCAGAGCCGGATTTACATAAACGCCGCGAATTTTGCAGCGAATACGGTATCTCGGAGAAAATGGCGTTTGCGGATTATAAGGAACTGTTTAAAAAGGGACGTCTTGCGGACGCAGTTTTAATCTGCACACAGGACAGAATGCACCTTGAACCGGCGCTTATGGCAATCAAATGCGGCTATCATATTTTGCTCGAAAAACCGATTTCGCCGCTTATAGAAGAAATAGATATTCTTGAAAAAGCTCTTGACGGATACGACAAGGTATTTATGACAGGCTTTGTGCTGCGGTATACACCCTTTATCGAAAAGATAAAGGAGCTTACGGACAGCGGCAAAATAGGAAAAATTATGAATATGCAGCTGAACGAAAACGAGGGCTACTGGCATCATGCGCACAGCTATGTAAGAGGAGAATGGAGCAATTCAAAAAAATCCTCACCGCTCATAGTAGCAAAATCATGTCATGATTTTGACCTGATGCTGTACCTTACAGACAGTAGCTGCAAAAATATTGTTTCCTATGGTTCAAACGGATATTTTACTGCCCAAAATGCACCGGGCGATGTTCTGCCGAGGTGTACGGACGGGTGTGCTTTTGCTAAAAAGTGTCAGTATAATGCCGTAAAGCTTTATACGGAGGGGGCGGCGTCGTATTTTATAAATAAGCTTGAATGCGGTACGGAAAAAGAAAAAATAATCGACGCGTTAAAGACAAGTCCCTACGGCAGATGTGTGTACAGGTGTGATAATGATGTCTGCGATCACCAGGTTGCCGCACTGGAAATGGAAAACGGCGTATGTGCTGTGTTCACGGTTTCGGCGTTTTCGCTGAAAAACACGCGAACCATAAAGCTTATGGGTACGGAGGGCGAAATCGGCGGCTGTATGGAGGACGGCGAAATCGTATTGAAACGCTTTTTGGAAAACAGTGAGGAGCATTTTCACGTAACGCATGACGGAACAAGGCATTGCGGAGGTGACGGCGGACTTATGAGGTATTTTGCAAGAGCAATGGAGGGCGAAACCTACAGTATAGACCGAAAAATTTTCAAAGCGCATCGCCTGACCTTTGCAGCGGAAAAATCACGCACCGAAAACGAAATAACATGAAAGGGGATAGGAAAAAATGCTTCAGAACGGACAAACTGAACCCGACGGCGTACGTGTGTACTCCGAGAGGTTCAGTTTATTCGTAGCAAAAAGGCATTTAAATTAAGAAAAATCAAATAAAATACAATTTTTTACAAAATATATTTTATTGTTTTTTTATGCACTCTATTCATCTATAAAATTGCCTTTTTGTGGTCTGGACTTTTTTTACATCCCCTTTGTTATGAAATTAAATCTAATTCCTCTTTAAATTTATCCGTTACTTCATCGGCATTATCGCCGTTTATGCCGACATAAAATTTGATTTTCGGCTCGGTTCCCGACGGGCGCACCGCCATCCAGCCGTTCTCAAAGAAAAATTTGAGCACATTTGACTTCGGCATACCGTCAATTCCCGAAATGTAATCTTTCATGCCGCACACTTTTTCTCCGGCAAATTCTTTTGGAGGATTGCTGCGGAAGTTTTCCATAATCTCGTTGATTTTTTTTGCTCCCTCAATTCCGGTAAGCGTAACGGTTTTTAGTATTTCCTTTGTATATCCGTACTTTTCGTAAAGCTTCTGCAAGCCGTCGTACACCGATATTCCCTGCGCAAAATAATCAGCCGCCATTTCACATATAAGCATTGCCGCAACAACCGCATCTTTATCTCTTGCATATGTTCCCTTTAAATATCCGTAGCTTTCTTCGAGTCCGAAAACAAATTTGTCGTCGGTGCTTTCAAATTCCTTGATTTTCTCGCCTATAAATTTAAAGCCCGTCAGTACCTCGCAAAGCTTAACACCGTAGTTTTCCGCAATCTTGCGTACCAGTTCCGTTGTGACGATTGTTTTAATTACCGTATCGCCGTTCTCTATGCTGCCCTCTGCGTGCATTTTTCCGAGAATAAACTCACACAAAAGCGAACCTGTCTGATTTCCGGTAAGAGTGACATATTTGCCGTTGTGGTTTTTTACCGCAATTCCTATGCGGTCGCTGTCGGGGTCTGTTCCGAATACCAAATCGGCATTTTGCTTTTGTGCGTATTCGATAGCTATGTCAAACGCCTCCATGTTTTCGGGGTTGGGTGATTTAACCGTCGGGAAATTTCCGTCTGGAAGCTCCTGTTCTGGAACAACAAATACATTCTTGGCGCCGATTCTGTCAAGGACTGCACGCACAAGCTTATTTCCCGAGCCGTGAAGCGGAGTATACACTATCCTGATATTTTCGGGGATTTTCACTTTCATGGATTGTTCCAAAACTGCGCTGATATACGCATCGTCAACCTCTTTGCCGATAACCTCATATTTGGGGTTTTCGGAGGTTTTGACATCATGGAAAATATCAATGCTGTTTATATATTTTATAATTTCATCGGCAACTGCGGGCGGAATCTGACCGCCGTCCTCTCCGTAAACCTTGTAGCCGTTATATTCCTTGGGGTTATGGCTTGCAGTTATAACAATTCCCCTTGCACAGCCGAGATGACGCACCGAAAAAGACAATTCCGGCGTAGGACGGAGCGAGTCGAAAATATACACATTAATTCCGTTTGCCGACAGCACATTTGCCGCTTCGTAAGCAAATTTCTGCGAATTATTTCTCGAATCATATGCAATCACGACGCCTTTTTTAGCCAAATCAGCGCCGCCAGCAAGAATTTCGTTTGCCAGTCCCTGCGTAGCCTTGCGGACGGTATAAACATTCATTCTGTTTGTACCCATTCCCATAATTCCGCGCAGTCCGCCCGTTCCGAACTCCAGCTCCTTATAAAAGCTGTCGCGGATTTCATCTTCACTCATTGCCTTTAAGGCAGCTTTATCTTCGTCCGACGTATTTTCAAGCCATAAATCATATTTTTCCATAACACACATTCCTTTCAAAATTTATTACGCTATAAGCTGCGTCAAGCCTATCACAAGCGGCATTGTAATCATCGACAGCAGCGTTGAAACGGAAACCAGCCGCACCGAAAGCTCCGTATCGCTGTCGAATTTTTCGGAAAACATCGTGGTTGTTGCGGCAACGGGTGCGCTTACGGCAATAATCATAGATGTGAGCATACTTCCCCGTATGCCGCACAAATACATTAATGCAAGCAATACGCACGGAAAGCCTATAAGCCGCCAGAACAGGCATTTGTAGCTTGCTTTGTCTTTGAGCGCTTCAATTATGTCGGTGTTGCCGAGGTAGTACCCAATTACAAGCATCGGCAGCGGTACGTTCAGCGCCGCCATGTACGATATGGCGGAGGAGAGTACGTACGGGAGTTTTATTGAAAATGCAAAAATTATCATTCCGGCGGCAACTCCGGTAATACCGGGAGAGAGCAGAACCTTTTTCGGTGTGATAAGGCTTTTATCGCCGCTTATTTCGACTATGCCGTAGCTCCATACGAATATATTGAAAAAAGCCACATAAGCCGCACCGAAAAATACTCCGTCCGCACCGAGCAGCGCCTCCTGGAGCGGCAGTGCCATAAATCCGGCGTTTGAAAACACCGCCGCAAAACGAAACATTCTTTCGCGTGTTTCGTTTTTGTCGTGCATCAGAATACGCGAAAGAATTATCATTACAATATGCAGCGCCGCCGAAAGAAACATTGCCAAAAGCAGCAGCTTTAATAAATCTGTCCTATATTTCCTCTGGAACGACTGTATTATAACACACGGAGTTACTATGATAACCACAATATCCGATATTTTTTTGTTTACTTCCTTATTAAGCATTTTGGTTTTATTGCACACAAAGCCTATTGAAATAAGCAGAAATAAAACCAAAACTCTGCTTCCTACCGTGAGAAAGCTGTTCATTTGTGTAACCATTCCTTTCAATGCAGAACACAGAAAACGCACCGCAGTACCATGAACGGTGCGTTTTGCAGATTAAAGGCAATCTGCTGTCGTGCTTTTAAATCAATATGAATTTTCTTTTACGAATTTAGCCAAATCGTCAACCGTTGTGTAAGCCATTCCGATAACGGTGTCAGCCGCACCGTAGTAAACAGCGATTCTGCCTGTGTCCGCATCGCAGAGGTTTGTGCAGGGGAATACAACATTCGGCACATCGCCCACACATTCGTAAATCTCTCTCGGAGCAATTATGTACGGTTTTGTTCTGTATTTTACAATCCAGGGTTTTTCGCTGTCGAGAATTGCCGCTCCGGCGCTGTATACAAAGCCGTTGCAGCTTGTAAGTACGCCGTGATATATCGTAAGCCAGCCCTCGTCTGTTTCAATCGGAACAGGACCGCCGCCTACTTTTGTGGACTGCCAGCCGCCCGTAGGACTCATAACGTGCTTGTGCTTGCCCCAGAAGGTCATGTCGGGACTTTCGCTGTAAAAAACGTCTCCGAAAGGCGTATGACCGTTATCCGACGGTCTGCTTATCATTGCGTAATTTCCGTTGATTTTTCTCGGGAACAGCACACCGTTTCTGTTAAACGGCAAAAACGCGTTTTCGTGCTGAATAAATGTCTTGAAATCAGTGGTTTCGGCAATACCGATAGTCGGGAAGCCTTTGTAGCCGTTGCACCAAGTTACGTAATATTTATCCTCGATTTTACATACGCGCGGATCGTAGCCGTATTCAAATTCGTTGTATCCGCCATCCTCGTTCATAAAGCGTATCGGCTCATCGTCCAAATCCCAGTGCACGCCGTCCGCGCTTTTTCCTACATGAAGTCTTTGAATACGCATTGTATCGTCACTTCTGAACACACCTGCAAAGCCGCCCTCAAACGGGACAACCGCACTGTTAAAAATACTGTTTGAATTTTTTATAAAATCCCTTGTAATTATGGGATTGTTTTTGCTGCGCCATATAACGTCTTTGCAATCAGACGGTTTATCCTCCCACGGGAGATTTGGTATGCTTTCTCCGTTAATTACTTTCATAATTTCATCCTTTCACTGCTGTATTGCCGCGCGGCGGAATAAATTGCCTTTTGCGGATAAAGTCATTGTAACACATTATTTTAACGGTTGTCAACCCAATAATAAGTTATTATTTGTTTGCGGGCAGTCCGGCTGTTGTTTCTGTATGTCAAAGAAAAGTAACATTTCTTGTCGAATATACCGAAATCCGTTGTAAAAATGCACAAAAATAATATCCGATATTAGGATAAAATGCCTATGTATCTTAAAAATCTTAACAATTTTGTTGCAATTAAGAAATCTTTGTGTTATAATTGTAATCGAGTAGTTTTACGGAAGGTGCAGATAAAAGTGGATTTATTAATTTTTAACAACCTGGAAAATGATTCCTGCATTAAGGGGATTGCAGAGAAAGACGATATAGAGGTAATGCGCGGCATAATTCGTTTTGCCGAAGAAGAAGGCATTACGGACAGCAGCATACGGGAGTATGTATCCTCGCGTTTGGCGAACGATGATAATATTCTGTCAAGACTTGCTCAGTCGGGGAAAAAGATAGGAAACGATTTGTATAAGCTGGCAAAACGCGACATGGTACAGATTTACAAGAATTTGTTTTCCGTGCAGCTTAAATATTCGCCGTCCGGAAATGAAACGGGATTTTGTGAGGAATATGCAAATTCGCTGACAAAGCTTACCGCGGCAAAGGACGCGCAGGAGCTGCTGGATTTGCTGATACTTCATTATAAAAAGCTCGGCAGCGGCGCATTTGCAAAATACACCGCATTCAAATATGACGGAGAATTTATCGGTATTCCGCATATTGATTCGGTGGATTTTGATTCATTGATAGGCATTGAGTTTCAGAAAAAAACGCTTATCGACAATACAAGAGCCTTTGTAAACGGAAAGCGTGCAAATAACGTTCTGCTTTTCGGTGACAGGGGTACGGGAAAATCGTCCTCGGTAAAGGCGCTGTTAAGCCTTTTTGCAAAGGACGGATTAAGGCTTGTGGAAATCCCGAAGCATTACATTAAGGATATGCCCGAAATTGTAAAAACGCTTTCGGCAAAACCGCATAAATACATACTGTTTCTGGACGATTTATCATTTGCTCCCGAAGAAGCGGAGTATAAATCGCTCAAAATCGCGATGGAGGGTCAATTAAGAGCGCATCCGGACAATGTTCTGGTTTACGCAACCTCAAACCGCAGACATCTTGTCAAGGAATCCTGGGCGGACAGGCAGGGAGACGAGGTTCACAAGAATGATCAGCTCCAGGAAACGCTGTCGCTTTCGGAGCGTTTCGGAATAAGCCTTGTATTTTCGGCGCCGAATCAGAAAGAATTTTTAAATATTGTTGCGGATATGCTTAAAAAGCATGATGTTGAAATTGACGCAGATATTGAAAAACAGGCTGTGGTATGGCAGATGAATCACGGCGGAAGAAACGGAAGATGCGCAAAGCAGTTTGTTGCGGCATACATATCCGGCAGGCAAAAGGATTGATTTGAATGAAAATGAAATTAACATTATTGATTGCAGCGGCGGCAGTCATGGGAATGAGCGCTTTTGCCGCTGACATTGAATATTCCGTAAATGACGGAAAAATTGTTTTTGAAAGTACGGAGCAGTCCGTGATTTCATGCTATGAGAACGGCATATTGGTGTATTCGGATATGTTTTCGCCGGAAAACGGGAAAATTTCGGCGCAGCTGCCGGAAAAATATGCAGCTGCCGAAAAAAGAGTGTACATAAAGGGCGGCGAAGTGTCTGCGCTTAAAGAAAAGGCTGAGGTGACACCGACGCCGACACCGTCAGGCACGGGTATGCTGCCGATTTTTCCAAAGGACACTCCCGCCGCATATCCCGACCGTACCGATGCGGTAAATACGTTTATGGTTTTTGAAAAGCTGTCCTCGGTACAGAACAATGACGGCGAAAACGCATATGAGGTTCAGGCGTATTATCAGGGAAGAAACGTAAGTGTTCCGATAAATTCGGACGTTCTTATAAATACCGCTCCCGAAAAGGATTCGGCAATAGCCGGAAACGATGCTTCGGCTTTAAAAAAGGGCGACATCTTTAAATTAGGCTTTAATCTTTCCAAAACAAAGGTAGTGCGGATAGATTTGATTTATCGTCCCGATATAAACGATATAGCCTCAAACGATGAGGACTACGGCGACAATTTTGAAAAACTGTTCACGTATAACGGTATGGTCGGCGGCATGAAAAACTGCATCGCCGCACAGTACGGAAAGAAGAATTCCGCAAAATGCGAGTATGCGTTCGGAATTATCACCGATAAATCAAACGGTACAATATCGCTTATGAACAAGAGCGGGAAAGTAAAGGACACGATGGAGATTGACATATCTCCCGATACCGTGGTTTACGTCTGCAAATACGGGCGGGAATACGAGATTTCCGCACGAGGTATTTCGGGCATAACAAAAACGCATATTCAGAGCGCCGTGCTTAATGACGACGACAGCGTGATAAAATGGGATTCGTCATATAAATACAGCTATGCGCTTGTAAGAATTACCGACGGCACGGCAACGGATATAGCGGTGTTCAATAATTACAGCTGATAAGCGGCTGCCGTAAACGGCGGCTTCTTATACATATATTTTTATACATAATGTCAGGAGGTAAAGTCCAATGTATCACTTAGGAAAGGCTGCGGCATCGGCAGTAGCCGTATTGCTTGCAGCCGTAAGCATGACAGCGCACGCAGAGGGGGATATTACCGTTAAGCTCGATTCGCTTTGCGGAAAAGCGCCCGAAATCGTGAGCTTTGAAAAATGCGCGCCTATACAGTGTAACAGCGTCACTCTTGCTCCTGCAAGGGAGCTTGCCGAGGCGGCAGGTATGACGATTGACTGGAATCAGCCGTCGCAGACCGCTACCGTCACGTTAAAAACAGACTCCTCCTCCGATAAGCCGATCGAGGTTTATGCCTCGCAGATAATCGGCAAAGTCGGCGGATACGGTCTCGATTTGACGCCGGTGAGCATAACCGCAGCTTTGAAGCTTAACGAAAGCACAGCCACGCTGCGGTATAATTTTTCGGATACTGACGGCGACACTGTTTCGATAGGAAAGCAATCAGAGCTTTCCGGCAGCGCGACACTTGTTGACGACGGAACACTGCTGGTTCCCGTAAGGGGAGTTTCGGAATTGTTCGGTCTGGACGTGGCATGGAATCAGGATGATTTATCCATGAAGATTTCCATTCCCGATGCGGAAAATATTACAGTTCCAAACGGACTCGGAATTATTTCCAGCTCGGACGGTGAATACTGCGCCGTACAGACGGCAGTATCGGAAACCGTCGCAGAGGACGCACCGGTCAGCAGCGATCCGCAGAAAGGACGCTATTTAGGAAGATTTAAGATCACGCACTATGCTCCGGGTTATGCGGATAACGGCATATGGGGCAATGCGACTGCGTGGGCGGGTGAGATTATTCCCGGTCAGACGATTGGTGTTGACCCGAATGTAATCCCGAAATTAAGCTGGGTCTATATTGACGGCTACGGTTTAAGGCGCGCCGAGGACTGCGGCAGCGCGGTCAGAGGGAACATCATAGATGTTGCCGTTGCGTCTGTTGCCGAAGCAAACAGGCTCGGAGTTGTATACAAGGATGTATACATGGCAGAATAGGAGTCGCTAAAAAAGTTAATTAAAGGGGATGTAAAAAAAGTCCAGACCACAAAAAGGCAATTTTATGATGGATAAAGTGCATTAAAAAGCAATAAAATCTTATGTTTTGTAAAAAATCGTATTTTATTCGATTTTTCTTAATTTAAATGCCTTTTTGCTACGAACAAACTGAACCTCTCGGAGTACCTATGTACGCCGTCGGGTTCAGTTTGTCCGTTCTGAAACATTTTTTTCCTATCCCCTTAAAAGGAGCTGTAAAAAAATACTTTTTTTACAGCTCCTTTTTTTCAAAAAAATCATACGAAAATATTGTAAAAACAAAAAAACTATGCTATAATAGAAAGATACAAAAAAGTATAAAAACGCCGTGAAAACAAACGGCGTTTCGGCGGCAAGGAATGGAGATTAAAGTGAAAATCACTGATGAGCTTATAAAAAAACACTGTTCGGCAACCATTTACAAGCGCGGACTGGAATATCTGCGCGAGGGCAGAGTGCATCTGAGGAAACGCAGTGACGATATGATAAGCGCTGTTGTGGACGGTACGGAACTGTATAATGTGCAGATAAAATTTTCGGGCGATGAACCGAAGGACTATTTTTGCACCTGTCCCTACTACGAAACAATGGGTTCGATGTGCAAGCATATTGTGGCGGCGCTTAAACAGCGGCAGTCGGAGCTTTTGGAGGGGGCAGGCTATACTGATGAAAACGACCGCCTTGCAGGTATGCTTTGCAATGAATATGCAGAATTTGCGGAGGAAAAAACGCCGCTTTATGTGAGGTTTATCCTGTATGCCGATACAATGCCGAACGGCGATGTTTCGTATTCTGCGGCGATGGATCCCGGCAATGGAGCAATGAACGGAATTGAGAATTTTTTGGATAGCTATTTAAATGGCAGAGAATTTAAGCTTGACAGGCACACCGTGTATTCGCCGAACAAAACGTATTTTCCGAATAAGCAAAGGGACATGATAGATATTCTTGCCGAAGCGTATGAGATGCGCACGGTGCAGAATACAATGTATTCCAAGGCGGTATACCGCACGCCGTTCGGCGAAAAAACCGCAGCGAGGATTTTTCCGCTGTTAAAGGACATTGATTTCACATTTGTGTTTGACGGAATGGCCATGAGCGATGTTCAGCTTAAAAATGACGACCCCGATATACTGATAGATATCGAGGCGGCGGAGGGCGAAATCGGCTTGTCGGTGAGCGAGCGCGGCTGTGCGCTTACGCGCGACGGACGGTGGTTTTTGTATGAGAGTATTATTTACCGTACAAGCCATGAATGGCGCAGATATTTTATGCCCGTTTACCGTGCGCTGAAAACGGAAAACAGGACACAAATCGGATTTAAAGGCGATAATACCATACGTTTTGCGGCGGATATTCTTCCGAATTTAAAGGGCAGACACGGCGTTGTTATGCAGGGTGTGGACGAGCTTATTGTAAATGAACATCCTGAATTCAAGGTATATCTGGACGTTGAGGGCAGACAGATAAGCGCCGTTGTTACCGTAAGCTACGGTAATATTGTGCTGCGTATTCCTGACGAAAAGCCGGAGGGCAGAAAAATCGTTATACGCGATTACCGTGCCGAACGTGAAATTACGGATTCGTTCGAGCATTTTGACTTGTCGGACGGCACATACTATATGTCAGACGATGCTTTGATATACGATTTCATTACATTTGAATTGCCGCTGCTGTCGCTTAATGCGGAGATATTTGCCTCCGACCGATTTAACAGCCTTAAAGGCTATAACGATTTTGAAATAAAAGCATCCGTTTCGTATAACGATAAAATCGACCTGCTTGAAACCGAGCTTGAAAGCAATCTTTCCTCGGAACAGATAATCGGCATACTGAATGCGGTGAAATTAAAGCGTTCATTTTACAGAATGGAGGACGGCAGGTTTATCGATTTGCAGAACAGTCCGCAAAAAGAGGATTTGTCGCTGTTTGCCCGGCTGGATTTCAGCGAGAGCGAGTTAAGAAAAAGAAAAAAGCTTGTTCCGAAATATCAGGCGCTTTACCTCGACGCTTTAAAAAGCGTTGAGAAGGAGGAAAGCTTTAAAAACTACATCGAAAGCATACGCAAGGCGGAACCGAAAATTCCGCCGGGGCTTGAAAACGTTCTTCGCTCATATCAGTGTGACGGCGTAAAATGGCTTAAACAGCTTTCTTCACTGGGGTTCGGAGGAATACTCGCGGACGATATGGGATTGGGTAAAACCTTGCAGGTTCTGGCGTTTGTTCACGGCGAAAAGCCGGATAAGCCTACGCTTATCATTACGCCGAGTTCGCTTGTGTATAACTGGCTTAACGAAATCGAGCGATTTATTCCCGATGCGGCGGTGCTTATAATCGACGGAACGCGTGAAGACCGTGAAAGTGCAATAAAGAACATAAGCAATTATGAATTTGTAATAACCTCCTATCCCGCAATAAGGCGCGACATACAGCTTTATTCGGGTACGGAATTTGCGTTTTGTTTTATAGACGAGGCGCAGCACATAAAAAATCCGCGTACCATGAGCGCAAAAAGCGTGAAAAAAATATCGGCAAAAAACAAATTTGCACTGACAGGTACGCCGATAGAAAATTCTCTTACGGAGCTGTGGTCGATATTTGATTTTGTAATGCGCGGATATTTGTACGGACTTACGGAATTTCGGCAGCGTTACGACACTCCGGTCACAAAAGAGGAGGATAAAGCGGCAGCGGCGGATTTCAAGGCGCGCATACGCCCGTTTATTCTGCGGCGAATGAAAAAGGACGTTTTAAAGGAGCTGCCGGAAAAGATTGAAAATACGATGTATGCGGATTTGACTCCGTATCAGAAGCAGATGTACGTATCGTATCTGGCAACGGCAAAAAACGAAACCCTTGCCGCACTTTCGGAGGGCGGCAGCGGAAAAATACGCATTTTGTCGCTGCTTATGCGGCTAAGGCAGATATGCTGTCATCCGTCGCTGTTTGACGAGGGCTACAGGCACGACAGCGGAAAGCTTGAAATGCTTATCGAGCTGACGCAGAGCGCAGTGGAGTCGGGGCATAGGCTGCTGATATTTTCGCAGTTTACCTCAATGCTGGCGATAATTCGCGAAAAGCTTGACGAAACAGGCATAAAAAGCTTTTATCTGGACGGAAAAACTCCGCCCTACGAACGAGCCGAGATTGCCGACCGCTTTAACGGCGGCGAACGCGATGTGTTTTTAATATCGTTAAAAGCCGGAGGAACGGGGCTTAATCTGATAGGCGCGGACATGGTAATTCATTATGACCCGTGGTGGAATCCTGCGGCGGTGGAACAGGCGAGCGACCGTGCATACAGAATAGGTCAGACAAAAGCGGTGCAGATTATAAAGCTTGCCGCGCGAGGCACGATTGAGGAAAAAATTCTGAAATTACAGGAGAAAAAACGACTGCTTGCAGATGATATAATACGTGTGAACAGCGAAACTTTTTCCGATTTGACAGACGATGAGATTGTATCTCTTTTTGAATAAAAACTGAAAGGAAGGAACAACAAATGGGACGCCGTACTGTTTTCAGCGAGCTTGACAAGGCGGAAAAGAATGAAGAATACGAAGGCAGGGATTTTTTCGGTATTTTTTATTTTTTGCTTGCGCTTATGGCAATTAATTTTATAGCGGTGATTTATGTAACAAAAAGCAGAAATATATATTTTTGGGATGATGCCACTTATTGGGATATTGCACGAAATATGGCGAAAAGCATAGGCGAGGCGGATTTTTGGAAAAACATATGGTTATCAATAGGCAGTATGGATTATAATTATACTGCCGGAATTGTGAGCGCATACCTTGTGAAATGGTTCGGTGAATCAAGGCTTGTGTATATATTGGGACTGGTAAACGTTTATCTTGTTCCGTGCTTTGCAATGGTATATTATATAGCAAAACGCATTGGAAAAGCGCCGTGGATAACGCTGTTGATTACGTTTCTTACGTGTCCGCTGCTGCTGTTTATAACGCTTATTGGGTTTGTCGATATAGGCGGCGTGTTTTTGGGACTACTCTGCTATGCGCTGTGGTTTGGCGGTGATAAGAAAATATATCTTCGTTACACGATAATCGGAATTTTGCTTGTGCTTATGATGATATGGCGCAGGTGGTATGCGTTTTTTGCGGTTTCGTTTATTACGGCAATGGCGGCGGACAGTCTGATATTTAAACGCAAAAAGATTCCCGTTTTATTCACCTGCATTGCGGCGGCTGCGCTTTTGTGCTTTGCATTTAAGGATTTTCTCTTTAACATATTATTAAGAGACTACGGAAATCTGTATTCCGGCTATAAATTTTCGATTGGTACGGATTTGAAGCTTCTGACGCGCTATACGGGAGCTTTGTTTATAGCAGCGCTGGCTGCGGCAAGCATCGCCGCGGCTGTGAAAAAGCAGGAATACAGAACGGTATTTATGTGGATACAAATGCTTGTGTGCTTTGTCATGTTTGCTCTTACGCAAACCCACGGTCAGCAGCATCTTCTGCTGTATATGCCGTCTGTGATAATGCTTGTGATAATTCTTGTAAAGCATATAACGAACGTAAAAATGTTTGCGGCGGTGTGTGCGTTTGCGGTAATAAGTACGGCAAATCTATATATTCCGCGCGTGCAGCCGGGTTCAATAAGCGAAATAAAGCATTATGCACTGATTCCCGACTTCTCGATGCTGCCGCAGTCACGCAGCGACATAAACGAAATTATTTCGCTTAAACGAAAGCTTGATAAGGCAGTGCCGCAGAATAAAACTCTCGGAATACTGGCGTCGTCGTTTAAATTTAACGAAGATGTTTTCAAAAATGCCGAGCCGTCGGTCGGAATAAAATCAAGCCGCAGCGACTATATTGTTTCGCTGCCGCAGGTTGATTCGCGCGATACGGATATGACGCCGTTCTATAATGTAAACTATATTCTTGCCGCATTTCCGGCGCAGACGCATCTTCCGGAGGGCAGACAGACGGCGGTTACCGAAGCGGTTAAGAGCTTTGAAGCATATGCCGATTTTGCCGTGGCATATGAGGAAATGCCGGAGTATGAAACGGAGATAGACGGAGTAACCTTTAAGCTTTACAGGCGTACCGAAATGGTGCATGATGACGCCATGCGCGAATTTGAAAAAAGATTGAATAAATAGTTTACATTTTGTTTACAGTTATTATGTTGACATTTTTTCTGTGCGGATATATTATATAAATAATATAAGTTGCAAAAGGACGGAGACAGACATGAGAAGCTGTATTTATTGCGGAAAAGAGCTTAAAGAAGGCGAACAGTGCGACTGCCCTCAAAGCGCTGCACACAGAAGGGCAAAGGCGGAAAAGACCGCCGGTGCTCAAAACGACACAAAAGCCGGCACAGCTAATGATAATTCCGGTTTTGACGGAACGAACGGCACATACCGGACAGGTTACACAAAAAAAGAGAGCAAAATAAAGCACGCGTGGGACAGACACAAAATGAAACAGCGTGTTAAGTACAACAACACGAATAGCTTTTTTGCAAATTTATTCGCCGTTATAAAAAGGTTCATACTCTCACCTGTGGATATGATAATGAATCCGACCGATATAGGCAAGGGCGGAGTGATTGCAATATCGGCGGCAATGGGAGCGGTAATCAGCCTGTGCGTTTATTTTATTATGAGTAATGTGCGCAGAGGGCCGTTTGCAATTCTGGCATCGCTTTTGGCGTTTAACGGAACGGGCGGATATATAAATCTGGCAAATATGTTTATGGCTGTTTTGTCGGGCGCGGTTACGGGTATTATATTGTTTTTTGTGTACAGCGGCATATTTTACGGCATAAACCGTCTGATATTCAAGCTGCGTACACCGTTTTGGGATTTTTCTCAGCGGCTGGTGCTGACGGGAATACCATTGACCGTTCTCGGCGTTATCGGAGCGGTTTTCAGCATATTTTCGTCAACGGCGCTCACAATACTGCTGCTGTGCGGTGCGGTAAGCTGGATTGTGCTTACTTATGAGGCGTTAAAGTCGGAATGGATTTCAAAACCGGCAGGGAAAATCATGTATGCGATGATGCTGGGATTTTACGTATTTTTCAGCATGGTTTGCTATTTGATACGGCTGTCTTAGCCGATAAATTTACAAAAGCGTGCTTCGGCACAATGAAAGGTTGGTAATGACAATGAAAGAAGTAAAAACAAATAACGCACCTGCGGCAATAGGCCCGTATTCACAGGCGATAATAAGCGGCAATACCGTCTTTGCATCGGGACAGATCCCGGTAAATCCGTCAAACGGCGAAATTCCCGAGGGCGTGGAGGCACAGGCAAATCAGGCGTTTACAAACGTAAAAAATCTGCTTGAAGCGGCAGGCACAAGCATTGACAAGGTTATAAAAACAACCGTATTCATTCAGAATATGGACGATTTCGGCAAAATAAACGAAATCTACGCATCTTATTTCACAGAGCCGTTTCCGGCACGTTCATGCGTTGAGGTGGCAAAGCTCCCGAAGGGCGTTTTGCTTGAAGTTGAGGCAATTGCGGAGCTGTAAGCGTATAATTTCGTCTTTTTTTGGAAATAATACTAAAAAATATACCTAAAAAAGCAGAGGATTTGCATATTTTAGAGGATTGACAATATTTACGGCATATAGTATAATATAAATGTAAAAAAGCCATGGCTGCTGCATTTTATGCAGAACGTCTCAAAACAGGCTTTTAACAATAATATTGCAAACATTACGGTTTCAATAGAAGGAGGAAAATGTAATGACATTTGAACAGGCATTTAAAAGAATTAAGACAAAATTCGCAAACGTAGATGCATCAAAGCTGCAAGACATGGCACTTCAAATTACTTTCAGCGACGAAGATTGCGGCGGAACGTTTTATGCTGCGGTAAGAGGCGGTGTGCTGGAGGTTGAACCGTACGATTACAGAGACAATGACGCTGTGATTGACGCTTCAAGAGCGGCAATATCTTCTGTACTGGACGGCAAGACAACAGCGGAGAAGGAAATAGAAAAAGGAACAATCACAGTAAAGGGCAATCTTGAAAAAGCAGCTGAATTTAAAAACGCAATAAAAGCGCCGGTTAAAAAAGCAGTTCCGGGAAAGAGTGCGGAAAAGAAAGCCGAGACAAAATCAGCGGCTAAGAAGTCAGCGCCGAAAAAGCCTGTCAAGAAAGCTGAGACAAAATCAGCGGCTAAAACAGCGCCGAAAAAGACAGCGATAAAGGCAGAGACAAAGAAAACAGAGCCGAAGAAAGCTCCCGCAAAGGCTGAACCGAAAAAGGCAGAGCCGAAGAAAGCTCCCGCAAAAGCTGAGGAGAGCACAGCGGTAAAAGAAACGGCTAAGAAAACAACAACAAGAAAGACAGCGGACAAAACAGTAAAATAATAAACAGTAATAAGCTGTTATAGGACTTTTGGATGCTTAATCCGAATTTTATACAAGGGGTTAACTCCAATAAGTGTAATTTTTATGTCATTTAACTGCAAAACAAAACGCATCATTTCTGCAATTGCCGGCAGTCGAAGGATTGTACGGTAATGCAGAAAATCGAGTACATATGTACATCGTGTGATGCGTTTTGTTTATTTTGCACAATTTTTACAGTTGTTTTGATGTACATACAAAAATGTTACATTTTCATTTTATTAGTATATTTAGGCTTTACAACTCAAGGAAGATTTTGTATAATGTTATTGCTGGAAAATTGCGAAAAAAACAGAAGTAATCACAACGGGATAAACTAAATTATCCGCCGAAGAAATTTTCTTGGGTATAATTTTCTTGAAATTCCTGAAATTTTTGAAAGGATTTAGCGATAAAAATGACTAAGCTTGAAGAATTTAAGCAAAATATAAAAGGTAAACGGGTAACGGTAATCGGAATAGGCATTTCAAATCTGCCGCTGATAAAGTACCTTGTTTCAAACGGAGCAATTGTAACGGCGTGCGACAAGCACGACAGAGACTGGCTCGGAGACAAATATACGGAATGTGAAAGGCTGGGAATACAATTTCGGCTTGGCGAGGATTATCTCGATAATCTGACGGACGAAATTATATTTAAAACGCCGGGTATGAGGTACGATGTACCGCAGCTTGAAAAAGCAAGGAAAAACGGCGCAAAAATCACCTCCGAAATGGAGATGTTTTTTGAAGTATGTCCGTCGCATATAATAGCCGTAACGGGCAGCGACGGAAAAACAACCACCACAACAATCATCCATAAATTTATGACGCAGTCGGGATATAAGACATGGCTTGGCGGTAACATAGGAAATCCGCTCCTTGCGGAAACGGACGGCATGACGGAAAACGACTGGGTAATTCTCGAACTTTCTTCATTCCAGCTGCACACTATGCAGAAATCTCCCGAACGGGCAGTTATAACGAATCTGAGCCCCAACCATCTCGACTGGCACAAGGACTATTCCGAATATATCGAAGCAAAAACAAATATTTTTACGCATATGTCGCAGGACGGTATACTTGTTCTTAATGCGGATAATGCCGATTGCGCAGCGCTGCTGCCTCTGGCACATTCTAACGTAAAAATGTTTTCGCGTACGAAAAAGGCAAACGTATGGCTTGACGGAAATATTATAATGCGTTCTGGCGAAAAGGCGCTTGATATAAACGATATAAAGCTGCCGGGGATGCATAATGTTGAAAATTACATGGCGGCGATTGCCGTAACCGAAGGACTTGTGAGCGCGGATACCATACGCGCAGTGGCAGAAAGCTTCGGAGGAGTGGAGCATCGCATTGAACTTGTACGTACGCTTGACGGCGTTAGGTATTACAACAGCTCAATTGATTCAAGCCCGAACAGAACCGTAAATACTCTTAACGTGTTCCCGCAGAGGGTAATCATGATTGCCGGCGGAAAAGACAAGGGAATACCATACGATGCGGTAGGGCCGGCCATTGCTGAACACGTTAAAACACTTGTTTTAGTAGGCGCAACCTCGGATAAAATATATGAGGCATTGAAAAAGACCGGCAAAGCGGACAGTGTTGAGGTCATATATGCAAAGAACTATGCCGAAGCGGTAGATGCGGCAAGGAACAGAGCGGTAAGCGGCGATGTTGTGCTGTTGTCGCCGGCAAGCACTTCCTTTGACGCATTCAGAAATTTCGAGGAGCGCGGCAATTTATTTAAAAAGCTCGTAAATGAATTAGAGGAGATTTAATGCGCAGTCTGATAAAAAAATTAAGCGATTTAAGAGGAATATCGGGATTTGAATATCGGCTCAACAAGCAAATAGCCGATATATTCAGTCCGTATGCCGATGAAGTGAGAATAGACAGTCTTGGCAGCGTGATTGCGGTAAAACGGTGCGGAATTAAAAACGCACCCTCCGTTATGATTGAGGCTCATTGCGATGAAATCGGTCTTATAGCAACCTCCGTTACGGACGAGGGGTTTATAACCTTTGCAAATGTAGGCGGAGTTGACGGCAGAATTTTACCGTCGCTTGAAGTGACCGTTCACGGCAAAAGGGATATTTCGGGTGTGATAGGAATTAAACCTTCGCATCTTATCGAAAACGGAAAAAGCGTAAAAATAAAAGATATGGCGGTTGATACGGGTCTTGATGCAGATGAAGTCAGGGAGCTTGTGACGGTAGGAGACAGTATCACGATAGCGCAGTCGGTCGGCAGACTCGGCAAAAATCAGTGGAGCGGCAAAACTCTCGATGACCGCGCCTCCGTTGCGATTTTGGCAGACATTATGAAAAAGCTTGACAGTGAAAAGCTTAATGCTGATGTGTACGCAGTTGCGGCTGTACAGGAGGAGGTAGGCTGCCGCGGAGGAAAAACAACCTCATATGCGATAAATCCCAACATGGCGGTGGCAATAGACGTTACTCACGGAATAACGCCGGATAACTCGGCGGAAGCTTTTGAAACGGGCAAGGGTGCGGTTATAGCCGTCGGACCCAATCTCCACCCGAAGCTTACGGAGCGTTTGAGAAAAACCGCCGCAGATAACAAAATAAAACTGCAAATTGAGGTGGAGGGCGGCAATACGGGTACGGACGCATGGGAAATACAGGTGTCTGCAGACGGTATTCCGACAGCGCTGCTGTCAATACCGCTCAAATATATGCACACCTCTGTTGAAACGTTGGATATTTCGGACGTGACCGCCGTATCGAAGCTTCTTGTATGCTTCATAAAGGGCATTGGGGAGGATATATCATGGCTGAACTTATGAGAGAACTCAGCGCCGTAAACGGTGTCAGCGGAAATGAAGATAAGGTAAGAAAACTGATAACGGAAAAAATTTCGGACAAAGCGGACGAAATAACCGTTGATGCGCTTGGAAACGTAATTGCACTGAAAAAAGGCAGACAAAGCGGCAAAAAAATAATGTTTATCACAAATATGGACGAAACAGGCTTTATTGTCTCTGAAATTACCGACAAAGGGTATCTGAAAATCAAAAGCGTCGGAAAAACAGACGACAGGGTTATTATCTCAAAAAAAGTAGTGATAGGTGACGGCGAAAAAGGCATAATAGGGATGAAAGCCATTCATCTGCAAAAAAAGAGCGAGCGCGAAAGCACCGTCGACGTTGAGGATTTGTTTGTCGATATAGGCGCGTCCTCAAAAAAAGACGCCGAAAAAAGAGTTTCGTTAGGCGATTATATAGCGTTTGACAGCGAATTTTACGATATAGGAAAGCGCATACGCGGCAAGGCGCTTGACCGCATGGGCTGTGCGTGCCTTATAAATGCGATGGATACGGAATGTGAATACGACACGTATTTTGTGTTTTCCGCACAGCGCGAAACGGGAGCAAGGGGAGCGGCTGCCGCAGCGCACCGCATACGCCCCGATTTGACTGTGGTTGTAACAACGGAGGAATCCGCCGATATGTACGGGGTGAGCGGCGAAGAAAAAGCGGCGGCTCTCGGCGGCGGAGTGATTATCGATACGGCAGATAAGTATTCGGTAAAGAATGCGGAACTGGTAAGCTGCGTAAGAAAAGCGGCGGAAAATACCGGAGGGTATCAGAGCGGCGGCAAAAACAGAGGAATAACTCTCGCAAATGCCGTTCAGACCGCGGCGGAGGGCTGTGCGGCAGTAAGCATAAGTATTCCGTGCAGGTATTCGCATACACCGATGTGCATGATGGATAAACGAGACATTGAGGAGGCGTCGGCGCTGACGGCGCGCATTTTGGAGGAACTCGGCGAATGGAATTATTAAAAAGGCTTACTCAGACAGACGGTGTTTCCGGTGATGAATCGGAAATCCGTGAGGTTATAGAAAACGAAATAAAAGAATACTGCGATGAGGTCTTTACAGACGCAATGGGAAATCTTATCGCACATATAAACGGCGGCGGCAAAAAGGTTATGTTTGACGCTCATATGGACGAGATAGGTATTATCGTTACCTATATTGATGAAAACGGTTTTATACGCTTCCGAAATATAGGCGGACTTTACGTGCGCCATTTGGTTGGGAGACGCGTACGCTTCAAAAACGGAACAGTCGGCGTTATCGGCTGTGAAGAAGAGGAATTTAATAAGAAACCGATGCTTGAAAAGCTTTATATAGATATTGGCGCAGATAACTGCGCAAATGCTTCGGAGACCGTTTCTGCAGGAGATACGGCTGTGTTTGCGGGAGAGATCAATATTACAAAAAACATAGTGGTATCAAAGGCGCTTGACGATCGTGCAGGATGTTATATTCTGATAAAAACTATACAGAATATAAAGAACAGTAAAAACGACCTGTACTTTGTGTTTTCCTCACAGGAGGAAATCGGTTTAAGAGGCGCAAAAACGGCGGCATTCGCAATTAATCCCGATTTTGCGGTAGCGGTGGACGTTACCGATACGGGAGATGTGCCGTCAGCGTCGGCAATGGTGGTGAAAAAAGGGAAAGGAGCAGCCGTTAAGATTATGGATCGTTCGGTTATATGTGACGCAGATGTGCGCATAAAGCTTATCGAAACGGCAAAAACACACGGTGTTCCGTATCAGCTCGAAATTATGACGGAAGGAGGTACAAATGCAGGAGCAATTCATCTCACAAGAGCCGGAATAAAAACCGGAGCGGTATCTCTGCCGGCACGGTATATACATTCACCGTCGGAGATGATTGACATAAAAGATTTGGAAAACTGCTGCAGACTGATTAAGGCGGCAGCCGAAACGGAATGGTAAAACGGTGAAGGGGAAGAAAAAGGATGAAATTTGTCGTATTGAGGAAGGATGGTAACATAGAAGTATGAAAAAGACAAAGAAATTTAATAAAATGGTAAAAAAAACCAAAAAAACTCTTGATTTTGTTTCAAATGTGTGGTAAAATAAGCACATGAAAGGAAATTAATGGGAGTGATTAGCACAATGTGTAAAAATACCTTAAATTTTCAAAAATATATAACAGAGTCAGGAGACCAACTAAAATGAAAAATAATAAATTAGCAGTACTTGTAGCAGACGACAATAAGGCATTAGCAACAGAGATTGCAGACCATATCAATATTCAGAACGATATGTTTACCGCAGCGAAAGCAAGTGACGGTGAAGAAGCGTGGGAATTGATACTTGAAACAAATCCCGATGTAATAATTCTGGATATGGTCATGCCTAAGCTTGACGGAATGGGCGTTATGAAAAGAATAAAACAGCTCAGCGAAAAGCCTGCAGTTATTGTCTACTCGGTATCTGCGCTACAAAGAACAATTGAAAATGCCATGGAGCTCGGTGCGGATTATTATTTATTAAAGCCGCAAAGCTGTGAACGCGTGGCAGAGGCTATAAGGGATATTGTCTGCGCGGGAAAAAGCGAAGCCGCACAAACCCGAAAGGATTTCGACCTCGAAACACTGGTAACGGAGTTCATACATGAGCTTGGCGTTCCGGCGCATATAAAGGGTTATCAGTACATAAGAACCGCAATAATGATGGTTGTGGAAAACATGGATATGCTGAATTATATAACAAAACAGCTTTATCCGGAAATTGCTCATGCCTACAATACAACGGCGAGCAGAGTTGAACGCGCAATCAGACATTCTATTGAGGTTGCGTGGACAAGAGGTAAGCCCGAAACAATGAACGAAATCTTCGGCTATACAATTCATACCGGTAAGGGAAAGCCTACCAATTCTGAATTTATAGCTATGGTTGCAGACAGAATACGTTTGCAGATTAAGTAAAAGAGGAGCAGTAAGATGTTCCGGCTTCAAATAAAACGCATCATTCGGTGTACATCGCTGCATCGTTGGGTGCGTTTTGTTTTTTTGCTGTGTACCATTTAAAAAAATTTATATTTTGTTCTTGTATATAGCCGATATTTGTGATAAAATATTTATATATACGTGAAATTTTGAAAGGACAGAGTAAATAATGGGATTATTTAATAGCTATTTAAAGCCGGGTAAGGGCGTTTCAAAAGATGAACCGGAGAAAAAAGGGTTTTTCCTCTACTGGGAAATTGCATTTCGCAAATTTTCAAAAATTCTCGGCGCAAATGCCGTTTACACACTAGCAAGCCTGATATGGATTGTACTGCTTGTAGTGTTTTTCGGCCCGTATGTGTCGTCGATAGGCGGCTTGCTTGAAAAAGCGCAGGGTGCGGAGGCTGATGCCGGAAATATTCAGCTTGCCGTTCTGCATATAAATGTAATGCTTGCATCAGCGACGTTTTTCATACTCGGCAGCGGCCCCGCATCGGCATCGTATGCTTACATAGTAAAATGCTTCACAAATCATCAGCACGCATGGATTATGTCCGACGGCTGGGACAAGTTTAAGGAAAACTTTAAACAGTCAATGATTATCGTGCTTTTTGATGTGGTATATCTTCTGCTTGCATCAGTGGCGCTTAGATTTTATTATATGAAGATAGGCGACGGCGGCACGATTTTCGGAATACCGTTCTATCTTATGATTGTTCTGACGTTTGTTGTCGGCTGGATGCACTTTTACATATATCAGATTATGGTTACATTTGAATGTACGGTAAAGCAGCTTATAAAAAATGCGCTGCTGTTTGCTTTGGGAAAGCTGCCGATGAATTTATTGCTCACAATTCTGAGCGTCGGAGTAACAGGCGTAATATTTATGTATATCGGCAATCCGATAGTGGCATTTATATTGGCAATGCTTATCGGAATGTTCTTTACGCGCTTTGCGTCCGAGTTCTATGCGGCACGCTGTATGCGCGGATTGGTTGCCGCGGCAAAGGAAAAAGAACGTGAGGAAAAGGAAAATATTCTCGAAGAAGAAGCTCCCGTATTTGACGATTCCATTGCGGATAAATTAAAGAAAGGTAGCAGTTCGGAGGTTAATAAATAATGGTACTCGGAGAATATGAGGCGGCGGTTATAGGCGGCGGTCATGCCGGTGCAGAGGCGGCAATGGCTTGTGCAAGACTGGGTATTAAAACGGTTTTGTTTTCAATAAGTCTTGACGCAATCGGAAATCTTCCGTGCAATCCGAGTATAGGCGGAACGGCAAAGGGGCATCTTGTCCGCGAGGTTGACGCTCTCGGCGGCGAAATGGGCAAGGCTGCCGATGCGACGTTTATTCAGTCAAAAATGCTTAACCGCGGCAAAGGCCCGGCGGTACATTCGCTGCGTGCGCAGATTGACCGCGGACGTTATCATCTCGAAATGAAAAAACGTCTTGAAGAAACGGAAAATCTGCAAATCAAGCAGGCGGAAATAGTTGATATAAAGGTTTGCGGCGGAAAAGTGTGCGGAGTTGTTACGCATACAGGCTGTGAATATAAGGTAAAAGCGGTAATTATCGCTACGGGAACATATCTGCGAGGAAAAATTCTTATCGGCAGTTATTCGCGCGAGAGCGGGCCGGACGGAATGTTTCCGGCAAATCAATTGAGCGAAAGCCTTAAAAATCTCGGTGTGGAGCTCAGGCGCTTTAAAACCGGAACACCGGCAAGAATACACGCAAAATCCCTCGATTTTGACAAAATGGAGGTTGAGGAGGGCGACGAAAAGATCGTTCCGTTTTCGTTTGAAAGTCCCGAAATCAAAAAAGAGCAGGTTCGCTGCTATCTTGTGTATACAAATGAAACAACCCATAAAATTATAATGGATAATATCGAACGTTCGGCTATGTACGGCGGCTATGTCGAGGGCATAGGGCCGAGGTACTGTCCGTCAATCGAGGATAAAATCATGCGTTTTAAGGGCAAGCCGCGCCATCAGCTTTTTATTGAGCCTATGGGACTTGACACGAATGAAATGTATGCGCAGGGATTTTCCACAAGTTTGCCGGAGGACGTTCAGCTTGAAATGTACAGGAGCGTCAAGGGACTGGAACACGTGGAAATCATGCGTAGCGCGTATGCTATCGAATATGACTGCTGCGATCCGCAGCAGCTTTACGCAACGCTTGAATTTAAAAATATTTCCGGTCTTTACGGAGCAGGGCAGTTTAACGGAACCTCGGGTTACGAAGAAGCGGCGGCGCAGGGACTTGTTGCCGGAATAAATGCGGCTTTAAAGCTTAAAGGCGAAGAACCCATGATATTGAGCCGTTCGGACGGATATATCGGAACGCTTATTGACGATTTGATTACAAAGGGTACGAATGAGCCCTACAGAATGATGACGTCGCGAAGTGAATACCGTTTGCTGCTCAGACAGGATAATGCCGATGAAAGGCTTACGCCGATAGGTTACAGAGTCGGACTTATAAGCGAGGAACGCTATAACAGACTTCTTGAAAAATTAAAACGCATTGATGAGGAAATAGAGCGCGCATCAAAGACGGTTATCACTCCGAAAGCGGTGAATCACATTCTTGAAAAATATTCCTCAGCGCCCATAAAGACGGGCGTGCGGCTGTGCGAGCTTTTGCGCAGACCGGAACTTGATTACGAAAAGCTTGCCGAAGCCGATACGGAAAGACCCGAGCTTTCGGCTGACGTAATGGAGGAAGCAGAAATCAAGATAAAATACAAAGGCTATATAGACCGTCAGCTTTCGCAGGTGGAGCAGTTTGCAAAAATGGAACGCAAGCTTTTGCCCGAAAACCAGGACTACGGCGAAATTCACGGTCTGCGGCTTGAAGCAAGACAGAAGCTTAATAAGGTTAAGCCGAAATCACTCGGTCAGGCATCGAGAATTTCGGGTGTTTCTCCGGCGGATATGTCGGTGCTTATTATCTGGCTTGAAAGCCTTAAAAACGGCAAAAATTAAATGTCATAAATACACACTATCCCGAATATAAATATGGTAATTGCCATATTAAAGGGACGGTGTGTTTTTTTGAAGGTTTTTGTAGTTAAATTCAGATATATAGCCGCTGCCGCGGCGGCGCTTATACTTATTCCGGCGGTTTATTTTTGGTGTACAGGCTCACGTGAAACATTCAGTGACAACAGCCGCAAAATACCCATATACAGCGTGGAACGCGATGATAACAAAATATCGCTGACCTTTGACTGCGCGTGGAATGACAGCGACATGGACGATATACTCAAAACGCTTGATGATTACAATATAAAAGCATCATTTTTTGTCACGGGTACGTGGGCGGAGAAATATCCGCAAAGCGTAAAGAAAATCTGTGAAAAAGGGCATGATTTGGGCAATCATTCGTATAATCATGCCGATTATACAAAAATGACTCCGGCGGCAATAACAGCGGATCTGGATAAATGCGATGCGGTTGTTGAGGGCATTACGGGTCAGAAAATGAAGCTTATGCGCGCACCGTCGGGCGGCTATAACGATACGGTTGTGCAGACGGCGGAGGACAGCGGCAGAACGTACATACAGTGGTCGGTTGACGGTCTGGACTATGTCAGGGACGCAACGGCGGACAGCATTAAAAAGCGTATCTCAAAAACCGAAAAGGGCGACATAATACTTATGCACAACGGAACAAAACTCACCGCACAGGTATTGCCCGAAATTATATCGTTACTGTCCGAAAAATATGAATTTGTAAAGGTTTCCGAGCTTATCTACAACGACAATTATTCGATAAATAATGCAGGACGGCAGATATGTGAAAGTAATTAAAAAACTGAGGTAAACATTTTTTACGGTGTTTACCTCAGTTTTTTTTATAAATATGTTTACTTTCATAAGTTAAAGTGGTATAATATTAGTATGATTTCCTAAGGAAAGGATTGGTAAACCTTGAAGGATTTGAAAAATGAAAATACGGATTTGCTTATGAAGGCTGTTTTGAGCCTTGAAACGGTGGATGAATGTTACAGTTTTTTCAGCGATTTATGCACGATTGCGGAGATTAAGTCAATGAGCCAGCGCATGGAGGTTGCCATGATGCTTGCGGATAAAAAGGTGTATTCGGATATTGCGTCAAAAACCGGTGCGTCCACCGCAACCATAAGCCGCGTGAGCAAGTGCATAAATTACGGCGAGGACGGCTACGGCTTGGTCATAAAACGTCTGAAAGAATCGGAAAGGGATTAAAAAATGAAAAGCTACGGCGAGTTTGCAGAGGTTTATGATACGCTCATGCACCGCGATATAAACTATGAACGCATTGCGGATTATATCGAAAATATTTTTTCCGAATACGGCATAAATCCCGACCTTGTATGCGATTTGGCCTGCGGAACGGGCAGCGTTACAATCCCTTTGGCAAGGCGCGGCTATGACATGACGGGTATAGATATTTCGGAGGATATGTTAAACATCGCGCGCGATAAATCGGAGGGACTGGATATTCTCTATCTTAATCAGAATATGACCTCTCTTGATTTGTACGGAACTATGGGTGCGTTTATATCCATGATTGACGGTATAAATTATGTCATATCACCGCGTGCGCTTTTGAATATGTTTACTAAAATGAAAACCTGCTTTATGGATAACGACGCTCTGTTTGTGTTTGATATAAGCACGCGGCATAAGCTTCGCGAGGTGATCGGTTCGGACACGATTGTGTATCCGGGTAAAAATGTTTTCTACACATGGCAGAACAGGTATCTGGAAGAAAAAAATATTTCCGATATGTTTCTCACGTTTTTTGTGCGTGAGGGCGAAAAATACCGCCGTTTTGAAGAACGCCACTTGCAGCGCGCATACTCGGAAAAAGAACTGAGAATATTGCTCAAAAAAGCAGGGTTTGAAAAAATTGACACATACCGTCCGTTCACGTTTGACGCACCGGACAGCAACGATGAAAGAATTGTTTTTGTCTGCTCATAATCGGGCGCAAAAACTTGCATTTATCTATAAAATGTGTTATAATTAAAGTATTGATTGTCAGATTGTCTGAAAAAAGCTTTATCGGCTAAAACAGGAAAGGAAAGGTCATAATATGGCTAAAAAATCCAAAGAAAAAGAACTTGATATGTCCGTGATAGAAAATCAGAAGGTCGTGGGCGTTGATTTAAACAGCGAGATGAAAAAGGCTTATATAGATTACGCTATGAGCGTTATCGTAAGCCGTGCGCTGCCGGATGTGCGCGACGGTATGAAACCTGTTCACAGACGTATTCTGTACGATATGTATGATGCGGGACTGTTGTATGAGGGTGATTTCCGAAAGTCGGCAACCACCGTCGGCGACGTTCTGGGTAAATATCATCCGCACGGTGACGCGTCCGTTTATGACGCTATGGTGCGTATGGGACAGGACTTTTCGCTCAGGTATCCGTTAGTTCAGGGTAAGGGAAACTTCGGTTCAATAGACGGCGACCCCCCTGCTGCTTACCGATACACCGAGGCGAAAATGTCAAAAATATCGGCGCTTATGCTTACCGATATTGAAAAGGAAACGGTTGATTTCGTATCTAACTTTGACGACAGCCGCAAAGAACCGGACGCACTGCCATCGCGTTTTCCGCAGCTTTTGGTTAACGGAAGCTCCGGTATTGCCGTCGGCATGGCGACAAATATTCCTCCGCATAATTTAAGCGAGGTAATAGACGGCGTTATTGCCTGCATTGACGATCCGATGATTACGATTGAGGAATTGATGACGTATATCCCCGGCCCCGACTTCCCGACTGGCGGAGTTATAATGGGTAAGGGCGGTATTCGCCAGGCATACACCACGGGCAGAGGAAAAATCACTCTCCGCGCCAAGGCAGAAATCGAGGAGGACAAAAACGGCAAGCCGCGTATTGTTGTTTCCGAAATTCCGTATAAGGTGAATAAGGCGGAGATGGAAAAGCACATCAACGAGCTTGTGCGTGACGGAAAGATTGAGGGTATTTCCTCAACACGTGACGAATCAGATGAGGAAATTCACTTTATCATTGAGTTAAAGCGTGATGCAAACCCGAATGTTGTTTTAAACAATCTCTATAAATATACGCAGATGCAGGACACTTTCGGAGTTATTATGCTTGCGCTTGTGGATAAGCAGCCGAAGATACTCACGCTTAAAGAAATGATCGATTACTACATTGCTCACCAGGAGGATGTAATAAAGCGCAGAACGGAATTTGACCTCAGAAAGGCAAAGGAACGTGCGCATCTGCTCGAGGGCTATAAAATCGTTATCGATTTTATGGACGAGGTTATTCATATAATCCGTGCCGCTAAAAATATCCCCGATGCAAAGGCAGCCCTTATCGAACGTTTCGGACTTGATGAAGTTCAGGCTACCGCTATCGTACAGATGCAGCTGGGTCGTTTGTCGGGCATGGAGCGCGAGAAAATCGAGGACGAATACGTTGAAGTAACGGCTAAAATTGAAGAATATACCGATATTCTGGAGCATGAGGAAAAAATTCTCGAAATCGTGCGTACAGACCTTATCGAGATAAAGAACAAATACGGCGATGAAAGACGTACTGAAATTGCAATGAACTTCAATGACCTTGACATTGAAGATTTGATTGAGGAGGAGGACTGCATTATCACTCTTACTCATAACGGATATACAAAGCGTATGCCGGTTGACACGTATAAATCGCAGCGCCGGGGCGGCAGAGGAATAACCGGAATGACAACGCGTGAGGAGGATTTTGTGGAGCATTTGTTCACAACCTCAACGCACGACAATATACTGTTCTTCACAACGCGCGGTATTGTATACAAGCTCAAAGGCTATCAGATACCGGAGGCAACACGCCAGGCAAAGGGCATGGCGATTGTAAATCTTCTGCCGCTTGAGCAGGAAGAAAAGATTTCGGCAATGATTCCGATAAGGGAGTTCGAGGACGGAAATTATCTCACGTTTGTTACAAAGAACGGTACGATTAAGAAAACCGATCTCATGGATTATTCGCGTATACGGCAGAAAGGTCTGCGTGCAATCGAGCTTGCGGAGGACGATGAGCTGATAAGCGTTAACCTTACGGACGGAGAACGCGAGGTCATGATTGCAACGCATGACGGTATGGCAATCAGATTTAACGAAACCGACGTAAGAGGAATGGGACGTACCGCACGCGGCGTAAGAGGTATAAGGCTGAGCGGCGGCGACTACGTTGTGAGCGCGGTAGTAGTTGACGAAGAAAAGCCGCTTCTTATGGTTACGGAAAACGGTTACGGCAAAAAGACCGGGCCGGAGGAATACAGAAGTCAGACCAGAGGCGGAAAGGGCATATTCACCTACCGCATAACCGACAAAACCGGTAAGCTCGTCGGTATGACTGCGGTATCGGATAATGAGGACGTTATGCTCATAACCTCGGAGGGTATTGTAATCCGTATGCATACGGACGAGATAAGCACATACAGCCGCCAGACGCAGGGTGTAAGACTGATGCGTCTTGACGAGGGCGTGAGTGTTGTAAGTCTTGCTCTGACAGAGCGTGATAACGATGACGAAACAGACGCGGAGGAAACGGATGCGGTGCAGAGTGAAGAAACCGCTGACAGCGAATAAACGCAGCTTTTTGACACAGAAAGGAAATAACTATGGATATTGAAATTGTAATGGAAAACGGCGGAGTTATAAAGGCGGAACTTTATCCGGCTATGGCTCCGATAACGGTGGCAAATTTCATAAAGCTTATTGAGAACAACTTTTTTGACGGACTTATTTTTCACCGTGTAATTCCGGGATTTATGATACAGGGCGGCGGTATGAATGCCGACGGCGAATCTAAGTTTGCGGAAAGCATAAAGGGAGAATTTTCCAAAAACGGAGTGGATAATCCGTTAAAGCATACCAGGGGCGTTTTGTCAATGGCACGCACGATGTTTCCGAACAGTGCGTCGAGCCAGTTCTTCATAATGCATGAGGATGCGCCGCACCTGGACGGCGAATATGCGGCATTCGGCAAGGTTACGGAGGGTATGGACGTTGTTGACGAGATTGCAAACACCGCAACCGACTATAACGATCAGCCGATTGAAGCGCAGGTCATAAAGACAATAAAAATGGCAGACTAATGTAATTTATTCTGTAAAACCGCAAACAAACTGAACCTTTCGGAACATACCGCAAGGTTCAGTTTTGTTTATTCCAAACACTGTTTTAAGGCATAAAATTCCACGAATTGAGCAATATAAGAATTATAGATATTGCGAAAGGATTTACGGATTATTATGCAGAGTATAAGAACAGACCTTGCAATGGAGGCTCATGAGCTGAGCCGCAGACAGAACGCAGATATACGGGGCGTTGAGGTGATAACGGAAAGGGACGAGGGTATAAAGCTTACGCGTGTAAAAATTCTGGAAAAGCGCGCGGCGCAGCTTCTCGGAAAAGCGGAGGGAACATACGTCACGATAGAGGCGCCGCAGATACGGTACAGCCTTGACGGATATGAAAAAGTAGTTGATATTATAGCAAAAGAGCTTAAAGAAATGGCACATACGGAAAAACGGCGGCTTACGCTTGTGGCAGGTTTGGGAAACCGTGATATAACGCCGGACGCACTGGGGTGCGGGGTCATATCAAAGCTGCTTGTTACAAAGCATTTAAAGGAGCA
This sequence comes from uncultured Clostridia bacterium, assembly GCA_934476675.1. GTDB lineage: Bacteria > Bacillota > Clostridia > UBA1381 > UBA1381 > UBA4716. The sequence continues at coordinate 61,822 of CAKSOE010000003.1, read as the reverse complement.
TATGCAGCATATTTTTGATAAGGATATGGGTAATGTGTGCGCTGTTGCGCCGGGTGTTCTCGGAACAACCGGCATAGAAACGGCACAGATGATAAAGGGCATATCCGACATGATACAGCCGGATTTGGTGATTGCGGTCGATGCTCTTGCCGCCGCTGATATTCATAGAATGAATACCACAATTCAGCTTGCGGATACGGGTATTCAGCCGGGTGCGGGCGTGGGTAATAACCGCTGCGGACTGAATGAGGAAACACTTGGCGTAAAGGTTATTGCCGTCGGAGTGCCGACAGTCATAGACGCGGCGGCTATTTCAAAGGTGAAAATCCCCGAAGAATCAGCGCCGCTTATGATTACAACAAAGGACATAGATTCCGTAATAGAGAGAATGTCAAAAACGGTGGCAAACGGAATAAATAAAGCTTTGCAGCCGAAAATGTCGCTCGAAGAAATAGAAAGCCTTGTTAAATGATTGACATATGCGGAAAAAAATAGTAAAATATTAATATAAAAAAACGAAAGGAATGAAAATAGGTGGAAAAATATACAAAGATAAATTCCAACATACGTCTTTTCTATATACCGTTTAAAAAGCTTAAAACCGCAAATATAGGAATATATATACACAGGAGAATTACACCGGAGGAGGCGTCGTATAATGCGCTTTTGCCATATGTTTTAAAATCCGGCTGCAAAAAATGCCCCGATAAAGAGGCTGTCGCAAGATACTGCGAGGGGCTCTACGGTGCTGCTGTGCGGGCAAGTCTTATAAAGTTCGGTGAGGATCAGATAATACGTTTTGAGTCGGACGTTATAAACGATTGCTATGCGCCGGAAAAAGAACCGCTTGTATCTGACGCGGCAGAACTGCTTTTGTCGATATTGTTTGAACCGCTGACAGAGGACGGCGCATTTTTAAAAAGCGTCACCGAGCGCGAAAAAATAAGTGCAAAAGACAGAATAAACGCCATGCAAAACGACAAGCGCAGCTATGCGTCAAAACGCTGCATGGAGGAGATGTGCAAGGGCGGCAATGCGGGATTGTCACTGTTGGGAACGATTGACGGGATAGATAAAATAACGCCCAAATCATTGTATGAATACTATTCCGAAATGATAACCTCGTCATATATAGACATTTATGTGTGCGGTGATACGGACACGGACAGTATAGCAAAGAAAGTTACGGAAAAAATCTCGGGCATAAGCTTTAAAGAGGCAAAAATGCCGTATTCGGAAATTTTGGAAACCTCCGGCGATGTCAAAGAGGTTACGGACAAAATGGACGTTGTGCAGGGTAAGCTGTCAATGGGCTTTACCACCGGCATAAAGCCAACCGACAAAGACTACCCGGCGCTGCAGGTAATGAACAGCGTGTTCGGCGCGGGCGCTCACTCAAAGCTTTTCAATAATGTCAGAGAAAAGCTCAGCCTTGCTTATTATGCATCCTCTCAGCTTGAACGCTACAATGGTTGTATGATTGTAAACTCGGGAATTGAATTTAAAAATTTCCAAAAAGCATATGATGAAATTCTTGTTCAGCTGGAAAATATAAAAAAAGGCGATATTTCCGATTTGGAATTTGAGTCGAGCATAAATGCGATAATTAACAATTATGAAAGCTATAAGGACGATGAGCGCGCTATGCAGATATTCGCTCTCGGTGAGGATTTGGCAAAGACGGGCATGGATATAGAGGAAAGAAAAAAGCTTATCATGAGCGTAACAAAAGAGGACGTGGCAAGAGCGGCAAAGAATATTAAGCTTGACACGGTATATTTCCTTGACGGAAAGGGTGAGAGCAAATGAAACTGAATAAAAAAACAAACAGTCTGACGGGTGAAACTCTTTATTACGGAACACATTCATCGGGACTGGACATTTATATAATGCCGAAAGAGGGTTATAGCGGCAGCTATGCGATTTTCGGTACAAAGTACGGTTCTGTTGACTCGAAATTTATTGTTCCGGGCGAAAAAGAGGTTACGGAGGTACCGGACGGCATAGCTCACTATTTGGAGCATAAAATGTTTGACCAGCCTGACGGCAGCAATGTTTTTGATAAATTTTCCAGATACGGCGGCAACGCAAACGCTTTCACAAGCTTTAACATAACCGCATATCTGTTCAGTGCAACATCAAACGTTGAGGAAAATTTAAAAGCGCTGCTTGATTACGTTCAGTCGCCGTACTTCACAGAGGAAAGCGTTCAAAAGGAACAGGGGATAATCGGACAGGAAATACGAATGTATGATGACAGCGGCGACTGGAAGGTATTTTTCAATTTTATCGGCTGTCTGTATAATGATAATCCCGTCAAAAAGGAGATTGCCGGAACGGTTGAAAGCATAAGCAAAATTACAGCTGATTATCTGTACAAATGCTACAACACTTTCTATAATCTGTCAAATATGGCGATTGTGGTTACAGGAAATGTTGACGCAAGAAAAATTCTTGAAGTAATCGAGGGCGGAATAAAGAAAAACGAACCGTTTGACGAAGAAATAAAGCGAATTTATCCCGAAGAAAAGAAAGAGGTCTGCAAAAAATATGCAGAGCAGTCGCTGAGCGTTGCCATGCCTTTGTTCATGACGGGATTTAAGGATAACGATACGGGCTACGGCGGCAAAAAGCTTTTGAAAAAGAGTATCGAAACGGAAATTTTATTAAAAATGATTTTCGGAAAAAGCTCACGTCTGTATAAAAAACTCTATGACGGCGGCTTTATAACGCAGAATTTCAGCAGTGAGTATGAAATGCAGCCGGATTATGCGTTTTCGTCGATCAGCGGCGAATCAAAGGAGCCGCAGAAGGTTTACGATATGATTATGGAGGAAATAGACCGCATAGGCAGCGAGGGCTTGAACGAGGACGACTATAACCGTATCAAAAAAGTGATTTGGGGCGATTATATACGTTCGTATGACGATATTGAGGGATATTCCGTGACATATCTGCAAATGCAGTTTAAGGGAATAGACTATTTTGACTATTACGATGTGTATAAGGAAGTTACCTTTGACGATGTAAAGAAGCGTTTTAAGGAACATTTTGTAAAAGAAAATTCGGCATTGTCGGTAGTAAAGCCGATATGAGTGTGAACGGCGGAGAAAAAACCCCGCCCTATTTAACGGAGGAAAAATGGAAATAAGAAAAATAGAAAAACAAGACTATGCCGCAGCTGTGGAGATGCTTAAAAGCTTTTATGCAAGCGATGCGGTTAGCCACAATATTCCTGAGGAAACAATCAGACATAATGTCGATGCGGCATTGGATGAAAATTCAGGACTTGAAGGATATATTTTTGACGTTGACGGCGAAACGGCGGGCATCGCTTGTGTGACGGAATATTACGAAACGGAGATCGGCGGAATATGCGTGATGATTCTTGATATATATATAAAGAAAGAATACCGCCACAGAGGGATAGGAACGGCATTTTTTAAATACGTGTTCGGGAATTACGGCTATGCAAAGCGATTTCGGCTTGAAGTTGAGGAGAATAACATTCCGGCGGTGAACGCATATAAAAAGCAGGGATTTGAATATCTTGCATATAAGCAGATGGTTATAAATAAATAAACCGAACATAGCAATATTATTCGAACTTTTTATGTTTGCATATTTTCACTTCTTAACGATGAATATATTGTATAATAGACCGAGGATGTAACACAAATTACACCCTCGGTCTGCGTTGTATCATACGATATTATTCCTTTATTTTGTTCATGATGTTCTGCACAGCTTTTTTTGGTTTCTTCACGGTTTGTGCGTCTATGACGGTATAGAATGCCTCTCTGAGGCAGTATGCTTGTCTGAGCTCGTCGGATATGTATATCATAGCATTAATGAGTTCTTTCTCGTAGTCTTTCAGCTTTGATGAACGTTTAATCAAAAGCCGTTTAGAGTGTTTGAACAGCTTTTGGTTTCTGTCGCCATACAGCTTACGAACACGCTTTCGTACGTTATCAAATGCCCATAGTATCTGCCTGATTTTCACCACAACATTATTATACAGCCTATAGTAATCCTGATACAAAACGGCATATTTATGCGCTTTTCAAGTGTCAATTGCGAAAAGTGAAACATTATTTATTTTAGTGGTTGTTGATATTTTATTTGAGTTATGATAGAATTTTTATATCAAAAAAAGAAAGAGGGACAAAGTCATGAAAAAAGCAACCCACAAAATAATATCATTTTGTTTAGCATTTGCAGCAATCAGCACAGCTATATTTATCTCAGGGTGCGGAAAAGGCGGAAATGTTAGTGTAACAATCGGCGATTGGCCTTCCGATTCGGATTCAACATCTGCGGTATATAAAGAATATATGGCTCAGATGAATGAGAAATATCCTGAAATTAAAATTGTGCCCGATACTTCTGTCGGTAACGCAACCAGCTATGTAACTCGGGCAGTAAGCGGACAACTGCCCAATCTATATGTTTTGTCATACACAGAGGCAAATAACGCAATTAAAAATTCTTTTTGCGCAGATATAACAGAAGCCAGTGAAAAGTATAACTATGCGCAAAGCTTAAATCCTTTGGTACTTGATAAAGTAAAATCAAACGGAAAAATATATGGTATTCCAAAAACCGCGTATGCACTGGGTTTAGCCTGTAACAAAGAAATGTTTACTAAGGCAGGACTGGTAAATTCAGACGGAACGCTTAAATATCCGCAGACATATGATGAGCTTGTAGAAACGGCAAAGACAATTAAAGAAAAGACCGGTCAGGCAGGAGTTATGTTTCCGACAATGAATAATCAGGGCGGGTGGATATTCAGCAACGTTGCATGGAGCTACGGAGTAAGCTTTATGGAGCAGGATGAAAACGGAAAGTGGAAAGCAACATTCAATACTAAAGAATGTGCCGACGCTCTTCAATTTATAAAAGACTTAAAATGGGTACATAATGTTCTTCCCGACAATGCATTTGTTGATATAGATGAAGAAAGAAAACTTTTTGCATCAAATCAGGCGGCAATGTATATAATTCATCCCACAGAACGTATGCTTGTGAAGAACTATTCGATGGATAAAGATAATATTTGCTTTGCAAGAGTACCTGCCGGCCCTGCAGGAAGATACACATTAATGGGCGGTAATTTTTATGCGGTGTCGCCTCAGTCTACACCCGAACAGATTGACGCGTTGTTCAAATTTTTGGAGATAACGGGAGATTCGCCGAAAGTAACAGATTCAATAAGAGAAACCAGCGGTCTTAGTCTGAAAAATGATAATGCCGAAAATGTTCCTATTATGAGAAAGCCGGCATTTCCGCTTTGGGTAAATAATGAGAGAGTTGAACTTGAAGATGAGCTCAGACAAAAGTATGCAAATGTTCCTGAAGAGAATTTTGAGGACTATTCATCTTTTATTGACGTAATGGTTCATGAAGAAGAGCCGCAGTGTGCCCAGGAATTGTATAGCATATTAGACGCAGGAATACAGCAGGTATTAACGGAGAAAAATTCCGATTGTGCAAGTATTGTAAAGCAAATGGCAGAAGATTTCCAGAAAAATCATTTGGATAAAATAGATTGACTGTAAAGGGGGTATGGCTGTGCAGCTATTCAAAACCAATATTCAAAGGCAAAAACACATAAACAGCTTCTTTGCGAAGAATATAGTTGGTTGGGCAATGCTTCTTCCAACTGTGATTTTTGCTTATTTAATAGTATGGCGGCCGACCGTAATGGGATTTGTCTGCTCTCTGTATAAAATGCAGGGCAGTGTAAAAACAGAATTTGCGGGGCTTAGAAATTATATTGAGATAATAACCGATACTAATTTTTTAAGAGTCCTTTTGAATACATTTAAATATACGGGATATTCACTTCTGATAGGCTTTATTCCGCCGTTGCTGATTGCAATCTTATTAAATGAAGTAAGGCGGGGGCAGTATGTATTCAGAGTCGGAATGTATATACCTGTGGTCTTGCCGGGTATTGCAGTATATATGTTATGGACATATATGTATATGCCCGGCGAGGCGGGGCTTTTGAATACCGTATTTTCTGTATTTGGTATGGAACCGTATATTTGGCTTCAGGATGCCCGGTTTGCCATTGTATGGATAGTCATTACTATGACATGGAGCGGAATGGGAGGAACGATTCTTATGTACTTTGCGGCTCTTCAGGGGATAAATCCGGATCTGTACGAGGCTGCTGCAATTGATGGTGCGACAATCAGGCATAAGCTTAGATTTATTGTGCTTCCGGAACTTTATCCGATTATGCTTTTGCTGTTTGTAAGACAGATAATCTGTGTGTTTCAGGTTATGGAACAACCGCTTACAATGACGGGCGGAGGTCCGAACGGTGCAACGGAGTCACTTGCGCTGCTGGCATACAAATATGCATTTGAATATTTAAAATTTGATAAGGGTATGGCAACGGGTGTTCTTACATTTTTAATTTTGATAGTTATGACAATATTCTACGCAAAGCTGGAAAAAAAGGTAAATCAGTAAGGGGTCAGACAATATGAAAAAAAGAATTGCAGAAAAGAATGATGCCGCAGCGGCTGTGTCTGTGCGGCTTATCAGTGACAGCGATATAAAGCGCCCTGTTTATAAAATGATTTATTGCTTAATAATAGTTTTTCTCGTATTTATGTGCATGATGACGATTTTGCCCACTGTGTGGATATTCGCATCTGCCTTTAAGAATACGAAAGAATTTTTGCAAGTACCGCCGACTATTATTCCGAGAAGTTTTGAGCCTGAAAAGGTAGTACAGGTTTGGAAAAACATAAATTTTTTCAGATACTTGAAAAATTCTGTTATATTAATTGCCGGCGATCTTGCCTGCACAATAATATTTAACGGTATGGCAGGCTATGTGTTTTCAAAGCTCAGACCGGCAGGAAGCAAGCTTATTTACAGACTTATTTTTATAACAATGCTTCTTCCGACGTCGATGAATATGATACCTCTGTATTCATCATTTGTTAAATTCCCGATCTTGGGCATAAATATTACCGGGAATTTTATACCGCTTTGGATGATGAGCGCATTCAGTGCGTTTAATATTATGCTTTTTAAAAATTTCTTTGACTCTGTGCCTCTGTCTATTGTAGAGGCTGCAAGAATTGACGGCAAAAGTGAGTTGGGAATATTTACTAAAGTAATTATACCGCTGAGCAAGCCGATTATTATGGTTGTATCGATATTTACAATAGTAGCTTCATGGGGCAATTTTATGTGGCCGTTTCTTATCCTGAAAAAAGAAACAACGCAGCCTGTTGCTGTAATGCTCTATAATATGCAAAGTCAGCTGTCGGTTGATAAATACATGGTTGTTATGATGTTGTCGATTATACCGCCGCTTGTTATATTCTTCTGTTTTTCAAAGCAAATAATGGGCGGTATGACTATAGGAGGAGTCAAGGAATAATCGGAGAATTAATGTGAAAAATATGCGGCAATAAACCTCCTTTCGGAATTCGGAGTATATATATGCTGTTGTTTTTTTTGAGGAGCCGGGCTGCTTGCTGTTTTTCCGTATTACTATTTATGCTGTCCGGAACGGAGACTGTTATGAGTTATTTAGAAAACAAAAAAAGTGTCGCAGGTAACACAAACATTGATATTATAAAGAAAATTTCATACAGATATATTCATAATAATTTGCCATGTGAATTTTATTCGATGCCGTCGATAAAGAGCGTATTTAAGCAGCAAACAAACGGAATGTTTGATATGAATTTTAATTTGCTCTATCCAGACGCGAAAACAGGCAGTTATGCATATGCTTTTACATATATTTTATCAGAAGAGTGTATGAGCGTTACAATTTCCGCAAAGCTTTTGAGCGGTGCGGAAATTTGGGTTAACGGAGTTTGTGTGGCAAAAACAACCGTTGACGATGAACTGAAGGGCGAAAAAAGAAATATTCTGATTAATATTAATAAGGGTAAGAATCCTGTTTTTATAAAGGTAAAAAAAACAGAGCTGGGTTTCGGGTTGGAATTTGGCGAAGCGTGTATTGCATGGAAGCCTATTTATATGCATATGCCTTTTTCGGAGTATTGCGGTTATCTGGGAATTGCATATTCAAAGGTATTTGAGAAGGATATTTATGAAAATACGTTTCCGAATATTGAAGACAGTATTCCCGAAGAATTTGTTTATGTTGAAAAGGAAGATAATAGTGTTTTTCAAAAAAACGGATATGCCTATGCCGCATCATCAATTATGACGGATAAAAAATTAAAAGTACATATCAAATTTTCGGTTTCGGGAAATGCATCAATATATGTAAATTCTGAAAAAACCGGAGAGGGCTGTGGTGAATTTTATGTGGATGCGGATTTAACAGAAGGCAGAAACAGTATTGTTGCTGAAATTGAATGCAGCAAAGACAAGCAGTTTAATTTTGATGCAACGGCTTTTGCGGGAGAAAAAGAAATCGGCTTTTCAAAAGATGAGTATATGCTGTCCGAAATCGAATGGCTGTTTTTGGGCGTATTGGACAGAAAAAATTCATCTGTTATTAATTATAAAAATATTCATACGTCTATTGATGTTTTGAATGAGTATTGGAGAGCGGGGATTTCCGAAAATTATATCAGAAAGCTTAGAGATAATGATATATACGGAAAGTGGACTTATCCGATAGGTGTTGTTCTTTACGGACTTTTGGCTTCGGCCGCCAGATTGTCTGATGATTATATAAGAGATTATGTAATAGGTCATTTAGAGAAGATTACCGGAAATCAGATCTATGCTGATTTTGATATGCTGCAAAACGGTATTCCGTCAATTAACAGACCGATAACATGCCTTGGTATGCTTGATTACTGCGGGTCGTGTGCAAATGCACTGCTTGCGTCAATGGATTATGCACATGATAAAAAACAATTTGAAATGATTGCAGCTAAGGTTGCCGATTATATTGAAAACGAGCAGGAACGGCTTGAAAACGGTATGTTTTACAGAAATAGGGAAGATTCCATTATAGATTACAAAGCCGTCTGGGCAGATGATTTGTATATGAGTGTTCCGTTTTTATGCAGATACTATAAGCTGACAAACGATGTAAGATACATTGATGATGCAGTAAGTCAGGTATTGCACTTCAAGGAAAAGCTATATATGCCGGATATAGGACTTATGAGTCATGTGTATAATTTGATTTATAACAAGAAAACAGGAGTGCCGTGGGGCAGAGGCAACGGCTGGACGCTTGTTGCATTGACGGAACTTTTGGAGTCGCTGCCGGAAAAGCATAAGTCATATGATAAGGTTATGAGCTTTTATACGGATTTTTGCAGAGGAATTTTAAAGCATCAGGACACAGGCGGTATGTGGCATCAGGTACTTAACGATGATGCTTCATATTCGGAAACGTCCTGCACAGCAATGTTTATATACGGATTTGCACGGGGGTATTCAAGAGGACGGCTCGGAGCAGAGTTTAAAGAGTCTGCAATTAAGGCATGGATAACAATGTGCAGTAATGCAATAGATGAGTACGGCAATATTTACGGTGTATGCTGCGGATCGGCGTATTCATTCAGGAGCGATTATTATAAGTATGAATTACCGTGGGTAAAAAACGATACTCACGGAACCGGAATTGTACTGCTTGCGGGTGTGGAAATTTCAAGGCTTTAAGGGGTGATTAATTTACATGAAAAAAATAATAGTTAAACTTTTCTTTATTTCGGCAGTGTTTATTTTGTTTTCCGTTACAGCCTTTGCCGATGAATACTATGTTGACGCAGTGAAGGGGAGAGATGTCCAGAACGGCAGCTCGGAAGAACCTTTTGCAACCATTCAAAAAGCGGCAGACACGGTGAAGCCGGGCGATACGGTTATTATTCGTCCGGGTATATATTATGAAAATATTGTACTTAACACAACAGGAGAAAAGGAAAAACCAATTATCTTTAAAGCTGAAAAATTTGAACGTGACAGCGTAATAATCAGCGGTGCGGACAGAAATATAGCAGAGAGAAAAAAGAAATGGACTTTAGAAGACTCTTCCATAGGAATGTACTCAATTCCTCTTGATTATCCGATATACAGGATGACTGCAAATGATGTGCAGGTGGTGGAATATCTTTCACTTACAGGACTTAAAACATATAAATACAATGCAACAGATAACGGAGATGAAGGATTTGCTCCGGGATATGAGCATGGGTTTTTCTATGATGAAAAAAACAAAAAGCTTTATGTAAGATTGGGGCGTGACGGGTGTATTGAAACCGACGACCCGAATTCCGATAAAGTTACAATAAACATCACAAGAACACCTACGTCAAACCAAAGCAATTGGGGTGGAAAAAGCTATAGTGCACAGGGACAGTCGGCTATAATGGGAAAAGACAGTTTTCTGTTCGGTATAACAGGTGAAAAATCTGCCAATGTAGTTATTTCCGGAATAACATTTAAAATGCCCGCGGTTGCGGCAGTTTGGGCAAGATGCCACGATTTGACGGTGAATAATTGTTGGTTTATCGGCTGTATAGAGGGTGTCAGAGGCGGATGTACGGCGACGTCAGATCCTACATTCGTGTCAAAAAATATAGTTATTGAGCATTGTTTTTATACAAATTATCCCATATATACGGACGCGGTAAAAATGATTGAAAAATATAAGAACGATATAAGAGCCAGAACTATTGATGTTGACTCAAACGGAAAAATAATAACCGACTCAAACGGAAAAATACCAAATGTGACGGTACCTAAGGTTTTATGGTTTTGGCAGGCAAAGAATGGAATGACGTGCAACTATGAGGGCGGAGGCCTTGCCTGCTATATCGGAGAAGATTGGATTGTGAGATATAATCATTTTGATGATTTGTTAGACGGTTTTTCTTCTTTCGGAAATTTTAGCTATTGGACATATACGGTTATGGCAGGCAAAGGAAGCTTAAGACAAACACCTGCAAGGAATGTCAAAATCTACGGCAACAAATTCGATAAAATACTCGATAATGCAATTGAAATGGAGGATAATGTTCAGGGTATGGAAATATCATACAATGAATTTACTCACCAGGTATCGCCTTTTTCGTGGCAGCCGCTGTCGGGTATACCGTATGCAACCAATATAAATATACATCATAACATTGTATATAATACGCCCAAAGAAAACCGGATGATTGCATTTGCAAGAAATCATATCTCGCAAGACGGAAAAACATACAGAATGTCATCTCCTCAGTATTTTGGGTTATTTAAGCTCGGAGCAAGTAGCTCTGACTTCGGAAATCTATCATGGATGATTGCCGAAAATTTCCCAATGGACGAAAACGGTGCGCCTTTAGACGGGGTACGCCCGGGTAATAACGGAATCCGGGTGTGGAATAATACGTTCATATTCCCCGACGCAGCATTTGAAGAAAATGTCGGACTGTTGGGCGGCGGAATAGATAATGACAGTAATATTGATTTCAAAAATAATATTATCAATGTAATTGTCTGCGCAGAGGATGACACATACAAAGGCGGTTTTAAAGCAGGACAGGCATATACATACGCCCGCGGTGTTAAATTTTCTCATAATATGCTTGTTTCGGGACTGGATATTGAAGCTTCAAAGGCGATAGGAGATATTTCCGTTACATATGCGCCGAGAACAGCATATGTAGGTGAACCGATTGACGATGACGGACTGTACAAGGAGGGTATAGGCCGCGTCGGATTTAAGGACTGGAAAAACGGTAATTTTGAACTGACAGCCGAAAGCCCCGCAAGAGGAGCAGGAATTCAGCTTGATTATACGGAGGATAGCACTGTTGACATGGGTGCGATGCAATATGGAGAGAAGTGGAAATTAACTGCCGGGCCGTATCTTGAAGCGGATATTGATTTTGATGGAATTGTTTCGTTATCAGATGTTGCAGCTGTGGCTTACAGTGTTAATTCCGATGAATATAACCATCGTGCGGATTTGGATTATAACGGTAAGGTTGATGAAAAAGATGTTGATATAATTCTGGGAATATATGAGAGAAACGGTGGTGTGATCAAGTGACAAAAAAAGTAAAAATGCTTTTAACGGCGCTGTCAGCCATTGTATACATATTTGTTGGCTGCTATAGCGTATTTGCGGCAGAAAGAGTTTATATTCTGCCATCGACAACAAATGCAAGAGCGCCAAAAGGCAATGTTTTTCAGTTAAGCGGATATTCTGATAAGTATATACTGCTCGACAGTACAGAGGAGGGGTATTTTGTATTATCTCAAAAATTCTGTGCACTCAAGCCATATTCAAAGGATGGAAATGCTGTTGCGTTTGATCCTGAAGATGAAAACAGTATAGCATATTGGCTTAATAATGATTATTTGAACGGCGCCGATTCGGAGCACAAGCTTCCTCAGGTTATGATTGATAATCTGGTTGAACGTGAATATACCACCGAGGGCGGAGGAGATTACGTTGATTTTAAGTCTGATTATAAAGTAAAATGTAGGATTGTGCTGTTATCTCAGACAGAATGGTCGGAATATAATTCAAAATTCGGATATGCAGATGATTCAAGCTCCGGATTTTGGTTTTTGCGGACTGTAAGAGGTTTGACGGGAGCGCCGCTGGTTGCTGCGGTAAACTCACCGAATTCCGGTTTGACGGTTGAAGGCAAATGGACGAGTACAATAGGTATAAGACCGGCATTTTATCTGTCAAAGGATTTTTTTGAAAAGGCAAGCCTTGATATGGAAAATACGGGTGATACCGTAAAATCCATCGTCAGAAAAGAATATGATTTAAAAAGACTTCAACAGGTTTATACCTATAATGAAATAAAAACCCTGACCGAAACAAATATCGCCCCTGCGGCAGCGGCCGTAAAAATAATAGGCAGAGGAATTGTAGGAGAAAAAGTAACCGGTAAATATGAATTCATATCTTTAGATGAAAAGTACGAAGACGGTACGCTTGTTCAATGGCAAAGAAGTAAAAACGGAGAAACATGGTCCACAATACTCGGTGCGGAAACCTGCGAATATGTTCCGGTATCAAATGACATCGGATGCTATATCAGAATGAAAGTCAGCCCGATGACAGCCGCTATGGCAGGCGAGTCATACGTGTCTATGCCGCTTAACTGCAAAATAAGAGCAGTCTCAAAGCCGCAGGCAGCAAATGTAACTATCTTAAAACCGGTACAGGTAAAACCGGGTGATATATTAGATGTAACGTATTCATTTTATGATGAAAACCGTGATATATGCAGCGAAACCGAATATATATGGGAAAGCCGGTCAGATGATGGCGATACGCCCCAAAAAGCAGGAAATACAAGATATTTTAAGCTTTCCGATAATGAGGCGGGAAAGTATATAAGAGCGGGCGTAATACCGAAGAAAAAAACAAATTCAGCAGACGGAAGAAAAACAATATCCGGCGATATTGCATTTTCGGATTGGATAAAGGTAGAAAATCTTCCTACAGCATCTGATGTCAGTATTGTAAGAAATGTGGATGTAACAATAACTGCGTCAAAAACTCAAAATGATATATCCATAAAAAGCATGATTATGTCCGCTCAAAAGGGTGAAAAGCTTATAGCCGAATATACGGTTGAAGAAAAAAACGATTACGAAGTTGTATGTGAATGGCAGGGCTCAGATTCAAAATACGGTTCATATGGTTGTATAAAAGAAGCTTCAAGGATTTTAGAATTTGTTCCCGATAAAGCCTTGTGGGTACGAGCCAAAGTATACACTAAAAATTCTGTGTGCAGAGGTAAGGCTGTTTATTCCGAGCCCGTATTTATCGGAAAGGACAAAGAGCATGACTTCAGCGGTGAATTTAATTTGACTCAAAAATTAACCGGCGGGAAAAAATACGAAATATGGATTTTAAATGATGCGGACGAAAACAGCTATGCATACAGCTTTAAAATTGAAGGTGATAATATACCGTATGTTGTTTCGGACAGATATTTGATTAAAAATATAAATCAAGGTAATGCGGAAATGGTTATCGGAACGTTGATCGGAGATAAATACGGCAGCGGGGTGTGCTTTAAGGCAGGAGAGATTAATCCACAAAAAGATGCTTCGGTAACAATTTCAAATGTATTAACAACAGCGGCAAAAGACAGAGGGGAAGTATTTCCGATAACACAAGCGAGGGTGTTTGTGGTTGAAAAATAAGGATATGGAGTGAACATATATGAAGAAAAAAATCATATCATTTGTGTGTGCAGTGGTAATGATAATTGCATCAGCAGAACCTATTTTTGCAGCCGACAGGGAGACATTATATACTCAATTCAAAAATGCGTCCCTTACAGAACTGCGTGATTTATTTATAAATAAATTCAGCTCGTTTGATATCAGTGAGGATGGGAACTCATATAATGATTCACAAAAAAGCTTAATTATACTTGAGGCATGGCAGAGCGGTTTTAACAGCTTTGAAGAATTAAATCAAAATACAATAAAAGCCGCACAAACGCTTATAAATAAAAAAAGCAATCCCGCACTCATCGGACTTTCGGGATATTCAAATGTTAACCTGACGTTTGAATCACCTGCGCAGACAGATTCAAAGGACGTGTTTAAAATCGATAATATGGAATTTATTGTTTTGGACAGTGTACCCGGTGATGACGGAGAACAGGAGTTTTTTGTTATGGCAAAGGATTATTACGGAACTGTTGCCTTAGATCCGGAGAATCTGGGGAGATGGGATGATTCTTATTACAAGCTGCTTCCGTATAAATTGACAAATCAAATGGCATTCGGAAATTATCCTGAGTATAATTTGCCGACAAAGGTTTTAAATCATATTGATATACTTCATGAATGGAATGTAGAGCCGGGATCGGGAACAGGATATACAAGCGAAACTACACTTGTTGCGCCAATCAGTGTTATATCGGCAACGGAGTATAAAAAATACGGTGAAAAAATCGGACTTGACAGAAGTTCGGGACTTTATTGGACAAGAACCCCCGTGCTTGGCGATTCTGTATCTCATTTTACGGTAAATACGGCAGCTCCAAAAGTTTTCAATAAAAACAAAGGCTGGGGCGGAAACTATTTAAGACCGGTATTTTATTTAAAAAGCTCATTTTTCAGGAATGAAAAGATGGAAAAATGCGGCGAAAACATCACAGCATATTTGGATAAGCTGTTAAGTGAAAGTGATATTAATGCGCTATATTCCCCAAACGAAATCAAATCGGTATTCGGAGGATTATCTGTTGAACCCGGTGAAATAAAAGGTAATGCGGTTGTGGGAGAAACATTAACAGCCGATTATACATATGAAGGAAAAATAAGCCTTACAGATGTTGAAATAGTCTGGATGCGAAGTCTGGATAAGGCTGACTGGCAAACAATACCCGGAGCCGTCGGAAAAAGCTATCAAATAAGAAATGAAGATGCCGGATATTTCATAAGAGCAGCATTTATGCCAAAGTTTGCTTCTGTCATTTTTAAAAACGGTGAAACAACTTATGCCGAAAAACATGATTCGGTTTTTACAGACAGCGGTATATCGGAGGCTGTAAAGGAGATTAATTCGGCATCTGACACAAAAACCCTGAGAATACTTCTGGAAAAATACGAATCATTATTTCACTGTGAATACAGCGAAGAGAAGTTTCCCGACAGTGCGGCAAAGATATTCATAAACGATAGTGTCGGCTCTGTTTCCGAGGTTGTGGATTTATATAATAAGGCTGTTGCGTTAGACGAATTTGCAAAGTCTGATGATTCAAATGCAAAGGAAAAGGCAGAAAGCGAATATCTGCTCGGAGGTATATCTGGATATAAAAAATTAAAAACAGAGGAACAAAAAAACAGCATTATATTAAGCTTATTTATGCTTGAGTCCGAAAAAGAAAAAGTAAGCGCTTTTATCAAAAAAGCGGAAGAGTTTATCATGCTTGAGAGATTTAATAATGCTGAACGGGAAAATATTATTTCATTAATTAATGAATATTCGGATATACTTGAAACCGATGTTTCAAATCTGACAAACTATCAGCTTGAAACAGTGGGAGCATATGTTGCGGGAGCAGATTACGGAAAAGATATTTCAAGGCTGAAAACTGCGATTAAAGAGGGAATTAACCAAGCAAAAAAAATATTTTCGCCGTCAAATCCTACAGAAGAAAAAACAAAGAATTATCCGTCGGGAGGATTTATCCCGCCGATTAGTGAAAAGCCCAAACCTTCGGGAGAATTGCCGGAAAGCTTGTTTTCCGATCTGCAAAATACTGCATGGGCAATTAAAGCAATAAACAGCCTTGCTCAAAAGGGAATATTGCAGGGAAACGGCGACGGTACATTTTCTCCGGACAGACCTGTTACAAGAGATGAGTTTGTAAAGATGATTGTAATGACATTTGATGTGAAAATGTCAGACGGTGAACTGAATTATGATGATATAAACCAAAATTCATGGAGTAAAAAGTTCGTAGCGGCTGCGGTAAATGCAGGGATTATATCAGGGATAGATGAAACGCATTTTGGCAGCGGAATGAACATAACAAGACAGGACGCCGCAGTTATTGCTGAAAGAACTATGAGATATAAAGGGGTGGAAATGGAATCTTCCAGCCTGAAATTTGATGACAGTTATGAAATTTCGGACTATGCGGTTGATGCGGTTGCAAAAATGAATTATTGCAAAATTATGACCGGCTTGAGCGAAACTGTATTTGCGGCAAAAAACAGTACAACAAGAGCTATGGCGGCTGTTGTGGTTTATAATCTTATGAATTATTATGAAAATCAGGCTGCAGACAATAATGAAGCAGACAATAGCTTTTCGGTTATAAGCGTTCCGGATAAGTATGATATTGTGTTTCAGCTGGGCATCTTAAAAGATGAATTTTTAAAGGATTCAAAAATTACACGAGGTGAGCTTGCGGCGGCATTGTCCGTTTTTGGAAGATACAATGGAATCAGTGGAGAAAACATATTTGATGACGTTATGCCGTCAAATCCGTATTACAACGAGATAACTGCCGTTTATAAAAATAATATAATGGCAGGGAAAACGGAAAATATGTTTATGCCGGATGACATTGCAACATATAAAGAAGCATATGAGGCTGTTATTGCCGCTGCGGGTTATACAAACATTCAATTCGGAAAAGAAGAGGCGCAAAGAGCTTTAAGCAAAGAGCCGATTTACGCAAGGGAAAGCGATGAGCTTACGGCAGATATGGCTAAAAAATTATTCTTTGCGGCATTGGAAATCCGGACGCTTAAACAGGACGGTATAAATTCTATAAAGCTTAGTGAGAAGAATATTCTTAATGTGAATTTTAATATTTACAAGGAAAAAGGTATTGTAAATGCTGTTTCAGGAATGTCCGTAGGAGGACGTGAGGAATATCAGGATGACAAAATAATAATCACTGTTAATTCTGAGGATTTTCTTTATTCGGGTAATGATTATGACTATAGCGGCTATTTGGGATGCAAAGTTATATATTACTATAGGGAATCCGGTGATGCCTATCAGATAGTTAATATGACACCGGCCGATTTTGAGCAGCTGCCGATAAGACTTTCTTTTGAACAGATAATTACGGCAGAAAAAGATTTGTCGTCAATATCATACGAACATGGAAAGAAAACCAGGGAGGCAAAAATATCAAAGAATGCGGATTTTATATATAACGGAAAAAGAAGCTATTCGATATCGGTTCGTGATTTGACTCCCGATAACGGATATATTACTCTTATTGATACAGATAATGACGGAATGTATGATGTTGTTAAGATTGATCATTATGAATATATAATGGTTGCACAGATTGATGTTAAAAACCAGTCAGTTATTGATAGGTTCACGTGGAAGACATATGAATTGAATGAAGATAAGGGCACAGAGAAAATCAACATAACCAAAAACGGAAGATACATAAAGCTTGAACATTTGGATAAGGGAGACGTGATAGCTATAGCGGAAAGCCGTGACGGAAAACTGATAAATGCTTATGTATCCGATAAAAAAGTAACCGGTCAAATTCAAGGTATAGCGCAGAGTAAATATGAGATAAAAATTGACGGAAATGTATTAAAATGTGTTCATGATTTTGATTTTGAAAAGCTTTCGGGCAATATGAATATTGTTGTTGGTTTGGATTGGAACGGATATGCTGTGGGATATTACACAGAAACAGCCGATACGAACGTCACATTCGGTTATCTTTACAAGATAAGTGAAAGTGATGACGGAGATAATTTGATTTTCAGCATTCTGACACAGGATAATGAGTATGCGGTATTAACTCAAAGTAAGAAACTTACCATAAATGGTGCGGAAGCAAAAAAAACGAACATATATTATTTGCTTTCCTATAACCAATCAATCGGCGCAATAAAGCCGGAGCTGGTTGCATATCACATGGACAGCGAAGGAAAAATCAGAAGAATATTCACATCAAATAACCAAGCCGGAGCAGCAAGCCAGAAAAATGAACCGCTTGTGTTAAACAAAAAATTCGGAGAAGATGAGGGCGATGTTCCCGATGTAATTTACAACAGCTTTGGAATGACGCTTGATTTTGAATACAATTTGCTCAACAGCGGTATAATGTTTGACGTGACTTTAGACAACGGAGAATTGGATAAATCAAGCAGCTATGTTACAAGCGTCGGTGCAAAGGTTATTCCGCAAAATTCCAAGCCGGAAAAGTTTTACGTATATAATGCCGATGAATCGAGAGTTTCAAGGCTATGTGTTTATGAGCATATGCCGCAGGGCGGAAATCAAGGATATAAGGAAAGCTTTGACACGCAAGCGTTTATTATAAGTGAGATCATTGAGAAATATGACGAGAAAAATGATAAATGTATCAAAGCATTTAAAGGATATCATTCAGGAAAAGAGGTTGAATATAATTTTTCGGATAAGCTTATGAAGGAAATAGATATTTCAAAAATTGCTTCGGGCGACGTATTGCTTGTATGGTTGTCCGGCGATGAGATTATAAGATTCAGAAGACTTTATTCGAAAACAGAAGAAAATGCTTTTGACGGAGAAACCGACTTGCTCTGCAATTATGGTGATCATGACTATACGGGAAACAGTATAGTAAGAGGAGGAACAAACTACGATTATGCGTATGACTGGGCACAGCATATAATTGAACGGGCAGAGGGCAGGAGCGGTTCAACTACCGTTGCGGCAACGAGATGGGCATCGCTTTACGGAAATGTTGAACTTATTTACAAGGATGAGCTTTATGCATATCCGGTTGTAAGATTACAGGTGGCAGGAAAAGATGAGCCTGCGTCATATACGCTTGACGCAAATACAAAGCTGTATACGTACAATAAGAAATCACAGATAATTGAACCGATAAGCGATGAAAGCCTGAATATTTCATCAAGAAAAGCGGTATTGACAGCAAGGTACGGTAATATAAGGGATGTGATAATATATGAAGAATAGATGTTGCTTAACATTTATTATTGCAAGCCTTATTTTTACAATATTTTCATACGGAAAATGTTTTGCGGCAGAACCTACGGTGGCCCGTGAGTATATTACAAGAAAGAAAGGAGAAGTGAGAACAGAAGAAGAAAAACTGAATATAGAGTATACGGATTTGTCTATGAAACAGAAGGGATATTTAAAAATTTCATTTATTAACAATGAGAATGTCATAATTGAAGAATATGAAATGGAAATATTTTTAGATGATTTATTACAAAATGAAATGAATTTAAAATCCGACGCGCTTCAGGGGACTGTATATATTAAAATGGAGATTATCAGTCCGGGATACGAGCATACATACATAAAATTGCCATTAAAAATTTAGAAAACGGAGGAATATGTTATGAAAAGATTTATTTCGGCGGCGCTCAGTACCGCAGTTGCTTTGAGCTGTTTATCCACAGGTGTATATGCTGAGGCTGTTTCAGAAAGCTATACAATTGATACGCAGACAAAGATAATATCAAAAGTTGCGCCGCTTACAAAGGTTTCGGCTTTTAAGAACAATATTACGGGAGCAGAGGTCGAGGTTGTTAATGTAGACGGAACAGCAATGGATGACAGTGCATATGCGACAGAAAATGTTTTTGCAAAAATTGACGGGGAGCTTTACGGGATTGATGTAGAATATGCGTATGCACCTATCAAAAATGACGGGTCCGCTCTTTCGGACGGGACGGCGATTTATGATAAAAAGGCTGATGAAGCGGATTTTATGAGCTTGGCGGGCGGATTTACAAAGCTTCAAACATATGCAAAGTTTGGTTATGGGGCAGATAATCCGGCGCCGGTAAACACAGGAACTCAAACCGTAAAAGCAGCAAAGCAGACTAAAAACGGTGAGGCGGTATATGTATTGGAAAATGATTCAAATAATTATGCCTATCTGCGCTCACATTATTCGGCAAGCGCCAATTATTCGACCGCATTAAACAGCGCAATAGATACATGGTCAACAGGACCGATAGTAACGACAGTGGAATTCGAGGCAGATAAACTTGGAAATATAAGCCTGTTTAATAATACGCCGGTAAGAGACGGCAATAAAAATATAACAAAGGGTGATTCGGAAACAGACGGACTTATATACAGTGTAGAGCTGCCATATGCGGCTAACTCAGTACATTTTTTGGAGGACGGAAGCGTTAAGCTGGGCGGTACATACACAAATCAGTTAAAAGACTACCGCAGTCCTATACAGGAAACGGATTTTCAATGGGAGCCGGGTAAGAAATATACAGTAAGCGTAGTACAAAGATATTTACGCGGAGCAAGAGAGGCATATGTTGACGGCGTATATGTAAACGGAGAAAAAATATTCCCAAACATAAGGACAGCAGGTCATTCGGACGGAAGAGTAGCGCTGCAAGCTGACGGAACATTTAAAATCGGCACAAAATCAAGCAGTGTTACACATGGCGGCGGATTATCATCTGTTATGATAGGTACCGCGCCTAAAAATGCGGATGAAAATTTAACTGTTTATTTGTCCGATGTAAATGTTTACGGACTTCAAAAATCCTCTGATTTTGATCCGGCAATCACTAAGCAGAATATATCGCTGTCAGATGCTCAGGATGTAACAGTTACGGAAAATAACGGGGAAAATAAGCCTGCACTTTCAGATACGGCGGTAGAAACAGTTAAACAGCTTAAGGACAAATACCCTGATATCATAATGGGCATATATAATGCAGACGGCGCTTTGGCAAATGATACAGATTATCTTAAAACGGGTATGAAAGCAAAAATTGCGTCAGCCGACGGACTTCAAGGTAAAACATACGAAATTACAGCCGCAAAATCCGTATCGGAAACTGTTCCCGAATCTAATGTGTATACAGTAGATACGGATAAAAAAGTAATATCAAATGTTAAACCGCTGACGACCGTTTCCGCGTTTTTAGCTGACTTTGAAAACGGAAGTATGATGAAGGTTGTAAATATTGATGGCTCTGAAATGGGTACAGACGCTTTCGCAACGGAAAATGTATCGCTTAAAGCGCCGAATGGAGATATTTATAAAATAAATGTTCAGTATGCTTATTCGCCTGTTCAAACAAACGGAGATGAACTGAGCGACGGTACTGCAATCTACGATATGGCTGCAAATGAGATTAATAATACCGATCTTACAAGCGGAGGCTTTGTAAAGCTGCAGCAATATGCAAAGATTGGCTACGGCTCAGATAACACCGCACCGGAAAATACTGAGAATCAGACTGTAAGGGCAGAAAAGCAAACTGAAAACGGTGATACAGTATATGTTATGGAAAATGATTCAAATAATTATGCATATATCCGTTCACATTACACAGAAAGTGCAAATTATTCAACAACACTTAATAGCGCTATAGATTCATGGACAGAAAAGCCGATTGTAACTTCAGTTGAATTTGAAGCAGACAGATTAGGTAATATAAGCGTATTTAACAATACTCCCGTAAGAGACGGAAACAAGGCTGTAACTAAAGGTGATTCGGGTATTGACGCATTGGTATATGGTGTTGAGCTGCCCTTTGTACCGAATTCAGTTCATTTCCTTGATGACGGAAGCGTGAAACTCGGAGGAATGTACAGCAATTACACATCAGGCTACCGTAATCCTTCTCAGGAAACCAATTTCAAGTGGCAGCCGGGAAAAAAATATACCGTAAGTATAGTTCAGAGATATTTAAGAGGAAGAAGAGAGGCTTATGTTGACGGAGTATATATAAACGGAGAAAAAGTATTCCCAAACGAAAAGACTGCAAATCATTCGGACGGAAGAGTAGCGCTGCAACCTGACGGAACATTTAAAATCGGCACAAGATCAAACAGTGTTACACACGGCGGCGGATTGTCGTCTGTTATGATAGGTACAGCTCCGAAAGCGCCGGGCGAAAACTTAAAGGTTTCGCTTTCTGATGTGAAGGTATATTCGGCAGACGCGTATAATGCTTCAAAGGATGCGGACATTGTTCTTAAATCTAAGAACAGTACGGTATTTGTTGATAATGATAATGAAATTATAAAATGCGTGGGCAGCATAAGTGCGGATAATTTTGAAACAAGCGCAAAGCTTAAGGCAGAAAACGGATACTTAAAGGCAGTTTCACAGGATGGGTTAAAAGCAAAAACGTATACAATAGTACGTGAAAACATTCAAAAAGATTTCTTTAATGCAGCCGGAGAAATAATCGGGAATTTGTCTGATGCGGACAGCAGCGTGACATTTGGGGTCAATATTGATTCTTCTTCATTAATCGATAACACTGCGCCTGTTGTTGTGGCGGCGGTATATGATAAGCAAAAGAATTTGAAGGAATGTGTAGTATCCGACGGAATAAAATACTCAAATGAAGTAACGAGCTATAAGGCGGTTATAGATATTTCAGAGTATAACAAAGATGATATTGAAATCCGAGGATTTGTGTGGAGCGGATTTGAAAGTATGAAACCTTTTGAAACAGTGTCGGAGCTTAAGTAATTAAACATAGCATGGAGCTGCTGCGTTCGGCTGCAGCTCCATTGCAGGATTTTACAGCTTTGAATTACGTGCAGAATTCACTCACGATGTATTCGCATACGCCTTCGGAAAAAGGTAAAATGCACAATTTTGCGCATTTTCCTTCGTACATTCCGAATATAAAGCAAATCAAACATCATTGTAATAATTTTTTGAAAGGAAGTTAAAAATGGAGTTTTACCCGATTGAAATGAGAACTAATTATATGAAATCCGAATATGCGTGCTGTGAAAATGATAAACCGTTATTTACGTGGGGTGCGGTTAATTCTGAAAATAATGCATATCAGAAGAGTTATCATATAATTGTTATGTCGGGCAAAAAATGCTTGTGGGACAGCGGAAATATCAAATCCGGGAAACAAAGAGCAGTATATGCCGGAGATACGCTTGACGAAGGCGTTTTGTATGAATGGATATTGGAGCTTGAGGATAATTTCGGGAACATCAGCCAAAAGGGAACGGGTTGTTTTAAAACAGTATTTACAAATGAATGGAAAGGGGAGTGGATAGAGCAGACAAAGGAAAAAGGCAATGCGGCGGGATATTTTGTTTCAAGCTTTACACTTGACAGTTTGCCTGAGAGGGCGGTTTTATATCACTCGGGTATAGGACTTGATAAAGCATATATAAACGGAAAAAGCTTAAATGATTATCGGCTTCAGCCGCCGTTTACAAACTATTTAAAAGAATGTCAATATGTATGTGACATTGTTGACGTAAACGACTTAAAACTTGGAGAAAATGTAATAGGAATAACGGTCGCGGGCGGTTGGAGAAAAAATTTCGGAAGCTATCTTGATAATCTTTCCGAGAAAAGAAATATAGAATTTATGGGCAATATAAGTCTGAATGCTCAGCTTGTTTTGTTTTTCGGCGATGGAACAAAAAAAATAATTGCTACTGATGAAACATGGAAATGCATGAGCGGTGCAATCACATATGCTCATTTGTTTAATGGTGAAATTTATGACGAATATAAAGAAAAGAAGTATTGGAACACAGACTATTATAAATATGAATATAAGCCGACCGTAAAGTCGGATTTGGATATAAAAATATTAAAACCACAGACCATGGAGCCTGTCAGAATAAAAAGAAGAATTAAGCCTGTTGCGGACTATTATTTAAATGGAAAACACATTTTTGATTTTGGAGAGAATATGGCGGGTGTTGCCGCGCTGTACGCCCGGGGAGAGTGCAAAAAAAGAGTTGAGTTTAAAATAAAATATGCAGAGCTGACAGATGAAAAGGGTGATCTTTTTTGCGAACCGTTAAGAAGCGCAAGAGCAGAGGATATATATATTGCAAAAGACGGCAAATGCGGTATTTGTCATACTCCGGAATTTACATACCACGGATTCAGGTATGCGGCGCTTGAAATCAGCGGTGATTTTAACGGAAAGGCAGAGCTGGAGGCAGTGTGCTTTTATACAGATATAGATACCGATAATTATTTTAAATGCTCAAATACAACAGTAAATGAATTTTATAACTGCGTTTTAAGAACGGAGAGATCAAATCTTCATTCAATCGCTACAGATTGTCCGCAAAGGGATGAGAGAATGGGGTGGCTTAATGACGCAACCGTTCGTTTTCCGGCGCTGAAGTATAACTTTATGCCAATAAGTTTTTTTGGGAAGTTTATAGGCGATGTAACAAATGAGCAGGATAGTGATGGCACAATAACCTGTACGGCTCCTTTTGTTTATGGAGAACGGCCTGCCGATCCGGTTTGTTCATCATATATAATAGCGGCAAGGGAGCATTACTTGGCTACCGGCAGTACAGCGCTGATTGAAAAGTATTACGATAATTTTGTTATGTGGAACGAGTACCTGAAAACAAGGCGCAAGAACGGCATTGTTGATTACTCCTACTACGGAGATTGGGCAGGACCGGCGGACTGTTGCTATAATAAGGATACAATAGGAAATTCAGATACAAAAAAGCCTGAAGAGTATGATACGGGCGCAGCAAATTCGATATATGTACCGGGTGAGCTGATTTCTACAGCATTTCATTATATGAATTATAAAATGTTGGAAGAATTTGCGGCTTTGATCGGTAGAGAAGACGATGCATTGCTTTTTGGAAAAGAGGCTGAAATTGTCGCCGCTGCTTTTAATAATAAGTGGAGCGGAAGCGACGGAAGTGTATATAACGGTTCACAGGCTTGTCAGGCACTGGCGCTTTTTGTCGGAATTTTGCCGGAACAGCTTAAAGAAAAAGCGGCAAAAATTATGAATGACGCCGTTTTATCTGCAGGCGTCAGAATACAAACGGGAAATATAACAACACCTATGCTTTTGAAAATGCTTGCAGAATACGGATATACGGATACGGCATGGTCGCTTTTGTGCAGAACGGAATATCCGTCTTGGGGGCATATGATTTCCTGCGGTGCAACAACAATTTGGGAGAGGTTTGAGCTTAAGAAAAACAGCGGTATGAATTCGCACAATCACCCGATGTACGGTGCGTCTGCCGGCGCTTTGTATGAGGCGCTTACAGGATTTGAAATTGATGAACCGTGCAGAGAATATACAATTACCCCGTATATTCCGGCCGGCGTTAATTATTATGAAATGAAAATACCTACATTGTCAGGAGCATTTTATATTAAAGCGGAAAATAAATATGATATTAAAACTCTTTTTATATCCGTTCCGTTCGGTCTTTTATTAAATGTAAATTTAAACGGCAGATTAACAAGGCTTAATTCGGGGTTCTATTCACTTATGACAGAAGATTGATTGAGGGGGAAGAATGTTGAATATTGATGAATTATTGATACCGTTTTGGGAGGGCTCAAAAGTTTTCGGAGAATCGGTTATGATGATGTCAGAAAACGGACAAATTCCGTGTGCGGGACTTTTTTATAAGCCCGAAAAAATATTGTCCGTTAAATCTTCGGATTTAAAAACAGAATACAAAAGGGGCATTGATTGGGAGCTTGAACATGGGAAGCTTGTTATGCTTGACGGATCATCAATGCCGTTTATAAGAAAAGAAGATTGCCGCTTTTACGAAAAAAAGGATGAAGATTGTTTCAAAGCAAAGGATGGAGGGTATATATTATATAAAAGAAAAGGGTATTTTCACAAAAGACAGTTATCTGTCACATACATACATGATGACAGGGTGGATTTTCAGCTTGAAAAAGCTGACGGTAAAATGCTGAAAAAAACAAAGTCCATGCTTGCCGTGGGAGAGAATATTACCGTTTGTTTTTATGGTGACAGCATTACAGCTGGCTGTGACGGCAGCGGTGCGTTCGGTATAGAACCTTTTATGCCCGGCTGGCCCGAACTTTTTAAGTATAAAATAGAAAATACATTTAACAGCAGGATAAAAATTATTAATACAGCCGTAGGCGGAAAAAGGTCTGATTGGGGACTTAGTGAAGCAGAAAACAGGATTGCGGTATTTAAGCCTGACCTTACGGTTATTGCTTTCGGAATGAATGACGGCACGGAAAAAGTTGCTCCAAATGATTTCAGATGCAATATTGAAGGCATAAAGGAAAAAGTATTGTACGAAAACCCTGATGCTGAATTTATATTCATATCTACTACACTTCCAAATCCCGAAAGTGAGTTTGACGGATATCAAAGGCTGTATTATGATGAACTCATTAAGTGTGCGGGAGATAACGATGTTGTTTTAAATATGACCAATATTCATTCAATTCTGTTAAGCAGGAAGAAATTTATTGATATGACGGGAAATAATATAAATCATCCGAATGATTTCCTTATAAGAATATATGCACAGGCATTGACTGATTTGTTATGTTAGTATAAAAAAACAGGAGTAATATTATGTTTCAAAAAAAAACGCTGTATGACATTTTTAAACTGAGAATAATTTTGTGTTTTATTGTACCTGCCATACTGGCTGCGGTAATTATCTTTTTAAATCACCGGTTAAATATACGGCAGTATTATAAAATGTATAACGAGTTTTACATTAATCATACCGATGAAGTATTTAATAATATGGAAGATGAAATAAATTCGATTGCAAGAATGGATTATTGGTTAAAAAATGAAGATGTAAAGCGTGTGTTTGAAAGTGACGGTGAATTGACCGACGCACAGATCGGCACAGCAATTCAGCACATGAGAAGAATGAGGGATGATTTTGAAATTATAGACAGTATTTTGATTATAAACCGAAAGGCAAACCGTGTTGTTGCAACAAACGGAAAGGCATCGGCAGATAAATATTTTAATGATATATATAAATATAAGGAATACAATGCTTCATACTTTGAAAGTCTCAGATATCCCGTTGATACAACAATAAAGCTGCCGCCTACGTCAGTTGAGGGAAATGATATGCCCGAAAGGTATGTGCTGCCGGTTGTAAAAATGGCAGCGCATAGTGAAAATCCCAACAGCCTGTTTGTTTTTAACATCAGTCTTGAAAAATTAATGAAAACCCACGAAACCTCAAAATATACGGATAATACATCTTTTTGGTTTGTAAATAAAAAAGACAAAAAGCTTTATTTTGCAGGGGGAAGCTATATAACAATTGATGATAAAATATTAGATAAAATTAAAGCAGAAAAACAAATGCAGAATTATGTTGACGATAACGGAAAAAAATACTGCATTTTAACAAAAACCGTTTCGCCGAGCTTAATGGATTATGCATATTTTGTTTTTATACCTATAAAGGATGTTGACAAAGCAGTTTCCGAAGTGACTTTTAAGATTATAATACTGACAATAATTATTTATCTTTTCTTTGTACTCGTGGTTTTGCTTATAGCAACCGATGTAGGTAAATCAATTGCTGATTTAATCAAACCTCTTAATTTTACCGAGCAGGTAAAAATGAGTGAAATATTTAAGGTTACCGATAAAATTTCAAAAGAGTTTTCAAAAATACTCGAAGAAAACAGCAGCATGAATATGGAAATAAAAGATATGATAGGCGACGTTAAAGAAAAAATGATTACCGATGTAATAAATAATAAAAACAGTCAGGCAAAAATGTCTCTGTATAAATATGACAATTTCTTGCCCGTAGTTTTTTATATTATTCCAACCTCGCAAACAGATGAAAATGTTATAGATGCAATAGAGGAGCGATTGTATTCACTGATTCATAATTACTTTCATGGAAAGTATGAAACATACGATATAAAAAACATGAACGGAGAATTTCATTTCGTGCTTAATGTTACACAAGGCATTAACAAAACGGTACTCAACAGCGAAATAAAAAAGCTTTCGGAAGTAGTGTTAAATAATGAAATAGGAGTTCAATTGATATATGGTATGGGGGATATATGCAATTCTTTTGAAAATTTAAGAGATGAGTATATTAAGCTTATCGGCAATATAAGCTCAAAGGAAGAAAAAAACTATAACGGAAAATATATGTACAGAGCCAGCGAAAGCAATTCTATAATCAACAGTATTTTAGCCGGTGATTATAACAAAACAATAGCCTGCATTGACCGTATACTTATCACAAATGTGGTAAACGATGTTCAGGAAAATGATATGACAGCGCTGTATCAGAACATAATCAATACTATAGTAACCGCACTTAAAATGAAGCGGATTGATGTTGATTCATTAATCAACGATGATAAATATTTCAGTATTTCGGGAAAGACTGAAACCGAAATATCTCAGTTTATATTAGATCTGCTTGGTAAAATAGATAAATGCAGTGAAAAAACTTCGGGCAAGAGGCTATTGGACGATGTTGAAAAATATATAAATGATAACTACAGCGATTATGCGCTCAGCCTGGAAGAGATTGCAAAGAAATTTAATGTTGATGCAAAAAATCTGTCCAAGCAGTTTAAAAAGTATACAAATGTAACTTTTCACAAGTATGTAACAGAGATAAGAATTGAAGCAGCAAAAAGGCTTTTAATAACAACAGATTTAAGTATTGAACAAATATATGTTAAAGTGGGATATGTGAGCCGTACAACTTTTATGAGAGCATTTAATTCGATTGAAAACATAACCCCGTCAGAATACAGGAGAAAAGCAAGAGAATAGAAAGGTGATGATTAATTATGAGAAATTATGAAGATCCTGAGTTTTTGCAGGAGAGGAGACTTCCTCAGCGGTCATATTATATTCCCGAAAATGATGGCGCATATATAAGCCTGAACGGTGAGTGGAATTTCAGCTTTTTCCTCAGAGATTTTGACGATATACCGCAAAAGAGCGGTGTGATTGACGTTCCGTCCTGCTGGCAGTGCAGGGGATATGAAAAACCGTATTATACCAACGTAACATATCCGTTTCCTGTAAATCCTCCTTATGTTCCAAATGAAAATCCAATGGGCGTATATGATAGAAGCTTCACGGTTGATGATTTGAGTAAAAGATATTATGTTGTATTTGAAGGAGTTTCATCATGTGTTGAATTGTACATAAACGGGAAATATGCAGGATATTCGGAGGGAAGCAGACTCCAGGCGGAATTTGACATTACAGATTTTGTACAAAAAGGCAAAAACAAAATTAAGGCAAAAGTCAGAAAGTGGTGTTCCGGCAGTTATTTGGAGGATCAGGACTGCTTTAGATATAACGGAATTTTCAGAGACGTATATATTTTGCAAAGACCGCAGAAGCACATTTTTGATGTGGATATAAGAACGGACGGCAATACAGTTATTGCTGAATTTGTCGGGGATGCTGTATGTACACTGTATGATGCGGCAGATAATGAAATATCTTCAACAAAAGCAAAAAACAAGGCGGCGCTTAAAGCTGCGAACCCGATTAAATGGAATGCTGAAAAGCCGTATCTTTATCGCTTACAGATAGAATGTGAGGGAGAAATAATTAATTTTGATATTGGATTTGTAAGCTACGGAATCAATGAAAGAGCTGCATTTACCGTGAACGGCACTGAAGTGAAATTAAAAGGAATTAATCATCATGATACTCATCCGAAAAACGGATACACTATGACTGACGATGAAATTATAAAAGACCTTGCTCTTATGAAGAATTTAAACATTAATTGCATAAGAACGTCACATTATCCTCCGGCGCCGAAGTTTCTTCAATTTTGCAATCGTATGGGATTTTATGTAATGCTTGAAACCGACATTGAAATTCATGGATTTACAGCACGTTATCCTGCCGGCGGATATGACAGCTATGATTGCTTAAACAGTAATCCCGAATGGATAGGCAACAGACCGGAATGGAAAAATGCATACATTGAGAGAATGGACAGGGCTTACAACAGGGATAAAAATAGTCCATGCATTTTTTCATGGTCAACGGGAAATGAGAGCGGACATTGTAATAATAATTATGAAATGATTAAATGGCTTAGGAAAAAGGATAAAAGCAGACTGATACATTGTGAGGATGCATCCAGAACGGCTTACGGCTGGGGACAGCAGGATACGTCATATTATAGCAGACCCGATATACATTCGAGAATGTATGCAGGATATGAGGAGGTTCTGGAATATGCCAAAGACGAAAAAATGTATCTTCCGTATTTCTTGTGTGAATACAGCCATGCAATGGGCAACGGCCCGGGTGATGTAAAAGATTATTGGGATATTATATATAAGTATCCGAAGCTTATAGGCGGATGTATATGGGAGTGGGCGGATCATACGTTTTTGGAAAATGGGGTTGCAAAGTACGGCGGTGATTTCGGCGAGCTGACAAGTGATGAAAATTTTTGCATGGACGGACTTGTTTTTTATGATCGGCAATATAAGGCGGGCTCTTTGTGCACGAAGTTTGCATATCAAAATGTGCGATTTAATTTTGAAAACGGAAAACTGACTGTTACAAATCTGTTTGATTTTACAAATTTAAACGAATACTATGTTGATATATCTGTAAATGCAGACGGCAAAAAAGTAATGAGCAAAAGACTTGTGCTTGATATTTTGCCGAAAGAATCAAAAACAATTGATATTAATACATACACCGATTGTTCTCTCGGGGCATACTTGGTTTGTACGCTTGCAGATAAGGACGACAGGGTTATCGGTATGACAGAATTTGAATTGATATCAAAAGCAACAGAGGTTCAAGAAGAGTGCGATAATGTTACAATAGAAGAAAATGCAAACAGCTATACTGTAGAAAACGGGAACATATCTTATGAAGTTTCAAAGCATTTGGGCAGAATAATCAGTATCAGGAAAGATAATAAAGAGCAGCTTGCATCGCCTGTCAGCCTCACAAGCTGGAGAGCACCTATTGATAATGAACGCACGGTTTGGCAAAAGTGGGGACACAGCAATGTATGGGAGGGCGAAAATCTTGACAGGATTTTTGACCAGATGATTGATATTTCATCAAACAATAATGAGATAACCGCAAAAGGATTTCTTTCGGGAGTCGGGCGTGTGCCATTTTTGAAATATGAAATAAAATATACATTTTATAACAACGGCAGTATGAAAATATCCTTGTATGGCAAAGTCAGAGAAAACTGTATATGGCTTGCAAGACTTGGGTTCGAATTTAAGCTTATCGGCAATGACAGAAAATTCAAATATTTTGGAAGAGGACCGATGGAGAATTACTGTGATATGATGCTGCATACAACAACTGATTGGTATGAAAGTGATGTATACCGCGAATATGTAAATTATCCAATGCCTCAAGAGCACGGAAATCACACAAATTGCAAGGCGCTGCAAATATACGGAGGTCTGAGGTTTGATGCAAAAAACAAAATGGATATAAATGTATCAATGTTTGACAGTATGTCGCTTACCGGCGCAAAACATACTGATGAACTGCATGATTACGGCTTTGCAAACGTCAGAATTGACTATAAAAATTCCGGTATCGGCTCAAATTCATGCGGCCCTATGTTAAAAGAAAAATACAGACTGGCTGAAAAAGTGATTGATTTTGAATTTTATGTATCATAGAGGAGGGATAAATAATTGGAATAGCGGAATTTGATGCAAATAAAACAGTAGGAAGAATTTATTTAAATG
Organism: uncultured Clostridia bacterium; assembly: GCA_934476675.1. Taxonomy (GTDB): domain Bacteria; phylum Bacillota; class Clostridia; order UBA1381; family UBA1381; genus UBA4716. The sequence goes on along the minus strand of CAKSOE010000003.1, from coordinate 29,891 downwards.
AAAGGAAGATTTATATGAAAAAAATTAAGAACAAACAACTTTTAGTAGGTGCGGACTTTGCAGGTTATCCGTTAAAAGAAGCGGTATGTGAACATTTGAGAAAAAAAGGCTGGGAAATAACAGACATAGGAGTGAGATCGGATTCCGATCCGAATAACACTGATTTAATGTTTCATAGGGTAGGATTAAGAGTGGGATCAATGATAGCGGAGGGTGAGTTTGAAAGAGCATTGGTGTTTTGCGGAACAGGCATGGGAATACATATTGCCGCAAGCAAATGTCCACATGTACATGCCGGTGTGGTGGAGAGTGTACCTGCCGCTTTAAGAGCAATTACGGGAAACGGAGTGAATGTTCTTGCTATGGGAGCATTTTATGTTGCGCCTCAGATGGGATGCGATATAGCGGATGCATATTTGAACGCTGAATTGGGAAGCGGATATGAATGGTGGAAAAATTTCTATGAATTTCATAAACTTGCAATTGATGAGTTGGAAATGTTTGACTATGATGAATATAAAAAGAATGGATTTAAGGTTAATAAGTTAGGAGACTTTCCTCTTAAATTAGAAACAAAATAATATTATAACTCAAGAAAGACGGATGATTTATATAATGCAGAGAGTTTTATTTCAGGGCGATTCTATAACAGATGCAGGAAGAACAAGAGATAATGATACAGAAACGGGAAGAGGCTGCCAAAAGAATTGCCCAAAATATAATTTGGCATTCATTCCGCTTATGAAAAAGTGGATTTTGTTCCTCGAAAGCATCAATCAACCAAACGTCTGACTGCATATGCTATAGATAACCTTTCAGCGTACACCAATACGCCGAAAGGTTCGGTTTTATACTATTCTTCGGACGGGCATGACGGAGTTACGTAGACGGTGTTGTAGCTGTCGTATATAACCATTCCGGGCTTTGCGCCGTTCGGCTTTTTAACGTTTTTAATCTGCGTGTAGTCCACAGGCACCTGCGAGGAATTTCTTGCCTTTGAATAATATGCCGCAAGCTGAGCAGCAAAAAGCATTGTGGATTTCGGCACGTCTTTGTCTATTCCTAACTTAATCACCGTATGCGAACCGTGAATATTTTTTGTGTGAAACCATATATCGGAGGAATTAGCCATTTTTAATGTAAGATAATCGTTTTGAGTGTTGTTTTTTCCGACATATACGTCAAATCCGTCGGGACTTGTAAAGTGCATAGGCTTGGAAACAGGCTGTTTCTGCTTTTTTGCACTGCTGTTTTTAAGATACCCTTCTCCGGTAAGCTCTGCACGGACTGCATTCAGGTCGCTTTCCGTTTCGGCGTTTTCCAGCGCCGCAAGCGTGCTTTCAAGATAATCCAGCTCCTCGCGCGCTGATTTAAGCTGCTTTGCAGCCTCCGTTTCGGCTGTTTTTGCCTTGTTGTACTTTTTATAGTAACGCTGTGCGTTTTGAGGCGGAGTAAGCGACGGATCAAGTCCGACAGTAACCGTCGGCATTCCGTCGGCATAAAAATTCTGTACCTCGGCAGATTTCATGCCCTGCTCTATCATGTATATGTTTGCTGTAATCAAATCCCCCGAAACCTTGTATTTTTCTTTGTTTTCAGCGTCCTGCAAGGTTTTTTCGAGAATAACGATTTTCTTTGCCGTGCGCTCACAGGCATTGTTTAAAAGTTTTACCAATCCGGCGCTTTTCTGGCGCATCCTTTCGTGCATATCACGCAGATAATAGAAATCGTCAAGCAGACGGCTCATGCTTTCATACGGCGTTACAACCGCTCCATTCCCGTATTGCTTAATATCAATCGAACTGAAATCCATAAGCCTGCCGCTGTCTGCGGCGCTTATCATACATGGGTTAAAGCTGTTTTCGCTTATCTGAGCGGCAAACCGCATAATTGTGTTTTTTAATGCGCTTATTTTGTTCAGATTAAGCTCTGCATTTTTTATATCGGTACGGTGCAGAGCGCGATACACAATCTCGCGCGCCGTAAGCGGACTTATTCCCGAAATCGCCGAAAGCAGCGCCTTGTCAACACTCTGCGGCAGCGAAAAATCAAGCTCCGTCTGCAAGTTAAAATCAATAAGCGGAGTTTTTGACTGAATCGGCGGCGACTGATATATAAGTCCTGGAAGTATTTGCCTGACAGAGCTTACGGTGTAATCAATATGCTTTATCGCGTCAATAATCTTCATATTATTGTCGGTAAGTATAATGTTTGAATGACGTCCCATAATCTCGATTATAAGATGCTTTTGCGTCAAATCTCCCAACTCGTCATAGCTTTCAAATGAGATTTTAACAATACGTTCAAAACCCTCCTGGCATATATCGGTTATTTTTGCGCTTCCGATATGCTTCCTCAAAAGCATACAAAACATCGGTGCGGTTTTCGGATTGCTTTTTGAATGTTCCGTAAAATGCAGCCGCGGATTTGCCGGCGATGCCGAAACAAGCAGCTTATACTTGTTCTCGAATGTGCGTATATGAATTATTATTTCATCCTTTTCCGGCTGGTGTATTTTGTCTATTCTGCCGTTTCTGATAAGCGGCGCAATTTCATTTATAAGGCAGCGTACTGCCGATGCGTCCAGTGCCATAAAAATCCTCTATTCCGTAAAAATTCTTTATGATTTAATTATATCACAAACGGAGCAGAATTAAAAGGCAAAATTTATCTTTTTTTCAGCTTATATTCAAACGAAAGGTTAAGCGCCTTGACAAACAGGGAAGTATTTGCTACAATATAAATAAAGATAAATTTCTTTAGGAGGAACATAATGGATATAAGATTAAATGATATATTATCCGAAGAGGATATTAAAAAGTCTGTAAAAAACAGTCTGAAAAAGATAGATTTTGCAAAAAAGACATTTATCGATACGTTCCCGTCACACGCAAGCGTGAATAATGTGTATACGGAGGACGAAAACATCGGCGGCTGGAACGAGGGTTTCTGGACGGGAATGCTTTGGATTGCATATGAGCTTACCCAAAAAGACGAATACAAATCAGCCGCACTGCATCAGATTCCGTCATATATGAAAAGAATTACCGAAAAACTCGGCGTAGATCATCATGATATGGGATTTTTGTACACACCGTCATGTGTTGCGGCATATAAGCTGACAGGCGATGAAGAAGCTAAAAAAGCGGCAATTCTTGCGGCGGATAATCTTTTAAAGCGTTATCATGAAAAAGGTGAGTTCTTGCAGGCATGGGGCGAGTACGGTGCAAAGGAAAATTACCGCCTTATTATTGATTGCCTTTTGAATATCCCTTTGCTGTACTGGGCGTCAGAGGTTACGGGCGATAAAAAGTATGATGAAATTGCCTACAAGCATTTCTGCACAACGATTGCAAATATAATGCGGCCGGACGGTTCTACATATCATACGTTTTTCTTCAATCCCGAAACGGGTGCGCCGGAAAAGGGCGTTACCGCACAGGGTGCGACTGATGATTCGTGCTGGGCGAGAGGTCAGGCATGGGGCGTTTACGGAACGATGCTTACACAGGCATATCATCCGAACGATATGGCAATAGAGAAATTCAAGAAGATTTCCGATTATTTCCTTGCACATCTGCCCAAAGACAGTATTCCGTACTGGGATATGAGCTTTACGGACGGTTCGGACGAACCGCGTGACAGCTCCGCTGCTGCGATTGCAATATGCGGCTTGCTTGAAGGCTGCAAGTTCCTGCCCGATGATGATGCGGATAAGGAAAGATACCTTAAAGCGGCAAATTCGATGATGAAGTCGCTGATTGACGGATACATGACAGATACCGATCCCGAAAGTAACGGTCTGCTGCTGCACGCCGTTTATTCAAAGCCTGGTAACAACGGTGTAGATGAATGTAACATATGGGGTGATTACTTCTTTATGGAAGCAATTATAAGATTCGTCACAAACAACGAATGGAAATTGTATTGGTAATAAACAGGGGTGTAAAAAGTAACTTTTTACACCCCTGTTTTTGGGAACAAACAATATCCGATATGCGTCAAAGCATACCGAAAATGACACGAAACGTGGATAATCGGCGTTTTTTTTGATATACAATAGAATTTGATATTCAGAGGAGTTTTTTTGACACTTGATTTTAAAATATGCAGATGATATACTAAAATTAGAACAAACGATTAAAAAATCCAAAAGATTTTTTGACCGTGTATTCAGCTTGCAAAAAAAGGAGACAAAATTAATGGATACCAATTACGTAATAGATAAAATCAAATCGGTAAACGGCAGATGGCTTAAAACAAATCCTCAGAACGAGGACACAAGCTGGGATAATGCCTGCTATTTCAGAGGAGACATTGAAGCATACAAAATTACGGGCGAGAAAGAATACCTTGACGCTGCGGTTGAATGGGGAGAAAAAAACAAATGGGGTACTTTTGGCGATGAAAAATTCGCTGCCGAGGTGCTGGAAAACCACTTTACCGTTGAGGGAAAGCTTGACTGGCGTTATGAAAATGTTGCGGATTATCTTAATATTCATGCCGATTTTGTTTTCTGCGGAATGACGTATCTCGAGCTTGAAAAGTTTGTTCCCGACAAGGCACGTTTTGATAAGGTCATGTCAATTCTTGATTTTACGGTAAATGACCCGCATAATGATTATTGGTGGTGGGTTGATACGATACATATGGGATTGTGTCTGTATCATAAGGTTTCTCTGATGAAGAATGATGACCGCTATGCAAAAAAGGCGCACGCTCTGTATTTGTATGCAAAGGAAACACGCGGATATTACGATACAGACGAGCATTTGTGGTATCGTGACATGAAATATACTCCCGATAAAATGCTGAGCAAAAACGGAAAAAAAGTGTTCTGGTCGCGCGGCAACGGCTGGGTATATGCCGGACTTATTCAAACCATGGAGGTTATAGGCAAGGAAAGCGAATACTATGACGGCTATAAAAAGACATTTCTTGAAATGACGGACGCAATCATGAAATGCCGCGGCAAGGACGGCTTCTGGCGCACAAATCTTGCCGATTATGACGAATATCCCATGATAGAAACAAGCGGAACCCTTCTTTTTATTCATTCGATATTAAAGGCGGTACGCTGCGGAGTGCTTGACGAAAGCTATGTAAAGATTTTTGAGGAGAGCTTTAAGGCGATAAACGAAAAAGCGGTTTTTGAGGACGGAACTCTCGGATATGTTCAGGGAGTGGCTCAAAGCCCGGGCGAGGTTTGTAAGAACGGCACAAGAGAATATGCGGTGGGATATTATCTGATGACCTGTGCCGAATGGATAAAATACTGCCGCGAAAACGGCAGATAATCAGAGGAATGGCAATGCGTTTTTTTCAAAAATTTAAAAGCACGGTTTACATATGGGTCATAACGTATATATGTATTTTAACCATACCGACCGTGGCAAACATTATAATCAGTACATATTTTACCAATCAGATGAATCGGGAGGCGGAAAGCTACAACAGCATTTATCTTAATAAGATAGCCTCCGATGCGGATAATATTATAGCCGAAAACGGCAGGATTGCGAACCGGCTCGAAACGGATATTGAATTTCGGCAAATTGCGGCTTTCGGGAGCAAGCTGACCGGTGAACAGCATAATTTTATATATAATTTTATCGCAAATCGCGCAAGACTGTCCGAAACGGTAAAGGTATACTTTAAAAAATCGGGGCGTATAATCACCAATGACGCTATGGCGCAGGGAATGGTAGCGTATGATGTGTACTCCAAGGAAAGCGGCGTAAGTTATGACGAATGGACAAAAATAATGAACGGCACATACGATTGGTCGTTTATGAAAATAGGCGACAATCTTTACGAAGTCCATACTGTTTTCAAGGATACCGATTATGCGGCGAATGTTTTTATGAAAATAGAAAAAACAATTTTGAAATGGAGCGTTGACAGCAGACTGTTTCCGGAGGGTGTGGACATAACAATTTACGATTCGGATAACAATCTGATTTATTCGACGGGCGAGGTTTCGCCCTTGACTGACGATATGGATTTTGAAAACAATTTCGGCATTTTATCGGTCAAATCGAACGGTGAACGCAGAGTGGTGTGTTATCAGAAGTCATATGTAATAAACTGGGTATACTTTATGTCGCTGCCGCGTGAAAATTTTTACAAAAGCACACGCGATATGCTGTCTGCCGAGGTAATTATACTGTTCATAAGTCTTATCATAGGAGTAATAGGAATTGCCGTGTTCTCCATGTATAATTATAAGCCGCTGCGAAATCTCGTAGACAGTCTCGGCGGTGCGGGCAATGAAAAAGAATACGATTTTATAGAACATTCCATTCATCGGCTCAATTATAAATATAACGACATGAGCAGAAGAAACCTTGTCGCGCAGCTTATGGCAAACTCGATGGAGATAAAAAATGACAATGCGCTGCTGGCAGATTACGGAATATCGGTAATGGATAAAGCTGTTGCGGTTACGCTGTCCGTAAAGAGCGCGGGGGATTTCATCGAAGGCATGATGGACTCTGCCGGTGCGGAAACGCTTTACGGCGCTTTGGAGAATGTGTTCTGCGAAATAGCGGCGGATAACGGCTACGATGCGTATTTTACGAATTGTGACGGAACAATCGGCGCAATGCTCGGCATCGGAGGAAAGCTGTCGGTGTCGGAGCTTTTAATCAAGATTAACGAGATTTACGAACAAGTGCTCGGAATAAAGTGTATCATAAGCTGCGGAGAAACACAGTGCGGAATAAATAAAATAAGCAGCTCATATGCGCAGTCCAAGCAGGTGCTTTGCATGATGGAATTTCTGGGAAGCACGGGCGTAGGCATATACAGCGATAAGGCGGACGAAAAGAAATTTTTGCTCAATAAGCTTTTTGCCGCAATTATCGACGGCGGAAAGGACGAATGGAAAAAAATAATAGAGGAAATATTCACCTTTGGCATAGAAAAGCCGAGTTTAAGCGATATGCGTCTGATTTTGTATGATATTTCAAAAATGCTTTTGAAAATAAGCCGTGACAGAAATATATATTCCGATATAGAGCAGACAAAAATAAAAAATATCGCCGAGGCGGAAAATCTGCAAGAATTTTGTGCGGACATGGAAAACATAGTTTCCGACATAAGGAACAGCACAACGGATAAAGCGCCGCAGATTGACAATGTTACCGAAATTAAAAAGTTTATCGCACAAAATTACAAAAATTCAAACCTGAACAACCGCATGATTGCGGATCATATAAATTTAAGCGTAAATTATGTGTCGAAGTGCTTTAAGGAGCAGACGGGTGACGGCTTGCTTAATTATATTACTCAAATCAGGGTACAGGCGGCAAAGGAACTTCTCACATCAACAGACAAGTGCATACAGGATATAGCCGTTGAAGTGGGATTTTACAATGCGCTTGCACTTATAAGAGCGTATAAAAAAACGGAGGGCATTACTCCTACGCAGTACAGGAAAATAAAAGATGAATGGAGTGATTGAGCATGAGGAGGTTTTTGGCGGCGTTTTTGGCTGCGGGGCTGCTTTTTTCGGGAACAGCCGGCGCGGATTACGGCGCAGATGAAAAGTGTGTATCGGTGTGTGATGATTTGTATATTGACGAAGGCGCTCCGCAGACAAATTACGAATCAAGCGGCGACTTGCGCATACAGAATATAGGTTCAAGCAAATATAACCGTGAGGCATGGCTGCGCTTTGATATGTCGGAGATTAAAGCGCCGGAGGGAATGAAAATAGAATCCGCCGTGTTATCCGTTTATGCCGCATCAAACCACTCCTCCGATAAAGCAGGTGTCACGAGCGACGGAATAATTAATTTGTGGTCGTTAAGCAAAAGCGATTATGACGCAAAAACCGTTACATACGGAACGGAAAACCGTCCTGTGAGAAAGAATATAATAGCATCTTCGATAATTACGGCGAAAAGCAGCTTTAAAGCGGGATATATTGATTTTGATATATCGGAATATATCAGAACTGTTGCAGCTGACGGCAAAATAGCTTTTTCAATTTATCCCGGGGAATACAAAATTGCAGCGCCTATAAAATCAAGCGAGTCGGCTTATCCGCCTAAGCTTACGGTAAAATATTCCATTGATCATTCCAAGACAATCGTAAGCGTACCGAAAGCCGATACCTGCGTGAGCAGTGACGAACCCGACAAAATATTCGGAAAAAGCGAAGCCTTAAACGGCAATGCGCTGTTTTCGTTTTATTTCGGAGATTTAGGCGAGGACAAGCCTTGCGTGACGGATTTTGACGGATATACGGCAGTGGATATTACGGAATACTTGTCGGGAAAATTTCTGACGTCAAAAACGGCAAATTTATATATAACGGGAGAAAATTTTTCCGTAAATTCGCGTGAGAGCAGTGAAAATAAACCATATATAAAAATAGAACTGTCGGAAAATTCGGTAAAATCGGCAATTCTGTACCTTTACGGAAATGTTGGAAATATAGGTATATATGAACTCAGCTCATCGTTTTCCGAAAACGAAACCTGTTACGGAAATATGCCGAAAACAGGTGCAGCCGTAAAACAGGGCGGCTCGGGAAAAGAATTTAATGTTACATATAACGGATATACGCAGGAGGAGCTTGAAAATACATATTATATGAAGCTTGACGACGGTACGGCATATCCGTCGGTTGAAGATGTATACGATATATCGCAGATTCCGTCCGAATCGGAGATAGCGGCGGAGCTTTCAAAGCTTTCTCACCCGTATATTATTGCAAATGAATCGGATTTTGAAAGAATTAAGAATTTAAAGAGTGATAAGTATATTTCAAAATGGTATGCCGACATAGAAACAAGCGGCGAAAAATATCTTGCGTCACAGGCGACCGAATATAATGTGAGCAGCGGTTCGCTATCGTCAAATATAGACGAGGCTGCCATGACACTGGCGTTTTTATACAATACGTGTGACGATACCGCAAAAAAAGAAGAATATGCAAAAAAGGCGGTGTATTATCTGAAAGCCGCCGCCGAATACCCCGACTTCAATCCGCAGAAAATGCTCAATGTCGGAGAAATGTCGCGCGGAATGGGAGTGGCATATGACTGGATGTATAATTATATGTCGGAGAGCGACAGGGAGATAATTGAAAATACCATAATTGAAAAGTCGTTAAAGCCTGTTTTAAGCTCGCCGAATAAAAATTCAAACAACTGGAATTTTGTCGTGAACGGCGGCGCACTTGTTGCCGCGGCGGCAGTCGGAAAATCCGATTCATCGGCGGAGGTTATAAAGCAAAGCGCACAGCTGCTGCCGAGAGCAATGCGGCTGTATTATCCCGACGGCGTGTTTATAGAAGCGTCGGGGTATTTTGAATATGCGTCAGATTACCTTGCAAGCACGCTTTCTGCACTGGATTCTGCATTCGGCACGGATTGGGGGATAAGCGGCATAAAAGGCTTTGACAAAAGCGGATATTATCCCATATACACAAGAGGATATAACAACAGCCAGGCGATAAGCTACGGTGACGGTGATACAACTGCCGTTTCGTCGCCGCTGCTGCTGTGGATGGCTGAAAAATTCAATAATTCGGATTACGGAATGTATCAGAGAGATATGGACAGTAATGATATATTTTCTATTATTTGGTATAATCCCGACCGATATGCACAGGCGCGCCCGATAAAAGAACTTCCGCTTGATTATTATGCGGACGGAATATCGCCGTTTGTGTCCTTTAAGAGCGGAAATGACGCCGAAAACGGCTTGTTTGCCGGCATGAAGGGCGGATTTAACCAGATGAGCCACGGGGATCTGGATATAGGGAATTTTTATATAGGCGCATACGGAAAGAATTTTACGGCAGAGCTTTCCGGCATTGATTATCATAAGCCAACCGATGGACTTCCGGCATATTTCAGATTATCGAGGTATGAGTATTATTCAAAAAGTCCGCAGGGACATAATACGCTGCTTATAAATCCACAGTCAGACTATCCCGATATGAGTTTTGGACAGGAGCTTGCCGCACATTGCGGTTTTACGGACTATAAAAGCGGAGATGAATGTTCATATTCAATTTTAGACATGACCTCCGCATATTCAAAAAAGGCTCAAAAAGTACTGCGCGGAATGAAAATGGACAAGGAAAATAACCGTATAATAATTTCGGATAAAATAACCCCGAAACAGCCGTCGGATATATGGTGGTTTATGCACACGGACGCCGATATAAGCGTTGACGGCAGCCGCGCGGTGCTTACGATAGACGAAAAAAAGCTGTATGCGCGCATATTGGGCGGTTCCGGTGAATTTCGCATGATGAGCGAAAATGCTCTAAACCGCACGCCGACCGTAAAAGGATTTGACGACGTGCAGTATATCAATAGGAAGAAACTCGCTGTTTATATTCCGTACACTGCGGAAACGGAATTGCAGATATGCTTTTCAACGGAGGACAGCGGAGCGGAATTTGTGCCGCTGGATAAATGGAACAGCAAGGCGGAATACGGTCACGCAACGCTGTCAAAAACAATCATTACGAAAATAACGGCAAGCGATGACACAAATTCCGACCAGCCCAACCCCGACAAACCTTTCGGCAGCGACAATGCGATAAACATTAAATACAGCGGCACGACCTATAACCGTGAGGGATTTTTAAAATTCAACACCTCCGGCATAACAGCCGATAAACTTCAAAGGGTTGTTTTAAGGGTGCGTGCGATAAGAAATTACAGAGAGCCGCGGCGGGAGGAAACGCTGTCGCTCTATGAAGTTTCCGATAACTGGGACGAAAATACGCTTACATGGAACAATAAGCCGGAAATTTCAAAAGACAGCCTTATCTGTACCGCAAATGTAACGCAATATAACGAAAATACAAGCGTGATTAATGAAGACGTGGAATTTGACATAACCGACCATTACTTGTCAAAAGAAAACAAGAACTCACTTTCCTTTGCGATAAAGCTTACATCGAGAAAAGAGGGAAATATTGTAATCGCATCAAAGGAGAGCGGATATGCTCCCGTAATCATAGCGGAAAATATTGCCGATGGGGTTTTTATAGATACCGGAGAAAATTATGCGGATAAAATCATAACGGTATGCGAAAAAGAAAACGGCGTCATAAAAAATCTGAAAACGTATCTTCCGTCATCGGAAAAAACGAAAGTTGCAGTATACGATAGCGCCACAGATGTGTATGTATGGTCAAAAAGTATGGTTCCGTCGGCGTTTTGGACGTATATAAGCGGAAATTGATAGCCGAAAGGTATTATTGATACTTTAATTCTCAAAACAATAATTATATAATTATCTTACAGAAGAAAAAGCGCAAAGCCGCGCAGAATTTAATTATATAGGAGGAATTGAGAATGAAAAAAACAATGAGTAAATTAGCAAGCATTGCGTTGTCGGCGGTTATGCTTGCGGCAGCCCTGCCTATGGCTGTTACGGCGGAAGAAAGTGACAGTCAGCAGATTAAAGCAAATGCCGATACATATATTGCAAAGGGCAATGCAAATAATAATTATTCAACGATAGATGAAATGCTGTTTCAGAATAACGGTAATTATCACAGAGAAGCATGGGTAAGATTTCAGCTCGGCGATATAAAAGTACCGCAGGGAAAACAGATTGAAAATGCTAAAATAAAAGTATGGTTAAAATCATATTACAACACCAATGCCGCCAATAACGGCAATAATAAAACGGCATCAAATATGAGTCTCTATACAATCAGTTCTCAGGAGTACGATCCGTCAACAATAACATGGGGAACGGCAAACAGACCTCAAAGAACAGCATCTGCCATTGCTCAGACGGAGCTTTGTACAGGCGATACATGGGTGGCGAATACTGCATATGAGTTTGACATAACTGATTATATGCTTTCAAAAGATGACCTTAGCGGCAATGAAACCTTTGCGTTTTTCCCCGACACATTCAAGGTGTCAGGCTCGTTCTATTCAAGCGAATACGGAAGCGGTGAATACACGCCGGTATTGTCGGTAAGCTACAAGGAAAAGGAGAATGAAACGCATATTGCTCTTGACAGTGCGCTTTTGCAGGAAGACGGCGGAGGAAATCTCAGCGAGGACGGTTCATACAACCTTCAGAACAGCGGAACAGCATTGTACAACAGGGCAGCATACATTATGTTTGATATGAACGGCTATGAAGTTCCGGCAGGAAAGGTTGTAACAAAAGCTACGCTTCGCCTTTATGCCATGAACAATTACAACAAGAAAGATACAAATATAAGAATACACAATCTTTCCGATGATAACTGGTCAAGCTCAACGATAACAGGTGCGGAAAACTGGGCAGATGCACCCGGCTCAAATGAAATAAAGTACGGGCGCAACAACGGAGAAAGCTTATCCGATGTTAAAGCTGTGCGGTATGACGCTGAGAAAAATACATCAACAGTAAACCAATGGGTTGATTTTGACGTTACGGAATTTGTAACACAGCAGATGGCAGAAGACGAGGACGGATTTGTAAGCTTTGCGGTATATCCCGACGAACAGAAACAGCCGGGAAATTTGGGCGGAGCAATAAAAATAGGCAGCGTTCAAACAGCAGGAAGCGAGCCGAGACTGTTTCTTGAATACGGCAATGCAGCAGACGTAACCTTTGGCGTACCGTATTTTGCATACACTAATATGGCAAATATTTCGGAAACGGTTAGAAAGGCAACCGAAAATGAAAATACAATAACCTTTGTACACGTACCCGTAAGCGGCGCTTCGGCAGAACCGGCGGGAATGAAATTATACATTGCACAGTACGATGTATCGGGTGCGCTTATAGGCGTTACCGAAAGGGAAACAAATATTTACAGCGCAAACGGGGATATAACCTTCAGCTATTACCCGATTGTACCGAAAGAGCTTACCGACAGCTACACGCGCGCTTTTGTATGGAACAAAGCTCAGCAGAGCCTTTCGGCTGCGGGATACGCGGAGGCGGCAGAATAAAAAGAGGGAATATAAATGAACAGAATCAAAAAAATATTTTTAAGCGTAATATGTACATTATTAATAATATCATCGGCGGTTTTTGCCGCCGATGATACCGACATTCTTTCCGCGGCAGCCGTTAATACGGCAACCGGAAAAACGGCGGCAAGACTGCTCAAAGGCAGTTACAGTATGCAGGTAGGCGTGAAGAACAACACGGATAAAGAACAAAATCTTCTGCTTATCATTACAAAATTATCGAACGGAGTGTGCCGGAAAGTAATCATGGGTACATCCGAGAAAATCGGAGCATTCGGCGAGGGCAAAATCACTGCGGAATGTGATGCGGAAAACGGAATCGACACCATAAAATGTATTGTCGTGTCATCGGAGGACGGGACGATGTTTCCGATAACCTCGGCAGTGAAAAATTTCACAAAACGCGGCTGGAATTAGAATCAGGAGGGACATAATGAAAACAAGAAAAAATCTGTTAATACCGATATGCGCAGTTTTATTGGCAGGGATAGCTGGCTGCGGCAGCAAGGACAGCAAAACGGCGGAAAATGCCGATTCGCCGCTTACATACTGGTGCAAACTGGAAACGGTGCACAGAACGTCCGTTTCAACATTGGGCGATATTGATTATTACAAGGAGCTGCAAAAAAGAACCGGAGTTGAGATTCAGTTTGTGCATCCGCCGGCAGGACAGGAGCAGGAGCAGTTTAACCTTATGATGTCCTCGCGCGACTACACCGACATAATAGAGAGCGACTGGACAAAGCGCAGCGGCGGTGCGGAAAAGGCGATAGCCGATAAGATTATAGCGCCGCTCAACGATATAATAGACAAAAACGCGCCGAATTACAAAAAGCTGCTTTCGGAAAATAAAAATCTCGAAAAAGCGTTTTCGACCGACAGCGGAAAAATTTTCGCATTCGGAGACGTTGTGCTTGAGCCTAAAATCACATCGGGCGGACTTATGATAAGACGCGACTGGCTTAAAGACCTTAATATGGAAATGCCGGAAACGATTGCGGAATGGGAAAAGTTCTTTGAAGCGCTGAAAAATCAAAAGGGCTTGGATTCTCCGTTTACCACCGACAAATTCCGTATGGAAAATCAGATGCTGTTCAGCAATTCATTCGGAATAGGCCCGGGATTTTATGTTGGCGGAAACCGCGAAGTAAAATACGGCCCGGCAACAGAGGAATACAAAGAGTATCTTAAACTCATGAACAGCTGGTTCCAAAAGGGCTATCTTGACAACGGAATATTCTCAAACACGCAGAACATTGCGGAGGCAAAGGTATTAAACGGCGAATCGGGCGCATTTTACGGCTTTATCGGCAGCGTTATGGGAAGACTTATTCCTGCCGCAACCGATAAGAATTTCGACATAGCGGCAGTCATGGCGCCGTCGCTTAAAGAGGGAGAGGACAGAAAACTCTATACCACGCTTACACTTGATATGGGCGAGGATTACAAATACGGCTTTTCCACCACGGCTAACGCGGCTGTAACAACAAAAAACAAAAACCCCGAAAAAACCGCAAAGCTGTTTGATTATCTGTACAGTGAGGAAGGAAACCTTTTGAAGAACTTCGGAATAGAGGGAGAAACCTACGAAATGAAGGATTCCGTTCCTACATATACGGATCTGATTATGCACGATCCCGACGGACACCCGATTGCGGACGCTATGGGTAAGTATTTCAGGGCGACATACCCCAACCCCGGATTTATAAATGATATTAATTATTATAATCAGTATTATGTATATCCGCAGCAAAAGGAGGCTCTGGAAACATATAAGAATGAAAACTCTTATGCCGTTTCTTCGGCTCTGCCGCCGATTTCCGTCAGCGAGGAGGAAACAAACGAAATCAGCAATACGCTTAACACCATTGATACGTATAAATCGGAGATGTTCACAAAATTCATAATGGGAACGGAAAGCATAGATAATTTCGATACGTATTTAAAAAATCTTAAAGACATGGGACTTGACAGAGTGCTTGAGATTTACAATGCTGCTTTGAAGCGTTACGACAGCAAATAATGTATATTCGGGGGCGGTTTGGGCAATCGCCCCCGATAAGGTTAGTATGACAGAGAGGTTTCAAAAACAGAATGAAAACAAATATTAAACAACCCAATTTTTTTCAGTCAGTCGGGATAGGACTGAAAAAAAGTTTTATAAAAAACAAATGGCTTTATATAATGAGTATTCCCTTTGTGGCGTATTACATAATATTTCAGTATATGCCTATGTACGGCGCGATAATCGCCTTTAAGGATTATGACGTTACGCTCGGATTTTCGGGAAGTCCGTGGGTGGGTATGAAGCATTTTAGGGAATTTATACATGATTTCTATTTCATACGCGTCATGAAAAATACGCTGCTTATAAGCGTGTATCAGCTCATATGGGCATTTCCGGCGCCAATTATATTCGCATTTCTGATGAATGAAATAAACAATAAATATTTTAAGAAAATAACACAAACTATAACATATCTTCCGCATTTTATTTCGTTGCTTGTCATATGCGGAATGCTGACGGATTTCTTATCAAAGGACGGACTTATAACCGTTTTGCTTTCAAAGCTCGGTATGGAGCCGAGATATTATCTTAACTATCCGCAGTATTTCAGAACGATATACGTATCGTCCGAGATATGGAAAACAATAGGCTGGAACAGTATAATTTACCTTGCCGCACTGACCGGAGTAGACCAGCAGCTGTACGAGGCGGCAAAAATAGACGGTGCGTCTAAGATGAAACAGGTTCTGCACGTTACGCTGCCGGGAATAATTCCGACAATTATGACGCTTTTAATTTTGCAGATGGGCAGAATCATGAGTGTGGGCTACGAGAAGATAATTCTGCTCTACAACGGAAACACCTACGAAACGGCAGACGTTCTGTCGTCATATATATACAGGCTCGGTCTGAGCGGAACATCGGCAAGATACAGCTACACAACCGCAATCGGCTTGTTCAGTTCGCTGATAAACGTTATTTTGCTTGTTGCCGCCAACAAGGTAAGTAAAATTGTAAGTGAAAGCAGCTTGTGGTAAGACCTTGTGCGGAAAGGAAGGTTATAGAAGTGAAAAAAACAAAGGGTGAAAAAATATTCGGAGTGTTCAATACGCTGTTTATGCTGTTTATGATACTTATAACATTATATCCCTTTTTGTATGTACTTTTTGCGTCGGTGAGCGAATCGAATATGCTCATGTCGCACAGGGGAGTACTGTTAAAGCCGCTCGGCTTTAATATGCGCGCATACGCTCTGGTGTTTAAAAATCCGAATATTTATACCGGCTTTAAAACAACGGCAATCGTGCTGGTTGCGGGAACAACATTGAATATTATGCTCACGTCGATAGGCGCATATCTTTTAAGCCGCAGAAATTTCAAGTTCGGCGAATTTATGATGCTGATGGTTATGATAACCATGTATGTGAGCGGAGGAATGATACCGCGGTATCTGCTTATATATGAAACGCTTAATTTAAAAAACAGTCTTTGGGCACTGATTCTTCCGAATGCGGTGTCTACGTGGAATCTGATAGTAATGCGCACGAATTTCCGTCAGATACCCGAAAGTCTGGAGGAATCCGCAAAAATAGACGGTGCAAACGATTTGGTGGTATTATTTGCGATTGTTCTGCCGCTGTCAAAGGCAATAATAGCCGTAATGATTCTGTTCTACGGCGTGGCGCACTGGAATGCGTGGTTTGACGCGCTTTTGTTCATAAGAGACAGAGAAAAATTCCCCATTCAGCTTATAATGCGCGAAATTCTCATCTCGAACAGCACCGACAGTATGCAAAGCTACGGCGACAGCTATAACGGCGTATCGGAAAGCATAAAATATGCTACAATTATTATAACAACTATTCCTATTTTAATAATTTATCCTTTCATACAGAAGTACTTTGTCAAGGGTATTATGATAGGTGCGGTAAAGGGATAAGGCAGGAGGAGAGCTTGACATTATGATAAAAAGATTTTTAATGCCGGCAGCGGCGGTTTTGTGTGCGGTGATGTTCGCAGGTGCGGCATCTGCCGAAAACAGTGCGGTTGTTGACACAGGCACGTCAAAGGTGACGGTGGATTTTAATATCGGGAGGGCGGACTATGCGCTGATACTTATAACCGCACGCAACAGCGGCGAAACAATATATGCAAATCAGCTTACTGCGGCAAACGGAACAGTTACGGATGAGATTATTATGGGAGACATGGCGGAGAGCGGATATTATGATGTGGCGGTGACGGATAATCTCAAAAATAAATATCATACTGAATTTTTCTTTGCTAACGGGAGTTATCTTGAAAACGTGTTTGCAGAAATATCTGCAATAAAAAACCGTACCGATGCGCAGAGGCTTGCCGATCTGGCGGCGCTTGTCGAAAGAGAACACGAGGCTTTGGGATATAATAGGGAGAATTACGCCCAAATAACCGATAAACAAAAGCTGTGCGAAAAGGTTTTGGAGGAGGATTATTCTTCAATAGATGAATTTTGCAGCGTTCTTAGCCGGATAATCGACAAAACGTTTGAAGAACAGTTAATTAATGAGGCAATCGACGCATTTAACGGCGCGACAGCAGTGCAGATGACCGCAGCGCTTGAAAAATATTCGTCGGAATACGGCATTGCGCTTGATAATGTTTATTACAAATATGCCGATGATGTAAATAAAAACCTTGCCGCCCAAAAAGCGGAAAGCATCGGCGATGTGTATGCGCTGTTTGAAAAATTCATGGTGATACCGTATGTGAACGAGGCGGACAGGGCAAGTCTTTTGGAAACGATAAAGAAATATGACGGTTATCTCGGAATATACGATATAATATCGCGCCAAAATGACGAAATCGCCGTTATGATATTAAAAAAACTCGAAGCCACCGTGTACACCTCGGCAGAACAGATGCTCAATGATATAAACGCGGTTATCCGTGATGCGAAAAACGGCGGTACCGTAAAAATTGTTACAGACACAACGGACGGAACATATACAGTGCCGAAAGCATGGCTTGACCCGTCAAACAGACCGCAGATAATCCAGGACACAAATTCCGATGCAGCAATGCCGTTTAAGGATTTATCGGGAGTGAAATGGGCATGGGAAAGTATAGCTTATCTTAAAGACAAAGGTGTAATCGAGGGTAACGGCAATGCGGAATTTTTGCCGGATAACAATATCACGCGTGCGGAATTTGTAAAAATGCTTGTAAGGGCTTTTGATATAACCTCGGAGGGCGAAGATGCCTTTGACGATGTTTCATCATCGGACTGGTTTTATGAATTTGTAAAAACAGCAAAAAATTCCGGCATGATAAACGGCAATGAAAACAATGAGTTTATGCCGAATGATTTTGTCACAAGGCAGGACGCGGCAGTTATGATATTCAGATGTCTGAATATGAACGAAGCAGCGGATATTTCGGTCTTTGACGATGATGCCGAAATTGCGGAATATGCAAAAGCCGCAGTTTACGCCATGAAAGAAAAAGATATTATCAGCGGAACGGACAATAATCTGTTTGAGCCGCATACATTTGCGACAAGGGCGCAGTGTGCCAAAATGATTTATTTGTCGGTATCGGAAAACAGGGGGTAAAGGAATGAAGAAAACAGTATATGTCTGCATTATTTCGATTATTATGTCACTTTTTTGCCCGTTTGTGAGCGTTAATGCGGAGGGAGTCGGCATAAACGAAAATGCAGAGCTTTTAGCTGCGCTCGGCGTCTGCGGCAGTGACATAGCCGCAAAGGATTACATAACAAGAGGACAGTTTGCCGAATATATAATGAACATATACTACGGCGGCAGGGCGTCGGCGGACGGTGCGGTGTCGTTTGCTCTTGAAAACGGGTATATAAACAATGCGTCAAGCGGCAGCTTTGAGCCTGATATGAATATCAGAAACGATGTTGCGATAAAAGCAGTCGTGGATATTCTCGGATATTCATTTAACGTAAAAAATGCCGATGATTACTGGATCGAGGCGGGCAGGCTCAAGCTGACAAAGGGTCTGGAAAAGAAAGGTTTTCTGACGGGTGCGGAATGTGCGAAGCTTTTGGCGGCGGCTCTAAAAGAGGACGCTTATGTATTTTCGGGCATTTCGGGCGAGGACGTAAAGCTTGAAAGAAAAGAGGCAATAAAGGCGTTCTTTGATATTCGCATCGTTAAGGGAACCGTAACAAAGGTTGAGGACAGAGGACTTACCGGCGGCAAATCGGCAGGAAAAAACTGTATTAAAATTGACAATTCCGTTTATGAATACGAATTTAATATGCTGCCGTTTCTCGGTATGAACGTAAAGGCATATGTCAGAGAAAAGGACGATATTATTGTTTATGCGGAGGATAACAGCCGTAATTCGGTAACAATTACGGATAATGTGATTGACCACGATACAAGTACAATAAATGAAATTGTGACCTATGACGGCGACAGGAAAATAAGTTATAAGCTTGACAGGGACGTTGACGTTGTAATTAACGGAAAAGGCCGTTTCGGCTACACGTTAAAGGATTTGCTGCCGGAATACGGCTCGCTTACGCTTGTCGATAATGACGGAAACGGACGTTATGAGGTGGTAAGGGTAGAAAGCTATATCACAGTTGCGGTGAATTATATCGAAACCACAAACAGGACGATAGGCGATTTTTACGGAAACGATATAAAAAATCTATCCGAGTACGACAGCCTTGAAGTAACCCGTGACGGCAGAGAAGCATATTTTTCGGAGCTGCTGCAAGATGACGTTGTCGGCGTTGCGGCAGATGAGGATAAATCTCATGCGGTCATTAAAGCAAGCTCCGACAAGGTGTACGGTGCGATAAGCTCTTTAAGCGGAGATGAAATTGCCGTTGACGGTAAAAAGTACGAGTTTGCACCGTTTTACAAAAATCTGCCGAAGGATAAAAAACCGTCCGTCTCGGTCGGAGACGATATTATTGCGGGACTGGATATGTACGGACGTGTTGCGCATATACGGCAAAACTCCAATAAGCTTTTAAAATACGGATATATGGTGAACGCATATGTGTCCGACCATGGAAAAAATATGATGAAAATATTCACCTCATCGGGAGAAATGGTGACTTACAGCGTGGTTGACAAGGCAAAGATAAACGATTCGCTTAAATTCACAAACGAATCGGTGCGCGCGGTTTTGGGTACCGGCACAAAGGTTACGCCGCAGCTTATAAAATACAGCATTAACGGCAAGAACGAAATTGTACGTATCTATTCGTCAAACAGCGATAAGCTGAGTTGTGATTTTGATTTTGCAAACCGCTCGGAGGCGTCCGGCAGCAGAGTTTTTTCGGATAACGGAGATTTTATGTACAATACATCAACCGTTATATTCAGCGTTCCCGACCCGGATATTGATTCCGATGACAGTGACTATGCGGTGGTAAGAAAGGCTCTGCCCATAGTGACCGCATACGACTACACCCAAATTGCGGCATATGACGTTGACAGCTTCGGTATAGCGAAAGCGGTTGTCAGCCGAACCTCTGCCGACATAAATGCAAAAATAACCGCCGATATAAAGCGCGATACACCGCTTTTGATTGTGACGGATATTATGACCTGCATTTCGGACGACGATGAAATAATGCAAAAAATATGTGGCTATGACAAGGAATCGAAAAAGGAGTATTACATACGCGAGAATAAGTATTCGCTCATAGATAATGTCGAAAAGGGCGATGCAATCATATGCCTGAGAGATTCCGTGACGGACTATGTAACAGACGTGCTTATTGTAAATAAGGCGTCGGACAGCAAATATTTTATCGCAAAGGATAAGGTAGGCACGGGAAAAATACCGTATTATGAGGTTTTAAGGGGAAAAGTATATAACCGTCTCGGTTCGGTATTAAGGGTGTCAACAGCGGACAAACCGTCAAAGGAAAGCGACTACAAGCTCTATCCGGCAAGCGGTGCGGCGGTGTTTGTTGTGGAAAACGATGATGTGAGATACGGAAATATGGGTGAAATTCAGATTGGCGACGAGGTTCTCATACGCGCAAGAGCAAGCGTAATATGGGAAGTTATCATTTACAGATAGGAGGACGGACATTGAAAAAGGCTTGGTTATTGTTTATGCTTTTTGCCATTTTCGGGGCATCGCACGCGGCGGCGGAGGAATATACCTATATTGCCGGCAGTGACACAAGCGTGCATATGAATCAGCCGGACACCAATTACGGCAGCTGGACAACGATAGATGCCGGCGAGGGTAACGGTACGGGTTCAAAAAGCGTTATATACTGTTCGTTTGACTTTTCGGAGCTTAAAACGGATAATCCCGAAATCCTTTCGCCTCCGAATCCCAGGCTGGGATTTTGGTACGAGGCGGATATTACAACCGCTGTGAGAAAAAAGTTCAGAAACGGCAGCAGGCAAATTAATATTCAGCTTGTTCCGAGAATAGTAAGCAATGCCGTCATAAACGGCAGGTTCTATTCGCGCGAGGCGAAGTTTAACAAACCGCACTTGAAAATAAATCTCAGTGAGGATAAAAATGAGGTTATCAGTGCAAAGCTGTATATTTTCGGAGGTACTTCTTCGGATAAGCTCGAGGTGAATGAGCTGAAATCATCATTTGACGAAAACACCGTAACGTATAACACAAAGCCCCTGTGCGGCGAACGTATAGGCAGCGCATACAGAAGCGGACAGCTGTCGGGCGGAACGCAAACCAGAACCGTTATCGACACGATTGACGGAATGACCTATGAAACGGCAATGGCAAAGACCCTTACGAACTTTGAGGCTAAGTTTCCCGATTACACCAAATGGGATGAGGTTTACGATGTCTCGAATATTCCGTCGGTGCAGCAGGTTATGGACGACTTCAAGCGCCAATGCCCGAACGGAGAGCATCCGAGGGTACTTGGCGATAAGGAATCGTGGGAACGTACAAGACGCTGGCTCAAAGAGGATAACTATTATGTAAAGAAATGGGCGGAATATGTGATTAATACAGCCGATAAGTCTGCGGCAAATTTTAATATTCCGCTTGAATTTACCTACAACAGCGCCGGAACGGACATGGAATACCGCGGTGCGGATTTGATAATACTCGGTATGGCTTATCAGCTTACGCTTGATAAAAAATATGCGGACGCAGCATACAAAAAGATGGAAATAATGGCGAATTACAGCCATTGGAATGCAAGCGGTAAGGATTTGAATGTCGGTGACTGTGCAAAGAATGTCGGAATAACTTATGACCTTGTTTACGATGCGCTTTCGGGGGAGCAGAGAAGTGTTATTGTAAGTGCGGTTGAAAGGCACGTTCTTGATACGCGTATAGGCAAGCCGAATCTGAACACAAACAACTGGAATCCCGTAACAAACGGCGGAATGGGAATAGCCGCTCTTGCGATTATGAACGAGCAGCCGTATAAAGCGGCGCAGATGGTGGTGCAGTCTGTTTCGGAAATTCCGAAATCGCTTTTGGAATACTATCCCGACGGCGCTTTTCCGGAGGGAATGAGCTATTGGGAATACATGACGTCAAATCTCTTTGAATTTACCGCCGCCATGGATTCCACACTTGGCAGCTCGTATAAGCTGTGCGATTTCAAGGGCGTGTCACAGACGGGATATTTCCTTGTATATATGCAGGGGCCGACGAAAAAAATACGTTTCAAATACGGTGATGATAAAAGTCATCAGATAGGCAGTGCGGCTCTGTTTTATATGGCAAAGAAATTTGAAAATCCTGATTTTGCCGAATACCAGTTTAAATTTATGGACGAAAACAAAAGTTACAGTACGTTTGCGCCGTATTGGTGCGATGATGATACTTTTAAGGCAAGCGGTATGTACGGAAGACTCCAAAAGGATCGTACCTTTGACGGCTTTACTCCGGTATCCATGCTCAGAAGCGCATGGAACGATCCGAACGCACTGTATGCCGCAATCAAGGGCGGCTATCCGCAAATATCGCATGCCGACATGGACACGGGCACGTTTACCGTTGCGGCTTTGGGCGAAGAATGGAGCAGCGAGCTTTATCCGAGAATAGATTCGCGTGTGGGATTCCCGAATCAGTCGAGAATGACAAGATTTATCTATTATGCGGCATCGCCGCAGGGGCATAACACGCTCCTGTTTAATCCGGGAAAAATGTATCCCGATATGGAGTACGGTCAGGAATACGGAGTGTATACCCAATTTGAAAAATCATATTCCGATGAGAATACGGCGTTTTCGATTTTAGATATGAGCGAAACCTACCGAAAGTATGCCGGAAAAGTACGCCGCGGCATTGCGCTTATAAATAATCGGCGTGAGTTCCTTATTCAGGACGAGATACAGAGCAGTACGTCAAATCTTGTTTATTGGTTCATGCACACCGATAAGGAAATTGAAGTAAACGGCAACACGGCGATTTTAAAAAGCGGCTCAAAAAGGCTGTACTGTAAAATATTATCTCCGTCAAACGCAAAATTCGAGGTAATGCAGAATACGGCGCTTCCGCTTACGGCAGGCATTTTCGATTATGATGAAATAATGTTCGGAGACGGCAAAAAGCTTGCAATCAAGACCGAAACGACAGGTAATGATAAAATCGCGGTATGGATGGTTCCGCTTACGGAGCATGATCCGATACCGTATGAAGAACCGGCGGTGAAAAGTCTGGATGAATGGCCGATGATTGAACAGGACGCCGCACGGCTTGACGGTGTGACAATAAACGGTGAAAGCTATAAGGATTTTTCACCCGAAAAGCTCGTATATGATATTGTAACAACAGATAAAAGCTTTGATGTCAAGGCATACGGCGAGGGCGTAACGGTTAATAAAACCGTCAATCCCGACAGCGTTATTATAAAATGCAGCGCCGCCGGAAAGAAATCGGTGAGATATGTGTTTAACCATATTACGGCGGTTGATTTGTCGGAGGTTACGATTACGGCAAGCGATGTTCCGCAGATTGCAAACAGTCCGGAAAATACTCTCGACTCCGATTTTGACACACGCTGGGCGTCACAGGGCGAGCAGTGGATTGAATACAATCTCGGAAAGAGCGGTTATCTTGACAGCGTTTCCGTTGCGTTCTATCAGGGTTCTTCGAGAATGTACAGCTTTAAGATAGAAATATCCGCTGACGGTGAAAACTACACAACGGTATTTGACGGCACAAGTTCTGGTCTTTCCGATGAATTTGAAAAATACGAATTTAACAAGACCGAAGCAAAATATGTAAAAATATCGTGCCGCGGAAGCAATGCGAACAATTGGAACAACATAAGCGAAGTATCGTTCGGTTATGCAGACGAGGAGAATGAATAAATGGAATATATTACGCAGCAGGTAAAAGAACGTGCTGAAGAAATAAAAAAATATTTAGTGAACGGAGAAATCTCTGTCGGTGTGAAAATCACCGACAGAGATTTCTGGGATAATATGTATAAACATATTGATGTAAAGGATTTGATTTCGAGAGCGGAGAAGTACATATCCGAACCGTTTCCGGAAATTACGGAGGAAATATACCTTGAACATAAGTATAAAAAAGACAATTTTGTGTCGGATAAGCTTATGTTTAAATCCATGCGCATGATTGAGCAGACCGTTCTTGCGGAATGTGTGGAAAACAAGGGCAGATTTGTTCCACATATAAATGAATGGATAAAGTCCGTCTGCAACAGAAAAAGCTGGGTAAGGGCAGGGCATGACAGCGTGTTCGGGTACAGCGATTATTACGGAGTGCACGGGCAGATTGATTTGTATTCTTCATCGGTAGCGTGGAGACTGTCTGTGTGCGACTGCTGCATGGGAGATAAGCTTGAACGTGACGTAAGAGAAAAACTGAAAAATAAAACGCGTGAAAAGATAATAGACGTGTTTTTTAAACGTCTGCATGAAGATTCCGATAAAATCAAAATAAACGGAATTGTGCCGCTCTACTGGCTCGATGCGTTTGATAACTGGCTTAGTGTGTGTCTGGGCGGCGTTGTGTGTGCCGGACTTTATTATTGCGGCAATGACGAAAAAGCGCTGCTGATAGCAGTTTATGAAAAGCTTATAAAAAATTATCTTAACTCATTGCCCGAGGGATATTGTGTTGAGGGACTTTCTTATTGGGGATACGGATTCGGAAAATTTATCGCGGCGGCAGATACGATTTACCGCGCCAGTGACGGGAAAATAGATTTGTATTCGCAAAAAGGCTTTTTTGAAACGGCACAGCTGGGGCTCAGAATAGGTATTACAAACAGCGTATATCCGACAGTCGGAGACTGCGATATTAATACGAAGCCCGAAGCGTTTTGTATGGAATATCTGTATAAAAGGACGGGTAAGGAATACGAATGTCAATATGAAGATGTCGGGAACGACATATATATTGTTATGATGATGAGCAATTGGGACGTCAGACTGAGCAATACGCTGAAAATAAATACGGTGGCCGATAATCTCCGTACATATTTCAAAAAGCAGGGCATACTCATTTCAAGAACCGCCGACAGAAGTCTCGGCGCTTACATTCAGGCGGGAACAAACCATAATCCGCATAATCATAATGATATAGGCGGATTTATTATTGCCGCCGGCGACGAATGTTTTGTATCCGACCCGGGAACAAGCAAATATATCCCGAATCTGACCTTTTCCAAAAACAGATATACGCTTGAGGTACTTTCATCGCTCGGACACAGCGTGCCGCGAGTGGGGAATAACTTGCAGGGACCTGCCGAATTTGAGTCCGTAAATACCAACTCGAACGGAAAAAGAAGCGACGGCACATATGATGAGGTGCGGTTTAAGGGTGCGGTTACAGAAACGGAGTTTTGCGGCGATAAAGACAGAGTTGTTATTGACTTAAGAGAAGCATATGACTGCGAAAATCTTAATAAGCTTGACCGCGAGATGATTTTTGACAGGCGGAATGAAGAAATAACAATAACGGACAGCTTTGAATTTAAGAATGAAGATACTTTTGAAACCGCATTTATTAC
Source organism: uncultured Clostridia bacterium (assembly GCA_934476675.1). Lineage (GTDB taxonomy): Bacteria > Bacillota > Clostridia > UBA1381 > UBA1381 > UBA4716. The sequence continues at coordinate 3,955 of CAKSOE010000003.1, read as the reverse complement.
GTTTATGCCGGTTGAGATAACCGACAGCGAAAATGTGATAATATGCGGAAAAAATGCCGATATGCACGTGAAATACGAGGGGAACGACGGCGTTATAGGCGTACTGTGCGTAAAGGACGCATTTGCGGAAGATCACAGCGTTGCGGTGCATCCGATGCGGATTTCAAAAAAGGTAAAAGCCAAAAACGGAAGCGTTTCAATGAAACTTAAAATATGCGCAGTAAAGTGGCCGATTTTTCCGTTGACTTAAAAAATACCGGATGATATAATGTAACTGCGGAATGGAGGAAAAAATGTATTATTTGGAAAACATGATAAAAAACCTGTCGGAAAATGACGAGGAACTGTTAAAGTTAATTTATGAGCCGAAGGTTGTTGCCGTTCCGCCATGTGACGCGTGCAGGAGCATTGCGGTTGCTCCCGACGGTGAAATACGCATATACGGCAGTATAAACAGGGTTGAACAGGAGGATGTCGGAACAGGCGTTTATATTTCCTCATATGACTGCGGACTTTCATGGAAAACAAAGCTTTTAAAAAGCAACAAAACATTATGTGCGGCAGGGTATAATCCCAAAACGGGCAGATATATCAGCAGTTACCCCGATGAATACAGACGGGACGCTTATGAAGCCTTTGGGCTTGACGGAACCTGGGCGATACTCAATGACGAGGGCTTCGGCAGTGAAAACAACAGATTTGTCAAGTTGACCGATAAGCACATTCATATAATGAAGCAGCCGTATTTTTTTGAGGATATAGACCGATGGATTATTTTGGGTCAGTACAGAAAGGAAACAGGCGAAACTCACATAACGGTATCATATTCCGATGATGACGGCGAATCGTGGACAACGAACATTTTAGAAAAATATGCTCCGGTTTTTGAGGTAAAGCCGCCGCATAAGGGATTAAGGTGGGAGCAGTATTCCTGCGAGCCGAGCATGGTAAAGCTTGATGGCGGAGAAATGGTAATGATAGTAAGAACAGCACAGGACTATCATTATAAATACCGTTCTCTTGATAACGGCGAAACATGGACGGGACCGGAAATAACGAATTTTCACGGAACAATCACAATGCCCCTGCTGTATAAGCTGTCCGACGGACGTATTCTGTTTTTCTGGTGCAACACTCAGCCGCTCGCCGAGCTTGACCATGAAAAAACGTGGCCGGAGCTTGATCCGGATGCTAAAAAGGGAATATGGGAGGACGTTTTCACAAACCGTGATGCAAATCATCTTGCGGTAAGCGAGGATAACGGAAAAACGTGGAGAATACGCGAATTGTATCTCAATCCGCTGCGCAACAATGCGGATTTCCGCTCCGCAGGAGGTCCGAATTCGCATGATAAAAGCGTTCACCAGGCACAGATTGCGGAATTGCCGTTCAATAAAATTCTGATTCATTTCGGGCAGAATGATATATGCAGAAAGGTTGTAATACTTGACCTTGACTGGCTTTATGAAACGGAGCGGCATGAGGATTTCAGATTCGGACTGGCAAATGTTTCAACGCATATGTATGTAAAAAGCAATCTGGGAAATTACAGGGGTTTTTCGGGACATTGCGCATATAACAGAACAAACGGCGCACTGCTTGTACAGGATCCCGACGGAAACTCTGAGGAGGCGTTGCAGATATGCAGGGTTGAAGATGAGCGGCTTGTGTATAAAAAACAGGGAGTGGTCTGGAATTTTCCGGCGTCCGGGAGAGGGGAAGTTTCGGTAAAGCTCAGAGTTAACGGAAACGGCGTTGCCGTCTCGTTAAGCGATCGGTGGTTTAATGCTTGTGACGAATATGCACCGGAGATGTCGCATATATCCTTTAATATGACCAAAAAAACCGTGAACGGCTGGGACATACTTACTATTAAATATGATACCGCAAAAATGTTCGGGGAGATTTACATAAATTCCGAGCTTGTAAAAACGGTGCAAATCAGCCTAAGCGCACCGTACGGACTTTCGTATCTTCATATACAGACGCTTGCGGAAAGCGAGGATGCGGAGGGTACGCTTATAAAAAGAATGGATAAGCTTATGTGGAGGTAGATTATGAAAAAATTCGAATTGGGAGTCAGCAGCTGCGGAGCGCAGGATTTGACAGAAAAGGACTTTGAAAGTTGTGCAAATGCAGGGATTTCGGCAATGGAACTGTCGCTTAGTTACGATAGGTATGACAGTATCAAATGGAAAGAAGTGTACGACATGGCGAAAAAGTATAATATTGAGCTGTGGTCGTTTCATCAGCCGTTTATGCCGTTTGAGGTTCTGGATCTTGCAAGCCTTGACGAAAATGTGAGAAAGCATACTGTTAAATATCTGTCGGAGCTGATGAAAAAAGCAGCCGATATAGGCATCAGTGTAAATATTGTTCACCCGAGCGCCGAGCCGAATAAGGAGAATGAGCGCGGCGAAAAGATAAAAAGAGCACAGGAATCGCTTGCGTATCTTGCCGATGCTGTGGAAAAGTGCGGAAGTGTTATAGCGTTGGAAAATTTGCCGAGGACGTGTCTGGGCAGGGATTCAAAGGATATTCGGGAGCTGCTGAGCGCCGATGACAGGCTTCGTGCGTGCTTTGATACGAATCATTTGCTGAAACAGCCGATAAAGGATTTTATACTCGACATAGGTGAAAAAATAATCACAACTCATGTGTCGGATTTTGATTTTGTTGATGAAAAGCATTGGCTGCCGGGCGAGGGAAAAATAGATTGGAATGAATTGATAGCTGCGCTTAACGATGTAAAGTATACAGGACCGTTTATGTATGAGCTGTCGCTTGCACCGCCGAGAACCATAAAGCGGCGTATGCTTACCCATGCCGATTTTAAGGAAAATTACAACAGTCTTATGAAAGGAGAAAAGCCGAAAATAATCGGTACACCGCTTGTCTGAGATGCGGTTCATATAAGATTAAGAAAAAATTTAAAAAAAACAGTAGATTTTTTTAAGGTAATGATGTATAATAGAAAGAAATTAAAGCTTCAAAACGAAACGGAGACTGCAATGAAAAAATTTCTATTGATATTTGCTGTAGCTGCCGCATTATCGGCAAATGCGTATGCGGCAGAATTTCTCGATATAAAGGGACACTGGGCGGAGGACATGATAAACAGGCTTTCGGACAGAGGAATTGTGTCGGGGGCAGATGAATATACTTTTTTGCCGGAAAGCGCCGTTACAAGAGCCGAATATCTGAAAATGATAATGAATACCGTGGGAATAGCGGAAACGGAATGCGGCGACGAAGGGTGTCTTGATGCGAAAAAGAGCGACTGGTATGCCGGTTATTTAAAAAGCGCGATGGATAAAGGACTTATTCCGCACGAAATGCTGACAGGCTATAAATCGGAAATAGTGCGCGAAAATGATACGTCGTATGTGAAGTACAGCGGCTCGTTTAACGGCGGACTTGCTATAACTCGTGAGGAAATGGCATTTCTGACATCAGGAATGTATCAGTATATACTCAATGCAAGCACGATGAAAGGACTTGCTGAGCCGGATGAGCTTGCGTTCAGCGATAATGCGGATATAAGCCGATGGGCGCAGTCGGGAGTAAAAATGGCAGTGGCAAACGGTTTGATTAACGGTATGGGAGACGGTACTTTCTGTCCGAAATCAACCACGACACGCGCACAGGCGTCTGCGGTTCTTGTAAGACTTATAGATAAAATCGGTTAAAGAAGGGAATGATATAAATGTTCAGTAAAAAGGCAGTAAGAATAATTTGCCTTGTCACGGTTATAGCTATGGTAGTGCCGATTGCAATAGCGGCGGTTGCAACTATTGCCGGAATGAGCTAAATTGCATAAGTGATTAACGTGTAAAGGAAAAAATAACAGACAAAATCACCAAAAACAACAAAAATCGAAAAAAAGTATTGACAACAGCATGATAAAGTGGTAGAATAAACAAGCTGTCGCAATGACGGGCACATCAATCGGCTG